>JBGAHY010000034.1:0-32408 GCA_044225925.1 Allosphingosinicella sp.
CCCCGGCCAGCGCTGGTATTATTTCCCGCAGCTCGCGCCGGACGAGGCGATCCTGATCAAGGGCTATGACAGCGCCGAAGACGTCGCCCGCTTCACCGCGCACAGCGCCTTCGAGGATCCGCAAAGCCCCGCCAACGCTCCAGAGCGCGAGAGCATCGAGGTGCGGGCACTGGTGATCTACTAACCCCAGATCTCCCGGGCGTAGCCGAGGAAGTTGAGCCCCATCACCTTCTCGATCCGCCGCGCCGGCCAGCGGCGGGCCTCGAGCAGGCGGATCAGGTCGTGAAACTGCCCCGGTCCGCTGAGCCGCTCGACGAAGGGGAGGGTGTCCGGGTTTTCGCCCCGCGCGCCGATCCCCATGGCGCGGCGCTGCGCGATCTCGGCGCGGATGCGGGCGCGATAGGCGGCCATGTCGTCGACCCCGGTCGTCCCGCCGTCCGTGCCGATCCCGACATGATCCTCGCCGCAGATGTTCACCGCATGCTCCAGATGCGCGACCACGTCTGCCGGCTCGGCGACGCTGTCGGGGCTGAGGAAGGGCATGAAATAGATGCCGACGAACCCGCCCCGCTCCGCCACCAACCGCAATTCCGCATCCGTCTTGTTGCGCGGCAGGTCGCACAGCGCGCGGCAGCCGGTATGGTTGATCGAGATGGGCTGGCGGGAAAGGCGTGCGGCCTCCAGGCAGGTGCGCTCGCCGCTGTGCGAGAGATCGACCATGAGGCGGCTGGCATTGAGCGCCGCGACCAGCTCCCGCCCGAACGGTGTCAGTCCCCGATTCTCCGGCGACATGGAGCCGTCGCCGGCGCGGTTGGCGGGATTGTAGGTGAGCTGGATCACCCGCACGCCAAGCCCGGCGAAGGTCGCCACGCGCTCCAGGTTCGTGCCGATCATCACGCTGTTCTGGAAACCGTAGATCACGCCGATCTTCCGCTCGCGCTTCGCGCGGAGCAGGTCGGCGGCGGTGAGCACCTGCAGCACATCGGCCGGATGATCGCGCAGCCGGACATTCCAGGTCGCGATATCCTGCACCGTGTAATCGAACGGGTCCATCTCGCCCGCGACGTAGCCGAGCGTCTGGTTGACCACGTTCATGCCGGAGGCCCGCGCGTCAGCGAGGACGCGGGGCGAGAGCATGTCGTCCGACTCGCCATTGGGATTGCCGAATCCGCCCAGCGCGTTGACGATCAGCAGGTCGCGTTGCCGGCGCGGCGCCTGCGCGCGGAGCCCGGCGGGGAGAGCCAAAGCGGCGGCGCCGAGACCACCGAGAAAGGCGCGGCGGCCGAAGCCCTCAGTCATCGTCATCTCCCATCTCCTCGCGCGTCACCGGGCGGTAGTCGGCGCGGTCCAAGCGGCGGCCGGCCTTCACCGTGAACAGGACGCTGCGCATGTTCGCGATGTCCGCAGCCGGATCGCGCTCCAGCACGACCAGATTGGCGGCAAACCCCGGCGCGATCACGCCCATCGTCCGGCTCTGGCCCATCGCCATCGCGCCGACCTGCGTCGCCGCGCGGATCGCCTGCAAGGGCGTCATCCCGGCGCGGTGGACGAGCAACTCCAGTTCATCGAACAAGGCAGGGTAGAGCGCGTCCACACCGGTGTCGCCATCGGTGCCGGCGGAGATCAGCACGCCGGCGCGATGCGCCTGGGCCGTGAGGCGCGCGGCGAGGTCCAAAGTGCAGAGCGGCGGCCGGCCATTCGCGACCGCGCTGCGCTCGCCGGACTGATAGACGCGCAAGGTGGCGTCGAGCACGATCCCCCGCTCGCGTAGCTGCTGTAAGAGGCCGGCCATCACCGGATTGTCGCCACGGGCGAACGGCGCAGGATCGACCGGCGTCCGTTGCTGATAGCTTCGCGGCGGCTGTGCGCTCAGCTGATAGGCGAGATAGCAGGTGTGGGAGACCGTATCCGGGCCTGCGGCGATCACTTCGGCGGGTCGGGCCGGGAAGACCGCGCCATGCGCCCAGACCGGGAAATGCTGGCGATGCGCCTCCGCAACGAGTCGGCGCACGAGATCGGCCGTTAGATTGGCGTAGATTTTCAGCGCGGTCGCCCCGGTCCCCCTGGCGACTGCGATGGCGAGCGGGATGTCCGTGCGCTCATCGATCGCCTGCGCCCAAGGGGTCCGCCCCGGCGTCCAGCCGCCCCCGCTGATCGCCCGCGTGCGCGGATCCTGGAAGAAACTGTTCCCGGCGACCAAGGCGGCGAAATAGAGATCGGGCCCGGCAATCTCGCCGGTCCGCGCTTCCCGGTCCAGCTCGGCGATCGAGCGCAGATCGTCGGCCATGATCCGTGTCGCGGTGATTCCACTGTAGATATCACGCCGCATCTGCGCCTCGGCGCGGGCGCGATTGGGCGGCGTCGCCAGATGTTGGTGGCTGTCGATCAGGCCGGGGAGGAGGAAGCGGCCGGAAAGATCGACTGTCCGCGTCCCGGCAAGCTGCGCGCGAGTGAGCGAGGCGTCGGCGACCACCGCCTCGATCAGCGGCCCCCGTGTGATCACCGCCACGTCCCGCCGCACTGGCGCGCCAGTGCCGTCGATCAGGGCCGCGTGGCGATAGACGATCCGGTCAACGTCGGGCGCAGGTGCGTAAGGCTGAGGTGAGGCATGCGCCGCGACGACCCAGACGCAAAGGAAAAGCGCTGCCGCGAACCGGATCAAGGAAGCCTGCACCGCCCCACCTAAGCGCAGCGTGAAGGCCGTGCCAAGTCTCCGTGATTAACGGACCCGTGGCCCGCCGAAGGGCAAAGGCGGCGGCGGCTTGCGGTCGCGGCGGGGCAGCTGCGCCTGATAGGCGACGCCGCAATGCTCGACGCAATAAGGGAAGCCCGGATTGGCCTGGTTGCCACAGAAGTGGAAATCGGGCTCACCCGGATGGCCGATCGGCCATTTGCAGATCCGCTCGTTGAGATCGAGCAGGCTGGTCTTGTCGGCGACCTCGGGGCTCGGCTTGGCAGGCACCAGGCGGCGCGGCGGCGCGGGCGGGATCGGCGCCTGTTGGTCGCTGGGGCCCTGGCGGATGAAGCCGCCCGGGCCAATCGAGCGCACCACGGGCTGCGGCTCGGCTGGGGCGGTCGGCTTGTCACTGGCCTCGCGCGCGGCGGGGCGCGGCGCGGGTGCCTCGGCGCCGTCATCCTCCCAGGGCGCGGCGGGCGTGGCAGCGGGGGTTGGTTTCGGCGCGGGCGCGGCGGCCTCGGCCTTCTCGCGCACCTTCGCCTTCGCCTTGGGGGCGGGCTCGTTCGGCTTCACCGGCGAGGGCCGGGACTGCAGGCCCAGGCGGTGGGCCTTGCCGATTACGGCGTTGCGCGAGACCCCGCCAAGCTCCTCGGCGATGAAGCTCGCGGTCTTGCCCTGGCTCCAGAGCTCTTTCAGGCGGTCGATTCGTTCGTCGGTCCAGGACAGGGACATGCAATCTTCCTCGGCGTACGGCTTGCGGGTCACGGCGTCTGCGACTAGCGACGGCGCTGTGAGCGACCAGCCTTCGAATTGGGTCCGGACCGCCCCGGGCGTTCCCGTCATCAGGAACGTCAATTGGGGCGGCCTTCAGACCCTCTATGTGAAGGAGGTGAGGCGTTTCTTCAAGGTCCAGCTGCAGACCATCTGGGCGCCGGCGCTCACCACCTTGCTGTTTCTGGTGATTTTCACCGTCGCTCTGGGTCGTTCCGGGCGGATGGTGCCTGTCGGCGGTGGCCAGATTCACTTCGCCGATTTCATCGCGCCCGGCCTGATTGTCATGGGCATGCTGCAGAACGCCTTCGCCAACAGCTCCTTCTCTTTGCTGGTCGGCAAGGTGCAGGGGACGATCGTCGATTATCTGATGCCACCGCTCTCCACCGGCGAGCTGATGCTCGCCATGGCCGGCGCCTCGGTGACCCGGGCCTTCCTCGTCGGCACCGCCGTATTCGTCGCGATGCAGTTCTGGCCGGGCGTCCATGTCTGGCCGGTCCACCTCTGGGCGGTGCTGTGGTTCGGCCTGATGGGGAGCCTGATGCTGTCCTTCCTAGGCCTGATCACTTCGATCTGGGCGGAGAAGTTCGATCATGCCGCGGCGGTCGGCAATTTCATCGTCGCGCCACTCTCTTTGCTCTCCGGCACCTTCTATTCGGTGGATGCACTCGCGCCGACCTTCGCCGCGATCAGCCACGCCAATCCCTTCTTCTACGTGATTTCGGGCTTCCGTTACGGCTTCCTCGGCGTCGCCGATTCGCCGATCCTGTTCGGCGCCTTGCTGCTGCTCGCGATCAACATCGCGCTCGGCCTGATCTGCTACGCCCTGCTCAGGAGCGGCTGGAAGACGAAGGCCTGAGCGGATGGGCGAGTTGGTCCTTACCACCTTCGACTGGGTGCCGGGGCCCCCGCGCGGCTTCGTGCGGGACCTGCGCGTGCGCTGGGCGCTTGAGGAAGCGGGCCTGCCTTACCGGGTCGAGACCCTGAAGTTCGGCGACCACAAGGCCGCGCCGCCTCCGCAGCAGCCCTTCGGCCAGGTGCCATGGCTGACCGATGGCGGCGTCTCGGTCTTCGAGAGCGGCGCGATCTTGCTGCATCTCGGCGAGCGCAACCCCGTTTTGCTGCCGGCCGACGAACCTGCCCGCGGCGAGGCGAAGGAATGGTTGTTCGCGGCGCTCAACTCGGTCGAGATGGCGAGCCTGCCCTGGTCGCTTTTTATCTTCTCAGGTGACACCGAGTCGCAAGGCTTCGGCATGTTCGAAGATTTCCTGAAGACCCACCGACTCAAGCATCTCGAGCCTGTGCTTGCGGGCCGCGAGTGGCTTGCCGGCGCCTTCTCCATCGCCGACATCGTGATGGCGGATGTGCTGCGGCTGGTGGACCGGTTCGATGGCCTGGGGGACTATCCCGCCTGCCGCGCATATGTGCAGCGCGCCACCGCCCGCCCGGCCTTCCAGAAGGCGCATGCCGATCAGCTGGCCCATTTCGCGGCGGGGGACCTGGCGAGGCGGTGAGCGTCAGCAGTTCTTAAGCACGGCTGCTGGACGATCGCGCCGCAGGCTGAAGGCGAGGCAAAGGGCGGCGGTGACATCATAGCCACCGCAAAAGGCAGGCCACCAGCCGGGGACACCGGGATTGATGATAAGCGCGCCGTGGACGGCGTCGAAAAGGCCATGGCAGAACAGGCCGGCGACGACGATCCAGAGGCTGGTCCGGAAACCGATCACCGCGGCCGCGCCGAAGAGCAGCAGGCCCGGCATCTCCGCGAGCAGGAGGCCTCCGCCGCCCGCAATGGCCGCGAAGAGAATGTAGAGCAGGGCGAACAGGATCAGTTGCAAAGGATAGAAGGCGCGCTCGCGATCAAAGCCGGTGAGCATCGCGAAGGCCGCGACCGCCGGTGCCAGGACGAGGCCGGTAAAGAGGGGTAGGACGAGCATCATCGCCTCCCGCTCAGCCTGCGGTAATGGTCTGGCTGCAGGATGGCGCCGCCGAAGCGACGGGCGGATCGACCAGGCGAAGGCCGAGCGTCAGCACCAGGGAACTGCCCATGATCAAGAGCATGCGCATGGCGATGTCCTTTCGAGGGGGTCCGGAACCGGCGAGGCCCGGCTCCGGACGGGGCTTTCGAACAGGAGCCTCAGTGGCGGGCCGGCGGATTGCAGGCGCAGACGCCCTTGCAAGCGCAGTTCGGCGCGCAGGTGCAGGGGTTGCAGAGGCACTTCTTCTTGGGCTGCTTCTTCATCTGATCATTCCTTTCCAAGTCCGGTCATTCGGACCTCACCCTCCTAGGAGCGATCATGTCTGGCAGAAATGTCATTTATGTTGCATATTACGCCAATGATGGAGCCGGCATCGCAGCCGCGCAACGTGGCCCTGGTCGGCTATGAAGGCGCGCAATCACTCGACATCGTTGGGCCGCTGGAGGTCTTCGCGATGGCGAACAGGTTCGCGGAGACGCAGCCCTATACTGTCATCCTCGCCTCGCCGGAGGGCGGGACGATCAGCTGCAATTCCGGCCTGCTCCTCGCCGACTCGGTGGCGCTGGAGGATCTCCCGGCAGATCTCGACACCATCCTCGTCGCCGGAGGCAGCAGGGACGCGCTGCGCCGCGCGAGCGACGGCCGGATGCTGGATTGGCTCAACGTGCGCGCCGCAACGACCCGCCGCCTTGGCAGTGTCTGCTCGGGCGCCTTGGTGCTGGCCGCGTCCGGCGTGCTGGACGGCCGGCGCGCCACCACCCATTGGGGCTATTGCGAGGAGTTGCGCAATCTTCGGTCGGCTGTGCAGCTCGAACCAGACGCGATCTTCGTGGCCGATCCGCCTTATTACACCTCTGCGGGCGTGACAGCGGGGATCGACCTCTGTCTGTCGCTCGTCGAGGCTGATTGCGGCTCGCAGCTTGCTTTGGCGGTGGCGCGCAACCTGGTCCTCTTCATGCGCCGGCCCGGCGGCCAGACCCAGTATAGCGAAGGCCTGAACGTGCAGGCCGCCGCGACGCCACGGCTGCGCCAGCTGGTCACCGACATCAGCGCCGATCCCTGCGGCGATCTTTCCGTCCCCGAACTGGCCTCCCGTGCGGCCATGTCTGAACGGACCTTTTCGCGGGTCTTCCAGAAAGAAACCGGGGTCAGCCCCGCCGCCTTCGTCGAGATTGCGCGGGTGAACCGCGCCAAGGCGCTGCTGGAGACATCCGACTGGACGCTGGGGCGCGTGGCCGAGCGCGCCGGCTTTGGCGGCGTGGAAGGCCTGCACCGCGCCTTCAACAAAAGGGTGGGCGTGACTCCGGGCGAATATCGGCAGCGCTTCGGCCAGGTCTCCACTGAAGCCTCCGCTGCCGCGGCCCGCTAATCAGGTCTCCTGAAAGACGAGGGTCCGCTGCTCCGTTTCGGCCGTGGGCCAGTCATATTGCATGTAGCGCGCTGTCTGCCCCGCAGTCGCATCTCCACAGCAGCGTGAGACGACATGGAGGGCCGCGTCGATGCCGGCGCTGACCCCGGCCGCGGTGATCAGCCTGCCGTTGTCGATGATCCGCGCCTCCGGATGAAGCTCGGCGCCGCAGTCGAGCGCCCTAAGCTCGTCCATCGCCGCCCAATGGGTCGTTGCTCTCAAACCCTTGAGCAGGCCAGCGGCGCCGAGCAGCAATGCGCCCGTGCAGACCGACATGGTCAGCCCGGCCGAGGCGCTGGCGGCGCAGAGAAAATCGATCATCGCCGGATTGCCCTGCTCGCGGCGAGTGCCAGCCCCTCCGGGAACGACGAGGATGTCGATGTCGCGGAGCATGTCGGGCGTGCAGCCGGGCAGGATTGTGAGGCCGTTGCGCGCGACGACGGGGCCCGCGCCGAGCGCCACGGTGACCACTTCGAAAGCGAGCTCTCCGGCCTCGGCGCGGGCCACCGAGAACACCTCGAACGGACCCGCAAAGTCGAGCACCTCGACCTCATCGAATAACAGGATCGCGACGCGTGAGGGCGCGCCGTCCGCGCGCGGGGACAATGGTTGTGTCATGCCGCGATCATGGCCGAACCGGGCGCCGACCGAAAGGACAGGGGAGTTGCAGATTCTGCCAATCGGGCTGGCCGCGGAGTTTCTGACGTCGTAAGCCGTCGCCGGGGGAATCGGCCATGAGCGAGCGAACGGGCGTCGAGGCATTCGGCTATCGCCAGGAGCTCAGGCGCTCGCTCAGCCTTGCCGACCTGTTGATCTACGGCCTCGTCTTCATCGGGCCGATCGCGCCTATTCCGGTGTTCGGGATCGTCTTCGCGGCCAGCGGCGGCATGGTCCCGCTGACCTACCTTGTCGGCCTGGTCGCGATGCTGTTCACGGCCCGGTCCTATATGGAGATGGCCCGCGTCTATCCGATGGCGGGCTCCGTCTATACCTATAGCGCGCGCAGCCTTGGCGAGACGGTCGGCTTCTTCGCTGGCTGGGCGATCCTCCTCGACTATCTGCTGCTGCCGACCCTTTCCAACGTGGTCTGCGCGATCGCGCTGCACGCGGTGGTCCCGGTCATTCCGCAATGGGCGTGCGTCGTCGGACTGCTCGGCTTCACCACTTTGATCAACTTCCTGGGGATCGAGACTGCGGCGAAGGTCAACATCGCCTTGCTGGTCCTCCAGATCCTGATCTTCCTGGCTTTTGCCGGCGCCGCGATTCTCGCCCTGCTGCATGGCGTTGGCGGCGCCCATCTGTCGGCGGCGCCGTTCTGGAACCCGGCAACGATCAGCCCCGGCCTCATCCTCGGCGCCGCCTCGCTCGGCGTGCTGAGCTTCCTCGGCTTCGACGCCATCTCCACCTTGTCGGAGGAGGCCCAGGGCGGCCCGGCCGCGATCGCCAAAGCGACCATCCTGTCGCTTTGCATCGCCGCGATCTTGTTCGTGATCATCACCTATCTCGCGTCCCTGTTCCTGCCCGGACGCACAGGCTTTGCCGACGCCGATGCCGCCGGGTCGGCCTTCTACGACATTGCCGCCTTGGTGGGCGGCGCCTGGCTCCGCTTCCTGGTCACGGTGCCGGGCGTGGTGCTCGGTGCCACCGCCGGCTCCCTCGCGGCACAGGCGGCGACCGCCCGGCTCATCTACTCCATGGCCCGCGACGGCCGGCTGCCACGGTCACTGGCTCACGTCCATCCGGTGCGAAAGGTACCGGAGCGTGCGGTCTTCCTCGTCGCCGCGATCAACCTCGTCCTCGGTTTGCTCTTCGTGTCGCAGCTTGAGCTGTTGACCTCGATGGTCTGCTTCGGCGCCCTGATCGGGTTCCTGTTCGTCAACCTTTCGGTCATCGCGCATTTCCGCCGGGTGCCCCACCGGTCATGGCTGAACCACGTCGCCTCGCCCCTGCTCGGCATGCTGATCACCGCTTTGGTGCTCTGGAATGCCGGCGTCACCGCCCAACTGGCCGGGCTTGCCTGGCTCGCCCTGGGCGCGGGCGTCTGGCTGGTTCAGCGGCCAAGGCCGGGAGTCAGCGGAGCTTCGGGGCCTTCCTGACCATATTGAGCGCTACCGCGGCGCGTATCAGCGCCTTGAACGCAACGGCGTCCACCATGCCGCCTTCCATGATGTCGATCGCCCGCCGCGTGTTGCCCTCCAGGCTGGAGTTGAACAGGCCCGCCGGGTCGTCCAGCGAGGCCCCATAGGCGAAGGTCAGCTTCACCTTGTCGCGGTAAAGCTCGCCAGTGCAGATGATCCCCGCATGCTCCCAGACCGGCACGCCGAGCGGATTGGCGGCCTTACGCCACTTCACCGTCTCCTCGACCTCGGGGTCCGCCTCGTGGATCAGGGCGCGCAGGCGGGCGAAAGTTGCGCCGCGCCAGTCGGCGAGGCCGGCGATCTTCCGGTCGATCAGATCGGAGGGGGTCTCGGTGCTCATCTTCTCGTCTCCGCAATGCGTCCTGTAATATTGCGCGTGCATCGCCGTCACCGCTTCTGGATCAGCTTCCAGCCATTGCCGGAGGGATCGCGGAAGCTCGCATCCATGCTGCCGTAGCGCGCGATCGGCTCCTGGGTGAATTCCACGCCGGCGGCGCGGAAGCGCTCATAGGCTGCCTGGCAATCGTCGACGGTCAGGACCAGTGGCGGCATCGCGCCCTTTGCGACAAGCGCGCGCAAGGCCCGTGCGCTGTCCTCGTCGATCGTCGGCGGCTGCGGCGCGAACAGGCCGAGCTGGAAGTCGGGCTGGTCGGGGCAGGTGATGGTCAGCCAGCGATAATCGCCATTCTTCACGTCGGTATGAACCGCGAAGCCCAGTTTCCCGACATAGAAGCCCAGAGCTTCCTCCTGATCGTGGACGTAGAGACCGACCACGCCGACATGCTGGCTCATGATACTTCCGTTCCTTCTGTTGCGTCGCGGTCCCCCCTATCCGCCGCCGCGCGCCGCCGCTTCTCCGAAACTGCTGTTTTGAGATGCGGCCGCTGCGCCGCGCGAACGAAGCAATGCGGCACCTCGGACACCGCATGGCCCTCCGCCCGCGCCCGGGCGCGGAGCGCGGTAGGACTCTCGCCGGTAATATCGCGGAAGGTGCGGCCGAACGTGCCGAGGCTGTTCCAGCCGGTGTCGAAGGCGATGTCGAGGATCGGCAGATCGGTGTCGCGGAGCAGAGCCGAAGCCCGCTCGATCCGCCGCGTGAGCAGGTAACGGTGCGGCGGCGCGCCGAAGGCCTGCCTGAAGACGCGGGCGAAATGCGCCTCCGAAACGCCGCTCACCCCGGCGAGCCGCTCCACCGGCCATGCTTCATGCGAGGCCGCGTCCATCCGGTCCTTCGCACGCAGCAACCGGCGCAGCAGCGCGGGGTCCTGGTTCCTCTTGCCGTGTCTTCCCTTGTCGGTTCTGCCCATCCGGTTTGTTTGGAAGAGACGCCCATCGGACTCAAGCTGCGCCGCGGACATTCATCTCAGGCACAGCTTCGCCAGCGTAACGATCGAGACATTACGTGGAGGAATCCATGCGCCTCGCCCTGCTGCCGCTCGCTCTCATTCTCGCCGCTACTCCCGCAGCCGCGCAGATGCGCCAGCCGGCTCCCCTTGCCGGGCGCCCGCTCAGCATCAACGGCGCTAGCCAGGCCGGCCTCGTGGACCGCAGGCAATATGCCGTGCGACCCTATGTGATGGTCCGCAGCGACGAATGGCGCGGCGAATTGCGTCAGATTGATCGCCGGATTCGCCGGGCGCGCGAGAATGGCGAAATGACCCGCGGGCAGGCGCGCGCGCTACGGCGGCAGGTCGCGATGATCTGGTCGCTCGGCAATTCCTATGCCGCTGGCGGCTATTCGGAGTCCGAGCTCTACGCGCTGAACTCGCAGACCTTCGCGCTGCGCGATCTCGCCCAGACGCCGAACCGGCCAGTGCCGGCCGGTCATTAGGGTCTCCTCACGCCGCGTAAGCGGGTTTCCCGCTTTCGCGGGGACGACATGTTACGCGTCGATAATTCTGTTCATACAACTTGCGACATTTATGAACAGATTCTGTCGAACCCATTCAGCGGTGGGGCAGGGCCCCAAGCCTAAAAGGGGGTCAGCACTTGAGCAGCAAAGGAGTATTGAAATGCGTAAGTTGCTTATCTCCGCCGCCCTCGCGACCGCCACGGTTGCCGCGGCTGTTCCGACCGCTGCGATGGCCCAGCCCGGTTATGGCTGGCAGAACCGCGGTCGCGTCGACCGGGGCCAGATCAACGAGTTGCTCCGCGATCTGAATCGCGCCGAGCAGCGGATCAACCGGGCGCCGGGCATCTCCCGCCGCGAGGCTTTCGGCCTGCGCCGCGAGGCCCAGCAGATCCGGTTCCAGCTCAACCTGGCGATGCGCAACGGCATCAACCAGCGCGAGTTCTTCAGCCTCCGCGGCCAGGTGAACCGACTGGAGCAGCGTGTCCGTTTCGAGCGTCACGACCGCGACAATCGCCGCTTCTAATGCGGGCATGAAATGGGGGGCGCCGCGATTGACGTGGCGCCCCCCAAATCCCTATAAGCGGGGAGTGAAAGGCGGCCTGTTAAGGGCCGCCTTTTTCACTCATTCTTTTCGCTACAGGAGCCCGTCATGGCCATCACGCCCCTCATGCCCGTTTATCCGCGCTCGCCGGTGCGGCCGGTGCGAGGCGAAGGCGTGTATCTCTATGGCGAGCAGGGCGAGAAATATCTGGATTTCGCGAGCGGCATCGCGGTCAATTTGCTCGGCCATGGCCACCCGCACCTGACCAAGGCGATCCAGGAGCAGGCGGCGACCCTCATCCATGTCTCCAACCTCTACGGCAGCCCGCAGGGCGAGGCCTTCGCCCAGCGCCTGGTCGATCTCACCTTCGCCGACACCGTCTTCCTCACCAATTCGGGCGTCGAGGCGGTGGAGTGCGCGATCAAGACGGCGCGGCGTTATCATCATCATCATGGTCATCCCGAGAAGCATGACCTGATCACCTTCTCCAACGCGTTTCACGGCCGCACGCTCGGCACGATCAGCGCCACCAACCAGCCCAAGATGCGCGACGGCTTCGCGCCCTTGCTGCCGGGCTTCACCGTCGTCGACTTCGACGATCTCGATGCGGTCAAGGCGGCGATGGGCCCGCACACGGCCGGCTTCCTGATCGAGCCGGTGCAGGGGGAGGGCGGCATCCGCCCGGCGAGCGAGAGCTTCATGAAGGGCCTCCGCGCTCTCGCCGACGAGCATGACCTGATGCTCGTCCATGACGAGGTGCAGTGCGGCTACGGGCGGACCGGAAAGATGTTCGCCTATGAGCAATATGGCATCGTCCCCGACATTATGGCGGTGGCCAAGGGCATTGGCGGCGGCTTCCCGCTCGGCGCCTGCCTCGCCAGCGAGAAGGCGGCGGTCGGCATGGTGGTCGGCACGCACGGCTCGACCTATGGCGGCAATCCGCTTGCCTGCGCCGCCGGCCAGGCGGTGCTCGACGTGATCGGCAACCAGGACTTCCTCGACCACGTGACCCGCATGGGCGAGCGCCTGCGTGGTGCGCTGGAGCAGATGATCCCCAATCACGATCATCTGTTCGAAAGCGTGCGCGGCATGGGGCTGATGCTCGGCATCAAGATGAAGACCGACAGCCGCGCCTTCGTGAACTATCTGCGCGAGCACGGCCTGCTGACCGTGGCGGCGGGCGACAATGTCATGCGCGTGCTGCCGCCTTTGGTGATCGAGGATGCGCATGTCGCCGAATTCGTCGAGCGTCTCTCCGAAGCCGCCCGTCAGTATGAGGTTCCGCAGGCGGCCTGAGGCGCGTCAATCCGGATAGTCACGTATTGCCTGGCACGTCCCGTCCCGCAGGCTCGAAACCGCCTGAGGCCAAGGCGCGAGCGTGCGGCAATATGAGGTTCCGCAGGCGCCCTGACGTCTCAGGAACGCAAATATGCGTGCCTCGTTGAGGCCTGCCTGGAGAACTCGACTATGACGGCATCGCGCGAAGGCGCCTTCGACACCGCCACCCGGATCATCGCCGGCGACGACAAGACGCACTATGACCGGGTCTCGATCTGGCTCCACTGGCTGACGGCTCTGCTGGTCATCACCCAGTTCGCGCTTGCCTTGCTCTGGGACGGCTTCGGGCGCCCGGCGCACCGGACGATGGTCATGCTGCATATGTCCTTCGGGATCATCCTGACGCTGCTGATCGTCACCCGGATCGTCTGGCGGCTGATGCCGAGCCACCAGGTCCCCAGTCTGGAGGCCGGCTGGGTCGGCCGCGCCGCGAAGGGCGTGCATTATCTGCTCTACGTGCTGCTCGCCGCCGAGGCGGTGCTCGGCTTCCTCACCCGCTGGTGGGAAGGCCGCGCGATGAGCTTCTTCGGCCTGCTCATTCCCGGCCCGTTCGGCGAAGGCAACCGTCCGACCCACGAGATGCTGATGGAGTGGCACGAGAAGATCGGCTGGGCGATCATCATCGTGGCGCTCGGCCACGCCGCCGCCGCGCTCTACCATCATTTCGTCCTGAAGGACCGCGTCCTTCGGCGCATGCTGCCGGGGCGCTAGCGCCTTTCTTCTGAACTTCAGGCGGTCGTCAGCACGCCGCGATAGAGCGGGTCCTCGAGCGCACGGCCGGCGCCGAGCGCCACGCACATCAGCGGATCGTCGGCGACGGTGACCGGCAGGCCCGTCTCGTCCGCCAACACCTTGTCGATGTCGCGCAGCAGCGCCCCGCCGCCGGTCAGCACGATGCCGTTGTCGACGATGTCGGCGGCAAGCTCCGGCGCGGTGTTCTCGAGGGCGATCCGCACCGCCTCCACGATCTGGGCGACCGGTTCGCTCAGGGCGTCCGCGATCTGCGCCTGGGTGATCGCGATCTCCCTGGGGATGCCGTTGACCAGGTCGCGGCCCCGGATCGGCACGGTCAGGCCGACGCCGTCGGCCGGGAGCCTGGCAATGCCGAATTCCTTCTTGATCCGCTCGGCCGTGGCTTCCCCGATCAGCAGATTGTGATTGCGGCGGATGGAGGAGGCGATGGCATCGTCCATCTTGTCGCCGCCGACCCGCACCGAATTGCTGTAGGCGAGCCCGCGCAGGGACAGGACCGCGACCTCGGTGGTGCCGCCGCCCATGTCCACGATCATGCCGCCGATCGGCTCGGTGACGGGGAGGCCGGCGCCGATCGCGGCGGCCATCGGCTCCTCGATCAGCCAGACCTGGCGGGCGCCGGCATTGGAGGCGGCGTCGCGGATCGCGCGCCGCTCGACCGAGGTGGAGCGCGAAGGCACGCAGACCACGATTTCCGGCCAGCGCGGCAGGCGGCTGGCGCCGCCATGGGCCTTCTGGATGAAATACTTGATCATCTGCTCGGCAACGTCGAGATCCGCGATCACGCCGTCCCGCAGCGGCCGCACGGTCTCGATGCTGTCGGGTGTCTTGCCCATCATCAGCTTGGCGCCGTCGCCGACCGCCTTCACCCGCTTGACGCCGTTGACCGTCTCGATCGCGACCACCGAGGCTTCGTTGAGCACGATGCCGCTGTCGCGAAGATAGACGACCGTATTGGCGGTGCCGAGGTCGATCGCCATGTCCCGCGAGGTGAATTTGAACAGACGCGAAAACATGAGAGCGGGCATTCCTGGCGGCATGTTGCAGCCGCGCCGCGCCCGACAGCGGGCGTTGGTGGAAGCAATGCGGGGGGAGACGCCATGTGGGCGTCCCCCCGGGCCAAGTCAATGCAATCGCAAGCAGACAGGCTAGCGCGCCGCCCCCCTCAGCGACGCCGAGCCGAAGTCCAGTTCCGAGATCGGGATCACCTCCACGTTCGGATGCTGCGCCCTGAGCGCCTCCAGGAACTCGCTGGCCCGGCCGACGATGACGATGCTCGCCTGCGCCGGGTCGATCTCGGCGGCGACTGAAGCGGTTACCTGCGCCGGGGTCACCGCCTGCAGGCTGGGGATGTAGCGGCCGAACTCGCTCATCGGCAGGCCCTGGACGGCAAGGCCGGCGAGGAAATTGCCGAGGCCGTTGGTGGTCTCCACCTGCCGTCCGAATGCCCCCACGAGCAGCGTGCGGCGCTTGTTCAGCACCTCCGGGGTGATCGGCTCGTCGCGCATCCGGCGGATCTCGTTCATCATCACCTGCGCCGTTTCCACCGCGCCGGTGTTGCGGGTCTGCGCGGTCGCCACCAGCAGGCCTTCGTCGCGATAGGAGGGCAGGCCGCTATTCGCGCCATAGCTGAGCCCGCGGCGCACGCGCACCTCCTGGAACAGCCTTGCCGTCGAGGAGCCGCCGAGCGCGTTGTTGGCGACGACCAGCGGGAAATAATCGGCATCGTTGCGGGGGACGCCACGGGTCACGATCATCACCGCCGACTGATCGGAGGCCGGGTTATCGACGACGATGACGCGCGGCGCTGCAGCGGTGCCGGCGCGGTTGGCTGGCAAGGCGGGCATCGGCGCGGCAGGCGCCGCCCAGCTGCCGAACAGCCGCTCGGCGAGCGCGAAGCCGGCGTCGGCGTCCATCGAGCCGGTGATCACCAAGGTGGCATTGTCCGGCCGCCACCAGGCATCGTGATAGGCAACGAGGTCGTCCCGGGTCAGCGCCGCGAGCGAGGCCGCGGTTCCCGTCAGCGGCGAGCCATAAGGCGCCTCGCCATAAGCGACCCGCCACGTGACGCGCTGCGCGACATAGGAGGGGTCCCGCATCTGCACGCGCAGCTGATCGAGCGCCCGGCGCTTCTCGCGGTCCAGCTCGGTCTGGGCGAAGGCGGGGTCGCGGACGACCATCGAGAGAATTTCGCCCGCCGCCGCGATATTGGCGGTCGGCGCGCTGATGCTGGCGAAGCTGCTGTCCTGGTTGATCGCGCTGCTGATGCGCGCGCCGAGCGATTCGGTGCGGGCGGCGATCTGCGGCGCGGTCATGCCGCCGGCACCATTGTCGGCGAGCAGGGCCATCATGCTGGCCACGCCGGGCCGGCCGGCGGGATCGGCGCTGGCGCCGCCGCCGAAGACGAGTTGCATCGAAGTGACCGGCACATTGGTCGAGCGGGCGACGACGACGCGCATGCCGTTCGAGAGCCTCCGCTCGGCGAAGGTCGGCGCCGCGAAGGGCTGCTGCGGACCCGCTGCGGGCGGGGCGACGCGCTGGCCTTCCGGCGCGAGCTGGTTCGGGGTTGCCGTGTCGGGCGGGAAGGTGCGGCCCAGCGCCGGGTCAGTATGCGCGGCCGACGGATCATAAGCCGGTGTGCTGGCGGGCCGCTGCGATTCGTCCAGATAGCGGAGGGAGACGCGCTTGTTGTCGGCGAAATAAACGCGAGCGACACGCTGGATGTCCGCGGGGGTCACGCGCCGAACGCCGGCGAGCAGACGGTCGCCCCAGGCCGGATCGTTGGCGGTGGTCAGGGACTGGCCAAGCTCGAAGGCGCGGCCTTCCGGCGTCTCCCGGCCGAACAGGGTTTCGGAAATCAGCTCGTTGCGCGCTTCATCAAGCTCCGCCTGGGTCACCGGCTGGTCGCGCAACCGCGCGATCTCCGCTGCGAGCGCAGCCTCGGTCTCGTCGATGCTCTTGCCGCTGGCGACGATCGCCTGGGCGGCAAAGATGCCGGCATCCTCGAAGCCCGCGTCGAACGTATTGGCGCTCTGCGCGAGCTGCCGTTCATAGACCAAGGTCCGGTAGAGCCGCGAGGACTGGCCGCCCGACAGGATCTTGTCGATCAGCGCGAAGGCGGCGCTGTCCGGATGGTTGAGCCGTGGCCGCTGCCAGGTGAAGACCACAGCGGGGAGCGGCACATTGGGGCCATAGGCGGTCACCGTGCGCGGCTGGGTGCGCGACGGCTCCACCATGCGGTTCCGGAGGACCGGATTGGCCGGGCGGGGCAAGGCGCCGAGATGCCGGTCGATCAGGCGGTCAAGCGTCGCCTGGTCGAAATTGCCGGAGACGATCAGGGTGGCGTTGTCGGGCCGGTAGAAATTGGCGTGGAAGGCGCGCGCGTCGGCCAGGGTCGCATCGTTCAGATCGGCGATCGTGCCGATGCCGGAGCGACGATAGGGGTGGCCGGTGAAGCCGGTGTCGAACGTATAATAACGCTGCAGGCGGCCGTAGGGCTGGGAGAGGACTCGCTGGCGCATCTCCTCCTGCACGATGTTGCGCTCCGTATCGAACACGGACTGGTCGAGCACCGAGCGGCCCATCCGCTCGGCGTGCGCCCAGAGCATTGCCTCCAGCTGGTTGGCGGGGACCGTCTCGTAATAATTGGTGGTGTCGGAGCCGGTGGAGGCGTTGCGCGTGCCGCCGGCGCCTTCCTCGACGATGCGCGAAAGCTCGCCATGGGGGATGTTGATCGTGACCCGGCTCAAAATGTGCTCGAACAGATGCGCGAAGCCCGAGCGGCCGGAGGGATCGTCCTTGGAGCCGACATTGTACCACATCTGCACCGAGACATTGGCGGTGCGGGTATCGCGGATCGAATAGACCTGGAGGCCGTTGGCCAGCACCCGGTGGGTGTAGCCAAGCGACGGCACGGCGTTCCCCGCCGCCGCCGCCGGGGCGCGGCGCTGCGCCAGCGCGGGCACGGCCGGCAGGGCGGCGCTCCCCGCCAGCAAAGCCGCGATGACGAATGAAACTTTCCGCATGGTTCCGCTCCCCCTGAATCGCCCGGTTCGCCGGCGTCACGGCCAGCCTGCATCACTGTGTTAGTCATGTAAAGCGGCGTAAGGCGAATTCGCAAGCGCGATCATCTGCCGCCCGCGCATTGACCAGCGGAATGCGGATCGTCACACATCCGGAATGGTTTCCGCAGATCAGCAGCAGGCCGCGGTCCCGGCGAGCGAGCTGGAGCTCAACCGGCTGATCGAGGACGAACCGCACTCGGTGCTTCTGAACATCCGCAAGGCGGACTACCGGCTGGCGGCGCGTGACGAGGATCTGGCCTGCTATTTCTACCGGCGTGCGTTGCAAGTCGCTGGCGATCGCGCTTTGCCCCCGCAGGAAGCGGCGGAGGTGCGGCGGGCCGAAGAGGCACTCGCCGAGGTTGGCGGCCGCGTCCGCGCACGGCGCGAAAGGCGACTGACGGAACGCGGCATGCCGCCGCAGCAATGGAGCCCCCGCTTGCGGGCGTCGCTCGATCCCTCGGCCGACCGCGGGGATTCCACGACCCAGGATCCGACCCACCATCACTATCCGGGACTGCCAGAGATCACCTTCTTCGATCCGGCCCTGTTCGACTGGGTGCCGGCCGTCGAGGCGGCGACCGCCGTCATCCGCGAGGAATTGACCGGCTTGCTTGCCGCAGGCGCGAACGATTTCCGTCCCTTTCCCGAAAATGCCGACGGGATGCCGATGGGCGTCAGCAAGGCGCTGGCCGACAAAAGGGACTGGGGCGTATTGGTCTTCTGCGAGCAGGGCTGGATGGAACCCGAGCATATCAAGCGCTGCCCGCGCACCTGGGAAACCGTGCTCCAGCACGCGCCTGTCCCGCGCGTCGCCGGCTGGGGGCCGAGCATCATCTTCTCGATGCTGAAGGCGGGAGCCCATATCGGCGCGCATACCGGCATGTATAATACGCGCCTCATCTGCCACCTCCCACTGATCGTACCGCTCGGCTGCCGCTTCCGCGTCGGCAAGGATGTGCGTGAATGGGAGGAGGGCAAATTGCTGATCTTCGACGACACGATCGAGCACGAAGCCTGGAACGACAGCGGAGAGGATCGGGTCATGCTGATCTTCGACATCTGGCGGCCGGAGCTGACCGCGCAGGAAAAGCGCGAGTTGACGTTCCTCTTCTCGGATTGAGCCTCGGTACCAAAGCTTGACCCCGCACCATTGATCGCCACATCGGGGCCATGGCTTCCCCCAATCAGCAACCTCTCGCCGCCGCGGCGAGCCTTGACAGCGCCATCGGCTTCGCGCTGCCCACCCGCCATGCCCGCGGGCGGCTGGTCCGGCTCGGGCCGGCGCTCGAGGAAATTCTCTCGGCCCATGCCTATCCCGCGCCGATCGCGCATGTGCTCGGCGAGGCTCTGGTCCTCACCGCCTTGCTGGGCGCGACGCTGAAGGATGCTGGCGGGCAGCTGACCCTGCAGGCGCAGACCGAGAATGGGATCGTCGATCTGCTCGTCGCCGACTATCGGGGCGGCGAGCTGCGTGGCTATGTTCGCTTCGACAAGGAGCGGCTGGCCGCCGAACCGGGCGCACACCCCTCGCTGGAGGCCCTGTTCGGCAAGGGCTATCTCGCCATCACCTTCGATCAGTCGGCGACCAACGAGCGCTATCAGGGGATCGTGCCGCTCGAGGGCGAAAGCCTGGCCGATGCGGTCGAGCATTTCTTCTCGCAGTCCGAGCAGATCCCGAGCCTCGTCCGCATCGCCGTCGGCGACAGTGGCCGCGTCGCGGGCGGCATCCTGCTCCAGCATCTGCCCGAGGGCGAGGAGGGGCGCGAGCGGCTCCACGCCCGGCTCGACCATCCGGAATGGGATCATGTCCGCATGCTGGGCGAGACGGTCCGCGCCGGGGAGCTCACCGATCCGGCATTGCCGCTCGAGGACCTGCTCTGGCGGCTGTTCCACGACGAGGAGGAGGTGCGCCTCCTTTCCACCACGCCTTTGGTGCGCGTCTGCCGCTGCAACGAGGCCCATATCCGCTCGGTCCTCGCCCGCTTCCCCGCGGACGAGCGCGCCGAAATGGCGGACGAGGACGGCATGATCAGCGTCGATTGCGAATTCTGCTCGACAATCTACCGGGTCCCGCTCGCGGAACTGGATAGCTGAAGACAAAGGCTGAGTTTTTGTCGTGCGAAACAGCGGCTTGGACGCTTCAAGCTTCTGTTCATTGTCGCGCCGCAATATTGCTGCATTGTATTTGCAATCTTTGCCTCGGCGGGTGTTGCCGCCATCGGGAGTTGTGATGCGTAACGGGTTTGCCTGGCGGCCGCTGGCCGCCGCAGGGTTGCTTATGTGCCTTGCCGGGCCGGGCCAGTCCCAGCCCGCCGGGCCGGCGCGTCCGATGCTGACCCGGCTCGAGGCCGGCCAGTGGGAGTTGCGCTCCGGCGCGGGTGGCGCGCGCATCGCCGCCATCTGCCTCGGCAATCCGATTCTGCTGACCCAGCCGCGCCACGGCGCAGCGCCTTGCACGCGCGACGTCGTCGCGGCGGATGCCGACAGCATGACGGTCAATTATTCCTGCCCGGGCCTCGGCCGGGGCCGCACCACGCTCCGCATCGAAACGCCGCGGCTGGTGCAGATCGACAGCCAGGGGCTGGATCACGGCATGCCCTTCGCGATGCGCGCCGAGGCGCGGCGCGTCGGGCCCTGCAACTAGGTCTTCCCGGACCTGTAAAATTACGGATCGAGGTTAACCCGTTGGTAACCACGCGAGGGTAGAGGCGTTCGTGTGCCGCGAGCGGCACGCTTTCCTCCCTAGCAGGCTTCGATGCCTGAACTGGGCCGTCCCCTCCGGGGGGCGGCCCATTCTTTTTGTCCCCGACATCGCTATATGCGCCCGCGATGAGCAAAGCTGCAGTCGTTCTCCTCTCCGGAGGCATGGATTCCATGGTCGTCGCCGGCCTCGCGCGCGAGGCGGGTTACCGGCTGCTCGCGCTCACCGTCGACTACAACCAGCGCCACCGCGTCGAGCTGGCGGCGGCGGCGCGGATCGCGGCCCATCTGGGGGCGGAGCGGCATATCGTGCTGCCGCTGGACCTCACCCGTTTCGGCGGCTCCGCGCTGACCGACGATATCGCGGTCCCGAAAGATGGCGTGGAGGAGGGCGCTATCCCGGTCACCTACGTTCCCGCGCGCAACACCATCTTCCTCTCGCTCTGCCTCGGCTGGGCGGAGGCGGCCGGCGCCCGCGACCTGTTCATCGGCGTCAACGCCCTGGATTATTCCGGCTATCCCGATTGCCGCCCGGACTTCATCGCCGCCTTCGAGATTATGGCCAATCTCGCCACCAGGGCGGGGGTCGAGGGCGACCGCTTCACCGTCCACACGCCCTTACTCCACATGACCAAGGCCGAGATCGCCACCGAGGCCACCCGGCTCGGCCTCGACGCCGGCATGAGCTGGTCCTGCTACGATCCCGCGCCCGGCGGTCTGCACTGCGGCCTCTGCGATTCCTGCCGGCTGCGCGCCAAGGGATTCGAGGAAGCCGGTCTGCCCGATCCAACCCGCTACGCGGCGAGCCCGCCCCTGACGGGGAACGGGCTGTGACCTACGCGGTCAAGGAAATCTTCCTGACTCTCCAGGGCGAGGGCATGCAGGCCGGCCGCCGCGCCGTCTTCCTGCGCCTCTCGGGCTGCAACCTCTGGACCGGCCGCGAACAGGACCGCGCCACCGCCCAGTGCCGTTTCTGCGACACCGATTTCGTCGGCATGGATGGCGAGAATGGCGGGCGCTACGCCGCGCCCGCCCTTGCCGCGAAGGTCGAGTTACTATGGGGCAGGGCCGAGGACCGACTGGTCGTGATCACCGGCGGCGAGCCGATGCTGCAGCTCGACGCGCCCCTGGTCGACGCGCTCCACGCCCGCGGCTTCGAGATTGCGGTGGAGACCAACGGCACCTTGCCCGCGCCCGACGGCATCGACTGGATCTGCGTCAGCCCCAAGGCGGGCACCGATGTCGTCCAGCGCCGTGGCGACGAGCTCAAGCTGGTCTGGCCCCAGGCCGGGATCGACCCCAGGGACCTGCTTGGCTGGGATTTCCGCCACTATCTGATCCAGCCGATGGACTGCGCCGAGGCGGACGCGGCACGGCAGGCGGCGATTGATTATGTCCTGGGCCACCCCGAATGGCGGCTCAGCCTCCAGACGCATAAGTTGCTGGGGCTTCCCTAGTTTCGAATCCTATCGCTGCTGCTCGCAGACCCGCCGCTCGTTGCGTGGCAGGCTGGCGCAATCGCGCGGGCTGAGCGCGATCGGCGAGAGCCGGACCTGGGCGCGGGTGAAGGTGTAGCCGTCTGGAACCGGCACCAGGCTGCCCCGGAACTCTCGCATCCGATTGGCGGCGAGCTGGGCGAACTGGCCCTTGGGCGTTGCCAGCGCCTCCTTCCCGATCCGCGAGGCGGTCTGGCAGAAACCCATTTGCGCGTCGCCGGACGAGAAGCCGTTATAGGTCTGGGTCGAATAAAGGTCGAAATTGCGCGGTCCGCGGGCGCCGCCGACCCGGCGGAAATAGCCCTCCAGCGTCGTATAGGCGGCCGCCAGCTCGCGATTATGGTGGGCGATGAGGGCATTGTAATTGGGCACGGTGCGCAGGAAGGGCGAGAACTGGCACTGCAAGGCGGCGACGTTCAGGCCCGAGCGCATGTTCCAGACCAGGCCCGCCCGATATTCGGCCGGCGTCGCGCCCGGCAGCGGCAGGCCGACCAGAGGGTCGCTGCCGTCGATCGGCGCCGAGGGATATGCGGGCGGTACGAGGAAGAGTTGGGCCGCGGCGGGGGCGGGGAGGGCCGCAAGGGCCAGCGCGGCCAATGCCGCATGCTTCAGGCGGATCGTCCTCATCACGCGCACCTCGTCTTTCCGCGAAAGCCGCTGGGTAACGCTTTCACGGGCCTTGGTAAACCACGCCGAAGCGCAAATGGGCGCGCCGCGCGGGCGGCGCGGCTCACATGCCGGCGACGTTGCTCTCGACGTTCGGCGTGGAGGAGGACGGCGCCGGGGACGGCGGCACGCTGTTGCCGGTGCTGTTCGTCTCCATGGCGGGCGGCGGGGCCGGGGTCGGCGCATTGGTCACCGATTCCACCGCGCTCGCGTCGTTGCCCGGCGTCGCCAGGCTCACGTTCATGCCGACCTCGTTCGTCACATTATTGGCCGCGGGCGCCTGGCTCTTGCAGCCCGAAATGGCGAGCGCTGTGCCGGCCAGCAGCGCGAACTTGAACAGGTGACGCATGACGGATCCTCCACTTGGTTCAGAGACGATCTTTACCGCCGCAGCCGCCGCGCGAAAGCAAAAAAGAAAGGCCGCCGGTTGCCCGACGGCCTTTCCGTTTCGAATCCGTTTGGCGCGAATTACATGTGGTTCGCGGTGGCGGTGTTCGTGGTCGTCGTCGTGGTGTTGCCACCCGGCGCCGCGGTCGTCGTCGTCGTCGAGTTCATCGACTCGTTGCCGGCCGGCATCGGCGCGTTCATGTCGGGCGCCATCATGTCGTTGCCCATCGCCGTGCCGTTGTCGACGGCCGGAGCGTTGGCGGTGTTGTTGGCGGCGCCACCGCCGCAAGCCGCGACGAGCAGAGCGGCGCCGGCGACCGTCGCGAGAGAAAGAATGCGCATTAGAAGGTCTCCCTAGATTAATGATTTGGTCGGGTAGGCCCCTTTTTCGCCAAATCAGCTTTGCGCTTTATACGGAAAGGCCAAGCCTCTCAAGCCTCGCTATTCACCGCCCAGCGCACCCAGAAAAGCCTCGAATCTTCCTCTGAGAACCTGGTCGAAACGGGCGTGATCGGCCACCCCCATGTCGGCCAGGCTGGTCACCGGCGAGTCGGCGATGCCGCAGGGCACGATGCCGGAAAAGTCGGCAAGCCGCGGCGCGAGATTGACCGAGAAGCCGTGCAGGGTAACCCAGCGCTTCACCCTAAGGCCGAGCGCACCGACCTTCGCCTCGACGCCGCCCGGCCGGTCCACCCAGATGCCGATTCGTCCCGGCGAGCGGTGGGCCGAGACTCCGAGATCGCTCAGCGAATCGATCAGCCAGCCCTCCAGAGCATGGACGAATCGGCGGACGTCGCGGCCTCGCCGGTCGAGATCGATCATCAGATAGCCGACCCGCTGGCCCGGGCCGTGATAGGTGTATCGGCCACCCCGTCCAGCAGCGTAAACGGGATAGCCCTGCGGGTTGAACAACTCCGCCGGGTCGGCGCTCGTTCCCGCGGTGTAGAGCGGCGGATGCTCGAGCAGCCAGACCAGCTCGTGGGCACTGCCGTCCCGAATCGCGGCCGCCCGCGCCTCCATTTCGGCGAGCGCTTCGGGGTAGGGGACGAGGCCCGGCGTCTGGCGCCATTCGATCGCGTCGGCAGTCATCGCCAGCCCATGTCGGATATGGCGCCCGCATACACAAGCACCGCTTGCTGCGCCGCGCCGCGCCCGGCTATGCAAGCCGGGCTAGGAGATTGGGCGCGTGGCGAAATTCACCCAGAATGCGGTGTGGGCGGATACGCTCAGGCTGACCCGGACCCACTGGGCGGCCTTGATTGCAATCGCCGGCGTCTTCAATTTCCTGCCGACCCTCCTGGTCAATCATTTCTATCCGATGCCGGACCCGCCGGCCGATGCGGACGTCCAGACCTACGTCCAGCTCATCCTTGATTATTACCGGCAGAATGCGCTGCCGGTCGTGCTGCAGAGCTTCGTGGTCATGATCGGCAGCGCGGCGATGCTCCGGCTCGCCTTCGCGCGCGGCGGCACGGTTGGCGGCGCCTTGCTCTATGCCATCGTCCTGCTGCCGGCCTTCTCGATCCTGATCCTGCTGACGAATCTCGCGGTCGGTTTCGGCTTCATGCTGCTCATCGTGCCGGGTCTCTATCTTTGGGGCCGCCTGCTGCCCGCCGCGCCGGCGATGGTGGCCGAGGAATGGCGCAACCCGATCGAAGCGCTGAAACGCGGCTGGGGTCTCAGCGCCGGCCATGCCTGGTCCATCGTCGGCCTTTATTTGCTGGTGGCGATCGCCGCTGGGATCCTGATGCTGGCGATCAGCCTGGTGACCGGCATCGCCTTCAAGGCCGCCGCCGGTCAGGAGCTCGGCACCCTGTTGGGGATGATCGTGCTCTGCGCGATGCAGGCCGTCGCCGCGGCCCTGTTCAACATGCTGACCGCCGCCATCTACCGGGCGCTCGCCCCGCCGCGGCCGGACGCCTGATCTTCTCACGGGGGTGGGGGAATGAACGCCTTCAGCATCGTCGGCGCGTGGACGCTCGGCCTCGGCTTCTTCACGCGGCACTGGCTCGTCATGACCTTGCTGCTGGTCGGGCTCGGCCTCGCGCTCCCGCTCGGCCTGCAATATGTTCTGGCCGGTGGCCCCATCGAGACCGTGAATCTCGGCCGCCCCGGCCCGGATCCTTATGGCAATAGCTGGCTGAGCGATCGGCCCGTCATCATCTTTATCCTCCTCTTCGGCTATGTCGCGCAGGCGGCGAGCTATTTCGCCTGCTGGCGGCTCGGCTTCGGCGCCTCTTTGGGGCGGGCTCTGCTCTATGGCCTGCTCGCCGGCCTGCTCGCCATCGCTGTGGCCGGCTTGGCGCGGACCATCGGCCAATATGCGTCCGAGCTGATCGTCAGCTCAGACACCTGGCTGCTCGCGATCCTCGTCTTCCTGCTGCCCCTGATGGCGCCCTTCGCTTTGCTGTTCGTGAGCCAGACGATCATGGTGTCCGCGGTGGTGCTCTTGATCCTGGCCTTCCTGATGATCGTCGGCGCCGCGACCGGCTCGCTGGAGGCCGCCGCGACCCTGGCCGGCGGTGACGGCGCCATCGCAGTCCTGCTGCTGGTGCTGAGCGGCGTGATGTTCTGGCTCGCTGCGCGGCTGAGCTGCGCCACGCCATGGCTGGCCGCGCACGGCAGCTTCAACCTCTGGGCCGCGGCGAAGGAATCCTGGCGGATGACACTGGACGACCAGACCGCGATTGCCCGCTATCTCCTGCTGGTCGGGGTGGTGATGGCGGGGGTTGTCATTGGCCTGTCCTTCGCGCTTGGCGAAGGCATCCACGCCATCCCGCGTGGCGGCGTCGGCTATACGTTCGACACCGCCACCCTCATCCCCAGGGTCGGCCTCGCCATCCCCTTCGCCATCCTGTCGGTCATGATCCCCGCCGGTATCTACCTCCAGCTAAAGGGCGAGGAAGTCGAGCTGTCGGCCGCCGTCTTCGCCTAACCGACCAAGGGAATCTGCGGCGCGACGTCGCGTGGCAGCAGGCCGGCGAGGCGGGGGTCGGGGAAGCTCTCGAAGGCTCGCCGTTTCGCCACGAAGCCGGCGCGCAGATAAGCGGGGAGGGCGGCCGGATGGTCGAGCGAGCAGGTGTGCACCGTCACTTTCTCCACCCCCGGCGCCCAGGCCCGCCGCAAAGTCTCCGCGAACAGCCAGCGGCCATGGCCTTGCCCGGCCAGTTCCGGCACCAGCCCGAGGAAGCGGATCGAGCAGCGCCCCGGCTCGCGGAAATCCAGCTCGATGAAGCCGGCGTCGCCCCCATCCGGCCCGCGCACGACATGCACCTCGGCCAATTTGGCGAGCAACTCCGCATCGCTCATCGCCAGCCGCGAGAACCAGAGCCATTGCGCGCCGACCCGGCGGAACAGCGCCCGGTAGCGGTCGGGGTCGATCCCCGCCAGGCGCTCGATTCGCAGCGGCGAGGCGGGCGCCGCAAGGTCCGCCGGCGCTTCGTCCATCTCCAGATAGGTCACCACCGCCGCGACATGGCCGGCGGGCACCGCGCTCAAGGTCGCGCTCAAGACCAGGTCGCCAGCGGCGGCAGGCTCATCAGGATCGCATCGACATTGCCGCCGGTCCTGAGCCCGAACAGGGTCCCCCGGTCGTAGAGCAGGTTGAACTCGGCATAGCGCCCGCGCCACTCCAGCTGCACGGCCCGGTCGGCCTCGGTGAATTTCGTCGCCATCCGCCGCCGGACCAGCCGCGGGAAGACATCGAGGAACGCCTCCCCGACATCGCGGGTGAAGGCGAGATTCTCCGCGAAGCTCACGCCATGGCCGGGCTCGACGCAGTCCAGATGGTCGTAGAAGATGCCGCCCACGCCCCGGTGCACGCCGCGATGGGGGATGTAGAAATAATCCTCCGCCCATTTGGCGAAGCGCTCGTAATAAGTCTGGTCGTGGGCCGCGCAGGCGGCGCGCAGCCGGGCGTGGAAGTCCGCCGTATCTTCGCCGTAGGGAATGGGCGGGTTCAGGTCGGCGCCGCCGCCGAACCAGCGTTTCGTTGTGCAGAGGAAGCGCGTGTTCATATGGACGGCCGGCACATGCGGGTTCGCCATATGCGCGACCAGGCTGATGCCGGTGGCGAAGAAGCTCGGATCCTCGCCGGCGCCATGGATGGTCTTGGCGAACTCCTCGCTGAACCTGCCGCCGACGGTGGAGACGTTGACCCCGACCTTCTCGAACACGCGGCCCTTCATCACGCCGCGCACGCCGCCGCCACCCGGGGCGCCGTCGGGGTCCGTCCGGTCCCAGCTCAGATAATCGAAGCGCGCATCGGAGCCGGCCTCGGCCTCGATCGCCTCGAATTCGGCGCAGATCCGGTCGCGCAGCGATTCGAACCAGGTGCGGGCCGCCTGCTGCTGGTCGTCGAGTTCGAACATGGCCGCGCGCTAGCCCCCCTGCGCGCCCGCTGGCAAGCCCGCTCAGGCCGGCTGCGGCGCTTCCTCTGCCGGTCGTGGCGTGCGGAGGCCTGCCTTCCACCCGGCCCAGCTGGTCAGCGCACCGATCGCGAACCCGGTCCCCCAGACCGCGATGCTCGGCACCTGCCCCAACGCCGCCAGCAGCATCTTCAGCACCGGCAGGTCGCCCATCAGCCCCATCGTCACCATCTGCGCCACGATGAATCCGCCCGCGACCAGGAAGGGCGAGGCCTTCTCCCGACACTTCCACCAGACCAGGGCGATGAACAGCAGCTCCAGCGCCATCGACCAGAGGATCGCGGTCATGATCCGCCCGAGATCGGCGATCCCGGCGATTATCAGGCCCGGCATGAACATGTTGAGGATCCGCCCGAACGGGGATTCGAACAGGATGAGCGGCGTCGTCAGCATGTAACCGGCATGGGTCCACACCTTCCGCCGGTATTTGAGCGCGCGATAATAGACGGTGACATAAGCCGCCATCGCCACCGCCATGCCGATCAGGAAGGAGCCGCCGAACATCTGCCGCACCGGATCGGCATTGGCGACGAAGCCTTTGGCGGTCACGTCGATGATCGCCGCCAGCCCCCCAATCAGGAACGGGAAGAGGAACAGGCTCGCCTTGCCAATCGCGCGGTGCAGCGGCAGCTGGCGATGATGAGCAGTCCAGCTCTGCGCGAACACCATGATTACCCACAGGCTCGCGGCGATGCCGTGGGCGTGGAATTGCCAGGGTGCCGCGTCCCACGCCCCGAAATAGCTCGGCCAGAACCCGGCGGCGATCACGGCGATCACCACCAGCACGTAATAATGCGCGCGCGGATATGGCATGGCTTCCCCCTCCCGCTGAGTTGGCCGGAGCATAGCATGGAATGCGCGGGATTGCCCGGGCCGGATTGGGGCGGGGCGCTACGCTTCGGGCCGCAGCGCCTGGTCGCCCGCCACCAGCCGCCGATAGTCGCGCGGGGCCATGCCGTAGCGCGCCCGGAACAGCCGGGTCAGATGCGACGCGTCGCAGAAGCCGAGCCGCTCTGCGATCGTCCCGATCGGCTCGGCGCGCTCCCGGTCGGCCAGCGCCGCCCTGGCGCGCTCCAGCCGCTGCGCGGTCACGTAGCGCTGCACCCCGCCATCCTCCCGGAATGCGGCGAACAGGCGATTGCGGGAGACGTTCAGCTGGCGGCACAGCGCGGCGATCGCCACCGGCCTGTTCAACTGCGCTTCGATCGCCGCCTCCGCGCGCCTGCGGAGCATGCTCATCCCCGGCGCGGGCGGCGGGGCACTCGCCCGGGCCTGCGCCGCCGCCACCAGGACAAGGTCCAGCAGGGAGCGGCCGAGCGCCGGCGCGCCGCTCGGGTCGAGCGCGGGCAGAGCGCGCCACGCCTGCTCCGCATGGGCGAGCAGCAGATCGGCGCAGGCGCCTCGCACCACCAGGCCGTGCAGGTCGTCGAGCGGGCCGAACACCTGCGCCGCCAGCGGCCGCGGAATGATCAGGGAGTAAGTGCGGCTGGCCGTCGAAACATGGAGCGACGGCTTCGCCAGATCGTGGAAATGGAAATCGCCCGCTTCCTCGTGAAACGCGCGGCCGTCGAAGTCGCCCTGCGCGGCGCCCTCGATCATCATGTTGACGATGATCGGATCGAAGTCCGAGGTCCTGATGTCCTGCAGGCGACGCTCCCAGCGCATGCCGGTGATCTCGACATAGACGAAGAAGATCCCGCCAAGCTCGACGCTTTCGAACAAAGTCCCGAACGGCTCGCTCGGTTCGGTCCGGTAGATGGCGTCGACGCGCGGCCAGCTTCGGCCCAGCCAGTGCGCATAACGCTGTTCGGGCGGAAGCCCGTCCGTCGAAAAACGCGCAACCTCGATGGCGCTGATGGCGCCGCCCGCAACCGTATCGCTCACGCGGCCGCACCCCGGGGACGCCGTCGCAGCGCGGCTGGCAGCATCATGTCGATCATCAGCATCTTCCGGGGAAACGGACATCCAAGAAATAGGATGCGGGCGTCCAATTACATTTGCTCCCAATGGGTTACAACCTGCGGTGAATGCGGGGAGGGGGATTGCCATGCGGCAGAACTGACATCCGCGATTCATCCCGCTCACGGGACCGGCGCACCGCCGGCGTGGCGGCTGTTCGACCGTAAGGAGACTGCGAATGAAGAAAATCTGTGTAGCGGCCGCTTTGGCCGCGGCGTTCCTGGCGGCCCCGGTCTCGGCCCAGGATGTGGGCGACTGGGTCCTCTCCCAGTGGCGGGGCAGCACCCAATATTTCCCCGGCGTCGTCGCTGCGCGCGACGGCAACACCGTCACCGTCCGCTTTGACGACAACAGTGTCGAGCGCCGCCCGGCCAATTTGATCCGCCCGTTCGACTGGCGCGCCGGCAGCCATGTCGAGTGCCGCTTCACCGACGGCCAATGGTATGGCGCGACGATCACCCGCATCGCCTCCGACGGCTTCACCATGTCCGTGCGCTACGACGACGGTGATACCCAGAACACCAATACCGGACGCTGCCGCGTCGGCTGACACGCGTGAGAGGCGCCGCGCCTTTATACAGGCCGCGGCGCCTCCCGATCGGGGGATATTCAATGAAAAGACTGCTTGCACTGGCGGCCGCCCTGGCTGCCTCGACCGCGCTCGCTTCCTGTGGCGGCGGCACTGCGCCGGCCGCGAACAACAGCGCCGCCGCCGCGCCGGCGAAGCCCGCAGGGCCGCCGGCCCCGCCGGCCAATGCCACCGCGCCTGCCGCCGGCAACAACGTGACCATCGGTTCCCACGGTCGTCACCCGACGCTCACCGTGACCAACCGCTCGCGCACGCCGATCACCAATTTCTATATCGGCCCGACGACGAGCGACGATTGGGGCGACGATCTGTTCACCGCAGGCGATCCGCTCGCGGCTGGCGCCTCCACCGAGATCGAGTTCGACCGCAACGAGGATGTCTGCGTGTGGGACGTCAAGGTGACGGTGCAGGGCGGGGCCGACCACGAGCTGCGCAACATCAATCTCTGCACCACGCATGAGGTCGTTTACGAGGAATAGGCACGGGCTCAGGGGACAGCCACGCGAGGCTGTCCCCTCAATCCGGGGACAACAGCTCCCCGTGCTCCGTTCGTGACGGGCTGGGGTTGTCTGGATGTGCTTACCAATGGCGAGCCTGAGTTTGCAATTGTCCCGGCGCGACGCTGAATGTTCGCAATGGGTTGTTAGCCGTCCGGCGGTTTCTGGCGAGCAAAGGTCTGAGGTTGCCGGTCATGACCGGATGGCCCGCAAGCTTACCTCACCCACGCTCCCGCCTGCCTGACCGCCTCCGCCACGCCGATCCCCGCCGCCACCGCAAGATTCAACGACCGAGTCCCCGCGACCTGCGGAATCCGCACCCGCAACTCCGCCCGCTCATGCACCGCCGCCGGCACACCCGCACTCTCCGACCCGAACAGCAGCACGTCCCCCGACTCGAACCGCGCCTCCGGCAGCCGCACCGCGCCGTTCGTCGTGAACAATACCAGTCGCCCCGCCAGCCCCGCCGCGAAGGCCGCCCAGTCCGCGTGCCGCGTCACGTTGGCGAGCTCGGCATAGTCCATGCCGGCGCGCTTCAGCGCCTTGTCGCCCCAGGGGAAGCCCATCGGCTCGATCAGGTCGAGCGATACGCCCAGGCAGGCGGCGAGGCGGATGATCGTGCCGACATTGCCGGCCTGGTCCGGCTGAAAAAGGGCGAGGCGCATGCCGGCTTCTTAAGGGTCGTAACCCGCGCGTCAAAATGACGGTTGGCAAAAGGCGTTCCCCCCGTCTATCAGGCCCCGCGACGGCCCCGATCCTTCGGGTTCGGGGGCGCATGTTATCCGGTTTCGGACACACGAAGGACATTATGGCTGCGGTCGAAACGAGCGAAGAGGCGGGTGCCGCCGCTGAGGAAGGCGGCGCTCCCCAAAACGGGAGAGGGGGATTTGGCCTAATCCTCCGAGCGCCCTCCGCCCTCCCGATCCTGCGCGTAGCTATGCGTCCCCGGGAAGGGCGGCAGCCACGGTTCGCGGCGGACGGTCCAGCATTCGTAGGTCGGCTTGAACTGGTCGGGCGCATCGAGGGCACCCAGGTGAACCTCGATCTCGTCCCCGAACTGGGCAAACACCGACGACCCGCAACGGGGACAGAAATGGCGCCCGGCATGGTCGCGCGCGTCGCCGGTGATCGTCACCGCATCCGCGGGGAAGATCGCCGCCGCGTAGAACAGCGCCCCGTGATGCTTGCGGCAATCGAGACAATGGCAGACGCCGACCCGATCCGGCGCGCCCGCCGCCACGAACCGGACCTTGCCGCACAGGCAACCGCCCGTGACCTGCTCCATCGCCAATCTCCTCCTCGCTACCGCACCACCTGGGTGGTCAGCCGGATGAACAGGAACGCCAGGATCGCCAGCACCGCCGTCCAGTCCCAGCGCCGCCGGTTGATGAACAGCATGGAGACGAGCAGCAGGAAGATGACGGCGCGGACGATGCTCAGGAAGTTCCAGCCGAGGCCGCCGACCAGCAGGACGGTCGTGAAGGTGCTGACCTGATAGATCGCGAAGGTCAGGATGAAGACCCGGCGCTGGGTCTGGTAGTGGGCGCGCATGTCCCAGTCACCGCCCGGTTCGAAATTGGGCAGCACGCTCGCCGTCGCGAGGAACAGCAGGAGCGGCGGCGCGAGGATGAGGCCGAATTCGGCGGCGGTGCGCGCCTGATGCGAGCCGTCGAGCCCGAGATAGACGGCCCACCAGTAATTGAGCACGACCACGAACAGGGTCGCCGCCCAGGCCAGCGGCAGGAAGTCCCAGCGGACCCGGGCGCGGTTGCGGATCAGCCGGTGGAGATTGCCGAACATCTCGGTCAGCCCGAGTCCGACGATGATCGAGATCAGGGCGATCGAATGTGCCGTGATATCCATGCCCGCCCCCGCAAACGATGTTCTGCGCCTGTCCTAACCGTTTGCCCCGGGCCTGTCGAAGCCTGTGCTTGGCGCCTGCAGGGCAGTCGAAGGGGGCGGGAGGAGCGGGCACAGCCTCCCCCCGTAACCCGCCCGTCAAAATGACGGTTGGCAAAAGGCGTTTCCCCCGTCTATCAGGCCCCGCGACGGCCCCGATCCTTCGGGTTCGGGGGCGCATGTTATCCGGTTTCGGACACACGAAGGACATTATGGCTGCGGTCGAAACGAGCGAAGAGGCGGGTGCCGCCGCTGAGGAAGGCGGCG
>JBGAHY010000035.1:0-32341 GCA_044225925.1 Allosphingosinicella sp.
CCTACCCGCTGAGCGCGGCATAGTTCTGGGCGGCTCCAGCCCACTCCCCCACCCAGCCTCCCGCCAGGGTGTCATGCTATCGGAAGGCTGGGCGGGGGAGCGGGCCGGCACCGCAACCTGGGCAACAACGAAAACGGCTCCCGGACGGGGGGTCCGGGAGCCAGTCGCCGCTTCAACCTAGGGAGACCTCAGCGGGATTTCGGAAGATCAGTGCGCGGCGCTGCTGTTGCTTGCGGCGGTCGCGTTGGTCGTGGCCGCGGCATTGCCCGACGCAGCATTGGTCGTCGCTGCATTGCTGGCGTTGAGATCCGCCGGCGGCAGGCTGTTCAGATCGCTGACATTGTCGACGGGCGGCAGCGCCTCGGCGCTGTTGTTCGCGGCCGCCGCGTTGTTGGCGGCGCCACCGCCGCAGGCGGCGAGCGACGCCAGACCGGCAGCGAGAAGGGCGGTGGAAAGCAGTTTCATTGGAAAATCCCCCTGGGCTTTCGAATCATGGAACCCGGAGAAAGACCAAAAGCAGCGGGTCGGTTCAACGCCGGATCGGCCAAACGCGGAACTTTGCACGATCCTCGCTTGGGCGGCTGTCCAGGCAGCGACTTTGTTGCTCAGGACGCACGCTCTATTGGTGCAATTTCCTCGCCGGCCTGACGCCTCAGCCCGCCAGTTCGGCCTGGGAGGCGGCGAAGAGCGCCGTGACCTCGCGCCGCTCCTGCTCGCTGAGCTCGGGCCGCCAGACGTCGAAGATCAGCACGACGCGCTCCTCGGCGCTGTCGTTCCAGGCCTCATGCTCGATCGTGTCGTCGAAGATGATCAGCTTGCCGACCTCCCATTCCCGCGTCTCGTTGCCGACGCGGAAGCCGCAATGGGGCGGGACGATCAGCGGCAAGTGGCAGATCAAGCGAGTATTGTGCGTGCCGGTATGCGCCGGAATCCGCGTGTGCGGTTTGAGCAGTGAGAACATCACCGAAGGGCCGGCCTTGTCGATCATCGGCAAGGGCAGCTGCCGCATGACCTCCCAGGTGCGCGGGCAGCGGGCGATCACCGCCTCGTTCATCTGGCCGTTCTCGCAGAAGAAGAGCGCGCTCCAGTCGGGCCGGTCGAGCAAAGGGTGGTCGCGGGGCTGGTTCGCCTCGCTCCTGATATAGGGGAGGAAGCCGGTCCGGTCGCCCGCGAGCATAGTCTGCAGTTCTTCGCGAATGACGTCGGTGGCCGCCTCGACGGTGCCCGCCCAGGCGAAATCCTCCCGCTCGAAATACTGCACCGGCGGCAGTTCGGGGAAATAATAGAGGGTCGGCTCCTGCAGATAGATCTGCCTGCGGCCGGCACGCAGGTCGAGCGAGTGCTGGAACCGCGCGCTGCGCTGCCCCGCGGGAAAGCCAAGCCCACCAAGCTTCTCTTCGAGATGGGCGGTGAAGCGGGTCTTGAGCTGCTCCATGGTCGCCTGGGCACGATGGAGATCCCGGGCGAGCTGCTGGGGGACATTCTGCCCCTCCGCCAGCATCAGCGCCTTGCGGTAGAGAATGGCGGCGGCGCTGTCGTCGCCCGCCTTCAACCGGCAATCGGCCTTCAGGATGATCGCGCGGAGCTGCCGCGCGTCGAGCACGAGCGCGCGGTCCAGCGCCGCCTCCTCACCGCCCGCATCGCCCTGCGCGCGGCAGACGCTGGCGATCAGCAGCCAGAGCTCGGTATTTTCGAAGCCCGCGGCGGTGACCCGTTCGAGCATCGCCCGGGCCTCGGCGGCGCGGCCCGCCTGCAAGGCTGCGCTGCCCTCCCGGACGAGTTGGTTCGCTTCCTGAGGGGTCATTCCCATGACGGCGCTTCTAGGCGGACGGCGGCCGCTCGGCCAGCCGCCGCTCCCAGGCCAGCGCATCCGCGACGATCAGATCGAGCCTGTCCCGCGCCGGCCGCCAGGGCAGGGTGGCGAGGATGCGGCCATTGTCGGCGATCAGGGCAGGCGGGTCGCCGGCCCTGCGCGGCAACATCCGCCGCTCGATCGTCCGGTTGGTGACACGATCGACGCAGTCCAGCACCTCCAGCACGGAGAAACCGCGGCCATAGCCGCAATTCATCACCAGGCTCTCGCCGGGCGCCGCGATCAGCCGCTCCAGCGCATGGACATGGGCGGCAGCGAGATCGCTGACATGGATATAGTCGCGCACCCCCGTGCCGTCGGTCGTATCATAATCCGTGCCGTAGACGTCGACATGGCCGCGCTTGCCGGTCGCTGCCTCCACCGCGATCTTGATGAGATGAGTCGCGCCTTTGGTCGACTGGCCCGAGCGCCCCTCCGGGTCCGCACCGGCGACGTTGAAATAGCGGAGCGCGCAATAGTTGAGCGGATAGGCGGCGGCGCTGTCCTTCAGCATCCGCTCCGTCATCAGCTTCGACCAGCCATAGGGATTGATCGGCTCGGTCCGCGCGCCTTCCGCCACCGGCACCTGGTCCGGAATGCCGTAGGTCGCGGCGGTCGAGGAGAAGATGAAGTGCTTCACCCCGCCCTTCACCGCGCTCTCGATCAGGCTGCGGCTCTTCACCGTGTTGTTCGAATAATATTTGAGCGGGTCCTCGACCGATTCAGGCACCACCACCGAGCCGGCGAAATGCATGATCGCGCCGATCCCGTGGGTGGCGATCAGCTCCGCGACCAATGCCTGATCGGCAATATCGCCCTCGGCGAAGACCGCGCCCTCGGGCACCGCCCAGCGGAAGCCGGTCACCAGATTGTCGATCACCACCACCGGCCAGCCCGCATCGAGCAGGGCCAGCACCGCATGGCTGCCGATATAACCGGCGCCGCCAGTCACCAGCACCGGCAGTTTTTCAGTTCCCGTCATTTCGTCTCCGATACTGTCGGATGCAGCAAAAACGCGCTAAAATCGTTACTCTCCCTATACGGTCTGGCCGTTGCGGGAAAAGGCCGGGAATGGAGGACGCGATGAAGCGATTCGCAATCTGCCTTGGCGCCGTAGCAGGGCTTGCCACGCTTTCGGGCTGCATGACCGATGCCGGGCCGACCATGCCCTCGGTCACCCGTTTCCATCTCGGCCAGCCAATTGCCCGGACGGTGATCGCGGTCGAGGCGAGCGATCCCGCGGACGCGAACAGCCTGGAGTTCGACCAGGTCTCCGATGCGGTCGCGCGCGAGCTCACCCGGCTCGGCTGGACGGTCCAGAAGGGCAATGCCCGCTCTGAGCAGGTGGCGATCGTCGCGGTGACGCAGAGCGACCGGATCGCCCCGCGCCGCTCGGGCTTCTCGATCGGCCTTGGCGGCGGCACCGGTTCCTATGGGCGCCATGGCGGCGTCGGCGTCGGCGGCGGCATCGATATTCCGGTCGGCCGGCGGACGGACCGGCTGGTCGCCACCCAGCTCTCGGTGCGCATCCAGCGCCGCTCCGACGCGACCGTCGCCTGGGAAGGCCGGGCGGACTATGAGGCCCGCGCCGGCACGCCGGACGCGGCCCGCGCCGCTGCGGCGAACCGTTTGGCGGCCGCCCTGTTTCGGGACTTCCCCGGGGAGTCGGGGCGCACTATCAGGGTCCGCTGACAACGGTATCTGACAGCTTAAGGACATTATGACTCTCTCGATTTCGAGCGCCTTCGATGGCGGCAACATTCGCGTGGTCGCCATCGATGGCGATGTGGTGAACCTGGAGATCGCCAAGGATCACCAGTCCGATTTCTACCAGTGGTTCTATTTCCGGGTCACCGGCGGCGCCGGCCGCGCGCTGAAGCTGCGCCTGACCAATTGCGCGGGCGCCGCCTATCCGGACGGCTGGCCTGGCTACCAGGCCTGCGTCAGCGAGGACCGGGAGGAGTGGACCCGGGCCGAGACCGCCTATGCGGACGGCGTGCTGACGATCAGCGTGACGCCCGACTCCGACAGTATCTGGGTGGCCTATTTCGCACCCTACACGATGGAGCGGCATCACGATCTGGTCGCCTCGGTCGTCGCAGCGGGCGTCGAATATCGCTCGCTCGGCCAGACGCTCGACGGCCGCGAGATAGACTATTTCAAGCTGCCCGGCGGCAAGCTCCAGGTCTGGCTCTACGCCCGCCAGCATCCCGGCGAGACCATGGCCGAATGGTGGATGGAGGGGGCGCTCGAGCGGCTGCTCGACGAGGCCGATCCGGTGGTGCGCCGCCTGCGCGAGAAAGCGACCTTTCACGTTGTCCCGAACATGAACCCCGACGGCAGCTTCCGCGGCCACCTCAGGACCAATGCGGCGGGCGTGAACCTCAACCGCGAATGGCATGCGCCGAGCGCGGAGAAGAGCCCGGAAGTGCTCGTCGTCCGGGCTGAGATGGACAAGACCGGCGTCGATTTCGCGATGGACATTCACGGCGACGAGGCGATCGCCGCCAATTTCCTTGCCGGCTTCGAGGGTATTCCTTCGTTCAAACAGGCCCAGCAGGATGTGTTCGACGCGTTCAGCACGGCTCTGGTCCGGGCCACGCCGGATTTCCAGACCGACAAGGGCTACGAGATCCCGGCCGCGGGCCAGGCCAATCTTTCCATGTCCACCGCCCAGCTCGCCGAGCGCTACGGTGCGGTCTCAATGACGCTGGAAATGCCGTTCAAGGACAATGCCGACCTGCCGGACCCGGTCTATGGCTGGTCGACCGACCGCTCCCGCCTGCTCGCCCGCGCCTGCCTCGACGCGTTGCATGCAGTGCTGCCAAAGCTGGAAGCCTATCGGAAGTAAGGCCGATGCCCCAGCTCGTCCTCCTCCGCCACGGCCAGTCCGCCTGGAACCTCGAGAACCGGTTCACCGGCTGGTGGGACGTGAACCTGACCCCGCTTGGTGAGACGGAGGCGAAGGCGGCGGGCGAGGCGCTGGCCGTAAAGGGCTTCGATTTCGACCTCTGCTTCACCTCGCTGCAGACGCGGGCGATCAAGACCTTGAACATCGCGCTGGAGGCGATGGGGCGGCTCTGGCTGCCGGTCGAGAAGAACTGGCGGCTGAACGAGCGTCATTATGGCGGCCTGACCGGCCTCGACAAGGCGGAGACCGCGGCGAAGCATGGCGACGAACAGGTGAAGATCTGGCGGCGCAGCTTCGATATCCCGCCGCCGCCGCTGGCGCCGGGCAGCGAATATGATCTCAGCAAGGACCGCCGCTATGCCGGCATCGCCATCCCGACGCAGGAGAGCCTGAAGGACACGATCGCCCGCGTTCTGCCTTATTGGGAGGCGCGGATCGCGCCGGCCCTCAAGGACGGCCAGCGCGTGCTGATCTCCGCCCACGGCAATTCGCTCAGGGCTTTGGTCAAGCATCTCTCGGGAATTTCGGACGGGGAGATCGTCGCGCTGGAGATCCCGACCGGCCAGCCGATCGTCTACGAACTGGACACGGCACTGACCGCGACCGACCGCTATTTCCTGAAGGACCGCTGAGGCGGCCTAGAATTCCTTCACGCGCTCGCGGTTGCGGGCGGCGCGGCGGAGCACTTCCTCGACGCTGTCGCCGGGGAGGATCGTCGCGACGCTGACCGTGGCGGTGAGCTTCACCTGGGCATGGCCGAGATCGAGCGGATGGGCGGCGACGCAGCGGGCGATGCGCTCCGCGGTGTCGAGCGCGCTGTCCGCGTCGAGATGGTCGAGCAAAAGGGCGAAGGCGCCGCCGCCATTGCGCGCGGCGACGTCGGAGGAGCGGATCAGGCTCTTCAGCAGTTTGGCGACGTGGCGCAAGGCGGCATCGCCGGCAACGCGGCCATGGCCCTCGTTCACTGCCTTGAGATCGTCGACATCGACCGAGATCAGGGCCGCGGGAATTTGATGGCGGGCGGCCTGGCTGACCACGCGCTCCAGCTCGGCGCGGAACTTGCGGGCATCGGCCAGCTCGGTGAGCGGATCGCGGCCGCCATGCTCCTCCGCCTCGCCCAATTGGGCGCGGGCATCCGCGAGCGCCGCGCGCAGCAGCGCGTTTTCATCGTTCAGCCGCTGCAACGCCTCGCGCGCTTCGCGTGCCTGGGCGCTGTCCTCGGCGGTCTCATCGTTTCGCCGTGCCATGGCCTCAGCTTAAAACGAGAAGGTTAAGGCAATTTTAGCGCCGTGCATTCCCTGGAAAGGTTGGACGATTGCCCGCCGCCGCCCGGCAAGCTAGGGGATGGCGCTTCCAAGGGTTTGGGGGCCGACATGCCAGGCGAAGCGCCGCTCATCGGAATCATCATGGGCAGCCGCTCCGACTGGAAGACGATGCGCCATGCGGCGGAAACGCTGGAGGCGCTCGGCGTCGCCTATGAGACGAAGGTCGTCTCCGCCCACCGGACGCCGGAGCGGCTCTATGATTATGCGAAGGCCGCGGCCGGGCGCGGGCTGAAGGTCATCGTCGCTGGCGCCGGCGGCGCGGCCCACCTTCCCGGCATGGCCGCCTCGATGACGGCCCTGCCGGTGCTCGGCGTGCCGGTCGAGAGCAAGGCGCTGTCGGGCATGGACAGCCTCCTCTCCATCGTCCAGATGCCCGCCGGCGTGCCGGTGGGGACGCTGGCGATCGGCAGGGCCGGGGCGGTCAATGCCGGGCTGCTTGCCGCCGCGATCCTCGCCACGAGCGACGCGGCGTTGGCCGAACGGATCGCCGCCTGGCGCCAGGCGCAGACCGACGCGGTGGCCGACAGCCCGGAATGAGCGTCCCGCCCGGCTCAACCATCGGCATTATCGGCGGCGGACAGCTCGGACGGATGCTGGCGGTCGCGGCGGCGCAGCTCGGCTACCGCACCCATATCTACGCGCCCGAGGCGAGCGGCCCCGCCGCCGACGTTTCCGCGCGCTGGGTGCAGGGCGCCTATGACGACGCCCACGCGCTGCTCGACTTCGCGGAGGGCGTGGACGCGATCACCTACGAGTTCGAGAATATCTGGCCCGGCGCCATCGCGAAGCTCTCGGCGGAGCGGCGGACACGGCCCTTGGCACTCTCGCTCGACATTGCCCGCAACCGGCTGCACGAAAAGAGCTTCGCCGCCCGGCATGGGGGCACGACCGCGGCCTATCGCCCAGTCACCGACCTCGGCGAATTGCGGCGCGCCGCGGCGGATCTGGGCGGTCCATCGATCCTGAAGACCCTGATGTTCGGCTATGACGGCAAGGGCCAGGCCCGGCTGAACGGACCGGAGGATGCGGCGGCCGCTTGGTCCGCGATCGGCGCGCCGGCGCCGACCGCCGACTTTCCGGGTCCGCAGGCGATCCTGGAGCGACGCGTCGATTTCTTCGCCGAATTCTCGGTGATTCTCTGCCGGACGGACGATGGCGAGACCGCCGTCTGGGACGCGCCGGAAAACACCCATAAGCAGGGCATCCTAGACACCTCAACCGTGCCAGGGCGGCATGAAGTCTTGGCCCTGGTGCCGGACGCCGTCGGGTTGAGCCGGCGGATCGCCGATGCGCTCGGCCATGTCGGGGTGCTGACCTGCGAGTTCTTCGCCACCGCGGACGGGCCTATCTTCAACGAAATGGCGCCGCGCGTGCACAATAGCGGGCATTGGACGATCGAGGGCGCGGTGACCTCGCAATTCGAGAATCATATCCGTGCCGTCTGCGGCCTGCCTTTGGGCAGCACGGCGCTGACCGCACCGAGGGCCGAGATGCGCAACCTGATCGGCGCGGACGCTGACGGCTGGCGCGAGATTCTCGCCGATCCCACCGCGCACCTGCATCTCTACGGCAAGGAGACACGTCCGGGCCGCAAGATGGGTCACGTCACCCGGCTCTTCCAGAACGACTGAGCCCCCGCCGGTCTCCCGGCGAGGGCCCGGTCATTGCCAGTCTGTCCGCCCGATCTAGCGGGCCGCCGGCTCGACGACCTCGATCGGCAGGCCGAGCCGGTCCAGCTGCGGACGCACCGTCGCCGCATCGCCGACCACCACCCAGACGAAGTTGTTCGGGTTGATGTAGCGCCGCGCGGTGGCGTCCAGCGTCGCCTTGTCCATCGCACGGTAGCGGTCGGCGATCGTCGACCAGTAATTGTCCGGCCGGTGATAAAGGGCGTTGGAGCGCAGCGCCCCAAGGACCGCCCCCGACGTCTCGAACTGGCCGGGCAGCTGGCGAGTGTTGCCGAGGATGATGCGGCTCATCTCCTCGTCGGTGATGCCGCTATTGGTCAGGAAGCCGGTGACCATCTCCCGCGCCGCCGCGATCGACGGGCCGGTCTGGTTGGACTGGACCGGCGCCGAGATGATGTAGGGCACCTGATGCTCGACCAGCTGGGGCCGGCCGTTCGCGCCATAGGACCAGTGCCGCCGCTCGCGCAGTTCCATGTTGATCCGTGACAGGAAGTTGCCGCCCAGCGCTTCGTTGGCGGCGGTGAGGTTCAGCAGGTCCTGCGTGCCCTCGGCCGACAGGATCTGGCCGCCGAGAATCACCGACTGCGGCGATTGCGGACGGTTGATCAGGATGATGCGCGGCCGCGGCGCGGGAATCGCGACGTTGAACGCCTTCGTTCCCCGGGCGACGCCGGCCGGCGCGCGCCAGGTGCCGAACCGCGCCTGCAGCAGCGGGCGGAGCTGGGCGAGCGGCAGATCGCTGACCACGAATATCGTGGCATTGTCCGGCCGGATCCAGGTCTGATGGAAGCGGACCAGCTCGTCGCGGGTCAAGGCAGCCACCGCCGCCCGGTCGCCCGAGCCGGTGAACGGCTTCCCGTAAGGATGATTCGTCCCGTAGATCAAAGCCGGGAGAGCGCGCAGCGCCATGCCCTGCGGCGTCCGCATTTCGGCATCGATGCCGGCGAGCTGCTGGGCCCGGATCCGCTCCACCTCCGCCGGGGCGAAGGCCGGGTTGCGGACCACATCGGCAAGCAAGTCGAGGCTCGGCGCGATCTGCGTGCTGAGCGCGGTCAGCGTCACCGAGGTGCGGTCGAGGCTGGCATTCGTGCCGATATTGGCGCCGATCCGCTCCTGCGCCTCGGCGAGCTGCTCCGCATTGAGGTGGGTGGTGCCCTCCTCCATCAGGTTCAGCATCATCGCCTGGGTGCCGAGCCGGTTGGCCGGGTCCGCGGCGATGCCCGCATTGAACTCCACCGCGATCCGGGTGACCGGCACCGCGGCACGGCGCGCATAGACGATGTTGACGCCGTTGGTGAGGCGGGCGCGCTCGGTCGCCGGAAATTGCACCGGCAAAGTGCCGGTCACGGCCGGCATCGGGTCGCGGGTCGCCGCCGCCGCGTCGGCGCCACCGCCGCCACCGCCACCGCCACCGCCACCGCCACCGCCGGCGACGCTTGGCCGGCCGCCGGACCCGCCGCGGGCCTCCTCATAATTTTCGCGGTCGCCATTCTCGACGCGGATCGCGAGAACGGGGCGGGACAGCCAGCGCTGCATCACGCCCTGCACCTGCGCCGGCGTCACCCGCGCCAGCTGCTCCAGCCGGGTGCGGTAGAAGTTGGGATCGTTGGCGTAGAGCAGACCCTCGGCCAAAGCGACCGCCTTGCCCCCGAAGCCGCCGACCTGCTCGAGGCCCTGCACGCGGGCGGAGAGCGCGCGCATCGTCGCGCGGCGCACCTCGTCCGCGGTCGGGCCGGTCCGGAGGAAATCGGCGACAAGGGTGTCGAGCCGGCGGGACACCGCGTCGGCATCCTGGCCGGGCTTCACGTCGACCGTGATCTCGAAGATCGAGACGCGCTGGAAGGGCTGGACGCTGGCGCGGACGTTGACCGCAGTCTGCTCGCCGCGGACCAGGGCATTGTCGAGCCGCGAGCTGGCGAGGCCGCCGAGGATCGCTGCGCCAAGCTGCAGCGGCACTTGGTCGTCGGTGACCAGGCCGGGCACCGCCCAATAGCGGTAGAGGCGGGTGTTCGCGACATGGTCGTGCATGACCCGGTCGACGCGGGCCGGCAAAGTCGGGATGTCGGCCTGGGCCGGGGTGTTCACAGGCCCGCGCGGCAGATCGCCAAAATAGCGCTCGACCAGCGGCCGGGCCTCGGCGGCATTGATGTCGCCGGCGAGCACCAGCACCGAATTGTTCGGGCCATATTTGCTGCGGAACCAGTCCCGCACCGTGTCGAGCGTCGCGGCGTCGAGATCGGCCATCGAGCCGATCGTCGAGTGATGATAGGGATGGCCCACGGGGAACAGGCCCTCCAGCTGGGCATATTCGACCATCCCATAAGGCTCGTTGTCGCCCTGGCGCTTCTCGTTCTGGACGACGCCGATCTGCGCAGTCAGGCTCTCCTGGGTGAGGCCGCCGAGCAGGTGCCCCATGCGGTCGCTCTCGAGGTAAAGCGTGCGCTCAAGCGCGTTGCGCGGCACGGTCTCGAAATAATTGGTCCGGTCGAACCAGGTGGTGCCGTTCATGTCGGTCGCGCCGATCGCGCGGGTGTAGGTGAAATAATCGTCCGGGGCGTTCTCGGAGCCGTTGAACATGATGTGCTCGAACAGATGCGCGAAGCCGGTCCGCCCCGGCGGCTCGTCCTTGGAGCCGACATTGTACCAGACGCTGACCGCCACGACCGGCGCCTTGCGGTCGGTGTGAACGACGACGCGCAGGCCGTTGGCGAGCGTGAAGGTCTCGAACGGAATGTTCACCTGATTGACCAATGCCGTGACCGGATTGGCGGCGGCGCGGCGGCCACCCTGCTCGGTGGCGGCGGCAGTGGCGGCGGTCGCGAGGAGCGAGACGCCCGCGGCGAACGCGAAGGCGGAAAGCAATTTGCGCATGTGAGTCCCCAGTTCGTGCAGGGGGCGGACACTAATATGGCCCCCGAACTATGCAAGCGGGCGCTGACCGCCCGGTCGGGGAAATTTGTATCAAGCTATGGCGTCTTGTGGTGCCGCGGTGCCACACCATATCCAGCGCAACCTAGAGGGGCCTGAACTTCTATGAATCTCGAAAAGTTCACCGACCGGGCGCGCGGCTTCCTGCAGTCGGCGCAGACCGTCGCCAGCCGCATGAACCACCAGCAGATCGCCCCGGTCCATGTGCTGAAGGCGTTGCTGGAGGACGAGCAGGGCATGGCCGCCGGGCTGATCGCCCGGGCGGGCGGCAGCGCCGAGGCGGCGCGGCGCGAGACGGACGAGGCGCTGGCGAAGGTGCCGGCCGTATCGGGCGGCGGCGCCAGCGCGGCGCCCTCGCTCAACGGCGACACGATCCGCCTGCTCGATCAGGCGGAGGAGATCGCGCAGAAGGCCGGCGACAGTTACGTTGCGGTCGAGCGGCTGCTGACCGCCCTGGCCATCTCCCAGACCGATGCCGGCAAGGCCTTGCGCGACGCCGGCCTCCAGCCCGAGGCGCTGAACGCGGCGATCAACGAACTGCGCGGCGGCCGCACGGCTGACACGCAGACCGCAGAGGACCGCTATGACGCGCTGAAGAAGTTCGCCCGCGACCTCACCGAGGCGGCGCGCGACGGCAAGCTCGATCCGGTGATCGGCCGCGACGAAGAGATCCGCCGCACCATCCAGATCCTCGCCCGCCGTACCAAGAACAATCCGGTGCTGATCGGCGAGCCCGGCGTCGGCAAGACCGCCATCGCCGAGGGCCTCGCGCTGCGCATCACCAATGGCGACGTGCCGGACAGCCTCAAGGGTCGCCGCCTGATGGCGCTCGACATGGGCAGCCTGATCGCCGGCGCGAAATATCGTGGCGAGTTCGAGGAGCGGCTGAAGGGCGTGCTGGACGAGGTGAAGGGCGCCGAAGGCGACATCATTCTGTTCATCGACGAAATGCACACCCTGATCGGAGCCGGGAAGAGCGAAGGCGCGATGGACGCTTCCAACCTGCTGAAGCCGGCGCTTGCCCGCGGCGAGTTGCACTGCATTGGCGCCACCACGCTCGACGAATATCAGAAGCATGTCGAGAAGGATCCGGCGCTGCAGCGGCGCTTCCAGCCCGTCTTTATCGGCGAGCCGACGGTCGAGGACACGATCTCGATCCTTCGCGGGCTCAAGGAGAAATATGAGCTGCACCATGGCGTGCGCATCACCGACGCGGCCCTGGTGAGCGCGGCGACCCTCTCCAACCGCTACATCGCCGACCGTTTCCTGCCCGACAAGGCGATCGACCTGATGGACGAGGCGGCCTCGCGCATCCGCATGGAGGCCGAGTCCAAGCCCGAGGAGATCGAGACGCTCGACCGGCGGATCATCCAGCTGAAGATCGAGCGCGAGGCGCTGAAGAAGGAAAAGGACGCCGCCTCCAAGGACCGGCTGAAGGCGCTGGAAGGCGAGTTGGCCGGTCTTGAGGAGCAATCCGCCGCGCTCACCACACGTTGGCAGGCGGAGAAGGAAAAGATCGCCGGGGAAGCCAAGATCAAGGAGCAGCTCGACGCCGCCAGGATCGAGCTGGACCAGGCGCAGCGCCATGGCGATCTCGCCAAGGCCGGTGAGCTCCAATATGGCCGCATCCCCGCGCTGGAGAAGCAGCTGGAGGACGCCGCGGCCGTCACCAGCAATGCGATGCTGCGCGAGGAGGTGACTGCCGAGGACATCGCCGCGGTCGTTGGCCGCTGGACCGGCATTCCGGTGGAGCGGATGCTGGAGGGCGAGCGCGACAAGCTGCTCGCCATGGAAGAGACGATCGGCAAGCGCGTGATCGGTCAGCAGGAGGCGGTCGTCGCAGTCAGCAAGGCCGTGCGCCGCGCCCGCGCCGGCCTGCAGGACCCGAACCGGCCGCTCGGCTCCTTCCTGTTCCTGGGGCCCACCGGCGTCGGCAAGACCGAGCTGACCAAGGCGCTTGCCGAGTTCCTGTTCGACGACCCGCACGCCATGGTCCGCATCGACATGTCGGAATTCATGGAGAAGCACTCAGTCGCCCGTTTGATCGGCGCGCCTCCGGGCTATGTCGGCTATGAGGAAGGCGGTGTGCTGACCGAGGCGGTCCGGCGGCGGCCCTATCAGGTGGTCCTGTTCGACGAGGTGGAGAAGGCGCATGGCGACGTCTTCAACATCCTGCTTCAGGTGCTGGACGATGGGCGGCTCACCGACGGCCAGGGCCGCACGGTCGATTTCACCAACACGATCATCATCCTGACCTCGAACCTGGGCAGCCAGTACCTTACCAGCCTTGGCGACGACCAGAAGGTCGAGGAGGTCGAACCGCAGGTGATGGAGGTGGTCCGCGCCCATTTCCGGCCTGAATTCCTGAACCGTCTGGACGAGATCATTCTCTTCCACCGCCTGAACCAGCAGCATATGGGCCCGATCGTCGACATCCAGGTCGCCCGCGTCCAGCAGCTGCTGAAGGACCGCAAGATCACTCTCGACCTCACCGACGGAGCCCGCGCCTGGCTCGGCCGGGTCGGCTATGATCCGGTCTATGGGGCGCGACCTTTGAAGCGCGCCGTGCAGAAATATCTGCAGGACCCGCTCGCCGACGCGATCCTGCGCGGCGATGTGCATGACGGCCAAACGGTGAAGATCGACGAAGGCGACGGCGCGCTGAAGCTGAGCTAGAGGGCGTAGCCCATCTTCTCGCACCATGGCGCGAGGATGGGCAGCACGGGTTCGAGCTGGGCCCGGTACCGCTCCCAGCGCCCGGCGGCGCGCTTGTAGATCGGCTCCTGGACCTGCGAGTAACTGGCGGTGCGGACATGGCCGCGCCCCGCGGCTGCCGCCTGATTGTCCAGCACCTTCTCATCCCAGGGCAGGCCGAGGAAATCGAGCAAGGGCCGCATCTCGCCCGCCAGATCCTCGACCATCCGCTCATAGCGGATGCGGTGCACCGTGAGCGGCAGCACCGCCTCCGCCCGCTCCCAGGCGGTGAACACCGCAGCATAGGTCCGCGCCGCTTCGTCGAGCTCGCTGAAGCTGCGCATCGCGTCGTTGAGCTGGAAATTGGCCATGTAGCAGGACAGCACCACGTCGCACGGATGCCGCTCGACCAGGATGACGTGCGCCGCAGGGAAGAGCCGGCTGACGATCGCCATGCCGGCCATGCGCAGCGGATGCTTGTCGACGATCCGGCGGCCGGGGCCGGCGGCCGGGGCACCCTCCGCCACCAGTTCGAAATAGCGGCGGCGCCACTGGTTCGCGGCCGCGCTGTCGAGCCCGGCAAGCGCGGCCTCCCCGCCGAGGGAATGTTCGACCTCGCGCAGGAACGGCATCTCCTCCAGCACGTGCAGGGCCGGCATGTTCATCAGCAAGGTGTCGAGCAGGGTCGTGCCGGAGCGGGGAAAGCCGACCAGGAACACCGGATCGGGTGGCGTGTCCTCCATTCGGACATCCTGCCAGGACGCGACCCAGGCGGGACTCAGCTGTCTGATGCTCTGCTCGACCGTCTGGCGATAGGTCGCCCCGAGCCGCGGCGGACGCGAGGCCACCGAGGCCGCGTTCATCTCGCCGAATGCCGCGAAGGCGCGCTCCGTCTCGCCGAGCCGGTCCGCGAGATCGGCGATGAGGTGCGCGCGGCGAACCGGATGGATCGTGGCGGGAATCGCGTCGGCAATCGGCCGGGCCTCGGCGAACCGGTTCTGCCGGCGCAGCGCCCAGGCGCGGATGAAGCCCAGTTCCGCCTCGCCGACGCCATGCGCTTCCGCCTCAGCGACCAGGGCGACGAGATCCTCCACCCGGTTGAGATTCTCGAGGAGCATGCCGAGCTCCAGATAGGCAGCCAGGTGAAGCGGATCCCTGGCCAGCGCGCGCCGGTAGGCGGCCTCGGCCTCCGGATAGTGGCGCACCGCCGCTTCCGCCAGCCCGAGTTCGGTCAGGATGTCGGCGCGCCCCGGCGCAATCTCGACCGCGTCGCGCATCAGCAACAGCCGCGCCTGATCGTCGCCGACGACGGTGAGCTGTTCCGAGGCGTTGAGGTAGATGTCGACCTGGTCGGGCCGGAGCAGCACCGCTTGCTGATAGGCGAGCAGCGCGCCGGCGGCGTCGCCACGCTCGGCGCGGACATTGCCCAGATTGTTCCAGGATTCGAAATCCTCAGGTTGGGAAGCGACCGCGGCCTCATAGGCCAAAGCGGCGCGATCCAGCCGACCGACCTGCTGGTGCGCCCAGCCCGCCAGGCGGTCGAGATGGGGATCGCCGCGATCCTCCGCCACTTGCGCTGCCTCCTCAAAGCGCCCGGTCTCGGCCAGCGCCATCGCGAGGTTCGTGCGCATCTGCATATCCTGCGGGACAGCGGCGACGACCCGTTGGAAATGCGGAATGGCGGCTTCCAGATCCCCATCCTGCGCGGCGAGCACGCCAGCGAAAGCAACCAGACCGGTCTCGTCGGGTTGCTCCAGCAGGGCGGCCTCAACGGCGCGGCGCGCACCCGCGCGGTCGCCGCGGCGAAGCAGATCGAGCGCGGGCTGAAGGCTGGCGGGAGGCTGCTGGGTCATATCGTCCTGTCAGAGGGGGCGGGCGACGTCGAAGGCGACGGTCAACCGTTCGCCCTCGGCGAAAGGCCGGGTACCGTGCCACATGGTGGAAGGGAAGAGGACAAGCCGGCCAGGCTTCGGCTCGACGAGGCGAATCGGCGGCAGGTCGAGCCCGAGCTCGGTCGCCTCGCCGAGCGAGAGCCAGCCGGCATGATGGTCGCCGCCCATCGCAGCGTCCGGCAGCCCGACATAGAATGCGGAACTGATCCAGCCTGCGGGATGAACATGGTTGACGTGGAAGCCGGCATTGCTGAGCCGCACCGACCATGACCCGGCGAAGCGAACCGGCCCGCGCGCGGCGATCAGGGTGGGATGGCCGGGCACCGGCGAGGGCAATTGCGCGACATGCCGTTCGACCGTCTCGACAACCAACGCCCTGAGCGCCCTGATCTCCGGCTCGATCCGGCTGAACAGCGGACCATCCGTCTGGGTGCCGCCGCGCAGGCTCTGCTCGAGCGGCTGGTGCAGGGAGAGGTGCAGCCCGCGCAGCCGTTCGGCGAGCGCGTCCAGCGACGGCAGTCGATCCCCCAGATCATAGACGCCAACCAGCCGCCCGTCGCCTTCCAGCCAATGCCAGCGCGGATCGCCGGTCAGGCGCCAGGCGGCGGACTGGTAGGGCGTCAGCAGATTGCCCGGATCGCGTCCCGCCCAGCCGTCGGCGAAGGCGGACGCCTCGGCCGGCCGGCCGGCGCGCAGCAGGTGCCGGACATAGCGGGCCGCCATCGTGACATGCTCGATCGGCCCCAGCGCGGCGAAGCGCCGGTCAGCCTCCTCGATGCGCCCCTGCTCGGCGGTCGCCACCGCTTCCAGCGCATCGTAGACGGGGCTCTCGCCGGACGCAGCCCGGGCCCGGAGGAGCGTGTCGTGCACGCGTTCATAGAGAGCGGCCTGCATGTAGGCGTCGGCCAGTTCGCGCCAATGCGGGATCGAGGCCGGAGCCGCCGCCAGCGCCTCTTCCAGGCTCGCGGTGAAATTCTCGCGATCGCCGCGCACCCAGCGCAGCCGGACGGCGGTGGCATGGCCTTCGATCCAGTCCGGATAGCGGCGGAGCTGCGCCTCCAGCCCCGCAATCGCGTCGTCCAGCCGCGCCTCCGCGAAATAGGCCGCCGCGCGCCCCAGCAGGACCGTGCCGTCGGTCGGCGCCATCCCATGTGCCCGTTCGAACAGATCGACAGCTGGAAGCCCCGCCTCCAGGCTGGCCCGCGCCAGGCTGTGCGCGATCAGCGCGTCGTCCGGGGCGAGGTCTGCCGCCCGGACGAGAGCAGGGACCGCTTCGGCCAGGTCTTCGAGGCGGCGCTGGACGAGGCCGAGCACCTGCCACATCCGGGCGTCGCGAGGACTCGCCTCGGCCCCGGCCCGGGCGAGCGGCAGCGCCTCGAGATCAAGCCCGGCCCGGCTGGCGAGGATGACGGCCCGGAACACCTGTTCGGGGTCGCCGGGACGGGCGGCGGCGAGCAGGGCCTGCGCCTCGACGGGGCCGGTCACAGGCCCTCCAGCACGTCATCCGTGTCGGTCGCGCTCATGACCGCGGCCACTGCCGCGCGCTCGGCGGGGCCGAGATCGGGATGCCAGGTGTCGATGATCAGGATGACGCGAAGCTCACTCGTCGGATTCATCGCCTCATGCTCGATCGTGTCGTCGAAGACCCAGGCCTTGCCCTCCTCCCAGAGCCGGGTCTCGGCGCCGACCCGAAACCAGCAGCCCGCCGGCACGATCAGGGGCAGATGGCAGACCAGCCGCGTGTTCGCGACCCCGACATGGGGCGGGATATGCGCGCCCGGCGCGAGCAGGGAGAACATCGCATTGGGTCCGCGGCGCGGGATTTCCGGCTGTTCCATGTCGCCCAGCATCGCCATCACCGAGGGGCAATGCCGCGCATTGGCTTCGATCGTGACGCCGTTCTGAACGAGGTGGATCGCAGTCCAGGCGCGATTGCGGTTCAATTCCGCCCATTGCCGGAGCGGAACATCGTCCGGATATTGGATATAGGGGACGAGTTCCGCCCGCTCCCCCGCCATAACCCGGTGGAAATCCTCCCGGATCGCCGCAGTCGCCGCCTCCAGTTCCGCCAGCCAGGGGAAGAGCGCGCGGTCGTGATATTCGCGCTCGCGCAGTCCGGGATAATGAAAATGGGTCGGCTCCGAGTGATAGGGCCGGGTCGTGCGCACGATGTTGGAGCGGAACCGGGCGAGCCGGCGCTGCTCGGCCTCGCTCAGCGGCATCTCCTCCAGGGCCCGGGCGAGCCGCCCGGCCGTCTCCGCGACATGCGCGTCATGCCTCGTGCGGGCATGGGCCGCCATCGCCTCCAGATGCGGCGGCAGCGTCGCCGGCGCCTGGGCGAGCGCATAGCCGTAGGTCTCGCCGGCCTCCGCCGCCCGGCCGGCCTTTTCGAGCAAGCTGGCCTTGAGCAACAAAGGCAGGAAGCCGAGCGGATCGATCTTCAGCGCGCCGGAGACGGCATCCAGCGCGGCTTCGATATCCCCCTCCGCCCGGCACATGGCGGCGAGCTTGACCCAGGTCTCCGCCCGATCCGGATCCGCCCGGGTCGCGCGGACGAGCAGAGTGCGGGCGCCGGCCCGGTCGCCGCTGGCGGCGGCGCGGTCGGCGGCGGCCTCCAGGCTGGGGGCGTCGCTGGCGATCTCCTGTTCCACGAAGGTCCTCTAGAGCCTGATCGTCGGCGGAGAAAGCGTTCTGCGCTTTCGCTGGCGGCGTGAATCAGGCTCTCCTCGGAGTTGGACCTGGATTTACGCCCCAGGCAAAGCCTCGAGCGATCAAGGTCCGGACGGCGCCCAAAAGAAAACGGCGGGCCTTTCGGCCCGCCGTCAGTCTTGAGTTCCGCCTTCGTCCTAGAAGTCCAGCGTGACACCGGCGAAGATATACCGGCCCATCGCGTCGTAGACGTTCGGGAAGGTGTTGCCCGAGCAGAAGGTGCCCGTGCAGGCATTGATACCGGCGGCGGAGCCGTTCGAGCCGATGATCGGCGGCTCGCGGTCCAGGATGTTGTTCACGCCGAGGCGGAAGTTGTAGTGATCGCCGATCCGCGCGGTCATCGTCAGATCGAAGTAGCTCTGCGACGGAATCCGCAGGTTCTGCGCGGCGGTGTAGCCACCACCCGGATTGGCGAGCGGATCGGTCCGGTCGATGTCGACCCCGCCGAAGTAACGCCACTGCGCCGAGAAGCCCAGACCCGAGGGATGCGTGTAGGTCAGGCGGGCCTTGTGGCGCCATTCCGGCGTCGGCGTGCCGCAGATCAGGCCGTACAGACCGGCGCAATCATAGGGCGCCTGCACGCCGTTGTCGGTGGTCAGACGGTCAACCCAGGTGCCGACGACGTTCAGGCTCAGGCTGCCCAGCGTATCGCTGATCGGCAGCGTATAGCTGAGGCCGACGTCGATGCCGCGGGTCGAGAAGCCGCCGATATTCTGCGGCTGGTCGATCACGTAGCCCTGGCCGGAACGCCACAGCGAGCCGAGGCTGTCGCGGTGGACGAGGCCGCAAATGGCCGGATCCCGGGTCTGGACGCAGGTCGCGAGAATGGCATCCTGACCGATCGGCTGGATGGCCTGGGCGATCTTGATGTTGAACCAGTCCACAGTCAGCGCGAGCCGCGGAATGAAGCTCGGCTGCAAGACGACACCGACGGTCCAGGTGTCGGCGACTTCCGGCTCCAGGTTGGGGTTGCCGCCGATCAGGCCGTTATACTGGCCTGCCGGGTTGCCGGCGATATTGCCGTATTGACCAGCGGAGACACCTTGCGCCTGGCAGGCGGCGAGCGATGCCGACGGCGCGGCGCCTGCGCAAGGATCGCCGTTACCATTGAGCGCGACGCGCTGCGGCGCGAAGAGCTCCTGGATGTTCGGCGCCCGAACCGCGCGGTTGTAGGCGGCGCGAATACGGATGTCGCGGATCGGCGCGAAGTCGAGGCCGATCTTGTAGGTGTCGGTGCTGAAGCTCCGGCCGCCCGCGATCGCGTAGTCGGAATAGCGATAGCCCGCCTCGAGGCCGAGATAGCGGAAGAAGCCGTCCTCGACGATCGGGATACGGACCTCGGCAAAGGCTTCCTTCACGTCGAAGCTGCCGGCGATCGACAGAGTCGGCGCGCCCTGGCCGGCAAGGTCGGACGAGGGCAGGAGCGAAAAGGCCGAATCGGTCTGCTCGGCGAGCGACTCCTTGCGATATTCGACGCCCAGCGCGATGCCGACGCCGCTCGACGCCCACGGGAACTGGATGCCCCAGTTGCCGAGATTGCCGGTGAGCGAGGCGCTGGCCACCGTCTGCTGGTTGGTGCCGCGCTTGAAGCCCGGCGTCTGCAGATAGTTGAGGGCCGCCGGGGTGACCTGGCCGGTCGCAAAGATGTCGTAGGGGACGCAGCTCGGGTCGCTGCCGTCGACGACCGAGCGGCAGACCGGCTGGATGCCGGGGACCGCCGGATTGTCGATGACGTCCAGGGCCCGCAGCAGGCGGGTGACCGAGAAGTCGTTCGTGTAGGTCTCCGAGAAGTTGGTCTGCGCGAAGTAGTAGTACATGTCGTACGACCACACGTCGCTCAGATCGCCCCGCATACCCGCAACGACACGGTAGTTGGTGTGCTGCAGGTCGTCGCGGCGGCCGCCGCCTTCCACGTTGCGGCGCAGAATCTGCGCGAAGCCGCGGAAATAGGGCGTGCCGTCCGGGTTGAGGAACACGAAGGGCGCGCCGCCATTGGTCGTCACCGTCTGCGGCGCCTCGCCACGAATGTCAGGCGTCGTCAGCAGGTTCTGCGGCGAGCAGATGATAGACAGCTGCTGCGCGGAGAGCAGCGGGTTGTTGCAGTTGATCGAGAAGGTGTTGCCGAAGTCACCCGAGGGCGCGATCTGGGCGACCGTGCGGTCGTCCATGAACATCACCTCGAGATAGGGCTGCAGCGCCGGGCTGATCTCGTAATTCGCGAACGCGCCGAACGTGTAACGCTCGTCGGGACGCTGATAATAGTTGGTCGGCGCGAAGTTGTACGGCTGGAAGCCCTTGATGAGGGTCCGGTTCGGCCCGATCTGGTAGATGGTCGACGTGCCGTTCTCGTAGACGAACAGCGTGCCGTTGGCCGAGGTGGCCGAGCCGCCGCAGAAGAGACGGCCGCGAGCGGGGACCTGGGCCGCAGTCGGCGCCTGCGAAGCGCAGGAGCTGTAGTCGCGGCGGCCCTGGGTGACGGCGTTCAGCTGGCGATAGCCGGCATAGGCAGTGATATGGCCGCGATTGTCGTCGAAGCCGGTGCCGAACGCGATGCTGAGATCATAGGCGCCGCCGTCGGCAACGCTCCCCGTCGGGAAGCCGAAGCCGCGGGCACGCAGGCCAAGCGGGCCGTCGATCAGGCCGTCACCGGCATTTTCGTGCCGGTTGTTGTGCTGGTAGAAGCTGTACTGCGCGTCCACGCGGACGCCGGTCAGCTCCGTGTCCATGACGAAGTTCACGACGCCGGCGACGGCATCCGAACCATAGACCGAGGAGGCGCCGCCGGTCAGCACGTCAACGCGGCTGACGATCGACGACGGGATCACGTTGATGTCCGGGTTCGGCTGCTCGGGATCGCCCGGGCCGAGGCGCCGGCCGTTGATCAGGACCATGGTGCGGTTGGTGCCCAGGCCGCGCAGGTTGACCGTCGCGGTACCGGAAGCGCCGTTGGCGAGGTTACCGCCCTGGCCGCCGAAGGACTGCGGCAGCGAGTTGATCAGGTCCTCGGTGCGGGTCGTGCCCTGCAGGCGGATTTCCTGGCTGTTGACGACCGTGACGGGGCTCACCGCGGTCAGGTTGGGCGGCGCGGGGATGCGCGAACCAGTGATGACGACTTCCTGGCCCTGATCGGCGGGCTGGGCGGCGTTGCCTGCTTGCGGCTGCGTGGACGCGTCGCTTTGGGCAAAAGCGGGTGTCGCAAAGCTGGCGGCGCCACAAATAACCGTGGTGGCGAGCAGATTGCTCAAAAACTGGTTCTTCCTCATTTCGATCCCCTTGGACTCGGCCGAAGCCGCGATTCTTGCGCCGGGAGGGCCAGCGAAGCGCTCTGCCTTTACGGGATCGGATCGAAGCGAAGCAATTCCAACCGTCACAAAAGTCCGCCAATTTTGCGTAAAGTGATAAAATTGTCACATGGGGAGAACACGGTGTGCCGGACTTGCGCAAAGCCCGGCTGGCCCGCCATAACGGCGACCGCATCGGGAAACGGAGCGCATCTCATGACACGCCGCCTGCAACTTCTATTCATCCTGTTGGCTGTCGGGGCGCCGGCGCTCGCCATGGCGCAGCGCGGCCGGGATGCGCCCCCGGCCCGCCCGCAAAGCTTCGAGGCGGTGGTCCGCTGCCGCGCGATCACCGACAGCGCCGAGCGGCTCGCCTGCTTCGACGCGGCGGTCGCGGCGCTGCAGACGGCGCAGGAGCGGCGCGACGTGGTGATGGTCGATCGCCAGCAGGTCCGCGACGGCCGACGGCGGCTGTTCGGCCTCGCGCTGCCGCGTATCCCGATCTTCGGCGGGGGCGACGATGACGACCAGGACGAGGACGCCGTCCGCAGCCTGGAGAGCACGGTCAGCGCGGTGTCGACCTCCGGCGGACAATATCAGGTGACGCTCGCCGACGGCTCGGTCTGGCTGCAGGTCGATAATAATGTGTTGGCAGTGCCCCCGCGCGCTGGCCATCGCATCGTGATCAACCGCGGCGCGCTCGGCTCCTATATGATGCGGGTGAACAACCAGCCGGGCGTCAGGGTGCGGCGCGTCCGCTAGGCGCGCTTATTTCCCCTCGGCCTGCAGCGAGGCCTCAGGCGTCGCGTAGGCCTCCTGCCGCTCGACGCTCCAATATTTGAGCTCGCCGAGCGGGATCGGCGCGCGGGTCACCGCGCAGAGCACATGATCGCCATGGCTGAGCACGCGAAAGGTGCCGGGGAGGTAATGGAGCCGGGCCAGCCGGCCGGCGCTGTTCATCAGCATGTCTCGGGCCTCACAAGAGTTTGGGCTGGTCGCCCTTCTCCTTAACATGGGGCGTTTTCTTCGCGCGCTCAACCGGCTCGCCGATGGTCGCCTCCACCTGGCCGTCGCGGAAACGCAGGTTCAGCGCCTGCGCCTCGCGCGCCGCCGCCGCGGAGATCAGCACCTTCCCAGCCCGGTCTGTGACCAGGGCATAGCCTTTCTCCAGTGGCCGCTCCGGATGCGCCAGTTCCGCCACCCGCCAGAGCGCCGCCAGCCGCTCGCTCGCCCGGGCATGCGCCGAAACCAGCAGCCCGGGCCGCAGCGCACCGCCGGCCCGCCCGAGCTCGCCCGCCGCCCGGTCGAGCCGGCCCTTCAGTCCGCGCGGCAGCCGCTCGGCGAGATCGTCCAGCCTCTGCTGCTGCGGCGCCAGCAAGGCCTCACGCTCCGGCCAGTGGCGGAGCAGGGCCTGCAATTGCTCGCCGGCCCGCTCGGCATAGCGCCGGGCGCAACGCTCGGCTCGCGCCCCATGTTCGCGCACCTGCGCCAGCAATTCCACCCGGACCGGCACCGCCATTTCCGCCGCAGCCGTGGGCGTCGGCGCGCGCCGGTCGGCGGCATAATCGCAAAGCGTGGTGTCGGTCTCGTGGCCGACCGCCGAGATGACCGGCACCGCGGAACCCGCCACCGCGCGCACCACCACCTCCTCGTTGAACGCCCAGAGATCCTCGATCGAGCCGCCGCCGCGCGCCACGATGATCAGGTCCGGCGGGTCGGCCATGGCGTTGAAACCGGCCACGGCGGCGGCGACCTTCTCTGCCGCGCCCTCGCCCTGCACCGGCACCGGCCAGAGCGTGACATGGGTCGGAAAGCGGTCTTCCAGCCGGTGGAGGATGTCGCGGATCACCGCCCCGGTCGGCGAGGTAACGACGCCGATTCTGCGCGGAGCAAAGGGCAAAGGCCGCTTCCGCCCCTCGTCGAACAACCCCTCTGCCGCCAGCGCCTGCCGCCGCTTGTCGAGCAGGGCCATCAAGGCGCCCTGCCCCGCCAGCTCCAGCCGCTCGACCACGATCTGGTAACGCGAGCGCGCCGGATAAGTGGTCAGCTTGCCGGTCGCGACCACCTCGATCCCGTCCTCGGGCTGGAAGCGGAGCGACGAGGCGGTGCCGCGCCAGATCACCGCGTCGATATTGGCGGCATCGTCCTTCAACGTGAAATAGCAATGGCCGGAGCCAACCCGCTTGAACCCGGAAATCTCGCCGCGCACGCGAACATGGCTGAACCCGTCCTCCACCGTGCGCTTCAACGCCGCCGACAGTTCCGACACGCTGAGCGCCGGCGCGTTGTCGCCCGGAGACTCGCTTGCTAGGAGCCCGTCCGTCGGAGGGTAATCGTCGCTCATGAATGTCCTGCTCATCGGTTCCGGCGGACGCGAACATGCGCTGGCCTGGAAGCTCGCGCAATCGCCCGGGCTCACGAAATTGTGGGCGGCGCCGGGCAATCCGGGCATCGCGGCGCATGCAACCCTGGCCGCGCTTGACCCCGCCGATCATGAAGCGGTGCTGGCCTTCTGCGCCGACGAAGCGATCGCCCTGGTCGTGATCGGCCCGGAGCAACCCCTGGTCGTCGGCCTCGCGGATGCCCTGCGCGCTGCCGCCATTCCGGTCTTCGGCCCGAACCGCATTCCGGCCCAGCTCGAAGGCTCGAAGGGCTTCACCAAGGATCTCTGCGCCAGGCACGCTATTCCGACCGCTGGCTATGCCCGGGTTACCGACCGCGAGTCCGCCGCTGCGGCCCTGCCCCGCTTCGGCCTGCCGGTCGTGCTGAAGGCGGACGGCCTCGCCGCCGGCAAGGGCGTGATCATCGCAGGGACCGCGGAAGAAGCCGAGAATGGCCTCGATCTCATGTTCGACGGCGGCTTCGGCAGCGCCGGCGACTCCGTCGTCATCGAGGAGTTCATGACCGGCGAGGAGGTCAGCTTCTTCTGCCTGGTCGACGGCGAGACGGTCGTCCCCTTCGGCACCGCGCAGGATCACAAGCGCGTCGGCGACGGCGATACCGGCCCCAATACCGGCGGCATGGGCGCCTACAGCCCCGCCTCCATCTTCACGCCGGAGCTTGAGCGGCGCGCGCTGGACGAAATCGTCCGCCCCACCGCGCGGGCCCTCGCCCAAGCGGGTACGCCGTTCTCCGGCATCCTTTATGCGGGCCTGATGCTGACGCCGCACGGCCCGAAGCTGGTCGAATATAATGTCCGCTTCGGCGACCCCGAATGCCAGGTGCTTATGGCGCGGCTGGAGAGCGACCTGCTCGCCTTGCTGCTCGCCACCGCCAGAGGCGAGCTGGCCGGCGCGCCGGCGCCGGTCTTCTCGGACGATCCCGCAATCGTCGTCGTCATCGCGGCCAAGGGCTATCCGGGCAACCCAGCCAAAGGCGGCGCGATCTCCGGTCTCGACAGTGCCAGCGCGCTCGTCTTCCAGGCCGGCACCGCGCTCGCGGATGGAAAGCTGGTGGCTAGCGGCGGCCGCGTGCTCGGCGTCACCGCCACCGGCGCGACCGTCGCCGAGGCGCAGCGCGCGGCTTATGCGGCGGTCGATGCGATCGATTTCCCTGACGGCTTCTGCCGCCGCGATATCGGCTGGCGCGAGATTGCGCGCGGCGGTGCGGCGGGTCTATGAGCCAAAGCATGTCGCGCTGGCTCAAGTTGCTGATCGGGTTCCTCGCCACTCTGCTGATCGGCTGGCTGCTCTACGGGCCGCTCGGCACTGGCGAAGCCTATGTGCGGGTGCTGCAGCAGCGCGCCGATTATGTGCTCCGGATCAGCGGCGTACCGAACCTCCAGGCGCGGATCAGCCAGGCGCCTCTGTCGCGCACCGTCTTCATGTGCGGTCCGACCATCGAGTTCCAGCGCAACGGCACGACCACCTGGCAGGGCAGCGCCAACGATCTGCCGGGCCTCGACGGGCGCATGTTGCAGGTCGGCGGGATCGGCGCCGTGGTCTGGGACCCGGCGCCGCCGGCGCCGGATGGCGACACGCCGCCCTGCCGCCCCGGCGGGCCCAATGCGGCCGGCGGCACGCCTTTGCTCGCCGAAATGCTCGGCCTGGCGGTCCTGGCCTGGGCGATCGGGCTCGGGCTTGGCTGGGTGTTCCGCCGCCGGCCGGCGAAGAAGGGCTATCTCGGATGATCGATCTTGCCCTCCAAAATCTCTATCTGCTCGGCGCCGCTCTGGCGATCGGGATCGTCACCGGGCGCTGGGCCTTTTCCTTCCGGAAGGCGGCCTCGCCCGAAACCCCGACGAATAAAGAGGATGATTCGAGATCATGACCTTCGACACCACCACCATCATCCTCATCGTCCTGGTCGTCGCGGGCCTCGCGATCATGCTGCTGGGCCTCAGAGCCGGGCGCAAGGGCCCGGCCAAGCCCGAGCGCAAGCTGGGCGAGGACGGCAGCCCCTATGTGGCGAGCCAGGAACGGCCCTATATGGCCCCGCCCCCGCCCGCTCCGGCGCCTGAGCCTGCCCCCGCTCCCGCTCTTGAACTTGCGCCAGAACCCGCGCCCGTCGCTAAGCCAGAGCCTGCACCAAAACCCGCGCCTGCGCCGAAGCCTGCTCCCAAGCCAAAGCCAAAGCCAAAGCCTGCGCCGGCGGCGGGCAAAGGCGTGGCCGACGAGGTGGCCACGGCGGCCACCGACGTGGCGGGCGAGGTGCTCGGCGTCGAGGTTGCGCCCAAGGCCGCCGGCGCCGACGACGACCTCGCCCAGATCAAGGGCGTCGGCCCCAAGATGGTGGCGCGACTCAACGAACTCGGCGTGACTCGCTTCGCGCAGCTGGCCGGAATGAACGAGACCGAAGTCGCCCATCTCGACGAGCGCATGGGTCCTTTCCAGGGCCGCATCGCCCGCGACCGGGTGATCGAGCAGGCCGACCTGCTCGCCCGCGGCGACATCGAGACGTTCGAGGAAACCTTCGGGAAACTGGGCGGCTAGGCCCGGCGGCCGCCGCGCTTGATCTCGCTGGCCAGGATCTTGTCGATCTTGCGCCCGTCCATGTCCGATATCTCGAACTGCCAGCCGCGATAGGTGAAGCGTTCGCCGACCTCCGGCAAATGCTTCAGCACCGAAAGGGCGAAGCCCGCGGCGGTCCCATAGTCGCGATCCTCGGGCAGCGGGATGCAGAGATTCTCCGCCATGGCGTCGGCCGAGACCGAGCCGGACACCCACCAGCTGCCGTCGTCCCGCTCGACCAAGGGCGGGTCGGTGTCGAAATCGGCCGAGGAAATGAACTTCCCGGCCAGCGCGGTCAGCAGATTGCCCGGCGTCACCAGACCTTCGAAATGGCCATATTCGTCATGGACGAAGGCCATCGGCACTTCCGAATCCCTCAGCACGTTCATTGCGTCCATCGCATCGAGCTGGTCGGGGACGATCGGCGCCGGTTTCATCAGCGCGCGCAGATCGATCGTCTCGCCGGCGATCAGGCAGGAAACGACATCGCGCGCCTGAACGACACCGATGATCTGATCGACAGAGCCCTCGGCGACCGGGATGCGGTTGTGCGAGGCCTCGACCAGCTTCTGGCGAATCGTCTCCTGATCCGCATTGACATCGATCCAGTCCACCTCGGTGCGGGGCGTCATCACCTCGCGGGTCGGCCGGTCGGCGAGCCGCACCACCGAAGAGATCAGCACCCGTTCACTCTCTTCGAGCACGCCAGCCGTCGCCGCCTCCGCCACCACCAGGTGGAGATCCTCGGCGGTGACATGGTCGCCGGATTCGCGGTTGAGACGGAGCAGCCGGAAGACGAGGCCGCTCGACCGGTCCAGCAGCCAGGCGAAGGGCGCCATGATCTTCGAAAGGATGAGCATCGGCTTCGCCGCGACCACCGCGATCGGCTCGGGCGAGCGCAGGGCGATCTGCTTGGGCACCAGCTCGCCGATCACCAGCGAGACATAGGTGGTGACGATGATGACGAGCGCGAAGCCGAGCGTCTCGGCCGTGTCGGGAGAAACCCCCAGCGCTGCGATCCGCTCCCCGGTCGGCCCGCCAAGCGCGGCGCCGGAAAAGGCGCCGGAAATGACCGCGATGAACGTGATGCCGCTCTGCACGGTCGAAAGGAAGCGGCCCGGATCGGCGGCGAGATCGAGCGCGGTCTGCGCACCGCGCGTGCCGGACCGCGCCATCGCCTTCAGCCGCGACCGGCGCGACGAGACCACCGCCAGCTCCGACATGGCGAGCAATCCGTTCAGGATCACCAGCAGCAGGATGACGATGACATCCCACCAGGGATAGGGATGGAAGGGAAGCGCAGGCGCGGACATGGCCGCATTGAGTCTAGACGGTAACGGAGGCCGCCATCAAGTGCGCCGTTCCCGGAAGAAATCGCGCAGCAACTCGCCGGCCTCCACCTCGCCGATGCCCGGATAGACTTCCGGGGCGTGATGGCAGGTGGGCTGGGCGAAGAGGTGCGGGCCGTTGACCACGGCGCCGCCCTTGGGGTCGGCCGCGGCGAAATAGAGCCGCCCGACCCGGGCCAGAGCAATCGCCCCGGCACACATCGCGCAGGGTTCCAGACTCACCCAGAGATCGCAGCCGTCCAGCCGCCAGTCGCCCAGCGCCTGCGCCGCCGCACGCATAGCCACCACTTCCGCATGGGCGGTCGGGTCATGGTCGGTGCGCATCCGGTTGCGGCCGGTGCCCAGCACCGCGCCGTCCTTCGTGACCACCGCGCCGACGGGCACCTCGCCCGCCGCGGCAGCGTCGCGGGCCTCGTCCAGCGCAAGGCGCATCGGTTCCGGCAGGGGGAAACGCATTCCCGCCTGTTAGCCGCGACCGGGCGAAGGGGCTACTGGGCGCGATTATTGGCCGTTGGCGGCCTGGCCGTTGCCGACGCTGACCACCGGCGTCTGGATGGTGCGATTCTCCATCGTCACCACCGGCACCTGGATCGTGCGATTCTCGGTGCCGACGGTCACCGGATTGGCGGTGACGGTGACATTGCCGTTGGCATCGCGGTTCAGATGGATGACGCCGGTCGCCACCAGCACGATGCCGATGATCAGCAGGAGAGCAACAATGAGCAAAAGGGTCCGAATCATGGTTCGATCCTCTCCGAATTGGATTTGCAGAATGATTTGGCTGCGTAACGAACGGGGCTAACATCGGTTGCATCCCGGGTGCCGGCGCGCACAGGTTGACGAATCTCCGCCGCCAAGCTATCCGCGCCACCTTTCCGGGAGGCCCTCAGGCCTTCCATCCAGAAAAGAGATTCGACATGTCGCGCATTTGCGAGCTGACCGGCAAGGGCCGGCTGGTGGGTAACAATGTTTCCCACGCCAACAACAAGACCAAGCGCACGTTCCTGCCGAACCTGCAGCATGTGACGCTCATCTCCGACACGCTGCAGCGTGGCGTGAAGCTGCGCGTCTCGATGAGCGGTCTGCGCTCGGTCGAGCATGTCGGCGGCCTGGACAACTGGCTGCTGAAGACCAGCGACGAGAAGCTCAGCCTCAACGCCCGCCGCCTGAAGCGCGAGATCGGCAAGAAGCAGGCCGAAGCCGCCGCCGCCTAAGCGCGGGTTTCCCGATTCGGAATTGCAGCACCCCGCTTCGGCGGGGTGTTTGCTGTCTGGAGACCTAGGGCCGCAGTTCGAACTTGAGCAATAAGGTGCGCCGGAAGACGCGCATGAAATCGTCGTCGGAGATCAGCCAGACGATCGTGCGGCCATATTCCTGCGTCACCGCGACGCCCTCCATATTATCGACGACCAAAGGCGCCGCCAGCGTCGCCACCTCCTGCGCATTGAGATCGCCCCCCGGCTGCAGCCCCCTCACGTCCGCGACCGTCAGCTTCGCCGAAAGCTGCAGGCCGATCAGCCCGCGGTTCAGGATGAGGACGCGCCCGTCCGGCAGGGTCGCCGCATCGGTCGCGCGATATCCGGCCGGCCGCCTGTAGGTCAGGCGCATCCAGGGCATGCCCGGCAGTGCCGGATCGCCCGCGAAGACGACCGCCGTGCTGCTCGCCGAGCCATTGTCCCGTCCTTCCTCGAGGATCAGGAAACGACCATCGGCGAACCGCGTGATCGCCTCGGGCCCGCTATTCCCCCGCCAGCCGTGCATCGGTGCCGGTTCGGCGCCGCTCTCGCCGTGCATCGTTGCCCGGTCGTAGCGCCAGACCGCATTCTGCCGTTCGAAGGTCAGCCAGAGCTGGTCGCCCTCGATCCAGATGCCCTCGGTGTCGCGGGTCCGCCGCTGTCGCCCCCGGCCCGGGCCTTCCATCACCGGCAGGAAGCGGACGCGCGGCGCGGCTGAAGTTCCCGGCAGCGGGAAGGTCATGACCATGCCGGCGTCGCTCACCGCGATCGCCTCATTGCCGTCGATCCTGAGGCCGGAGAGGCCACCGAACCGGCGGTCCGGGCTGCTCAACTCCCAGCCGCCGAGGAAATGCAGGCGGCTCACGTCGCGGCGGCCCTGATCGTCTCCGGCAAACGGCACGGGCGTATAGGTCAGTGCCGCCTCGCCCGGCCCGTCCAGCGGCTGGCGCGGGCCGGGCGGGATGTTCGTCGCGAGGATGATGAAGAGGCAGACCGAAATGATCGGCCGCCAAATCCGTTCAGGAAAACCCCCTTGAATCATGAACGACAGCTGACAGGTGCATTCAGACCCGGATCAAGCGAATCGGGGCATAAGGGCGTCAGGTCAAAGGCCAGGACCATCGGAAATGGCCTTAAAGACAAAGGAGTTAGACAAATGATCAAGAAAATCGCCCTTTCCGCCGCCATCGCCGCTTCGGCGCTGACCGCTGTCCCCGCCGCTGCCGACGCGCAGAGCCGCTACGGCTATGGCTATAACAGCGGCTACAACGACAACGGCTATAACAGCTACCGGGGCTACGACCGCAACCATCGCGGCTACGACGCCCGCTACGATCGCCGTTACAACCAGCGCTACAACAGCCAGCGTTACGGCAATTATTACGGCAATAGCTGCCGCCGCGACGACAGCGCGGGCACGATCATCGGCGCGATCGCCGGTGGCCTGCTCGGTCGCGCTCTCGACGGCGGCCGCAACCGGGCCACCGGCACGATCGTCGGCGCCGGTGCGGGCGCGCTGCTCGGCCGCGAGATCGCCCGGAGCGACTGCCGCTAACAGCTGAACAGCACAGCTTGTCCTCGTGAGCGTTGCGAGGACGGGGGCCGGTCGTAGCAATGGGCGACCGGCCCCCACTTTTTTGGGGCTCAGTCCTTATCGAACAGGCTTGCGAGCTGCTCGACCATCGTCCCGCCGAGCTGCTCCGCGTCCATGATCGTCACCGCCTTCTGGTAATAGCGGGTCACGTCATGGCCGATGCCGATGGCGATCAGCTCGACCGGCGAGCGCCCTTCGATCCAGCCGATCACCTGCCGCAAATGCCGCTCCAGATAGGTGCCGCTGTTCACCGACAAGGTGCTATCGTCGACCGGCGCGCCGTCCGAGATCACCATCAGGATCTTGCGCTCCTCGGTGCGCGCGATCAGCCGATTGTGCGCCCAGAGCAGGGCCTCGCCGTCGATATTCTCCTTGAGCAGCCCCTCGCGCATCATCAGGCCGAGATGCTTGCGGGCCCGCCGCCAGGGCTCGTCTGCCTCCTTGTAGATGATGTGCCGAAGGTCGTTGAGCCGCCCCGGATGCGGCGGGCGCCCGTCCGCCAGCCATTTCTCTCTGGACTGTCCGCCCTTCCACGCCCTTGTGGTGAAGCCCAGTATCTCGACCTTCACCCCGCAGCGCTCAAGCGTCCGGGCGAGAATGTCGGCGCTGATCGCCGCGATCGAGATCGGCCGGCCGCGCATCGAGCCTGAATTGTCGATCAGCAGGGTCACGACCGTGTCGCGGAACTCGGTGTCGCGCTCCACCTTGAAGGAGAGCGAGTGGAAGGGATTGACCACCACCCGCGCCAGCCGGGCGCTGTCGAGCAGCCCCTCCTCCTGGTCGAAATCCCAGGAGCGGCTCTGCTGCGCCATCAACCTGCGCTGCAGCCGGTTGGCGAGCTTGGTGACCGCGCTCTGCAGATGGACGAGCTGTTGGTCGAGATAGGCGCGGAGCCGCCCCAATTCCTCCTCGTCGCACAAGTCCTGGGCGCCGACCTGCTCGTCATACTGGCTGGTGAAGATGCGATAGTCGAAGCTCGGCGGCAGGTCCGAGAGCGGGCGATTCGGACGGACGGGAAGCATCCCCTCCTCGCCTTCCTCGCCCATCGCGTCGCTTCCCTCGCCCGGCTCTTCCTCGGACCAGTCGCTGTCGCCCTGCTCCTCGCCGGATTCCTGCTGCTCGCCGCGTATCTCCGCCTCGCCGCGGCCGGTATCGGCCTCGTCGTCCTTGTTGTCGTCCTCGCCGCCCTCGGCTTCGTCACCGCCCTCGCCGTCTTCTCCCGTCTCCGGCTCCAGCTCGCCTTCGGGCTCGCCCTCGATCAGCTCGAGGTCGCGGAGCAATTTGGCGGTGAGGTGGGCGAAGGCGGCCTGGTCGTCGAGCGCAAGGCCGAGCGCGTCGAGATCGGCGCCGCCTTTCTCCTCGATCCAGTCGCGGACCAGGTCGAGCCCGGCGCGGGCCGCCTCGGGCGGGGCCATGCCGGTCAGTCGCTCGCGGATCATCAGCCCGACCGCCGAGCCCAGGGGCACCTCCTCGCGGCTTCGCGCCCTGGTCAGCGGGTCGGTCTTCATCCTGAGCTCGGTGACGCTGGCAAGATTGGCCTTCACGCCCGCCATCGCCCGCGCGCCAAGCGCCTCGACCCGCGCCTGTTCGGCCGCGTCGAACACCGCCCGCGCCGCATCGTCGGCGGGCGCGCCGCGCCGGTGCAGACTCTGATCGTGATAGCGCAGGCGCAAGGCCGCCGCGTCCGCGAACCCCCGCGCCTCCGCCGCCGCCTGCGCATCCACCGACCGCCCCGGCATCGGCGCCTTGACGCTCTTCCCCGCCACGGTCGGGATATCGGAGGTAAAGCTCAGCTCCACCTCGCTGTCGCCGGCAATGGCGCGCGTCGCCCCGGCAAGCGCGAGGCGGAAGGCTTCGAGGGGATTGTCTTCGGCCACTTACCCTCTCCCCTCTGGGGAGAGGGGGGGACCTATTGCGCCAGCAATGGGGGGGTG
>JBGAHY010000036.1:0-30418 GCA_044225925.1 Allosphingosinicella sp.
GCCCCGGAAGCGACTCTGCAAGCGCGAGCATGAAGCTGCCGACGCGCTCTTCGGCCGAGCGCAGCCGGATCGCCTTGGCGAGCTTCATCTGGCGGCGGAATTGCGTGGCCTGGCAAGCCAGCATGGCGAGGCACAGCCCGAGGTCCGCCGCGACCGCCGCGCGGAACGCCTCCGCTGGCACGAGCAGAAGCGTCGCATCGTCGCAGACGCGGGCGCGCACGAGATAGGGAAGCTTGCCGACGACGGCGGCGGGCAACAGCATGTCGGCCGGGCGTACGATCTCGATCAGCGTCTCCTCCTGCCCGCGAACCGCGAGCAGCTCGATCGAACCGGCGAGCAGGAATTGCGCAAAGGTCGGCACTTCAGCCTGCTCGAAAATCTGCGCGCCGCGCGGCATCCTGATCACCATCGCCTGGCCGGCAAGTTTCTCCAGGGTTGGGGGTGCGACGCCGGCGAGCCAGTCGATCGAGCAAAGCGCCTCAAGTGCGTTCGCCGCGAGTGCTATGGCTGGAGACAGTCCGCTTTCGAACATCGGCGGCCTTTCTGCGCGCATTGTGGACGGCCACTCATAAGTGATGCAGGTCACGCCTGACGCTCCGGAATATTACGTAAGTCGCTTGATGCGGGTCACCGCTAGCCTTAGCGACTGCAGGCATCGTCAGATCGACGCTGCGCAAGGGTTCCAGGAACGACGGATGAGCCACACACTCGATCGCCTCACCTTCTTCACGCGCAAGACCGAGACCTTTTCGGACGGCCATGGCGTGATGAACAATGACGACCGGACGTGGGAGCAGGCCTATCGGGATCGCTGGCAGCACGACAAAATCGTGCGCTCGACGCATGGCGTGAACTGCACCGGTTCCTGCTCGTGGAAGATCTACGTCAAGGGCGGGATCGTCACCTGGGAGACGCAGCAGACCGACTATCCGCGAACGCGCCCCGAACTCCCCAATCACGAGCCGCGCGGCTGCGCCCGCGGCGCCAGCTATTCCTGGTATCTCTATTCCGCCAACCGCGTGAAGCATCCGCTGATCCGCGGCCGCCTGCTCAAGGCGTGGCGCAACGCGCGCGCGACAATGGCGCCGGTCGCCGCCTGGGCGTCGATCCAGGCCGACCCCGAGCTGCGCGCCTCCTATACGCGGATGCGCGGCTCGGGCGGCATGGTGCGCGCGACCTGGGAGGAGGCGACGGAGATCATCGCCGCCGCCAACGCCCACACGATCAAGACGTGGGGTCCGGACCGGGTCTTCGGCTTCTCGCCGATCCCGGCCATGTCGATGGTCTCCTATGCCGCGGGCGCGCGCTATCTCCAGCTGATCGGCGGCGTCAGCGGCTCCTTCTACGACTGGTATTGCGACCTGCCTCCGGCCTCGCCGCAGACCTGGGGCGAGCAGACCGATGTCGCCGAGAGCGCCGACTGGTTCAATTCCGGCTTCCTGATCCTCTGGGGCTCGAACGTCCCCCAGACCCGCACACCCGACGCCCACTTCTACACCGAGGCGCGCTATCGCGGCGCCAAGTCGGTGGTGATCTGCCCCGATTATTCCGAGGCGTCGAAGTTCGCCGACCTCTGGCTGGCCGTGAAGCAGGGCACCGATGCAGCGCTCGGCCTCGCCTTCGGTCATGTCATCCTCAAGGAGTTCCACGTCGACCGGCAGGTCCCGTACTTCCGGGACTATGTCCGCAAGTACAGCGACATGCCGATGCTCGTCCGGCTGGTGAAACAGGGCGACGGTTACGTCCCCGAGCGGCAGCTACGGGCTTCCGAGTTCGACGCGTCGCTCGGCGAAACCAACAATCCGGAATGGAAGACCGTCGCGCTGGACGAGGCGACGGGGGAGGTCGTCGTCCCCAACGGGTCGATCGGCTTCCGCTGGGGCGAGGACGGCAAGTGGAATCTCGAGGAGAAAGCGGCCGGGCGCGAGACCGTCCTGCGTCTTGGCCTCAAGGGCGTGCATGACGAAGTCGTCCCGGTTCGCTTCCCCTATTTCGGCGGCGCCGCGACCAACGGCTTCGCGATGACCGACCATCCCGATGTGCTGGTGCGCAACGTGCCCGTGAAGCGGATGATGCTGCCCGAGGGCGAGACCCTGGTCGCCTGCGTCTATGACCTGCTCCTCGCCAATTACGGCGTCGACCAGGGCTTCGGCGGCGAGCACATGCCGGCGAGCAATGACGATGTGGCGCCCTATTCGCCGGCCTGGGCCGAGGCGATCAGCTCGGTCCCGCGCGAGCAGATCATCGCGGTCGCGCGCGGCTTCGCGACCAATGCCGAGAAGACCGACGGCAAATCGATGGTGATCATCGGGGCGGCGATGAACCACTGGTACCATATGGACATGAACTACCGGGCCGCCATCAACATGCTGGTGATGTGCGGCTGCATCGGTAAATCCGGCGGCGGCTGGTCGCACTATGTCGGGCAGGAGAAGCTCCGCCCGCAGACCGGCTGGGCGCCGCTCGCCTTCGCCACCGACTGGATCCGCCCGCCGCGGCAGCAGAACTCCACCTCCTTCTTCTACGCGCACTCGGATCAGTGGCGCTACGAGACCGTCGCGATGAGCGAAGTCGTGTCGCCCACCGCGCCCGAGGGCGTGTGGGACGGCTCGATGATCGACTTCAACGCCAAGGCCGAGCGGATGGGCTGGCTTCCCTCGGCGCCCGCGCTCCAGTGCAATTCGCTCGATCTCGCGCGGGAAGCCGCGGCGGCGGGAATCGACGCCAAGGCGCACACACTCGAAGGTTTGAAGAGCGGCGCGGTCAAGATGTCGTGCATGGATCCGGACGATCCGGCAAACTGGCCGCGCAACATGTTCGTGTGGCGTTCGAACCTGCTCGGCTCGTCCGGCAAGGGCCACGAATATTTCCTGAAGCATCTGCTCGGCGCCGATCACGGGCTGCAGGGCAAGGACCTTGGCGAGACCGGCGGGCAGAAGCCGAAGGACGTCGTCTGGCGCGACCAGGCGCCCGAAGGTAAGCTCGACCTGCTGGTGACGCTCGACTTCCGGATGTCGACCACCGCGGTCTATTCGGACATCGTCCTGCCGACCGCGACCTGGTACGAGAAGAACGACCTCAACACCTCCGACATGCATCCCTTCATCCACCCGCTCGGCGCCGCGGTGGATCCGTCCTGGGAGGCGAAGTCGGACTGGGAGATCTTCAAGGCGATCGCAAAAACCTTCTCCGAAGTCTCACCCGAAGTGCTCGGCGTCGAAACCGACGTCGTCCTGACCCCGATCCAGCATGACAGTGCCGGCGAGCTTGCCCAGCCCTTCGACGTGCGCGACTGGTCGAAGGGCGAATGCGAGGCGATCCCCGGCAAGACCATGCCGCAGATCAGCATCGTCGAGCGCGACTATCCCAACACCTACAAACGCTTCACCGCGCTTGGCCCGCTGATGGAAAAGGCTGGGAACGGCGGCAAGGGCATCGGCTGGCAGACCGGGCATGAGGTCGACCTGCTCAAGGCGCTCAACGGCGAGGTGCTCGAACCGGGCGCGACGCAGGGGATGGCGAAAATCGATACGGATATCGATGCCTGCGAGACGATCCTGATGCTCGCGCCCGAGACCAATGGCGAGGTCGCGGTCAAGGCATGGCACGCACTCGAGAAGCAGACCGGCCGCGAGCACGCGCATCTGGCGCTTCCCAAGGAGGACGAGAAGATCCGCTTCCGCGATCTCGTCGCCCAGCCGCGCAAGATCATCACCTCGCCGACCTGGTCGGGGATCGAGAGCGAGCATGTCTGCTATACGGCGGGCTACACCAACGTCCACGAGCTGATCCCCTGGCGTACGCTCACCGGTCGCCAGCAGCTTTACCAGGACCATCTCTGGATGCGCGCCTTCGGCGAGGCGCTGTGCGTCTATCGGCCGCCGATCGACCTCAAGACCACCTGGATCCAGGGCGGCAAACCCAATGGCGAGACGGAGATCGTCCTCAATTTCATCACGCCCCACCAGAAATGGGGCATCCACTCGACCTATTCGGACAATCTGATGATGCTCACGCTCAATCGCGGCGGGCCGGTCGTCTGGCTGTCCGAGGTCGATGCGAAGAAGGCCGGGATCGTCGACAATGACTGGATCGAACTGTTCAATGCCAACGGCGCACTGACCGCGCGCGCGGTCGTCTCGCAGCGGATCCGTGAGGGCACGACCTTCATGTACCACGCTCAGGAGAAGATCGTGAACACGCCGGGATCGGAAATCACCGGCCGGCGCGGCGGCATCCACAATTCGTGCACCCGCACGGTGCTCAAGCCGACGCACATGATCGGCGGCTATGCCCAGCTCGCCTATGGCTTCAACTATTACGGTACGGTCGGCTCGAACCGCGACGAGTTCGTCATCGTCCGCAAGATGCACAAGGTCGACTGGCTGGAAGAAACCCGCGCCGACAAGGAGTTCGCGAAATGAAGATCCGCGCCCAGATCGGCATGGTGCTCAACCTCGACAAGTGCATCGGCTGCCACACCTGTTCGGTCACCTGCAAGAACGTGTGGACCAATCGCGAAGGCGTCGAATACGCCTGGTTCAACAATGTCGAGACCAAACCCGGCACCGGTTTCCCGCGCGATTGGGAGAATCAGAAGCGCTGGAATGGGGGCTGGCGGCGCAAGGCGAACGGCAAGATCGAGCCGCGGATGGGCGCCAAGTGGCGGATCCTCTCGAAAATCTTCGCCAACCCCGACCTTCCCGAGATCGACGATTATTACGAGCCGTTCGACTTCGACTACGGCATCCTCCAGACCGCCCCGGAGATGAAGAACTTTCCGACCGCGCGGCCGCGGTCGAAGATCACCGGCGAGCGGATGGAGAAGATCGAGCGGGGGCCGAACTGGGAGGAAATCCTCGGCGGCGAATATGCCAAGCGCTCGGAGGATTCGAACTTCGAAGGGATCGAGAAGGAGATTTACGGCCAGTTCGAGAATACCTTCATGATGTATCTGCCGCGGCTGTGCGAGCACTGCCTCAATCCGACCTGCGTCGCGGCCTGCCCCTCGGGCGCGATCTACAAGCGCGAGGAGGACGGCATCGTTCTCATCGACCAGGACAAATGCCGCGGCTGGCGGATGTGCGTGTCGGCCTGCCCGTACAAGAAGATCTACTACAACTGGAGTTCGGGAAAGTCGGAGAAGTGCACGTTCTGCTTCCCGCGCATCGAGGTCGGCCAGCCGACAGTCTGCTCGGAAACCTGCGTCGGGCGCATTCGCTATCTCGGGGTGCTGCTCTACGACGCCGACCGGATCGAGGCGGCGGCTTCGACGCCGGACGAGAAGGATCTCTATCAGGCGCAGCTCGACATCTTCCTCGATCCCGATGATCCCGCGGTGATCGCCCAGGCGCGTGCCGACGGCGTTCCGGAGGCCTGGCTCGAAGCGGCGCGGCGCAGCCCGGTCTACAAGATGGCGATCGACTGGAAGGTCGCCTTCCCGCTTCACCCCGAATATCGCACCTTGCCCATGGTCTGGTACGTGCCGCCGCTCTCGCCGATCCAGTCGGCGGCGGCCTCGGGCGCGCTGGAAATGGACGGCGAGATGCCCGACGTCCGCTCGCTTCGCATTCCGGTCAAATATCTCGCCAACCTGCTGACGGCTGGAAACGAGCCGCCGGTGGTGCTCGCGCTGGAGCGGATGCTCGCGATGCGCAGCTTCATGCGCGCCAAGACCGTCGAGCATCGCATCGACCATCCAATCGCGGAGCGCGTCGGGCTGACCGCAGCGCAGATCGACGACATGTATCGCTATATGGCGATCGCCAATTACGAGGATCGCTTCGTCATTCCGACCGCCCACCGCGAAGAGGCCGAGGACGCCTATGGCCTGCGCGGGGGCTGCGGCTTCACCTTCGGGAACGGCTGCTCGGATGGCCGCACCAAGGTCGGGCTGTTCGGCCCCAATAAGCGGACGCCCGCCAAAAACCCGATGGAGGTCTGATCATGGCGCTGACCTATCGCGCGCTCGCCTTGCTGCTGCGCTATCCGAACGCCGAAGTGCAGGCGCTCGCGCCCGCCGCGATCGAGGCGATCGAGGCCGAAGCCCTGGTGCCGGCGCCGATCCGCCGCGCGATTGCAAAGCTCGTGGCGGAGCTGGCGGAGGGGGATCTCTATGACCTCCAGGAACGCTACGTCTGGCTCTTCGACCGCACCCGCTCACTGTCGCTCAATCTCTATGAGCACGTCCATGGCGAGACGCGGGAGCGCGGGCCGGCGATGGTCGGGCTGCTCGAGCTTTATCGCAGCCGCGGACTCGATTTGTCCGCGAGCGAACTGCCGGACCATCTCCCGGTGTTCCTGGAGTTCCTCTCCGTCCTTCCCGACGCCGAAGCGTCGTCCTTTCTCGGCGAGGCATCCCATGTGCTCGCGGCGCTTGGACAGAGGCTGCACAAGCGCGGCAGCTCCTATCGCGCCGTGCTTGCAGCTCTGACCGCGCTCGCGGGCGATCCGGCTGACGCCGACGCGCTCGCGGCGTTGCTGCAGGAGCCCGACGACGATCCCGGCGACCTCGCGGCGCTCGACCGGCTCTGGGAGGAAACCGCCGTGACGTTCGGCCCGAGCGACGTCGGCTGTCCCAAGGCGGAGGCGCTTGTCGCCGCCATGGGTGCGCCCGGCGCTGACAGGCAACACCGGCCGGCCGCGGCCTGAGGAGGCGAAGATGGACCTCAATCAGATCCTGTTCGGCATCTACCCCTATATCGCACTGACGGTGCTCGTCGTCGGCTCGATCATCCGCTTCGATCGCGAGCAATATACGTGGCGGTCGGGATCGTCGCAGCTGTTGCGGCGGAAGCAGCTCGTCGCGGGCTCGGTGATGTTCCACGTCGGCATATTGATCATCTTTGCCGGCCATTTCGTCGGCCTGCTCACGCCGATCTGGGTGTTCGATATGCTCGGCGTGCCGCATGGTGCGAAGCAGATCCTGGCGATGGCGGCCGGCGGCGTCGCCGGGTTGCTCTGCCTGGCCGGCGGCCTGCTGCTGCTGCACCGTCGACTGTTCGACTCCAGGATACGAAGGACCTCGAGCTTCAGCGACATCGCCATCCTCGTCCTGCTGATGCTTCAGCTGCTGCTCGGCCTCGCCACCATCCCCATTTCCGCCGGGCACCTCGACGGGCACGAAATGGTGAAGTTCATGTCCTGGGCGCAAGGCGTCTTCACCCTTCAGCCCGGCATCGCCGATTTCGTGGCCGACGTGCATCCGATCTTCAAGGCACACCTCGTCATCGGGATGACGATCCTGCTCGTCTTCCCATTCACCCGCCTCGTCCACATGCTCTCGGCGCCAATCTGGTACCTGAATCGCCGCGGCTGGCAGATTGTGCGCAGCAAGCGCCAGCTGCCCCGACGCCCGGTGCCGGCGGCGCCGGTCTATCCGAAATCGGGAGCCGCGTGATGAGCGCGGTCGTCGTCCACGGGGTCGAAATCGCCGAAAGCCTGATCGCGCAGGAAGCCCAGAATCATCCCGGCCCCACCGCGGCGGCATCGCGCACCGCTGCCGCCCACGCGCTGGCGACCAAGGCGCTGTTGCTGCGCCGCGCCGCCGAGCTGGGTCTGGACCCCGCACCGGAACGCGATGAGGACGGTCGCGAGGAGACCGCCGAAGCGGCGCTGGTCCGTGCTGTGCTCGAAGCCGAGATTGAGATCACGCCGCCGACCGAGGAGGAAGTCCGGCGGGTCTATGATGCGCAGCGTGCGAAATTCCGCAGCGCTGACTTGTACGAAGCCTCACATATCCTGATCGAGCCCCGTTCTGACGCGGAACGCGACGTCGAGGCGGCGCGGTTAGCTGCTGCGAATTTGGCCGCCGAGCTGGCGTCCGGCGCCTCCAGCTTCGCCGAGCTGGCGCGGTCGCACTCGGCCTGTCCGTCCGGTGCGACCGGGGGCTCGCTTGGGCAATTGAGGCAAGGGGATCTTGTCCGGGAAGTCGAAACGGCGCTGCTGGCGCTGGCTCCGGGACAGGTCGCCCCGTCGCCCGTGCGCTCGCGCTTCGGCTGGCATCTGCTCCGGCTGGATCGCCATATCGCCGGGCGCGACCTGCCGTTCGAGGTCGCGGCCGAGGCGATCCGTGTGCGGCTGGAGAGCCATGCCTGGACTGCAGCCGCGACTCGCTATGTCGTGGCGCTTGCGGAGGCGACCCGTGGCAAAGGCGTCGTCGCGACGCTCGACGAGGAGGGCGTGCGCGGTGGGTCGCTCTGCCTTGGCGATATGATCGGTGACCGCGAAGCCACCCGGCGGCTCCTGCAATGGCTGGAGACGGCCGATCCTCACCTGCTTTTCCTCCTCCTTGAAGAGTCCAGTGACCGCCGGACGGAACCCCCGCAGCTTGTGCAGGAGCTGGTCGCCAAGTTTGTCGGGCGGGCCGATGACGAACACTGGACCAGGGTGGTCTCCGCGGCGCGAAACGGGGACGATCCCGCCCACGCCGCCCTTGCCGCCGTCCTCAAGGCAACTTTGCCCAAGACGGGCGGACGCCTGTGCGGCGGCGACGGGCAGTGCACGCATTGATTCGCCGACCAGAATGGCTATCCCGGTCCCTGCTCGGGCGAACGTGGCCATCGCCTTCGCCCCTCTCGAATGGCGGGCGGAAACACGGCTGCCCGTCCAAAGCCAGGGATCGGAACCATGACCGAACGTCCAACGAAGCTGACTGACGCTCCCGAAGTATCGCTGCCCGGAACGGCAGGGGGCGTCGCGCGTGACAAGCCGGAGCTCTGGGAGGCGTTTCAGCGGCTTGGCGGCGCCGCCAGCGACGCGGGACCGCTTGATGACCGGACCCGCCGTCTCGTCAACCTTGCGCTGGCTGTGGGGGCCGATTCCGAAGGGGCGGTCCACTCCCATTGCCGCCGGGCGGCGGGCGAGGGGTTCACGCCCGAGGAACTCGAGCATGTCGCGTACCTGGCGATCACGACACTTGGCTGGCCGCGCGCGATGCGCGCCCTGACCTGGATCCGAGATGTGACGCGCTGACGTCGATTGCCGCTTCGTCTGCCGTTCTAACCCAGGCCTTCGGCGACCAGCCCCAGCCCGGCGCGGTCAAGCAGCTTGATCCTGTCCCGGGCGATCAGCCGGACCAGGCGCAGATCGCGCAGTTGGCCCAGCACGCGGCTCACCGTTTCCTTGGTTAGCCCCAGATAATCGGCGATGTCGGTGCGGCTCATCGGCAGGTCGAAGCTGCTGGTCCCGCCTTCGCTGATCCGGTCGGCGCGATCGAGCAGCTGGAGAAAGAAGCTCGCGAGCCTCTCCAATGCGGTCTTGCGGCCGAGCAATACCATCTGCTGCCTGGCGGCGCTGAGCTCGTTGGCAGCGAGGCAATAGAGCTGCCGCTCCATCGCCGGATGCTCCTCGACGAACGCGCCGAACCGGCTGCGAGGGAATGAGCAGAGCTGGACCTCGTCCAGCGCTTCCGCGCTGACCGCATGTTCCTCGTCGAGGCTGATCCCGAGAAAGTCGCCGGGGAACATGAACCCGGTGATCTGGCGCCGGCCGTCGGGAAGCAGGGTATAGAGCTTGAGGGTGCCGCGGGTGACGGTGAACACCCGGGTCGCCGGGTCCCCCTCGTGGAAGAGGGTCTGCCCCTGACCTAGTTTCGACGTCCTGCCCAGTCGCCGGAAGGTGGCGAGACCGTCGCAATCGAGGACGGCGCAAACGGCACGATCTCGTACTGCGCAACCAGCGCAGGGATGGTCGGCGTGAAGCTCGGCGCCATTATGCCTGGCGGGTGACAGCATGGGCATTCTCCCGGCCTTCGGTGCTCGCGACCAGCGATGATCTGCGTCATCTGATAAGTTGATCTGGCTCAAACGCACCTCAGGAATATCCCGTAAGCGGAAAGGCTGAGAGGGAGCTTGTCGGCAACGAAGCCATGTCACATTTCCTAACCTCTCAGCTCGACCCGGAGCGCCTTTGCGAAGTGCTGCCTTTGCTGCGATTGGCCCTCCCCGGGCTCGACGAGCTCCGCTGGGTAGCGCATTGCGAGGATCTGGTCCGAGCGGGCGGCGGTGTGCTCGCGGTCGCCGCCGCCGACGGCGCGTTTCACGGCGTGGCCCTCTATCGTCCGCAAAGCGACCTTCGCCACGGCAAGGTCCTCCGGGTCGACATGCTGGTGGCCTATGAGCTCAGCCCGGCCAGCCCGGTCCGCGCTGCTTTGCTCGCGGCGCTCGAAGACACTTGCCGCAACGTCAAGGCCCGCGGCATGGTGCTTGATGGAAGGCCGGCTCCCCGTCTATCGCGGTTTCGCGGTCAGCCAGGACGACAGGGTCCGCGCCGCCCTGATCGAGCGGCTGATGTGCGACTATAAGGTGGATCTCGCCCAAGTCTGCGCGCAATTCGGCGCCGCCCCGGCCGAGTTCGAAGGCTTGCCCGGCCTGGACGCGCTCGCTGCAGATGGCCTCATCGAGCGGCACGGCAGCATGATCGAGGTCGCGGACGACGCCCGTCCGCTGGTCCGCTCGGTCGCGGCGGCGTTCGACGCCTATCTGGGCGAAAGCGGGGCCCGCCACTCCAGCGCCGCTAGAATCCGGGCTGACCGATCACCTCGTCAGCCGCATTTCGAATAGGGACATTCCAGACATTTGTCGCAGCCCTCGGCGCGCACCAGCGCCGCCGCGCCGCATTGGGGGCAGCAGGCGGCCGGGGGCCGCGTGACTTCCGCCTCGGGCATGTCCAGCGGCAAAGGGAGCTGCGCGAGCCCCATATGACGCTCTACGATTCCCCCGATCGCAGCGAGGAGAGAGGGCACATATCTGCCCTGCATCCAAGCGCCGCCGCGCGGGTCGAACACGGCCTTGAGCTCATCGACGACGAAGGAGACATCGCCGCCGCGCCGGAACACGGCCGAGATCATCCGGGTCACGCCCAGCGTCCAGGCATAATGCTCCATATTCTTGGAGTTGATGAAGATCTCGAACGGTCGCCGTCCGGAGGGCGTCTCCATATCGTTGATGGTCACGTAGATTGCGTGCGCGCTGTCCGGCCATCTGAGCTTGTAGGTCGTGCCGTGCATGGCCTCGTCGCGCGCCGCGAGCGCGACCTCCGGCTCAGGCTTCGGGCCCTCCGAGGTCCTGAGAACCGATCCTGTCACCGCATTGGGGCGATAGGTGGTCAGGCCCTTGCAGCCCAGATGATAGCCTTCGACATAGATGTCGGCGAAGTGATCGAACGCGATGTCCTCGGGGCAGTTCACCGTCTTCGAGATCGAGCTGTCGACGAGCGCCTGGGCCGCTGCCTGCATTGTGAGATGGTCGGAAGGCCTCAGCGTCTGCGCGCTGACGAAGAGGTCCGCGGGCGGCTCGGCATTGCCTCTGACCGCGCGCCACTGCCGAAGCGCATAATCCTCGACCGGCTCCTCCTTTGCCGAGCCGTCCGGCTGCAGGATCCGGCGCCGGTAGGAAAAGGCGAAAACGGGTTCGATGCCGGAGGAGACGTTGCCAGCAAGCAATGAGGTCGTCCCGGTTGGTGCGATCGAGGTCAGGCAGCCGTTCCTGAGTCCGTGCAAGCCGATCAGCGCGCGCGTATCCACGTCGAGGCTGGCGAGATTGGGCTGCTCGAGCATTCGGGGATCGTAAAGCGGAAACGCGCCTTTCTCGGCGGCGAGCAGCGCAGAGGTGCGATAGGCCTCGCGCTTGATCGTCTCGAGCCAGCGCCGGGTGAGCGCGACGGCTTCCGCGCTCCCATAGCGCGCGCCGCAGAACAGTAAGGCGTCGGCAAGGCCGGTGACTCCGAGGCCGATCCTGCGTTTGGCCTTCGCCTCCTCCTCCTGCTGCGGCAGCGGATAAAGCGAGATGTCGATGACATTGTCGAGCATCCGCACCGCATCGCGGGTGAGCTCGGCCAGCTGCAGCGCGTCGATCTCAGCTCCCTCTTCGAACGGCCGCTCGACCAGGCGGGCGAGGTTGATCGAGCCGAGCAGGCAGGCGCCATAAGGCGGCAGCATCTGCTCCCCGCATGGATTGCTCGCGCTGATCGTCTCGCAATAGCCGAGATTGTTCAGCTGGTTGACGCGGTCGACGAAGATCACCCCGGGCTCGGCGCAATCATAGGTGGCGCGCATCAGCTTCTCCCAGAGCTCGCGGGCGCGCACCGTCCGGCCGATCTTGCCGTCGAAGACGAGCGACCAATCCCCGTCCGCCCCGAGCGCGGCCATGAAAGAATCGGTGACGAGTACCGAGAGATTGAAGTTGCGCAGGCGCCCGGGCTCGCGCTTGGCGTCGATGAACGCCTCGATGTCAGGATGGTCGATCCGGAGGCAACCCATCATCGCGCCCCGCCGCTGGCCTGCCGAAAGGACGGTCCGGCACATCGAATCCCAGCAGTCCATGAAGGAAAGCGGACCGGACGCGTCGGCGCCCACGCCTTTCACCTCGCTACCACTCGGGCGGATCGTCGAGAAATCCATGCCGACGCCGCCGCCCTGCTGCATGGTGAGGGCGGCCTGCTTCAGATGCTCGAAAATGCCGTCGAGGCTGTCCGGGATCGTGCCCATCACGAAGCAGTTGAACAGGGTGACGGAGCGCCCGGTGCCGGCCCCGGCGAGGATGCGGCCGGCGGGGATGAAGCGGAAATCGGCGATCGCCTCCTGGAAGCGCCCGCGCCAATGCTCGCGAAGGGACGGTGCCTCGGCCTGCGCCACTGCGGCGGCAACCCGGGCCGCAGTCGCGGCGAAGCTCTCATCGCCTTCACCTTCCGCCGGCGCGAAGCGATATTTGGCGGTCCAGATTTCCTCTGCCAAAGCTACGTCGAAACTCATCGCATCCCCCGCATCTTGTGGGTGAGAGCATAAAGGCATGCCACTAGCGGTGAATTGATCCAGCGCATTGCGTTGACGAATATCGGTGTGCGGGCTCGCATGCGGCGGCTGCACGCGCTACGCCGCAGCCCATGCACGCCTGGTATCCGGAGCTCAGGATTCTTCACATCTGCGCCGTAGTCGCGAGCGGCGCGCTCTTCGTGGCCCGCGCCCTGGCTGTGAACCTTGCCGGCGCCGGGTGGCCAATGAGACGGCGGGTTCGCATTTTGGCCTATGGGGTCGACACCACATTGCTGGCGGCGGCGGTCATGCTGACGACAATCATCGGCCAATATCCGCTCGTCAGTGCCTGGCTTACCGCGAAGCTGGTGCTGCTCGTCCTCTATATCCTGCTCGGCTATGCCGCACTGCGCGGCCGCACGCATGCAGTCCGCCTGATCTGCCTCGCCGGTGCGGCCGCCACATACGGGTTCATCGTCACGGTGGCGCGCGCCCACCATCCGCTGGGCCTGCTGGCGGGCTCCTGAGCACCCTCAGGTCAGGCCTGCTCGCCCAAGCGGGGGCTGAACAGGATACGCCCGTAAATGACGGCAAAGCCCAGGAACGCTCCACCCCAGGTCAGCGCCGAGAGCCGCATCCCGAGCGTATAGTCGATCATCCCCAGCGGCGCGCCGACGCGCAGCGCGGCCCCGGCCGTGATCAGGACGTAGAGGAGCACGGTTGGGCCGTCGGCCCTGAGCTCGCGGCCCGTATGGCCGAGCGTCGCGCGGGTCATCACCGCGAGGATCATCGTCGCCATTGCGCCCGCGGTCAGCGCGTGGATCGCCGCGGAGCCGGGGATCGATGTGCCGAGCAGGCTCGCGCCCAGCATGAGCAATCCGGCCGGCACCCAGAGATAACCGACATGAAGGACGAAGACGAGCGGATCGCGGCGAGTGCGAAGCCCGCCCCAGCGCGCCAGCCGAACCGCCTGCATGAGCCCGGCGGCGACGAGCATCGCTCCTGTCACGCGGATCGAGGGGGCGATGATCCAGGCCGACATCGAAAGCGCGGTCGCCGCGATAGTGGCCAGATCGTAGCGCGAGGGCTGGCCCGGAAGGCGGTCCTTTACGCCCTGCTTCGCCAGCCAGTTGCGGGTGAATGAGGGCACGATCCGGCCGCCGATCAGCGAGATCATCACCACGACGAGCGAGATCGCCGCCCGAACGCCGAGCGATCCATCGACAAACCATCCGGCCGCGGCCGCGTGATCGGCGGCACTGGCGGCGCCAAACAGGAGCACGAGCAGAACGACCGGCAAGTTGCGGTTCTTCGCCGCAAGCACCTCGCGCGCCGCGACGCCGGCGAGCAGAAAATAGAAGCCGGCATCGAGCGCGGCCGCCAGCAGCGGTCCCGTCATGGCCGAAAACAGGACGGCGGCGCGGGCGGCAATCCAGAGGCCGAACAGCCCGGCCAGCGGCAGGCCGGCAATCGGCAGGCGTCCGGTCCAGTTGGGGATGGCCGTCAGCAGAAAACCGGCGATGACCGCGCCGACGAAGCCGAACAGCATCTCGTGCCGGTGCCAGGTCAGGGGATCCAGCAGAGTCGGCAGCTCGAGCGCCCCCGCCATTGCGCAGAGCCAGATGATCAGGGCCGCGACGGCCCAGACAGCGCCGCCGAAGAAAAAAGGGCGAAAGCCGCCTCGCAGGAAAGCCGGCGAAGCTGCCATCCGCGAGCGCCGAAGCGCGAGCATCCGTTCACCGCGAGTCGTCGTCATTTGTCGATGCCCCAGGTAAGACCAGTCCGCACGCAGCTATGTTGCAATCGCAGAGCAATGCGACTCCGGGATTCCACCTAGGTCTCAGCTTTGCGCCGCTCCTGGTCCGGTTTTGTGGGCAGCAATGTGGGTCGCTGCGGCGCGCGGCATCCCAAGTTGATGATTTTCCAGATGAAAATCATCAGGGGTGGCGGAGACGGAGGGATTCGAACCCTCGGTAGGAGTAATCCCCCTACGGCGGTTTAGCAAACCGCTGGTTTCAGCCACTCACCCACGTCTCCGGCTCGGCTTCGCGAGGGGCTATAATGGCCCCAAATCAAAGTGCAACCGCCCCAATCGACTCGCTCTGGCGCAAGATCGACTCGTCTCGCCGCCGATTCATGGACTGGCAAGGTTTCGGAGCGCTACTCTCTTGGCGAGAGCCTGTGGGGGTTTTGCCATGTTGAAATCTTTGATGAATCTGGCCGCGGCCGCGACCCTGTTCGCCGTCGTCGGGCCCGCGTCCGCGCAGCAGATCCGCGAGGTCGATCCCAGCGCGCCGACCAGCTGGAACGAGCCGGCGACCCCCAGCCGGACCGGCACCGCTGCCACGGCCGCCACCACGCCGCAGCGCGCCGCGCCGCAAAGCGAGGCGCAGGACTGGGCGCCCACCGATGCCCAGGCTCCCGCTGCCGACGCCGCGGCGGCGACGCCCGCCCCCAACGACATTTACAGCGTTCCGGTCACCGGTCATGCCGGCACCGTCCCGCGGCGCGACGTGTTCAACGCCGCCGAGGGCGTGTTCGGCCGCGGCGCCCGCGGCCTCGCCGGCATCATCGAGAATATCCTGCGCGATCAGGGCGAGCCGATCGCCTATATTTCCGGGCAGGAGGCGAGCGGCGCCTTCATCTTCGGCGCACGCTGGGGCTCGGGCACGATGCACCACCAGATCGAGGGCGACCGCGACGTCTACTGGACCGGGCCGTCCCTCGGCTTCGACGTCGGCGGCGACATCAACAAGGTGTTCGTCTTGGTCTACAATCTCAACGACACCCAGCAGCTCTTCCGCCGCTATCCGGGCGGCGAGGGCCACGCCTATTTCGTCGGCGGCTTCTCGGCCACCTATCTGCGGCGCGGCAATGTCGTGCTGATCCCGGTCCGGCTCGGCGGCGGTCTCAGACTCGGCGTCAACGTCAATTACATGCGCTTTTCCGAGCATAATCGCTGGCTGCCTTTTTAGCGGTCGCGACCTCTCTTGTGCTCCGGCGAAGGCCGGAGCGCTGTGGGCAGGGTGAGGGGTATCTCGCAACGCTCGGGCCTCCGCCGGAGCACAGGAGGCATCAGGCCACGAAACGCCATCCAAGCGTCTCGCCCGCATGGAACGGCACAATGCTGGTCCCCCCGGCCGGCAGGCTGTCCGGCACCAGGCTCTCCGCCCGCTCCAGCGTCACCGAGCCTTTATTGAGCGGCAGCCCGTAGAAACGCGGCCCGTGCTCCGAGGCGAAGCCCTCGAACCTGTCCAGCGCGCCCTCTTCCTCGAACACCCCTGCATAGCTTTCCAGCGCGAACGGCGCGTTGAAGATACCGGCGCAGCCGCAGGCCGCCTCCTTTTTCGCCACTTCGTGCGGGGCGCTGTCCGTGCCGAGAAAGAACTTTGGCGAGCCCGACACCGCCGCCCGCCGCACCGCCAGCCGGTGCCGCTCGCGTTTCGCCACGGGCAGGCAATAAGCGTGCGGCCGGATCCCGCCGGCGAAGATCGCGTTGCGGTTGAGGATCAGATGCTGCGGCGTCACCGTCGCGGCGACATTGGGGCCGGCGCCCTCCACGAACGCCACCGCCTCCGCCGTGGTGATATGCTCGAACACGATCTTCAGCGCCGGGAAGTCGCGCACCAGCCCGTCGAGCACCCGCTCGATGAACACCGCCTCCCGGTCGAAAATGTCGATCTCCGGATCGGTCACCTCGCCATGGACCAGCAATGGCATGCCGATCCGCTGCATCGCCTCCAGCGCCGGATGGAGCGTGCGGACATCGGTCACGCCATAGGCCGAATTGGTCGTCGCATGGGCGGGATAGAGCTTGGCCGCCACCCAGGTCTCGTTCTCGAAACCGCGGACCAGCTCCGCCGGCTCCGCGCGGTCGACCAGATAGCAGGTCATCAGCGGCGTGAAGTCCGTGCCCTTCGGCAGGGCCGCCATGATCCGCGTCCGATAGGCCTCGGCGCAGGCCACGCTGATGATCGGCGGCACCAGGTTCGGCATCACGATCGCCCGCGCGAACTGCCGCGCCGTCCAGGGGGCCACCGCCTCCAGCATCGCCCCGTCGCGCAAATGCACATGCCAGTCGTCGGGGCGGCGGATGGTGAGTTGGTGAGGCATGAAGGAGGCTGTGCCGCTTTAGCCCCTCCCTTTCAAGGGAGGGGATGGGGGTGGGTCAGCGGAGCGGGGGCTCGATGCCGCCGTTTCGCTTTGCGGCCTGCGTTCTCTTGGCGCGCAGACGCGCGCACCCACCCCTTACCCCTCCCTTGAAAGGGAGGGGCTGAAAGGCGATGTGCTCTTCATGTCCGGCACCACCCTGATCGATCGCGCCCTCCTCCGTCTCACCGGCGAAGACGTCCGCGGCTTCCTGCAGGGGCTGGTCACGAATGACGTCGACCAGCTTACGCCAGGCCGCCCGCTTTGGGCCGGCCTGCTGACCGCGCAGGGCAAGGCGCTGTTTGATTTCCTCCTCTGGGCGGACGGTGGCGATATCCTCATCGATTGCGAGGCCGACCAGGCCGGGGCGCTTGCCCGCCGCCTCAGCCTCTACCGCCTGCGCCGCGCCATCACGATCGCACCGGAGCCGGGTCTCGCGGTCCATTGGTCGCCGGAGGGCGGGGAGGGCGTCCCGGACCCCCGTCTCCCTGCCCTCGGCCAGCGTTGGCTCGCCCCCGCCGGCGATGCCGCTGAAGGCTGGCGCGAGCACCGCCTCCGCCTCGGCGTTACCGAGGGAATCGCCGAGCTCGGCAGTGACAAGAGCCTCTGGCTCGAATGCAATGCCGCGGAATTGGCAGGCGTCAGCTTCGCCAAGGGCTGCTATGTCGGCCAGGAGAATACGGCGCGGATGAACTGGCGGAACAAGGTCAACCGCCGCCTGGTCGTCGTCCCGTCCACCCAAGAGGGCCCGCGCACCCGCATCTTCTATCCCGAGCTCGGCCTCGCCGTGGAGCATCGCCGCGTCGATGACCTTGCCGGCGCGATCATCCCGGACTGGCTGGCCGCCGCCCTTGCCGAACCCGAGGAGGCCCAATGACCGATCATGATGCCCCCTGGCACGCCCATATCTATTATGCCCCCGATCAGCGCGAGGCCGCCGCGGCGCTCCGCGACCTTTTTGGCCGGCTTGACGACATGGTCCTTTTCGTCGGCCGGATGATGGATCAGGGCGTTGGTCCCCACCCGATCCCGCAATATGAGATCCACTTCCGCGAGCGCGCCGTCCCGGAGATCACCGCCATTCTCGAATCCTCGGGCCTGCGCTGTCTCGTCCACCCGCTCACCGACGACGATCTCGCGGATCACACCATTCACGCCCGCTGGCTCGGCGAGCCGGTCGAGCTCGACACCACCACCCTCGATCCGCCCGGCGTGAACCAGGGCATCCCTCGTTTCGGAATCAGCGACTTCTGACCGTATCGCTACCGCAAAACCCGGGGCTGGCCTTTCCGTTCAGATAGGTGCACATCGTGACACCGGCGTCACCAAGACTCGGGAATATGGGCGCCGTTCCTTAGGGGGGAGAGCCTGAATGGACATCCAATCTCTGCTTATCATGATCGTCGTCGGTCTCGTCGCCGGCTGGCTTGCCGGTCAGGTCGTCAAGGGCCGCGGCCTCGGCCTGGTCGGCGACATCGTCGTCGGCATTCTCGGCTCGTTCATTGCCGCTTGGCTGCTTCCGCGGCTCGGCGTCGGCCTGCCGCTCATCGGCAGCGTGATGGTTTCCCAGATCCTCTATTCGGCGATCGGCGCGATCATCCTGCTGCTCGTCGTCGGCCTGGTCGCAAAGAGGCGCTGACCGCACCTCCAACAATGATAAACGGATGGCGGCGCCGTCCCTCTTCGCGGAGGGACCGGCGCCGCTTCCATTTTACGGCGCCTGTTCAGCGCACCGGGATCATCAGATGCGCATAAGGCGTCCCGGCCCACATGACGTAAGGCCGTGACGTGTCCGGCCGCGCCCCGCCCGGATAGCCGTTGAGCAGCGACTCCGAGCCGACCACCATCAGATGCGGGCCGGTCTGCACCCAGGGACGGCCGCGCTCGGGCCGCTCCGAATAGGGGTCCATGTTGCTGGCGTCGGTCCCGCCCGCCAGCATGTACATCAGGCCCACCCGGCCCGCCGGCGGCGTCCGGTGCTCGATCCAGGCCATCACCCAGCCCATCGCATTCTCGTCCATGCACATCGGGTCCGGCCCCGGCGTCGCCGGATTGTCGGCCATGCAGGTGAAGCCGTTCGTGCCGCGGCGCACCGTCCGCATATGGCCGCGCGCATCCATCGCGACCACGCTCGCATGGCGACCGACCGAGGCCGGCGCTGCTGTCATCGCGCTCCGGATCAAGGCGGCATCATTATTGCCGGCGTGCCGCGCGCGTTGCGCGGCGCCCGACGAGGTTGCGGCCAGGGTCAGCGCGACGCCGGCGCCCAGCAGCCCGAACTTCGTGATCCGTGACATATCTGCCTCCTCCCTTCCTCTGCCGGCAGCCGCGACAAAAGAGGTCGGCACCGCCGACGGCCGGACGGTGCGTTCACCGTTCCGACCCGGCGACAGTCTCTGCCTCTTCGGCGAGTCGAGCAAGCGATGTTCTAGATGCGGAGCTGGCTTCCCAATTCGATCACCCGGTTGGTCGGCAGCTTGAAGAACTCCATCGCGCTTTCGGAGCTCTTCATCATCCAGGCGAAGAGCCGCTCGCGCCACAGCGCCATGCCGGGCTGCTCCTTCGCCGCGATCAGTTTCTGTCGGCCGAGGAAGAAGCTGGTGCGCATCATGTCGAAACGCTCGCCGCAGGAGGTGATGCGCGCGAGATCGGCGGGAATGTCGACCTCATCCATGAAGCCGTAGTGGAGCAGGACGCGGAAGAACCCCTTCGCGACCTTTTGGACCTCCAGCCGGGCCTCCGGCGTCACATGGGGCACATCCTCCACCTTTACGTTCAGGATCAGCACGCGCTCATGCAGTACCTGGTTGTGCTTCAGATTGTGCAGCAAGGCCGAGGGCACGCTGTCCGGCGAGGTGGAGAGGAAGACCGCGGTGCCACGCACCCGGTGCACCGAGGCGGCCGACTTGATGAAGATGTCGAGCGGCAGCGCGTCCTTCTCCAATTGCTTGCGCATCAGCGCCCGGCCGGTCGCCCAGGTGGTCAGCACCGTGAAGATGATCGCCGCAATGACGAGCGGGAACCAGCCGCCGTCCATGATCTTGGTGATGTTGGAGGCGAAGAAGGCACCGTCGACGATCGCGAACAGGCCGATGGTCAGCACCGCAAGCCAGCGCCGCCACTTCCAGACCTGCACGATCAAAACGCCCAGCATCATCGTCGTGATGATCATCGTGCCGCTGACCGAAATGCCATAGGCGGAGGCGAGGCTGGTCGACTGGCGGAAGCCCAGGACGAGCAGGACGACCATCACCAGCAACGCCCAGTTGACCGCCGGGATATAGATCTGCCCGACCGCCTTGGCGCTGGTATGTTCGGTCCGGAGACGCGGCAGGAAGCCGAGCTGGATCGCCTGGTGGGTGACCGAGAAGGCGCCCGAGATCACCGCCTGGCTGGCGATGATCGTCGCCATCGTGGCGATCAGGACGAGCGGCAGACGCGCCCAATCCGGCGCCATCAGATAGAAAGGATTCTCGACCGCCGCTGGCGTCGCCAGCAGCAGCGCGCCCTGGCCGAGATAGTTGAGCATCAGGCAGGGATAGACGAGGCCGAGCCAGGAATAGCCGATCGCCCGCCGCCCGAAATGGCCCATATCGGCATAGAGCGTCTCCGCGCCGGTCATGGCGAGGAAGACGGAACCCATGGCGAGGAAGGCGAGCTTCGGATCGTAGGCGAAGAATTCGAACGCCCAATGCGGGCTGAGCGCGCCCAGTATCTCCGGGCGATGGATGATGTTCGCGACCCCCAGCGCCGCGAGGCATGCGAAATAGACGAGCACGACCGGCCCGAAGATCGCGCCGACGCTGCCCGTGCCGCGCGACTGGACGAAGAACAGGCCGATCAGGATCACGATCGCGATCGGCACGACCAGGGGTGCGAGGCTCGACTGGACGATGGTCAGGCCCTCCACGGCCGACAGGACGGAGATGGCGGGGGTCAGCATCGCGTCGCCATAGAAAAGCGCCGCCGCCAGCACGCCGAGCACGACCAGTCCCGACGTCCATCGCCTTTGCCCGAGCGTCCGCGAGATCAAGGCCAGCAGGGCGAAGGAACCGCCCTCGCCCTTGTTGTCGGCGCGCATCGCGACCAGCACATATTTCAGCGTCACGACCAGCATCAGCGACCAGAAGATCAGGCTGAGCACACCGAAAATATGCAGCGGGTCCACCGCCAGCGGGTGCGGGCCGACGAAGCTCTCCTTCATCGCGTAGAGGGGAGAGGTGCCGATGTCGCCATAGACGACGCCGACCGCGCCGAGCATCAACGTCGGCAGCTTGTGATTATGCGCAGGGGCCAGAGCGGCGGGCGCGGCGGCGGAGGGTGCGTGGGTGGCCATCGCCATCATGTGCGTTTTCGGGTCATAAAGATTCCATGTGGATTCTGCGCCAGGCCCTCGACCTTGGGCCGGGCGAAGCGCATTTTAGCGGCATGACCTTATCCGTCTCGCCTCGTGAGTCCGCGGCCGCGCAGATGCGCGGCTATGTCTGGGCAGTCCTCATGGTTGCCGCCGCGACCTTGCTCGGCCTCGTCATCGCGCCGCGTTGGGGCAATTCCGGCGTCGACCTCCTCTATCTGCCCGCGGTGCTCGCCGCGGCCAGCTTCGCCGGCCTGGGCCCGGCTTTGCTGGCGGCACTGGGGTCGGCGCTCGCCTATAATTTCTTCTTCACCGCGCCCCATTTGACCTTCCGGATCGACAATCCGAACGACGTGGTGACGGTCGCCGTCTTGTTCGCGGTCGCCGTCGTGACCAGCCAGCTCGCCGCCTCGGTCCGCAAGCAGGCGCGGCTCGCCGACGCCCATGCCGCCCGCAACGCGACCATTGCCGGCCTCGCCCGCCGCCTGCTCGCCTGCACCTCGGAAGCCGAGATCGGCGATGTTGCGACGGCGGAGATCGGGACCGTCTTCGCCTGCAACGTGGTGCTGGTCACCGGCGAGGAGGACGCCCGGCCGCGCGCCGCCGCCCCGGCCGCCACGCAGCTCACGCCCACCGACCTCGCCGTCGCCGCGCTGGTGCTGGAGAAGGGCGAGCCCGCCGGCCGCGGCGTCGATCGCGCCGTTCCCACCGAATGGCAGTTTCACCCGGTCCGCTCGGGCGCGGAAATCCTCGCGGCGGTCGGCCTCGCCCGCGACGACGGCGTGCCGCCGGTCCGTGCCGACCAGCGGCAATTGCTGGACAATCTGCTCGATCAACTGGCGCTGGCGCTGGAGCGGGACCGGGCCGAGGATGAGGCCCGCCAACTGGTTCGCATCCGCGAGCGCGACCAGGTCCGCTCGGTCCTGCTCTCGTCCATCGGCCAGGATCTCGGCCCCCGGCTGAAGACGATCGGGGAGGCCGCCCGCGCGCTCCGCCGCGGCGGCGAGGGGGACCGCGCGCTCATCGCCAGCGTCGCCGCCGAGACGTCCAAGATCGAGCACTATCTCACCAATTTGCTGGCGCTCGGCCCCGGCGACGACGAGCAGCCGATCGCCGCCGGCGACATCGTCATCGATCTGTTCAAGCATCGGGTGCTGCGGGCCGGCGAGGAGGTCCACCTCACCCCCAAGGAATTCGCCCTGCTCGCAGAGCTCGCCAAGCATCGCGGCCGCGTCCTCACGCACGCCCATTTGCTGCGCACCATCTGGGGCCCGGCGCACGAGAAGCAGATCGATTATCTCCGCGTCGCCATCCGCGCCCTTCGGCAGAAGCTGGAGGCCGAACCCGCGACGCCCGCGCTCATCCTGAATGAGCCCGCGCTTGGCTACCGGCTCGCTCTGGCGCCCGCCTGAGATGATTGCTGCCTCGATGCCGCCGCGGCGTCGGCCCTAATTGTAGCTGATCCGGATCCGCACCCAGGCGCCGACCAGCACGCGGCCGCCCAGGCGCGGCGGCCGCACGCGGAACTCCCAGGCTGCGGCCAGCGCCGAGCGCACGATCTGCGAGCCTTCCGGATATTCGCCAAGGCCGACGCAATCCTCGACGCGATAGTCCGGCGCCGTGCGGCAGGCGATCAGCCCCCAGCCCGGCCCGTGCGCGCTGGAGAGGTAAGCGCGCATCATCGAATCGCTCGGTTCGCGATACCATGAGGCGGCATACATTGGCTGGCCGTTGGGCGCGGTGCCGACCCGCTCCGTGTCGCTCGCCATGACGCTGGGCCGGTTCACCGGCCCATAAGCCGGGGTCGCCGATGCCGAAGGGGCGCGCGGCGCGGATGGCGTCAGGCTCCAGGTGCTCGGCACGATCGCGGGCGGCGGCGGCGGTGCCGCATTCTGGGCCGGCGGCTGCGGGGGTTGCGGCGGCTGCGGCTGGTCGGGCCGGGGCTGCGGCGGCTGGGGCCGCTGCTGCGACCTCTGGTCGCGCTGTTGCTCGGACCGGTGACTCTCCGGCGGTTCCTCCGAGACCTGGGGGGTGATGAAGGTGACGACAGTCGGCCGCTGCTTCTCGATCTCGGGCGCCTGATCCCCCCGGTCCAGCGTGAGCAGGACGAGCAGCAGCAGGATTTCCATGAGAATGGCGAAGCCAAGCCCGAGCGTGCGCCGACCGTCCAGCTGGCGGACCCGTGCGGCGAAGGGGATGGCTGAAAGGGGCCTCGACAGGATCACAGGGCGTTCGGTTACTCAAGTCCGCGGGACGGGCCCCCTGGTCCGTGGCGCGAGGGATAGTTTGGCCGCAGCCCGGTGGCAAGCCGGGCCTCCCTAGCAGATCGCGTCCGCAGTCCCCGCATAATGGCGGCAGACATAGTCCCAGGCTTCCTGGGCGGTCTCGCAATAGGTGAAGAGCTTGAGGTCGTCGGCGGCGATCACGCCTTCGTCGGCCAAAGCCTCGAAATCGACGACCCGCTCCCAGAATTGCCGGCCGAAGAAGATGATCGGGATGGGCTTCACCTTGCCGGTCTGGATCAGGGTCAGCAGTTCGAACGCCTCGTCGAACGTGCCGAAGCCGCCGGGGAAGACCGCGACCGCGCGGGCGCGGAGCAGGAAGTGCATCTTCCTGAGCGCGAAATAGTGGAACTGGAAGCTCAGGCTCGGCGTCACATAGGGGTTCGGCATCTGCTCGTGCTGGAGCACGATGTTGAGGCCGATCGATTCCTTGCCCTCGTCCGCCGCGCCGCGATTGGCCGCCTCCATGATCGAGGGACCGCCGCCCGAGCAGACGACGAAATGGCGCTGCCCGTCCGCCTCGGGCTCGTGGCGGCTGGCGAGCCGGGCGAGCTGGCGCGACACGTCATAATATTTGCTGTTCGCCTTCAGCCGCTCGGCGGTGCGCTTCTGGCTGTCGGTCGAGGCGGCGGCGATCAAGGCGTCGGCCTTGTCCGGCTCCGGAATGCGGGCCGAGCCGTAGAAGACGAAAGTGGATGCGATCTTCGCCTCGTCGAGCAGCAGCTCGGGCTTCAGCAATTCGAGCTGGAAGCGGACCGGACGAAGATCCTCGCGCAACAGGAAATCCATGTCCTGGAAGGCGAGGCGATAGGTCGGATCGACGGTCTGCGGGCTGAGCGTGGTCTGCGCGGCGGTGGCGGCGTCCTTGCGGGCCGGCTCGAAGACGCGCTTCGGGGGGAGGGGATCTGTCATTTGGAGGGGCTTTAGAGCAGGGTGAAACGACCGGCAACACATGCCCTCACCCTCCCATTGCTGCCGCAATGGGCCCCTCCCTCTCCCCGAGACGGGAGAGGGGCCGAATGGCTCGAACCCCTTTCCCATTTGGGGAGAGGGAGGGTGAGGGTCTTCGGGGCCTAGCGGCAATAAGGCCCGTTCGGCCCCATGTCGAAGTGCATATGATTGTAGTGATAATGGTCGGAATCCGGTGACAGGCCGATATTGAAGCGGCGGCAGCCGCCCTGGAAGATCTGGCGCAGGAACCGGCGCACCCTTTCGTCGCCGTTCCGCCACCCCTGCTCCACCGTGATCCGCCGCCCGTCCGCCAGCACGAAGCCCGAGACGTCCACCGCGTTGGAAAAGGCATGCTGCGACAGGCGCTCGCCGGGGATGTTGTCGCGGGTCCGGCAGGCATAGGTGCCGAAGGTCTCGATGCGGACGACCCGCGTGTGGAGCCACTGGTCGGCGGCGGGTTGCATCGATTCCCGGCTCCAGCGCGCGAACTGGCGGGCGAGCGGGCAGGTCATGGCCCTGAGCCCGGCCGCGGGCGTACCCATGTCGACGAGCAGGACCGCGCCGATCGCCGAGCAGCCGCCGGCGAAGCGCTGGTCCGGCAGGCGGCGGAACTGGATGCGCTCGCGGGCGAGATCGAGATGGCATTGCAACGTGTCGGCGCTGCCCCGGTCGGCCATCGGACGGGTCGTGGTGCGCGGCGGCTCCTGCCGGCGATCGCCATGCGGAATGCAGCCGCCAAGCGCGACCAGAGCCGCCAGAGCCATCCCCCACCGCATGAACCAAGGTTCCGGGCCGTGCCCGCGCCGGTCAAGCCGTATGAGTCGAAACGTTTATCGGGCGGGCCGGCCCGTCATTGCGGGACGTTGAAGATGATCGTCGTGCGGAAGATCGTGCCAGGGGCTGGCGCGCCATTGGCCAAAGTCGGCGCCGCCCTGATCCAGCCGCTGAGCTGCAGTGCCGCGAGCTGGAATTCGCTCGCGAACGAGCCGGCATTGTCCACTGGTGCTACCGGATTCAGGCAGAACAGGCTGAGATCCGGCTGCACCTGGCAGTCGATCCGGATCCGCGCGATCAGCCCGGCCTCAAGCGCAGCGCGCGGATAATAGTTCTGGCTCTGCTCGGCGGTCATGACCTGGGCGAAGGTCACGTTGGCCGGCGGCCGCGTGGTGAAGGTGAACAAACGCGCGGCAGGCCGCACGTCGGATGGCGCGATCCGGTCCTGGATGGTGACGGCGAGCGGCCCCTGCCCGGCGACCTGGGCGGGGGTCAGCTGGAACTGATAGAGCGAAGCAAGGCCGTTGGCCGCCGCGCGAAACGGCTCCGGCACGGTCGGCGCATTGCAGAAGATCACGCGTCCGTTGCCGCGGTCGAGCAGGCAGCGGATCGTGAAAGCGAGGCCGCGGGCCGGGATGGCGGGCGCGCTGGCGAGCAGGAAATGCCGCGCCGCCGCGCTTGGCCGGCTGACGATGTTCGCGGGCAGGAACGGCAGGGCCTCCGCCGTGGCGGGAATGGTGAGCGGCGCGGGCGTGGTCTGGCCCGGCAGGCTGTAGTTGATCGACGGCACCGGCTGCTGAGCAGCGGCGATGGCGGCGAGCGCAGTCGTGAACCCGTTCATCTGTATGTCCCCTCGGCACAACCATAAGCCCGGCCGGCGCTTGACAGCAAGGCGGGCATCCTTATCCCCGTCGGCGGGCCACGCCGTCCCAACGCGGCGCGTGCTCTCTGCGAGGAGAGTTGAAAGTGACGAACACCAAGCCGGACGCCGCCGGTGCGCCTGCGCGCCGGGAAAAGCCGCAGGAACGCCCCGCACGTCCTTATTTCTCTTCCGGCCCCTGCGCGAAACCGCCGGGCTGGGCCCCCGAAAAGCTCGCCACCGGCTGCCTTGGCCGCTCGCACCGCTCGAAGCTCGGCAAGGCGCGGCTGCAGCATTGCATCGATCTGATGCGCGATCTGCTGCGCCTGCCTGCCACGCACCGGATCGGCATCGTTCCCGGCTCCGACACCGGCGCCTTCGAGCTGGCGATGTGGACGATGCTGGGCGCGAAGCCGGTCACCTGCCTGGCCTGGGAGAGTTTCGGCGAGGGCTGGGTGACCGACGCGGTGAAGCAGCTGAAGCTGGCGCCGAACGTGCTCCGCGCCGATTACGGTCAGCTGCCGGACCTTTCGCAGGTGGACTGGAGCCATGACGTGCTCTTCACCTGGAACGGCACCACCTCCGGTGTCCGCGTCCCCGATGGCGACTGGATCGCCGGGACCCGCGAGGGCCTGAGCTTCGCCGACGCCACTTCGGCGGTGTTCGCCTACGATCTGCCTTGGGACAAGATCGATGTCGCCACCTTCTCCTGGCAGAAGGTGCTTGGCGGCGAGGGCGGCCATGGCGTGCTGATCCTCGGCCCCCGCGCGGTCGAGCGCCTGGAAAGCCACACGCCCGCCTGGCCGCTCCCCAAGGTGTTCCGGCTGATGGCCAAGGGCGCGCTCAGCGAGGGCGTGTTCAGGGGCGAGACGATCAACACCCCCTCCATGCTCGCCGTCGAGGATGCGATCTGGGCGCTGGAATGGGCGGTGATGGAGGGCGGGGCCGAGGGCCTGCGCGCGCGTTGCGACGCCAATGCCGCCGCCCTGGACGCGGTCGTGGACGCGCGCGACTGGCTCGGCCATCTCGCCGCCGATCCCGCCAGCCGCTCGAAGACCAGCGTCTGCCTGACCGTCGCGGGCGCCGACGAGGCGCTCATCAAGAAGATGGCGAGCCTGCTGGAGCTGGAGGGCGCCGCCTACGACGTCGCCGGCTATCGCGACGCCCCGCCGGGCCTGCGCATCTGGTGCGGCGCGACAGTGGACGCGAAGGACATCGCCGCGCTCGGGCCCTGGCTCGACTGGGCCTATGCGGAGGCCAGAGCCGCCTAGCCCTCTCCCCTTCAGGGGATGAAACAGTCTGGGGGACTGTTTCATGTTGGGAGAGGGGGAGTCAGAGCGCACCTCCGCCGCCCATCGCTTTCCCCGACTTCCCCTCTCCCCGACCCTCTCCCCTCAAGGGGAGAGGGAGCAAAGGAAAACCGAAATGCCCAGAGTACTGATCTCCGACCAGATGGACCCCAAGGCCGCCGAAATCTTCCGCGCCAACGGCGTCGAGGTGGACGAGAAGCCCGGCCTCACGAAGGACGAGCTGAAGGCGATCATCGGCGAGTATGACGGCCTCGCCATCCGCTCCGCCACCAAGGTCACCGCGGACGTGCTCGAGGCCGCGACCAACCTCAAGGTGATCGGCCGCGCCGGGATCGGCGTCGACAATGTCGACATCCCGTCCGCCACCGCGCGCGGCGTGGTGGTGATGAACACGCCCTTCGGCAATTCGATCACCACCGCCGAACATGCCGTCGCCCTGATGTTCGCGCTCGCCCGCGAGCTGCCCGCCGCCGATCTCTCCACCCAGGCCGGCAAGTGGGAGAAGAACCGCTTCATGGGGGTGGAGCTGACCTCCAAGACGCTCGGCCTGATCGGCTGCGGCAATATCGGCTCGATCGTCGCCGAGCGGGCGCTTGGCCTCCGCATGAAAGTCGTCGCCTACGATCCCTATCTGACCCCGGAGCGGGCGCTGGAGCTTGGCGTCGAGAAGGTCGAGCTCGACCAGTTGCTCGCCCGCGCCGACTTCATCACCCTGCACACCCCGCTCACCGAGCAGACCCGCAACATCCTGAACGCCGAGAACCTCGCCAGGACCAAGCAGGGCGTCCGCATCGTCAATTGCGCGCGCGGTGGCCTGATCGACGAGGCGGCTTTGAAGGCCGCGCTCGACAGCGGCCATGTCGCCGGCGCCGCGCTCGACGTCTTCGTTGAGGAGCCCGCGAAGGACAACCCGCTGTTCGGCACGCCGGGCCTGATCGCCACCCCGCATCTCGGCGCCTCCACCACCGAGGCGCAGGTCAATGTCGCGATCCAGGTCGCCGAGCAGATGAGCGACTATCTGGTCCGCGGCGGCGTCACCAACGCGCTCAACATGCCCTCGCTCACCGCCGAGGAGGCGCCGCGCCTGCGCCCCTATATGGAGCTGGCCGCCAAGCTCGGCAGCCTGATCGGCCAGATCGAGGGGACGCGGATCAAGAGCGTTTCGGTCGAGGTGGAGGGCGCCGCCGCCGCGCTCAACCAGAAGCCGATCACCGGCGCCGTGCTCGCCGGCCTGATGCAGGTCTGGTCCGACACGGTGAACATGGTCAACGCGCCGAGCCTGGCGAAGGACCGCGGCCTTGACGTCCGCGAGGTCCGCCACGACCGCGAGGGCGATTATCACACCTTGCTGCGCGTCGCGGTGATGACGCCGCAGGGCCGCCGCTCCGTCTCCGGCACCCTGTTCGGCGCCGGCGCCCCGCGCCTGGTGGACATGTTCGGCGTCGCGATCGAGGCGGAGCTGGTGGGCGACATGCTGTACATCGCCAATGAGGACAAGCCGGGCTTCATCGGCCGGCTCGGCACCACGCTCGCCGAGGCGGGGGTCAATATCGCCACCTTCCACCTCGGCCGGCGCGAGGCGGGCGGCGAGGCGGTGGCGCTGGTCGCGATAGACGGGCATATTGGCCCGGAACTTTTGTCGCGGCTGGAGACTTTGCCAGGCGTGAAAGGGGTGAAGCCGCTCCGCTTCTGAACCATGGAGAGACGATGCGACTGGCGCTGCTCGGACTCTCGGCCTTCTTCCTCGCGGCCCCCTCTGCGGAGCAGCGCGAGCCCGAATGGCGCATGGCCGTGGAGCAGGACATCCTCCTCCATCCCTTCCGCTACGAGCCGCGCGAGATCCACCTGCCCGCCGGTCGCCCGGTCCTCCTCCGCTTCGTCAATGACGGCCAGGCCTGGCTCAGCTTCCAGGCGCCCCGCTTCTTCGCCGCCGCGCAGATCCGCCGCGGCGACCGCGCCCGCGTCCGCAATGGCGGCTTCCGCCTCGCCCCCGGCGCGCGGCTGCACGTCTCGCTCGTTCCCGCGCGGGGACACTATCCGGCCTATAGCGGCTATCTGGTCCAGCGCCTGCGTGGCATGACGGCGCGGATCATCGTCGAGTGAACGACTTGAAAGCTGATGCGTGTATTACTAATATAATACACGAGGAGAGATGGCCATGACCAAGGTGAAGGTCCCCAAGCGCATCGCCGGGGTGAAGGTCCCGAAGAAGCTGCGCAAGCAGGCGAAGAAGATGCTGAAGGCCAGCGCCTCGCCGGTCGTGCAGGATCTCGCCCTCGCCGGCCTCACCCTCGCCGCCACCCGGATGCTCGAGGGGGCCAAGGCGGCAAAGCAGGCCGCCGAAGGCGCCACCGCGGAGAAGCCCAAGAGCCGCCTCCACGGTCTGGATTTCGCCGCGATGATCGAGGCCGCCGCCGCGGAAGGCGCCCGGCGTTTCCTCGACAGCTGGCAGGCCGCAACTGCGTCGAAACCGGCCCCGGCCGCGAAGCCGGCGCCTGCCCCCAAGGCGAAGCCAGCCGCCGCGAAGCCGAAGGCGGCGCCGCGACGCCGGCCGGGAGCCGCCGCAAAAGCCTGAATCAGCCGAAGCGTGGACCCCTCCGCGCCGTCGTTCGTTCCGCGCTCCACAGGGAAACCTCCTTGGGAGTAGGATCTATGAAAATCTTGAAGCTTGCCGCCGCCGCGGCGCTCGCCGTGTCGAGCCTCGCCATCGGCGTCGCGCCCGCCGCCGCCACCGCCGTCGACAAGCGCGGCGACATGCGCCACGATGGCATGCGCGGCGACAATGACCGTCGCGACGGCATGCGCGGCGACCGCGGCCGCCACAATGGCTGGAACAACAATCGCGGCCGCCACAATGGCTGGCGCCGCCAGCGCGTCTGCCGCACCGTGTGGCGCCATCATCGCCCCGTGCGTCATTGCTATTGGGTGAATCGCCGCTGGCGCTGAGCGGGTCGGCCGGGACGAAGCGAGGCGGCGCCCGGCGTCGCC
>JBGAHY010000037.1:0-29251 GCA_044225925.1 Allosphingosinicella sp.
ACATTGAGGTCCGGCGGGCCCCGGGGCTCCTCCGTGGACCGACGGCCGGTGAGGGTGACAGTGTGGCATTCGCCGCAGGTCGCCCGGGTCATGTAGCGTGCCTGATCGTGGCTCGAATCGAACCGCACCGGCGCCTGCCCGCGGGTATCGACAACCCATTGCGGCGTGGATTTGTAGCTTCCATCCGCCACGGCGCGCCGCCCCGCCGGCCCGAAGACGATGCGCGGATGGACGACGCCTGCCGGCCGCAACGTCCTGAGATAGGCAATGACCGCGGCGAGGTCGGCGGGATCGAGCTCCGTGAAAATCTCCGAGGGCATGCTCCAGAGCGCGCTGCCGTCATGCCGCACGCCAGCCCTGATGGCCCGTTCGAGCAGCCGGTCGGAATAGGCTGGCAACGCGCGCGTCAGATTGGAGCTGAACGAGATCGCGAGATTCGCGTCCTCCTCCCACGGCTGACCCTGCAAATTCCTGCCGTGACAGCCATTGCAACCAAGCACGGTGGCGAGCCGTTCGCCGTGCTGCAACTGGGTCTGCCCCGCAACCTGCGCGAAGCGGGGCGGCATCGGCTCCTCAGGCGCCCGCCCGCATGCTGCCGGGAGCAGCAGCACGAGCACAGCTGCCGCTGCGCGTCTCACGGGGAGACAGCCGCCTCGGCCTTCGGCGGCCGCCGCATCGGCTGGAGCTTCATGTAGGTGAGGCTCCGCCACAGCCATTCGATCGGGCCGAACTTGAAATATCTGAGCCACAGCGGACTGAAGATCAGTTGGAAGCCCCAGATGGCGAAGACGACATAATAAAGCTGGTGCCGCTCGAGCTTCCCATACCAGCCCATCAGGATGAACAGCACCAGGCAGATGGCCGAATGCATCAGATAATTGGTGATCGCCATCCGCCCGACCGCGGCGAAGGCGCGCCGGACGGGCCTCAGCACGCCGCTGCGTACGAACAGCAGCAATAGGCCCAGATGGCCGACCGTCATGCCGAGCCGCCCGAGATCGTAAGTCGTCGTCACATCGGTAAAGGCGCGGGCGCTGAAGCCGCCATTGATGATGTGCGTGGTCTCCCAGACATTGGTCGCGAGGCCGACCGCATAGCCACCCACGATCATCCCGAAATAGAGCCAGACCGGCCGCTCCAGCGTCAGCACGCCAAGCCTGAACAGCCCCATGCCGATCAGCATCATGCCAAACATGTCGAAGAAGTACCGGTACAACCCGTAGGTCTGGAAGATCACATTGACGTGAGCGGTCTGCCTGAGGGCGGTCCAATAACTGTCCGTCTGCGCCTTGATCTCGTCCGCCATGCTCTCCGGCGTCGACTTGAAGTTGCTGCGCTGCTGCTCCCAAGCGGCAATCGCCGCGTCCTGCTCGGGGGTCGTTTCGTTGCCCGCATCGCGAACCGCGGCCGCCGCCTGATAGGGCGCGTAAAGGGCGAGCGCGTTGCGGCTTTCGCAGAAGCTCCAGAATGCGCCGGTGAGCAATGCCGCGAGCCCGATCGCCATCAGCCATTTCCCGGCCAGCTTGCGGAACGGATAGAGGAAGAGGGCGACGATCCCGTAGGAATAGAGAATGTCGCCATGCCAGAGCAGGACAAAGGCGTTGATCATGCCGAAACCGACCAGCCAGAGATTGCGGCGCACATAGATATCGGCGGTGTCGGTCCGCCCCTGCGCTTCCAGCCGCGAGGTGAAGAGGATCACGCTGGCGCCGAACAGCATCGAGAAGAGCGCGCGCTGCGTGCCTTCGAAGCCGATTTCGGTGATGATCCAGGTGGTGAGATTGATCCCGGTCGCGCCGCCTGAGTTTTGCGGATTGGTGTAGGCGTCGGGCAGGCCGAAACCGGTAATGTTCATCAGCAGGATGCCGCAGAGCGCGAAGCCGCGGACAACATCCAGCGCCTCGATCCTGCGCGCGGCCGGCGCGGCGGGCGGCGGCGCCACGCGGGGCAGGACCACGGTTTTCTCTTCCCCCGCTGCGACGCTTGCCATGGCTCGCCCTCCCCCTCTCTTCAATCGCGCCAATCGGGACGCGGTGCAAGCATGATACGGACCCGGAATATCCCTGATGGCGGACCTCATGCACCATCCACGTGTCGCGATCGGACATGGAAAGGTGAGGCAAAGGTGAGGCCAAGAAGCAGTTTGGGCGGCCCTTAAGTGGAATGAAGAAGACATCATCGCGCGGGCGATCAGCCGAGCCGGTAATGATCGGCAAGACGGTCCAGGGCTATGGTCAGCACGACCCGCCCGGCCCGCGCCGGCCAGCCCAAAGCGCGCTCGGCCTCCCGCATGCCTTCGCCGTCGCAGACGACCCGCCAGAGAATGTCGGACAGACCCTCGCCGACCGCCGCCGCCGCCGCCTCGAAGCGGCGCTTGGCGGCCAGCTGCACCAAGGTCGGCGCGGCCGGATCCGGCGCGCCGCGTGCCGTCCGCCCGGGCGGCGGCGCGTCCCAGCGCATCGTCACGCTCGGCGCGAGCGAGGCCCGCTCCCAATCCGCGCGGAGCATTTCCCCCGCCGCGAACTGCCGGTCGCTGACCAGGCCCCGCGCCTTCAGCCAGCCAAGCGGCGACTCGGTCAGATTCACCGTGACCGAGCGAACCGGCCTTGCTCCGCGCCGCGGCGCCCGCTCCCTTCCGTCACGCGGCAGCGGCCGCTCCGCGAGCAATCTGTTCTTCCTTGTCATTCGCGCCTCCCGCCTCGGAGGCTCTTGCCATATGGATAAAAGTGTAGGAAAGAACGAACCCATCCGGTTTGGAGGTAATTCCATGATCACCCGCATCCGTGAGGTCCGCCGCGCGAAGAAGATGACGTTGCAGGACGTCGCTGACCGCTGCGATCCGCCGACCACGCCGCAGACGGTCGGCCGGCTGGAAACGGGGACGCGCACCGTCTCGGTCGGCTGGCTGAACCGGATCGCCAAGGCGCTCGGCGTCGAGGCGGCCGACCTCGTGACGCTGCCGGAACGCGAGGACATTCCGGTCGCCGCCGTGCTGGATCATGACGGCGCCCATGCCCCGCGGCGCGAAGGCGTCGTCCTGCCGCCGCGCTCGACGCCGGACATCGTGGCGATGACGGTGAGTGCGGGGGTCGGCGATTATCGCAGCGGCGACGAACTCTGGCTCAGCCGGATCGCGCCGGAGGATTATGCCAGCGCCTTGAACCGCGACGTCCTCGTTCCCCGCCCCGCCGGCCGCTTCGTCTTCGGCCGCCTGATCGGGCGCGAGGGCAGCCGCATCCAGATCCTGCCGCTCGGCGCCGGCGGCAAACAGCAGGTCTTCGACGATCCGACCTGGCTGGCGGTGGCGGTCAGGCTGATCCGGGCGCTCTGAAGCTCAGAGGTGCCGCGTCTCGGCGGGTTCGTGCCACCAATTGTCGTGCAGCCCGTCCATGTAGCGAACCGGGGCCTCGGCAAGTTCGGTGGGCGTGACGTCATCCAGCGTCGCGACATAGACCGACACGTAATCGCCGCCGATCTCCTTCACATAGCCGTGCCCATAGACCGGAACTCCGCACGACTTGCAGAAGCGGTGATGGCCCTGCATCGAACCGAACTGATAGTCGCCAAGCTGGTCCTCGCCCGAGAGGAGGCGGAAGTCGGCGGGGGTGATGCCGGCGCCCCACATCCGCTTCTTCCAGCAGATCGAGCAATTGCACTTGCCGGTGCCCTGATCGAGATCGATGTCCGCCTCATAGGCCACGGCGCCGCAATGGCAGCTGCCATGATAGGTCTTTTTCGCCATGCGTGTTTTCTCCAGCGCCGTAGCCCGCCGTCGCCAAGGCTGCGGCGGGCAGCCTTCGCAAATCTCCGGCTGGCTTGCCAGCCGTAGCTTTAGCGAAGGCTGGTGGGCGCTGACGGGCTCGAACCGCCGACCCTCTCGGTGTAAACGAGATGCTCTACCAACTGAGCTAAGCGCCCGACCGCCTCGCCCTGCCATCAAGGCCGGGCCGGGGCAAGCTTACAGCGCTTCCGCCGCCAGCCGTCGGGCCTGGCGCAGCCAGCCGCCGAGCGCGCGGGCAGCCGCGTCGGACAGGTCGACAAAGGCGCGTCGGCGGTCCGTGCGGTCGACGGCGCGGACCAGCAAGCCGCGCTCGGCCAGCACCCCGATCCAGCGCAAGGCCGTGGTCGGCGGCACCGCCGCAGCGACGCAGAGGCTGGAGACCGTCACCTGCTTGCGCTCAAGCCGCGCCGCCAGCAGATCGAGCAATATGTCCCAGGCCGGATCGGCGAACAGGTCGGCGGGGAGATGCTCGCCGCGGAGCCGCCGGGCGCGGAGCATGGCGCGGACCAACTCCAGGTCCGCCGGGTCTGCGGAGGCCGGTGCATAGCCTGACGACGGCTGCAGGACGCGGGCGCCGCCATCGTCACGCACCTTGGGGGCTAGCGGCGCGACGGCGCGCGCGACCGCCGCGAGCCGCTCGGCCTGGTCAGGCTCGCAAAGATGCTCGATCCCCGCATGGCCGGCTGCAGCGGCGACAAGATCGATCAATTCGACGGGCGCCGAGACCATGCCGCGGCGCGCGCCACGCTCCACCTCCTGTCGGAGCCAATCGAGCAACGGCAATGCGGCCGCGCCTGCCGCCGCGTCATCCAGCTCAACCAGGATTGCCGCGCCGGGCACAGCGCGCGTGGCCGGATCGACATCCTTGCCGATCAGCGATGGGGAAACGACCCGACATTCCGCCATTTCGGCGGTTCGAGACATATGGGCGAGTGCGGCCTCACTGTTTGCGAAAATCTGGACGACTGGATTGCGCCCGTTTTCGACCATCGCGGCCGGACCACTCCCCTATGAAAACGTGTCGCTTAGTCCCGGTTCGTCGGCAGTCAGTTGCTGGACGGCTGTCGCCGCCGCTCCGCCCCACAAGGCACAGCCGATGGCCCCCTGGATCGCGGTCAGCACCCAGCCGATGACGACCGGTGCATCGATCTCGCCTGCGATCAGCTTCTGGGATTGCAGCATGGTCGCCTGCTCCACCTCGTAAGAGCCGAAGCCATGCTGAAAGACCGCGGACAGATAATCCGGCTGGGTCACCGCGACGTTCAAAATACCGAGGACCAGCAGAATCAGGAAGATGATCAGATAGGTGCCAAGCAAGGTCCAGAAGCGCCCGCGGCTGAGGCTCGTGCCCTCCCCGATGGCGAAGGCACCCTTCTTCAGCGTCAGCGGAAAGATCAACGAGATCTTCGTGCCGAACAGAAGGCCGCCAATGCCGCCCACGATGTAGATAGCGGCCACCGCCGCGCCTGGGCTGGCGCGGTACAGGATGGCGCCCAGGAACAGCCCGACGGCCAGCAGGGCGAGGAGGAAGATGAACAGGCAGAGGAGCAGGAGCAGAAACAGCCGCACCTCGTCCATGCCGAGCCTGAGCCAGCCCGGCCCGCCTTCATCGGGCCGAAGAATGGCGCGCTGCACGGCCGCATAGAGGATCGTGCTGACGACCAGTCCCCCCAGGCCAAGCAGGATGAACTGCAGAGCCGCGGTCAGCTGCAGCGACTGCACGTCTTCGCCGCTCAAGGCAGCGTAGAAACTTGCCTGCACAATCCACGTCGTGGCGAAACTGGTCGCGACGGCGACGATGAGCTGGACCAACGTCCAGATCAGCATCGCGCCGGGACGTTCCCTGATCAGCCGGAAACCCCCGTTCAGCAGCGAACCGACCGTCATTTCAGCCCTCTTCATTCTTCCCGGCACGATCAGTGGCCAAGGGATTTCACGATCTCTTCGACCATCTTCTTGGCGTCGGCGAGAAGCATCATCGTGTTGTCGCGATAGAAGAGCTCGTTGTCGACGCCGGCATAGCCCACGCCGCCCATCGAGCGCTTCACGAAGAGCACGGTCTTGGCCTTTTCCACGTCCAGCACCGGCATGCCGTAAATGGGCGAGCTCTTGTCGGTCTTCGCCGCCGGGTTGGTGACGTCGTTGGCGCCGATCACGAAAGCAACGTCGGCGCGGCTGAACTCGGCGTTGATGTCCTCCAGCTCGAACACCTCGTCATAAGGCACGTTCGCCTCGGCCAGCAGGACGTTCATATGGCCGGGCATGCGGCCCGCCACCGGGTGAATCGCATATTTGACCTCGACCCCTTCCGCCTTCAGCAGGTCCGCCATTTCGCGCACCGCATGCTGCGCCTGGGCGACGGCCATGCCGTAGCCGGGGGCGATGATGACCAGCTCCGCCTGCTTCATCAGGAAGGCCGCATCCTCGGCCGAGCCGCGCTTCCACGGCCGGTCGCTGGCCGCCGCCCCGCCGGCCGCCGCTGCCGCGTCGCCGCCGAAGCCGCCGGCGATCACCGAGATGAAGCTGCGATTCATCGCCTTGCACATGATGTAGGACAGGATCGCACCCGAGCTGCCGACCAGGGCGCCAGTGATGATCATCGCGCTGTTGTGCAGGGTGAAGCCCATCGCCGCCGCGGCCCAGCCCGAATAGGAGTTGAGCATGGAGACGACGACCGGCATGTCCGCGCCGCCGATCGGGATGATCAGGAGGAAGCCGATCGCGAAGCTCAAGCCGGTGATCGTCCAGAAGATCCACTGGCTCTGGTCCTGCGTGAAATAGCCGACGAGGCCAATGATCCCGAGCAGGGTGCCGAGATTGATCACGTGCCGGAGCGGCAACATGATCGGCTTGCCCGACATGTTGCCGTTGAGCTTCAGGAAGGCGATCACCGAGCCCGAGAAGGTGATCGCGCCGATCGCGACGCCGAGCCCCATCTCGATCCGGCTGTTGAGGTGAATGAGGCCGTCCGGCTCGGCGATGCCGAAGGCGAGCGGATTCAGATAGGCGGCGGCGCCGACCAGCACCGCGGCCAAGCCGACGAGGCTGTGGAAGGCCGCGACCAGCTGCGGCATCTGCGTCATCGCGATCTTGCGCGCGGTGACGATGCCGATCACGGCGCCGATCGCGATCGCACCGAGAATCTGCCCAGCGACCGCCCAGTCGATATTGTCCAGCATGCCCGCGCCCGCGCCGCCCGGCAGGAACGGCCGGTAATGGACGAGCGTCGTGATCAGCGCGAGCGCCATGCCGAACATGCCGAAGCGGTTGCCGCGCCGCGAGCTGACCGGGCTGGAGAGTCCCCTCAGCGCGAGAATGAAGCAGACGCCCGCGACCAGATAAGCGAGCAGCACCCAGGATGGCGTCGCCGCCACCGCCTCGGGCAAGGTCGTGTGTCCCCCCTGAACGGCCACCTCAGCGCTCCTTCTTCTTATACATGGCGAGCATGCGCTGCGTCACCGCAAAGCCCCCGAAAATGTTGACGCTGGCCATCGCCACCGCCGCGAGACCCAGCCATTTCGCCAGTGGCGCCCCGGTGGCCGCGCCGGCGATCAGCGCGCCGACGATGATGACCGAGGAAATGGCGTTGGTCACCGCCATGAGCGGTGTGTGCAGCGCCGGCGTCACCGACCAGACCACGAAATAGCCGACGAAACACGCCAGCACGAAAATCGACAGGATCGAAATGAAGTCCATCAGCTATCCCCCTCGGCCTGCAGCCGAAACCTTGTTTCCAAAAGCCTGAGCATGCGCGTGTAACGCTCCCGCCATTGCGGGTCGTGAACCTCGGTGCAAGCGACGCGCGGCGCATAGATGCGGCGCGCCTCGTCGATCTTGTCCGCGCCGTAGCGGCCGACCAGCACCCGCGTCACCGCCTCCTGCCGGGCGGAGAAATCCCGGTCCCAGTCGGCGCGGATGCGCGTGGGATCGCGGCCGGCGCAATAGGCCTCCTGGTCGATCGCCGCACGGGCGAAGACCTGCATCGCGCCATAAGCCGAGAGATCGTTGGAGCGGCTCCAGCCGGTGCCGGGCGCGGTGGAGCAGGCGCCGAGCGCGGCGAGCGCGAGAAAAGGAAGCGCGCGCCTCACGGCCGATACTCCGCGATCCGCCCCGCAAGCGCATCGAGCGACTGGCTATAGGCTGCCAGCGCGGCCTGCCGCGGTGCGTCGCCCGCCGCGCAGCTTGTGGCCGGGGTCACCCGGTTCACCGCCGCCGCATCATTCTCGCCAAGCCACATCGCGTGGCCGGCGCCGGTCTGCACCGCCAGCCGAGTCAGTTCGCCATAGCGCGCCGCCTCGCCCGCGGGCGCGCCGCCGGCCGGGCAGGAGTCCAGCAACTCGCGCGCCAGCACCGCGCGATAGGCCGCGCGCCGGACGGGCTCCTCTTTCGAATTTCTCGGCTCAGGCCGGCGCTCGCAACCGGGCGCCAGCAGAATCGCCGCCGACAGCATGCCCGCCGTCGCCGCCGCGTTCCTCATCCCTTCAGCCGTTCGCTGACGACCTGGCCGCCTTTGGTCAGCCGGACGCCGAGGACGATCTCGTCATCGTCGGGGAAGACCGGGGCCTTCTTCTCCGCGTCCCAGAAGGCGGAGAGGAAGTTGAAGATGTTGCGCGAGAAGAGCGCCGAAGTGTCGGCGGCGAGCCGGCTCGGCACGTTCTTGTGGCCGACGATCTTCACGCCATGCTTGACCACGATCTCGCCCGCCACGGCGCCCTCGACATTGCCGCCCTGCTCGACGGCGAGATCGACGATCACGCTGCCCGGCTTCATCGTCTTGAGCTGCGCGTCGGAGATCAGCCGCGGCGCCGGCCGGCCCGGGATGAGCGCGGTCGTGATGACGATGTCCTGCTTGGCGATATGGCTGGAGACGAGCTCGGCCTGCGCGGCCTTGTACTCGTCCGACATCTCGGTGGCATAGCCGCCGGCGCCCTCGCCCTCGATCCCAGCGACATTCTCGACGAAGATCGCCTTGGCCCCGAGCGAATTGATCTGTTCCTTCGTGGCCGAGCGCACGTCGGTCGCGGAGACCTGGCCGCCCAGCCTGCGCGCGGTCGCAATCGCCTGGAGGCCGGCGACGCCGACGCCCATGACGAAAACCTTGGCGGCGGAGACGGTGCCGGCCGCAGTCATCATCATCGGGAAGGCCCGGCCATATTCGGCGGCGGCGTCGAGCACCGCCTTGTAGCCGGCGAGATTCGCCTGGCTGGAGAGGATGTCCATGCTCTGCGCGCGGGTGATGCGCGGCACGAACTCCATCGCCAGCGCCTCGATGCCCGCCTTGGCATAATCGTCAACGCGGTCGCGCTTGCCGAAGGGATTGAGCGAGGCGATCAGCCAGGCGTCCTTCTTCATGCCGGCGAGCGATTTCGGATCCGGGCCCTGGATGGCGAGGACGGCGTCGGCGTCCTTCAGCACATCCTTGCGGGTGGCGGCGATGGTCGCGCCCGCCGCTTCATAATCCGCATCGGCGATGGAAGCGCCGGCGCCGGCGCCCTTCTCGACCGCGACGCTGGCGCCGAGGCCGACATATTTCTTGACCGTCTCGGGAGTTGCAGCGACCCGAAGCTCCCCCGCTTCGGCTTCCTTCAGGACCGCTATCTTCACCCCCCGATCCCCCTTCTATTTCGCGATAATCAGGATGACGATGAAGCCCACGATCAGGCTGAGGACCGTCCCCCATTTCATCATGAAGGTGAACCGGCGGTAGCTCCCCTCATGCGCCCGGAAATCCTTGGCGGTTTCGTCACTGGCCATGCGCCATATCCTCCTGTTCGGAAGGCTCCCTAGCAAGGCCGACAGGCAAGGGGCAAGGCGGGAAAGTTACCCGTGAGGCAAACGCCCGAAGGTGCGGCACCTTTAAGCCGACCTTTACCCATCTCGGTTATCCCGCATGTCCCGAAACGAGAGAGAAGAGAATGCGGGCGGATCCCAATCGTTGCCTGTTGCTGATCGACGACGAGCCCGCCCAGCGCCGGCTGGTCAGCGCCATCGGCGCGCGCGCCGGCTGGTGGGTGCGCGGCGCCGCCGATTTCGACACGGCCAGGCTGATGCTCGAGGATCCGCAGGAGCCTACCTTCGACGCGATCCTGCTCGATCACTGGCTCCCTGGCGAGGAGGGCACCGACCTGATCCGCCGCATCCGCGCCTTCCGGCCGGAAATCCCGCTGCTGATCCTCACCGCCCAGAACGACGTCCATGTCGCGGTCGACGCGATGCGGGCCGGGGCCAGCGATTTTGTGGTCAAGCCGCTCGCGCCGGACCGGCTGCTCGCGGCGCTCAACACCGCCACCGACCGCCGCAAGGCATCCGGCGAACTGCGCCCGCTTTCCGAGAAGATCAGCAAGGCCTTGGGCTTCGAGGAAATCGTCGGCTCGGCCCCGAAATTCCGCGCCGCGCTCGCGGTCGCAGCCAAAGCGGCCCGCGCTCGCGTCTCCGTCCTCATCGAAGGCGAGAGCGGCTCCGGCAAGGAAATCATCGCCCAGGCAATCCACGCCGCGAGCCCGCGCGGCAAGAAGCAGCTCCACATCGTCAATTGCGGAGCGATCCCGGAGAATCTGGTCGAGTCGGTTTTGTTCGGTCATGAGAAGGGCGCCTTCACCGGCGCCTTCGACCGCCATATCGGCCGCTTCGAGGATGCCGATGGCTCGACCATCTTCCTCGATGAGGTCGGCGAGCTGCCGCTTGATACCCAGGTCAAGCTGCTCCGGGTTCTGGAGACGGGCGAAATCCAGCGGGTCGGCGGCCGGATCACCCAGATGGTGGACGTCCGCATCATTGCCGCGACCAACCGGCATCTTGCCGAAGAGGTCGCCGCCGGACGCTTCCGCGAAGATCTCTATTACCGGTTGAACGTCGTCCATGTGCCGATCCCGCCGCTGCGTGACCGGCAAAGCGATATCCCCACTTTGGCCCGTCACCTGCTCTCCCGGATCGCCGACCAGCCCGGCATGCGCCACCTGTCGATCACCGATGACGGGCTGGCAGTCCTGCTGGCCTATGGCTGGCCCGGCAATGTCCGGCAGCTGCAGAACGCTCTGTTCCGCGCGGCCGTGCTTTGCGACAGCGACGCGCTGACCGCCGCGGATTTTCCGCACATCGCGAACGAGGCGACCTGGGGCCGCCGTTCCGACGACTATCACGCCAAGCCGCTCAGCGGGCAGTCGCAGACCTCTGCCATGGCCCACGGCCCCGGCGTTACGCTCTATGCCGCCGACGGCAATTTGCGGCCGCTCGAGGAGATCGAGGCCGACGTCATCCGGCTCGCCATCGGCCATTATCGCGGCCGCATGACGGAAGTGGCTCGCCGCCTCGGGATCGGGCGCTCGACGCTCTATCGCAAGCTCGGCGAACTCGGCATCGGCGACATTGCCGCCTAGGCGGCCTCCCAAAGTTGGAGTGTGACTGATACGACCGGGCCATGCCTGGTCGCGTCTCCGCATTTCTTCTCGCCGCGCTTTATCTGGCTGCTTGTGGCGACGAGAATGCCACCGCACCTTCGCCCACGCCCCAGGCAAGCGCATCGGCTTGCGAGCAGCGGGAGTTTGAAGGCTCGACCTTCACGACGTGCCGCTACGACCGGCGCCGCGACGAGATCGCCTTGTTCCTCGATGGACCGCGCGGCCCGCTGCGCAGCTTCGCCGCGCTGGAACAGCAACTCGGGGCCCGCGCCCGGCATCTGCGTTTTGCGATGAATGCCGGCATGTATGACGAGGCGGGCAATCCGATTGGCCTCTATGTCCAGGACGGGAATCAGCGGCATCCGATCAACCGCCAGCGCGGCCCGGGCAATTTCCACATGCTCCCGAACGGGATCTTCCAGGTCTCGGAGGACGGCTATGTCGCGGTCCAGAAAAGCGAAGAATATCGGCCCCAGTTCCCCCCGCTTTACGCGACCCAGTCGGGGCCCATGCTGGTGATCGACGGCCATCTCCATCCCGCGATCCAGGACAATGGCCCATCGCTGCACGTCCGCAACGGCGTCGGTGTGGACAGCGAAAGCACCGCCTGGTTCGTCATCTCCGATGAGGCGGTGTCCTTCGGGCGGATGGCGCGCCTCTTCAGGGACGTGCTGCATTGCCCGAATGCGCTCTACCTCGACGGCTCGGTCTCCAGCCTTTGGGATCGGCCGGGTGGACGCCGTGACACGAACACGGAACTTGGGCCACTGGTGGCGATTTTCGAACGTGAAGGGAGACGATGATGCCGTTCACCGGAAGCTGCCATTGCGGGCTGATCGCCTATGAGGTCGCCGAGGACGCCCCGACCGAAGCGATGGAGTGCAATTGCTCGATCTGCCGGCGCCGGGCGGCGCTCCACCATTTCACAACGCCGGACAAATTCGAGCTCAAGACGTCCCGCGACGACCTGCTCACCTACAAATGGAACAAGGGCAATATCGCCTATCGCTTTTGTCGGCAGTGCGGCTGTTCGCCCTTCGCCGAAGGGCAGGGGCCCAACGGGCCGATGGTGGAGATCAACCTGCGCTGCGCGGAGGACATCGACCTCGACAGCCTGAAGATCAACCAGTTCGACGGCGCCCACAAAATTCCGGGGCCCGTGGGTTAGTCCTTCCTGGGTCTGCCCTTCGCCAACTCGGCCTGGAGCAAGTCGTGAATGTCATAGCCGAAGATCGTCAGGCCGTGGATGTTGGCATTGTCGATCGACACGTCCGACAGGTTCACGTCGTCGAAGACCGCGCCGGCCATGTTCATATTCGCAAAGCGTCTGCCCCCGCTCATCGTCTGCGCCCTCCTTCGACGCCGTGGAGGAAGCGGATCAGTCCCGCGAAATAGGCGTCCTGATCGTCATAGAAGGACATATGGCTGCCGTTCGGCAGATAGAGGAACTGGCCGTGCGGCAGCCGCCCCGCCATGGCCCGCATCCAGTTCGGGTCCATCGTGTCGTAGCGCGCGCCGATCACCAAAGTCGGGACGTTGATGCGGTGCAGATCGCCGCTGCGGTCCCAGTTCACGAGCAGGCCGCTGGCGCCGAGCTCGCTCGGGCCCTGCATCAGCTCGTAGACGTGCTGGTTGGCATGGCCGATCGCGCGCAGCACCGGTTCCGGCCATTCGGCGAAGGGCCGGCGCAGGAAATGCTGCTCATAATGCATCGGCACCAGCGCCTGCATGTAGCGCGGATCCTGGGTCTGATGGCTGGCCTCGAGTTGCTGGACGAGATGCAGCTGATTCTGGTCCATCGCCGGCATCAGCACCCGCCGCGCATAGTCATTATAGGCCGGGATCGAATCCATCATATTGGAGATGATCAGGCATTTGAGATTGTCCTGATGGGCCAGCGCATATTCCATCGCCAGCATCCCGCCCCATGAGTGGCCGAGCAGGCAGAAATTGTCTCTGGTGAGGCCGAGGGCGACGCGGACCTGCTCCACCTCGTCGACGAAGCGCGGGATCGTCCACAGGCTGTCGTCATTGGGCTGGTCGGAATAGGCCGAGCCCAATTGGTCGTAATAGATATATTCGATGCCCTCCTGGGACAGGAAGCTGTCGAACGCCTCGAAATATTCGTGGGTCATCGCCGGCCCGCCATGGAGCAGCAGTACGCGGAGCCGCGGATTGTTGCCGACCCTCTTGGTCCAGACCCGGAAATCGCCACGGGGCGTGTGGATGGTGATCATCCGGGTGCCGCCGCTCCAGGCGTCGGCATGGCCGGCGCGGCTGTAATAATCGGGGCCGGGCGCGGCGGCGGCGGGCAGAGCGAACAGCAAAGCCGCGATCAGGACCAGCAAGCGCATCGGAGCCCCCTCCCTTTTTTGTCGTCAGCCTTTTATCACCTGCGCGGCGAAGCGGTCCATCTCCTCTGCTTGAGGACTCATCTGGAGAAGCAGGAGATCCAGGCCTGCTGCTTCATATTCCGCGATCCGCGCCTTCACCTGCGTCGGCGTCCCGACCAGATTGGGCCTCAGCCCGCGGTTCGAGACCGAATATTCCTGCAGCTTCAGCTCGCGCTCCAGCTCGGTGCCCGACAGCCATTGCTCGAAATTGTCGAAACCCGCCGGCGGCTCGGGCGGCAGAGCGGTGATCCGGGCCAGCTCGGTCTGCGCCTCCCCTTCGGTGTCGCGCACGATCGCATAGGCCGCCATGCCGAACTGCATCGGCGGCCCGCCCGCAGCCTCGCGCCGGGCTTTCATGTCGGCGATCTTGGGGGCAATCGCCTCTGGCGGGTCGCCATGCATCACATAAGCGTCGCACTGCGTGGCGATCATCGTCTTCGCCGCCTCGCTCTCGCCGCCGGCATAGACGGTCGGGCGCCGCGCGGGCTTCGGCGCGCAGATCGCCTCATCCAGCTGGTAACGCTCGCCCGCATAAGAGAAGCGCTGCTTCGTCCAGAGCCCGTCCACCACGTCCAGCCATTCGCTGGTCCGCGCGTAGCGGTCATCATGCTGGTCGAATTGCAGGCCATATTGCCGCGCCTCGTCCGCCCACCAGGAGGAGACGACGTTGAGCGCCAGCCGCCCGTTCGAGATGCGGTCGATATTGGCGGCCTGCTTCGCGAACAACGCCGGGTGGTGGAAATTGGGACGCACCGCGACCATCAATTCGATCCGCTCGGTCACTGCCGCCAGAGCCGCCGCAGTGGACCAGGCGTCGAGCGCCGGTTCCTCGACGCCCTTGATGTCGTTGAGATTAAGCTCGGCGATCAGGGTGAGGTCCCAGCCCGTCTGCTCGCTGCGCTGGGTCAGCCGTTTCACATAATCCCAGCTCGCCTCCATCCCTTCGTCAGGGATGTTGCGCAGCCAGCCGCCGAAGACGGGCATCCAATAACCGTATCTCACCTCTTCGCCTCCGCGATCGCGCTTTCGAGGAAATCGACCAGCTTTTCGTGCGGGTCCCAGCCGAGCACGTCCAGCGGATTCGCGACGAAATTGGAGAGCGCGTTGACGTCGTAGAAGCGGGGGACGCCGTCGCGCGCGTCGATCACCACCTCTACGCCGCCGACATCGAGGCCCATGGCCTGGGCGATCTGCTCGGCGGCGGCGATCAACTCGGGACCCGGATCAATCGCCACCATGCGAACAGCTTCCCTGTCGGGCGCGGCCAGGCAGGCTTCGGCCGGACAGAGGTCGAAGCTTGCGCCAGTCTCGATCTCGATGGCGTAGAGGAAGCGGCCACCCAGCGTCTCTAACCGCAGGATCCGCCCCTCGGCCGCCGGCACGAAGTCCTGGACCAAGAGCACCTTGTCGACGCTGTCGGGGAGGAAGCGCTCGGCCACCGCCTCGGCGAGCGCGGCGCGGTCGTCATAGCGGACGATTCCGGTGCCCGAGCCACCGATATTGACCTTCAGCACCAGCGGGTAGGTCATGCCGTCCGCCGCCGCCAGAATCTCCTCACGGCGGTGGACGATGCGCGTCTCGGGAATGGCGAGGCCGAGGCCGGCAATGAGCGAAAGCTGCCGCGCCTTGGAGCTGTCCATGGCAAGCACCTCGGGACCGTTCAGCACGCGGGCGCCATTGGCGCGCCAGTGGGCGAGCAGGCTCTGCGCGTAGAAAATGCCGTGCTCCGGCTCGCGCATGAAGCCGGACATGGCGACCCGGCTCAGCACCACTGGCGCAGGGATCCGGGGGTCGGCGGGGTCGAAATGATGGTCGGTCAGCTGGATCGCGTCATAGGCGACGCCGCGCCGGTCCAACTCCGCGAAGAGTGGTTTGAACCACAAGGGGTGCTCGTAAAGGATCGCGAGATCGGCCGTCACCGCGTCGCCATATCGCGCCGCGCGGCGAAGGAAAGAGAATCCCGCTGCGCTGCGCCAGACCGGGACAGCGCCCCATCGCGACCGTCCCCTCGTTGGACCTGGGGTCTGCGGTGGCTTATTTCAGAACCATGGCTTCCTTGGCCCGCCTGTTGAGTGCCGCCGGCCTCGCGTTCGCCTTCTGGGCGGTCGCGGCCTATGGCTCGCCGCCCCAGCCCGCGCCCGCGCGGACGCGGGCGGCTGCGATAGCGCCGTCCTTCGAACCTTCGGAGGCGCTCGCCGCTTTCTACGCTGAGCGGGATCTCCAGCCGGTCTGGACCGACGGCGCCGACCAGGCCCTGCTCGACCTGCTGCCGCCCCGCCCGGATGTGGTCGCTGCGCTCAACGCGATCCGCCCGGGCGACCGTGCCGCCCGGCTCCGCGCCGACATGATGCTGAGCCAGGCCTTTCTCGACGCGGCCGGCGACAGCGCCCGGGCGCCGCAGCGCAATGCAATGCGCTATATCGATGCCGGCCTCGCTCCGGCCGCGCCGGACGCGGGCAATCTGCTCTATGCCCTCGCCGCCGCGCCCTCGCCCGCCGCCTTCGCCCGCACGGCGCTCGCTCGCAACCCGGCCTATGACGGCCTTGTCCGCGGCCTCGGCGTCTATCGCGCCCGCTGGTCGCGCCTGCCGCAGCTGCAGGTCGCCGCGAACCGGCCGGACCAGCTTCGCCAGCGCCTCGGGCTCGCGGCCAGTGCCGATCCCGCCCCAACGCTCCGCGCCTTCCAGCAGGTGCATGGCCTCGCCGTCACCGGCCGGGCTGACCCCGCCACCATCGCCGCGCTCAATCGAGGCGCGGCTTATTATGAGCGGTTGATCCTCGCCAATATCGAGCGGGCGCGGGCGATCCCGGCGATGCAGGGCCGCTATGTGCTGGTCGACACCGCCTCCGCGAGACTCTGGATGGTCGAGGATGGCCGCATCCGTGACACGATGCGCGTCGTCGTCGGCAAACAGGCGATGCCGACGCCGGAAATGGCCGGCCTGATCCGCTACGCCGCGCTCAACCCCTATTGGAACCTGCCGCCGGACCTGATCAGGAAACGCGCCCGCAACGCGGCCTCCCATGGCGCGCGAGTGATCACTGAGGAGCATCTGCAAGTGCTCTCCGACTGGACCGACCAGGCCCGCACCCTCGATCCCGCTCGGGTCAACTGGAGCGCGGTCGCCGCCGGCCGCCTGCTGGTGAACATGCGTCAGACGCCGGGACCCTACAACATGATGGGGCGCGTGAAGTTCATGCTGCCCAACGAGCTGGGCGTCTATCTGCACGACACCCCACACCGCGAGCTTTTCGCCCGCGCCGACCGTCGCGAAAGCTCCGGCTGCGTCCGGCTGGAAGATGCGCAGCGGCTCGGCCGCTGGCTGTTCAACGGCGAGATGCCGCAGGGGAACGGGACGCCCGAGCAGCAGGTCGACCTGCCGGCGCCGGTCCCAGTCTATATCACCTATCTGACGGTGCTGCCGGCCGGGGACAATGGCGTGGTGTTCCAGCGCGACGCCTATCGCCGCGATCTAGGCGCGCCCCGGGATGCGCCTAGGCTTGCGCCAGTTAGACTTGGGGGGGCGTCAGCGCCGCATCCCGCAGCCCGCGCCACACGCGCAGCGCTTGCACCGTCTCTGGCACGTCATGGACGCGCAGCAGCTGGGCACCCTGCCCCGCCGCCTGCAGCGCAAAGGCCAGCGAGCCGGGCAGCCGCCGGTCGGCCGGCGCCTCGCCGGACAACGCCCCGATCGTCCGCTTCCGGCTCGCACCGAGCATGATCGCGCAGCCCAGCCCGTGCAGGAGGGCCAGGTTGTTCATCAGCTGAAGATTGTGCGTCACGTTCTTGCCGAAGCCGAAGCCCGGATCGACGATGATCCGCTCCCGACCGATCCCCGCCGCCTCGCAGGCCACGATCCGCTCCTCCAGCCAATCGTAGACTTCGAGGATGACCGGCCGGTCGTAGCGGGGGTCGTCCTGCATCGTCTCGGGCGGGCCCTGGTGGTGCATCAGCACGACCGGGCACCCCGCCCTGGCGACCACCTCCAGCGCGCGCGGGTCCCAGGTGAGGGCCGAGACGTCGTTGATCATGCCGGCGCCCGAAGCCAGCGCCTGCTCCATCACCAAAGCCTTGCGCGTGTCGACCGAGACCGCAGTCCCCGCCATGGCCAGCCGCTTGATCACCGGCAGCACCCGCCCGGACTCGTCGCCTTCCCAGACCGGCTTGGCGCCGGGCCGGGTGGATTCGCCGCCGACATCGACGATCGCCGCGCCGGCGGAGGCCATGTCATGGCCGGCCGCAATCGCCGTCTCGGCGTCCTCATTGATGCCGGCGTCGGAGAAGCTGTCGGGCGTGACGTTGACAATGCCGACCACCTGCGGCTGATCGAGACGGACCACGCGCTCGCCGAGCTTGAGCGGCGTGCGAGCTGAGGTCAGCCGCTGCCAGACGGGCTTCTGAGCCTGGTCCAGCCGCGCCTCGATCCCTTCGACCGGGACCAGTTCGGTGCCGTCCTCCCGGATGATCTCGACGCTCGCGAAGAATTGCAGCCCGCCGGCAAGCCGCGCGACCTTCCCGTCATGGCCGAATGGCGCGTCGACGAAGCCGGTGGGGCGGAGGTAGGTTTTCCCGGTCATCAACACCTCGTCATTCCAGCGAAAGCTGGAATCTCTCTGCCTTCAAGCACCTAGGGCCAAGAAAAGTGAGATTCCAGCTTTCGCTGGAATGACGGAGGCTAGGATGTCTGCCCGGCCAGATAATCCTGCCTGAGCGTGTCGATCGGGATGAGCACCCCGTCCCGCTCCACATGCCAGAAAGTCCAGCCGTTGCAGGCCGGCGCGCCCTGCACCGTCGCGCCGATCTTGTGGATCGAGCCCTGGTGGCCCGCATGCTCGATCGAGGCGTCGGCCAGGATGCGCGCCTGCCAGCGCCTTTTGGTATCGGTCAGGAAGGCCCCCGGTTGGAGCACGCCGCTTTCGACCAAGGTGCCGAACGGCAATTTCGGCTGCGAGGCGCGCGATGCCATGACCTTCATCGCGCTTTCGTCCAGCTCCAGCGTGGAATCGATCCGCTCGCGGGCGACGCGGATGTAGCGGCTCTCCCGTTCGATCCCGATCCATTGCCGCCCCAGCCGCCGCGCCACCGCGCCGGTCGTGCCGGTGCCGAAGAAAGGATCGAGCACGACATCGCCCTTGTTCGTGCAGGCGAGCAGCACCCGGTAGAGCAAAGCCTCGGGCTTCTGCGTCGGATGCGCCTTGGCGCCGCCATCCTTCACCCGTTCGCCACCGGCGCAAATCGGCAGCACCCAGTCGGAGCGCATCTGCAGCTCGTCGTTCAGCGCCTTCATCGCACGGTAATTGAAGGTGTAGCGGCTGTCCTCGCTGCGGCTCGCCCAGATCAATGTCTCATGCGCATTGGTGAAGCGGGTGCCGCGGAAGTTCGGCATCGGGTTCGATTTGCGCCAGATGATGTCGTTGAGGATCCAGTAGCCCTGGTCCTGCATCGACGCGCCGACGCGGAAGATGTTGTGATAGGAGCCGATTACCCAGATCGTGCCGTTCGGCTTCAGGATGCGGCGCGCCTCGGCGAGCCAGGCGCGGGTGAATTCGTCATAGGCCTGGAAGGTGTCGAACTTGTCCCAGTCGTCGTCGCAGGCATCGACGCGCCCGCCCTCGGGCCGGAACAGCTCGCCGCCGAGCTGGAGATTGTAGGGCGGGTCGGCGAAGACCATGTCGACGCAGGCGTCCGGCAGCGCGCGCATCGCGGCGACGCAATCGTCCTGGAGGATCTGGTTGAGCGGCAATTCGGGCGCGGGCTTCGTCCCCTGTTTCGGCCGCGCAGCCGCCCCCAATCGTCCCATCACGCTCATTCGGTCCGCCCCCGGCAAAAGTTATCCACATGCTGAGTCATGCCGACTCTCGGGTCAAGTCAGACAGTTACAGAATATGGTTAACAGGCTGTATCCGCCCTTCTGGAACGAAAGGAGTCTTCGCTACATCTGGTGGTAACCAGCGCAGTTCAGACTCAATCTGAGGTGGTGTGGCCTGAAAGACTCAAAGGCTGAGCGAAAGCTGGCGGACCGGCGCGAAGCTGCGCCGGTGGAGCGGCGTCGGGCCGAGTTCGCGCAGCGCCCGTTGATGTTCGGGCGTCGGGTAGCCGACATTACGCTCCCAGCCATAGCCGGGCCATTCGCGGGCATGTTCGGTCATGAGCCGGTCGCGGGTGACCTTGGCGATGATCGAGGCAGCGGCGATCGAGCGGCATTTGGCGTCGCCGCCGATGATGGCGATGGAGGGCCGTTCCCATTTCGGGCACCGATTGCCGTCGACCAGCACCATCGCCGGATCGACGCCGAGCGCATCCACCGCGCGCTGCATGGCGAGCATCCGCGCCCAGAGGATGTTCAGCTGATCAATCTCCTCGACGCTCGCCATGCCGACGCCGACGACCGCGACCTTATAGAGCCGGTCGAAGATCGCCTCGCGCACGGCCTTCGGGATCGCCTTGCTGTCGTCGATCCCGCGCGGGAATCTCCCCCGGTCCAGAATGACCGCCGCCGCGACCACCGGCCCGGCGAGTGGCGCGCAGCCAGCCTCGTCGACCCCGGCGACCGGGTCCGGATGCACCTTCTCGAGCTTGAAGCAGGGCCGCGCCATTGCGCCATAGGGTAGAAATCCGCGCGGGCGGGCGCCAGCCCAAGCCGAAATCTCCCTTTTCTTTTCCTGTGGATAGTTCGCAGCCGGCCCAAATCACCCAATCGGGCGATATCTTGCGGGCGCGCCCGCGGCTAAACTGATGGCCTGATCAGCGGAGAGGCTCATCATGAAACTCGCGCACATCCTCTTGTCCGGACTCATCCTCGTCGCGGCGACGCAGCCGGCACCCCAACCAAGGAGCAATCCCATGCAGCTCGGCAATTTCTCGGTCAGCCTGAATGTCCGGGACATCAATGCGTCCAAGGCCTTTTACGAGAAAATCGGCTTCACCCAGGTGTTCGGCAATCCCGCGCAGCATTGGGTGATCATGCAGAACGGGACCACCAATATCGGCCTGTTCCAGGGCATGTTCCCGAGGAACGCGCTGACCTTCAATCCTGGCTGGGACCATCAGGGCAACAATATCTCCAGCTTCGAGGACGTCCGCGCGATCCAGCGCCGGCTCCGCGACGCGGGCGTTGATACAGGCGCAGCGATCGAGAGCGCCAGCGGGCCGGCCAGCTTCAGCGTCACCGATCCGGACGGCAACCCGATCCTGTTCGACCAGCATCGTTAGCGATTGACGGGCAACGGCCTCAGTCGTTGTCCCGCTCGCCCCATTGGAAGTCGGTGACGAATTGCTGCCCGAGCGGTCCGTTGCCTTCGCCAAGGCCCGGCGCTTCCAAAATAGCAATGCGGACGAAGCTGACTGCCTGCTCGAATGCCTTCTCGATCGGGAAGCCCCTGCCGAGCCCGGTGGCAAGCGCACTAGCGAGCGTGCACCCGGTCCCGTGCGTGTCCTCAGTGTCGAACTTCTTCGCCTCGAGCCGGCGGATCTCTCCGTTCGGGCCGAGCAGCCGATCGACGATATAATAATCGTCAGCGTGGCCACCCTTGGCCAGCAGGTGGCAGCCATGGGCGAGCACGGCCTCCTCGCCGCCGAGTGCTTCGAGCTCGGGAATGTTTGGCGTTACGACCGAGGCGATCCGCATCAGCCGCTCGAAGGCGGCGATGGTCGGTGCATCGGCCAATGTCGAGCCGCTGGTCGCCACCATGACGGGATCGAACACGATCGGCACCGCCAGACTTTCCAGCCGCCCGGCGACGGCATGCGCGGTCTCAGCGGAGCCGATCATCCCGATCTTCACCGCATCGACTCCGATGTCGCTCACCACCGAGTCGATCTGCGCCAGCACCATCTCCGCCGGCACCGGCATTACTGCCTGCACGCCCAACGTGTTCTGCGCGGTGATCGCGGTGATCGCGGTCATCGCGTGGCCGCCCAACATGGTGACCGTCTTGATGTCCGCCTGGATGCCCGCGCCGCCGCCGCTGTCGGAACCGGCGATGATCAGGATGCGCGGCGTAACCGGGCGCGTCACCGCTTATAGTGGCGCTTGGTCGAGGCCGGATTGCGGACGAGCGCCTCACCGGTGCGCATCGGCCGTTCGAGCAGATCGCCACCGCAATTCGGACAGCGTTCCTCCAGCCTGTCGGCACAATTGTCGCAGAAGGTGCATTCGAACGAGCAGATGAAGGCGCCATGCCGGTCGGCCGGCAGGTCACGGCCGCATTTCTCGCAATCGGGGCGCATTTCAAGCATCAGGCAGTCCTCACTTCCTCACAAATCTCGTCGACGATCCGGGCGATCAACGCCTCGTCTTCGCCTTCGGCCATCACCCTTATGACCGGTTCGGTGCCGGACTTGCGGATCACCAGCCGGCCCGTGTCGCCGAGCGCCGCCTCGCCCGCCGCGATCGCCCCCTTGACCTTGTCGGTCTCCAGCGGCGCGCCGCCGTTGAAGCGGACGCTCTTCAGCAGCTGCGGCAGCGGCTCGAACAAGTTCAGCAGCTCGCTCGCCGGCCGGTCCTGCGCGACCAGTTCGGCCAGGATCTGCAGGCCTGCGACCAGCCCGTCGCCGGTCGTCGCATAGTCCGAGAGAATGATATGGCCGCTCTGCTCGCCGCCGACATTATAGCCCTTGGCGCGCATCGCCTCGAGCACATAGCGGTCGCCAACCTGGGTCCGCTCCAGCTTCAGGTTCAGGCCGTTCAGGTAATGCTCAAGGCCGAGGTTCGACATCACCGTCGAGACCACGCCGCCCCCACGCAGCCGGCCGCGCTTGTGCCAGGAGGAGCCGATCAAGGCCATCAACTGGTCGCCGTCAACCGTCTCGCCTTCCTCGTCGACGACGATCAGCCGGTCGGCATCGCCATCGAGCGCGAGGCCGATATCGGCGCCCGAGGCGACGACCGTCTCCTTGAGCAGGGTTGGGTCGGTCGAACCGCAGCCCTCGTTGATGTTGAGGCCATTGGGCTCGACGCCGATCGCGATCACGGTCGCGCCAAGTTCCCACAAGGCCGAGGGCGCGACCTGATAAGCGGCGCCGTTCGCGCAATCCACGACCACCTTCAGGCCGTCGAGCCGCAAATGCTTGGGGAAAGTGAGCTTGGCAGCGTGGATATAGCGGCCGCGAGCGTCCTCGATCTTCCGCGAGCGCCCGATCTGCTCGGCCGGGACCAGCTTCGGCTCTTGCTCGAGCAAAGCCTCGATCGCCATCTCATCCTTGTCGGACAGCTTGTAGCCGTCCGGGCCGAAGAGCTTGATGCCGTTGTCGACGAACTTGTTGTGGCTGGCGGAGATCATCACGCCGAGATCGGCGCGCATGCTGTGGGTGAGCATCGCCACGCCCGGGGTCGGCACCGGCCCGACCATCACCACGTCCATGCCGACGCTGGTGAAGCCGGAGATGAGCGCGGTTTCCATCATATAGCCGGAGAGCCGCGTGTCCTTGCCGATCACCACTCGGTGGCGATGATCGCCGCGCAGGAAATGCGCGCCCGCCGCCTGGCCGATCCGCTGGGCCATGGCGGCGGTCATCGGCGCCTCGTTGGTCCGCCCCCTGATCCCGTCCGTACCGAAGAATTTCCGCGTCATTCGTGCCCTTGCCCCGACTTTTTCCTTGCCGTCCTACCGGCGGCCATCAAGATAGGCCAGATAGTCCTGTTTTCGGGGAAGGGCGACGCCTTTGAAACTCTCCCAGCCAACACGCATCCTGCTTGCGCTGATTCTCGGCCTGGCGATCGGCATCGGCAGCGTTGCCTCAAACAGTGACTGGGCCAGCAAGGCGGCTGCGATCGCAGAGCCGATCGGCGGCCTGTGGCTTGGCGCGCTGCAGATGACGATCGTCCCGCTCGTTGTCGCCTTGCTCATTACCGGCATCGCCACCTCGGCCAAGTCCGCACGAGGGAATCGCGTCGCCGGCCGTTCTTTCGTGCTGATGGTCCTCATCCTCTGGTTTTCGGCCATTCTGGGCGCGGTGATGACGCCGCTGCTTCTTGGGCTCTTCCCGGTGCCGGGCCAGAGTGCCGACGCACTCCGCTCGGCACTAAGCACAACGGGGCCGGTTGCCGCGGTCCCAAGCTTCGGCGATTTCCTACGCTCGATAATACCGTCGAATCCGATCGCCGCGGCGGCCTCGGACCAGATCCTGCCCCTCGTCGTCTTCGCCACCATTTTCGCCTTCGCGCTCACCCGCATCCCTGCGAATGGCCGCGAGCGGATCGTCGGTCTTTTCGAGGCGGTCGCGGAGGCGATGATCGTGATCGTTAACTGGGTCCTCTGGCTCGGCCCGATCGGGGTCTTCGCCCTCGCTTACGTCGTCGGCGTCCATGCCGGGGGCGGCGCGTTCGGCGCGCTCCTCCATTATATCGCCATCGTCTCGTCGGTCGGCGTCGTGATCCTGGCGCTCGCTTATCCACTTGCCAGCGTCGGCGCCGGTCTTGGGCTGGGCCGCTTTGCCCGCGCGGTGGCACCGGCCCAGGCGGTGGCCTTCAGCACGCAATCCTCGCTTGCCACGCTCCCGGCGATGCTTCGCTCGGCTGCGAGGCTCGACGTTCCCGTCGGCGCTTCGGGCGTGAGCCTTCCTCTCGCCGTCGCCCTGTTCCGGGCGACCGGACCGGGGATGAATATGGCCGTCGTCCTCTACGTCGCTCATTGGTACGGAATGACACTCAGCCCCGCGGTGATCGCCATGGGCGTAGTGGTCGCCGCGATCACCACTTTCAGTGCCGTCAGCCTTCCCGGCCAGGTCAGCTTCATCACCAATACCGCGCCGATCGCGCTCGCCATGGGCGTTCCGCTCGAGCCGCTTGCCCTCTTGATCGCGGTCGAGAACATCCCGGACCTGTTTAGGACCGTCGGCAATGTCACGATGGACGTCGCCGTCACAGCGACTGTCGCGCAGCGATCGGGGATCGAGAAGACCGAAGAGGACGCCTTGCTCGAGGAGGGCGCCTGATTTGGCCCGAAATTGACCAGCTACCTTCTGGCACTTCCCGCCATGCTCGCGGCTCCGGCCGCCGTCGCCCAGCCGGCGCCCGCGGCGAGCCAAACTGAGGCTCAGGACCAGCGGCCTTTGCTCTGGAACGGGCTTCGCGCCGGGATGAACCCGCGTGAGGTGCAGGCCACGCTCCAACGGGCGGGCATCCGCGCCCGGCTGGCCACGGACCCGGCCAACGGCCGCGAATATGTCGAGACGCCGCGCGAGACCAATTGGGCCGGCCGCCCTTATCTGATCGCGATCGGCTTTGTCGGAAACCGGCTCTTCTACGTCGGGGTCAACTCGCAACGGACACTTTCCGGCCGCATCCCGTTCGACCGGTCGCACTTCAGCCAGGTGGCGCGGTTCCTCGCCGAGCAATATGGCCAAGCCGTTGAAATCTCGCCTGAGCCAACCGTGACCGACGTCGATAGACTCAGCGCCAGCACTTCCACGAGTGCAATATTCGAGCGCGGCGGCGTCCGTGCCGAGTTGCGTGGCAACAACCTCTACCGCAGCTTCACGCGTGACGTTGTTGAAACGGTCTCGGTGCGGTTCTGGCGGATCGTCGACGCCGAGACATTGGCCGCCAGCCAGCCGCCGCCCAAGCCGGTCCCGCAGCCCTAGAGACGGACCTCGCGCCCGATCAGCGGGGGTCGTAGCTGTGCGGGAGGTTGCCCTCCTGCGGCTGCCGGTAGCGGTCGCGCAGGCGGGTCTGCCTATTCTCCAGGCTCTGGCGGACGCCGTCGATCCAGACGGCGTCCACGCCGGTGGAAAGCTCGAGCGGGTCACCGTCCCAGATCACCACGTCGCCCCGCCGTCCCGGCCTGAGCGAGCCGATCTCGCCGCCAAGACCGAGCGCCTCCGCAGGCGCAGAGCTGATTGCCTGGAAGGCCTGGCTCCAGCTCAAACCGGTCGCGCCCGGGACGCGGGTCAGCGCCACCAGATTGCCGGCATATTGGGTCGAGAGCCGGACCTGGCGCGCCTCGTCGTCATTGATCATGCCGATCGCGACATTGATCCCCGCCGCCCGCATCCGCCCGACGTTGGACTGGGTGGCGGACAGCTGCTCGAACGTGGCCGGCAGATCGTTCAGCGCATTGGCGATCACCGGCACGTGCGCTGCGGCGATCTCGCGCGCCACCCGCCAGCCCTCGGTCGCGCCGACCAGGACCAGCCGGAGCGCCGGGAATTCGGTCCTGAGCGCCAGCACCTGCAGGATGTCGCTCGCCCGCTCGGCATGGACGAGCAGGAACTGGCGGCCGCTGAGGACCTCGACCAACGCGGTCGCGTCGGCCCGGGTCAGCAGCACGTCGTCCGGCCGTCCGCCCCGGCGGCTGAGGTCGCGTGCCTCGCGCAGCGCGTTGCGGAGCACCAGATGGGCCGAGGCGCGGCTGCCGCCGGCATCCCCTGCGCCCTCCTCGCCGAGCTCGATATACTGGAACAGGCGGCCCCGCGTGATCGGGTGCATGTCGCCGCCGAGATCGATGACTGCGCCCTGCCCCGCGAAGATAGAACGGCCGGTGCCGGGGGAAACCACGGCGCGGGTCACGCCGGCGGCGCGGCTCACCTGGATTGCCGTCGCCTCCGGGTTGATCGCCGGGACGACGTCGATGGCCGCGTTGAACGGGGAGGTGTTCGCCGAAATGTCATTGGTCTCATCGACCCCGTCGACCTCGACCAGGCCGATGCGCGAGAAGCCGGCGACGACGCCCGGCGTCACCCATTTGCCGTGCGCATCGACGACCTGCGCGCCCGGCGGCACGGCGACATTGGCGCCAGCCGCGACCACGCGCCCGTCGCGGATCACCACAGTGCCGTTGTCGATCGGCTCAGATCCGTCGCCGATCACGACGCGGCCGCCGGTAATGGCCAGGGTCTGTGCGGCGGCGGGTACCGCAGCCAAGGCGGCGATCCCCGCCAGCAGGAGCGATAGCCGCCTCACTTCGTGTCTCCCTCGCCCGGCTGGCCGAGCTCGAAATCGCTGACCGGCCGGAGCCGCGGATTGTTCATGTCGTACATCAGCGCGCCATCGATCCAGACCTGCTGCGGCCTGGTGTAGACGCTGAACGGATTGCCGTTCCACAGCACCACGTCCGCGCGCTTGCCGGTCCGCAGGCTTCCGGTCTGGTCGGCGATGCCGAGCGCATTTGCGGGATTGATCGCCAGCCATCGCCAGGCGACCTCGTCGGTTATCTGGATGCCCATTCGTCGGCCGTCGGCAAGCGCCTTGGCGGCCTCCTGATTCAACCGCTGGATGCCGTTCGGATCATCGGAATGGACGATCGCGCAGGCCCCGGCATTGTGGACCAGCGGGATATTCTCGTTGATCGCGTCATAGGCCTCCATCTTGAAGCCCCACCAGTCCGACCACATCGCCGCGCAGGTGTTATTCGCGCGGAGCAGATCGGCGATCTTGTAGGCCTCGACCGCATGGTGGAAGCTGGCGATGTGGAAGCCGAACTCCCGCGCCATGTCGAGCATGAGCGCCATCTCGTCGGCGCGGTAGCAATGGTTATGGACCAGCATCCGCCCTTCCAGCACCTCGACCAGCGTATCCATCTGGAAGTCGCGGGGCGTGTTGGGATCGCGGGCGCGGCGTTCGCGATATTCGACGGCGCGCTGCCAGGTCGCGCGCATGACCGCGATGTTGCCCATCCGCGTCGACGGCATGGTGTTGCGGGCGCCATAGACCCGCTTCGGATTTTCGCCGCACGCCATTTTGAGCCCGCGCGGCGCGCCCGGAAAGCGCATCGACTGAACGGTGCGGCCCGGCACGTTGCGCACGGTGACGCCGCGCCCGCCGAACAGGTTGGCTGAGCCGGGCAGGATCTGCAACGTGGTGATGCCGCCATTGGCGAGGGCGCGGCTGAAGCCCGGATCCTGCGGCCAGACACTATGCTCGGCCCAGACTTCGGGGCGAACCGGGTTGGTCGCCTCGTTGCCGTCCGAATTGGCGGCAACGCCGGGGCTCGGATAGTCGCCGAGATGGGAGTGGACGTCGATCACGCCGGGCGTCACCCAGCGGCCGCGGCCGTCGATCCGGGTCGCCCCGTCGGGGATCGGGGTGTCGGGCCCGCCGACCGCCTGGATGCGGCCGCCGACCATCACCACCGTGCCATTCTCGATCCGCCCGCCCTCGCCGTCATAGATGGTGGCGCCGGTGATCGCGGTCGTGACGCTCGGATAGGGATGGTAGGTCGAGGGGTAAGGATCGTCCGGCGGCACGTAGCGCGGCACCGACGATTTGGGCGCCGGGTCCGCCGCCGCAGCCGACGCCGCCTTCGGCGCCGGCTGCTGGTTGGCGCAGCCGAACAGCAGGATCGCGGCGACCGCGGCGGCGGCCGGCAGCAGCTTATTTAACACCATGCATCCACTTCTTGAGGAGCGGGGAGAGCACCAACAGGATGCCGCCGATAATCACCGAGGCGATGCCGATCTTCCAGAACACGCCAGCGTAGGTCGTGAGGCTGACCTCGAGGTTGGTCACCTCGCCGCCGACCGTCTCCACGCTCGCGACCTGTGCCACGATCCCGCCCACATATTGGGCGACCGAGATGGACAGGAACCAGACGCCCATCATCAGCCCGACGATGCGTGCGATGGAGAGCTTGGTGATCATCGAGAGACCGACTGGCGAAATGCAGAGCTCCGCCACCGAGTGGATCAGGTAGAGGCCGGCCAGCCAGAGCAGCCCGACCTTGAACTGGCTGTCCGCGAAATGCGTGCCCCAGACCAGGAACATGAAGCCGAGGCCCACGCCCATGAGGGCGATCGCGAACTTGACCGGGATGGTCGGCTCGATGCCGCGCTTTGACATCCAGTTCCATAGCATCGAGAAGACCGGCGCCAGCAGCACAATGAACAGCGCGTTGAAGATCTGCGTCTGCCCGGCGGGCATGATATAGACTTCCTTGCTGATCAGGCCGTTCTTCGCGAAATGCAGGCCGACAACTGCGAGGATCGCGACGACGAGAAATGCGATTCCCATGTTGCGCTTCGTGCCGGGCTCCTCGCCGCGCGAGAAGAACCACCAGGCCAGCCAGAAAACGCCCCCGGACAGGGCCGCAGCAACCAGGTAATAGGTGATCGGCGTGGATCGGAACATCGCGAAGAGCGGTCCGGTCCATTGCAATGCCAGGTCTGTATTGCGGGCGGCGAACAGGGTCCGCGAGGAGCCGGCCTGCTCGAACAGAGTCCAGAAGACGACGTTGAAGACGATGAGCACCATCGCCGCGACCATCATCTGAAACTCGCGTTTGTTGCCCACCTTCCACGCGTAGAAGAGGATGACCGGAATCCCGACCAAGAAGGTCCCGAACAGGATCTTGCCCATGATCGGTAGGCCGATCAGATATTCGCCGATGTTGTGCGCCGCGCCAGCCGAGGAACTGCTGTTCATCAGGTTCCAGAACAGGAACAGCACGACCGGCACCGCGACGAGCGCACCGGCATAGATGAGCATATCCTTATTGGCGGGCGCGCCCACCGGACGATCGCCATAGCCCCTAAGCCGGCCGCCATCGAATTGGATCAGAGCCCAGGAGCAGAGCATGCCGAGAGCGGCCAACCCGAAGCCGGCCCACGGGCCGACCTGCTCATACAGGATCGGGCAGAAAAACTGGGAGATGAGCGAGCCGAGGTTGATGCCCATGTAGAAGATGGTGAACCCGGCATCTCGCCGCCGGTCGCCATCTTCGTACAGCGACCCGACTATGGTGGAG
>JBGAHY010000060.1:0-3500 GCA_044225925.1 Allosphingosinicella sp.
TGATCGGCATCAACCTGCTGCGCGAGGGACTCGATATCCCCGAATGCGGGCTGGTCGCGATCCTCGATGCCGACAAGGAAGGGTTCCTGCGCTCGGAAACCTCGCTGATCCAGACGATCGGCCGCGCCGCGCGCAATGTCGAGGGCCGCGTGATCCTGTACGCCGACCGCATGACCGGGAGCATGGAGCGCGCGCTCAACGAGACCAACCGGCGGCGCGAGAAGCAAGAAGCGTATAACGCCGAGCACGGCATCACGCCGACCACGATCAAGCGCAATATCGGCGACATCATCGCGCACGTCGCGTCGAAGGATCAGGTCACGGTGCCGATCGACGACGAGCGTCAGCACATGGTCGGGCACAACCTCCGCGCGTATATCGAGGAGCTCGAAAAGAAGATGCGCAAGGCCGCCGCGGACCTGGAGTTCGAGGAAGCCGGGCGCCTGCGCGACGAGATCCGGCGGCTGGAGGCGGGCGAGCTCGGCCTTGCGACCGAGAGCCGCGCGCCGGTCATCGGCAATTCCACCGAGGGCAAGCCAGGCACCCGGAAGGGCAAATATGGCAAGGTGCAGCGCAAGTGGGGCGGGCGGCGCTAGGCCGCAGCCGCCCGCACCCCGCGCTAACACTAACCTTGTGGCATCGCCGCCAGGATCACCCCGAAGATCGTGAACTGCAGCGTGAAATAGCCGGCGTTGATCAGCCAGAGCTGGAGCGGCCGCCGCTCGAACAGATAGTTGAGGCCGAAGCTGAACCCGACGATGCCGAGGCCGGTGGCGAAGCCGTAGCTGGCGCCGTCGCCGATATCGGGGATCCCGCCCCGCGTGAACATCGCGAAGACGAAGGCGCAGATCAGATTGCAGAGGAAGGCGCCGCCGAAGATCATGCCCATATTGGCATTCTTCTTCAGCTCCTCCTCGTTGAAGCCGTTCAGCCGCACCCAGGCCTTGGAGAACAGCAAGGGCGAGTACCACAGGCCGCCGAGGATGAAGGCCGACAGAGCGGCGAGCGCCACTGCGAGATAATTGACGTCAGGCATATTCCCCTCCCTTTCCCCTCAGGCGGCGAGCGTCTCCGTCTCCGCCTCACGCATCATCCGGTCGAACTGATCGCGCAGCATTGCGATGTTGCGGTCGAAATAGCCGATGTCGCGATAGGTGCGCGCCTGCATCACCGCGCCCTCCATCACGGTCAGCACGAATTCCGCGAGCCGGCGCCGGTCGAGCGACGCGGGCAGCCGCCCGCCCGCAGCCTCAAGGCAGCGATGGATCGCCGCCGTCCAATTCTCGAAATTGACGGCGAGCAGTTCGCGGATCGCCGGGTCCGGCTCGTGCAGCTCCAGTGCGAGGCTGCCGATCGGGCAGCCATAAGTGCAGTCGGTCGTCAGCAGCATCGTGCGATAGGCGTTGAGCAAGGCGAAGATCCGTTCGACCGGGTCGTCGATGCCGGACCAGGCCGGGGCGAGCAGCCATTCGTGGATGCCGTCGCGATAGGCCTCCAGCACCGCGGCGAGCACATCCTGCTTGCCCGGGAAGACATGATAGAGGCTGCCCGAATGGACCTGGGTTCGGCTCAGGATGTCGGCCACGCTGGTCGACTGGAAGCCTTTCTCCGCGAACAGGTCCATCGCCGCCATGACGATCTTGCGGCGGGTGTCGGCATTCATCGGCGGCGCGCCTCCTTGGCCTCAGTTGAATGATCAATCAACTGCTTGTCAAGTCCGGCGGTGAAGCGCCCGCCCTTTCCTCCGCGCAACAAATCACCCTAAAGCGGGTTCGTCTCATCACGAGGATTCGACCGATGCTCCGCCCCTCCCTCTGCTTCGCCTTCCTCCTGCTCGCCGGCTGCGCACGCTCCGAGGACGCGCAACATGCGCAGACCGGCAACACGCCGCTGCCGACTTTGAACAGCAGCGATCTTGGCGAGGAGGACGAACTCACCATCGGCACCTGGCAGACCGGGATGCAGGACGACCAGACTGTGCTCGAATTCGGGCCCGTCGGCGCGCCCGCGCGATTCAGCTTGAGCTGCGACACGCGCCGCAACCTCATCCTGCAGTGGCCGGGCGCGGCCCCGGGCGGCGAGCTGCCCAATATGCTGGTGACGGTGGGCAGCGAGACCCGCCGGCTCGCCGTGGTCAGCGCCGGCGCCGCCAACCCGATGCTGCGCGGGGCCTTGCCGACCAACGATCCGTTCATGCGCGTGCTGGCCGGTGCGGCCACTCGGATCTTCGTGCGGATCGGCGACGCCCAGCCGCTGGTAATGCCGCCAAGCCCGACCATCGCCGCTTATGCCCAGCAATGCGCGAATGGTGAGGTCCAAGCAGGGGCGCCGGCTGCCAGCAATGCGGTCGAGGCGACCGGTAATGTGAGTGTCGTGGCGGGGAATGTGACGACGACGAATGCTCAATAGGGGCGCCCGCCGCGCGCTGGCCGGCGCCTCGCTGGCCCTGCTCGCACTGGGGGCCTGTGTGCCGCGCACCGCGTCGCCGCCGCCCTTGCCTGCGCCCGCCCCCGCGCCGCGCCCTGTGCCGGCCCCGGTAGAACCCGGCGCGCCCGTCCCCACGCCGGCGGACTGGCAGACCGGGCCGCTGAGCCCGGGCGATTGGGAATATGCGATGTCGTCGACGAGTCCGGCGGCGATCTTCCGGTCCGGCCGCGCCTCATTCTCCATCGCCTGCAGAGGCCGCGCAATCACGCTCGGCGTATCCGGCGCCACGGGGTCACTGGCTATCCGCACCTCCTATGGGGAGCGGCGACTTGCCGCCGGACAAGTCGCGGCCGATGATCCTTTGCTGGACCAGATGGCGTTCAGCCGCGGCCGCTTCCTTGTCGCGGTCGAGGGCGGGTTGTCTCTGGTGGTGCCGGCCTGGCCGGAATTCGCCCGCGTCGTCGAGGATTGCCGCAGGCAATAAAAAAGCGGCCCTAAGCCGCTCGCGAAGCCCGGAATCCTAGCGCCAAAATAAATGAGATCAAGACTTGATCACGGATTCCGCGCGAATCATATTGGTGGGGCCATCAACTTAGCGAAAGGAGGTGATCCGATGTCTCATGGTTCAGCAGAGGGGTCGGTCAAGTCCGTTCGGGAGCTGAAAGCCTAGCTTTCTCAATGGCTTCCGGGCTGGAGACTTCCGGCCGCTGACCATGTCGAGGGGCCGTCGGACCTAGTCCGGCGGCCTTTCGCTCGTCTGGGACGCCGGCGGTCGCCGGCGCACAGGGAACTGTTGGTCCGCTCGTGTGTCTGTTACGCAACGGATACGAACAGTGGAGTTGATGCCATGGCGAAGAAATCTACCTCGACCGGCGGCAAGAGCGCTGGCGGTCACAACGCCGCCGATTTCATTCCCGACGCCTTGCGCGAGGCGGGCAAGCGCGCCGCCGATCTGGCGCGCAACCCGGTCGCGCGCAGCCTGCTCGCCGCCGGTCTGGTGACTGCGGCGGCGGCGCTGGCTGCCAACAAGAATGTCCGCGACACTGCCAAGCGCAGCGCCAAGGGCGCCCGCG
>JBGAHY010000061.1:0-3294 GCA_044225925.1 Allosphingosinicella sp.
GGGCGGTCTACCAGGCCTATCGCGGTGAGATCGCGTAGGCGGCGCGAACCCCTCACCCTGTCCCTCTCCCTCAAGGGGAGAGGGAACGCTGTTGCCGATACCGAACTCTAAGCCCCTCTCCCCCACGCGAACGAATGTTCGCATTCGCGAACGGGGAGGGAGAGGGGTTGGGGTGAGGGGTAGTTGCAGCGCGGTTATCTTGCGGGCAGATCGCCGACGCGGATCTCGATCCGCTCCTTGCCCTTGCCGATGTTGACGCGCTTCAGGCTGAGCGGGCCGATCTCGCCGGTGCGCTTCAAATGCGTGCCGCCGCAGGGCACGCGGGCGAAGCCTTCGATCTCCCAGTAGCGGCGCTGGTTGGCCTCGTCGCTGAAGGCGCTCGCGATCGGATGATCGGCGGCGATGAGGGCGGCGGCTTTCTCCTGCATCATCGGGAACAGCCTGGCGATGTTCTCAGCCCACGCAAAATCGATGCGCGCCTTGTCGGTTGCGATATGGGCGCCGATCTTCTCGATGCCGGGCAGGTTCTGGTAGGCGAGCTCCAGGATGATCTCGGCGGCGAGGTGCAGGCGCATGAGTTTGTAGCGCCGCGTCCAGTCGATCTCGACGGTGACCGCGTCGCCCGGATTCAAGCCGTGGCCCTCCGCCAGGGTGTAGAGGATGTCGCGCCCCTCCTTGCGCGCCGCGAGGACAGGGCGTCCACCGATCGTGCCGGCATCGCTCTCCTGCCCGCCGGAGAAGGCGTAGAAGATCGTCTCCGCCAGCGTCACGTCGTTGCCCGCGAGGGTCGCGACCTGCGTGGCGAGCGTCGTGCGGTAGGGTTCCTGCCAGAACAGCTTGGCGACGCTCATGACGCGCTCTCGCAGATCATCAGCAGCGACAGGATGCGGCCATCCTCGGTCCGCGGCTCGCGTGCCTCGATGAGCGTCAACCCGGCGCGCGCGACGGTCGCGCGCCAGGACGCGACCGAGCGGTAGTACCAGGGCATCGGTGTCCAATTCCGGCTCTGGAACGCGGCAAAATCCTCGATTCGCCAGCCCTCGGCGGCACCGGCGAAGACGTCGGGATGCAGGGTCTGGATGAGGATGGCCCCGCGCGGCGCCAGAAGCCCCCGCGCCGCAGCGAGGAGCGGTGCGACGTCTTCCTCGAACAGGGCGTAGTTGAAGACGATAGCGTCGAAGCCGCCGCCGAGATCGTGCGTCCCGGCGACCAGATCGGTGTAGGACAGCTCACGATAGGTTCCCGCCGGGTCGGCGGCGGCCGCATCGCGCACCAGATCGGCCGCGGCATCGATGCCGGTCGTGTCGCACTGGGTTGCCGCCCGCACCTTCCGGCACAGCCAGCCCTCGCCGCAGCCGACATCGAGCAGCCGCTTGGGCCTGCGCGCCACGACGGCATCGATGATCGCCGCATCCGTCCCCGCCTTGCGGCTGGGGATCAGCCCCTCCCGCACTGCGCGAGTCCAGTTGGCGGCATTCGCGATCCAGGAGCGTTCTAGTTCACTGGAGCTATTGCCATCAGTGTTTTCACGGATCATTTGCGCATGCACGACCAAAGCAGAGCTAAGGGAATGGAAACCATTTCTCAAGCAGTCGCCACCCAATCCAGCCAACTATAATCGCAACGACTGCAGCTACGACAATGAAGCAGATTTCGTTCTTGCACCAGAAATGCGCAACTATGATCGCTGCCGCCGCCGCAACGAGCCCTATAAAACGGGGGGCATAGATCAGTTTGAAAGGTAAGTAGATAAAGCTCCGCTCCGGATAGCCAATTGTCTTTGTCCGCTTCCGTCTTCGCTTCATGATTCTGGGCTGATGTGCGACAGCAGCATTGCGGTCGAGTTAAGGCCAAACCACTTCCGGCGGCAGTGACATCAGGATGGCGTCCGTATTGCCGCCGGTCTTCAGGCCGAAGATGGTGCCGCGGTCGTAGAGCAGGTTGAACTCGACATAGCGGCCGCGGCGGATCAGCTGGTGGCGGCGCTCGTCCTCGGTCCAGTCCTTTTCCATGTGGCGGCGGACGATCTCGGGATAGATCGCCAGGAACGCCTCGCCCACCGCCTTCGTGAAGCCAAAATCCTTGTCCCAGTCGCCGGTGTTCAGCGTGTCGTAGAAGATGCCGCCGAGGCCGCGCGGCTCCTGCCGGTGCGGCAGGTAGAAATACTCGTCGCACCATTTCTTGAAGCGCGGATAGTAGCCGGCATCGAAGCGGTCGCAGGCGCCCTGCAGCGCGGCGTGGAAATCGGCGCCGTCCTCAGCGTGGCGGTCCATGAACATCGGCGTCAGATCGGCGCCGCCGCCGAACCAGGATTGGCTGGTGACGATGTGGCGCGTGTTCATGTGCACCGCCGGCACCAAAGGCGAGCGCATGTGGGCGACCAGCGAGATGCCGCTGGCCCAGAATCGCCCGTCGCCGGCGGCCCCCGGGATCTGCTTGCGGAATTCCTCGGAGAAGGTGCCGTGCACGGTGGAGACGTTGACGCCGACCTTCTCGAAGACGCGGCCGCGCATCACCGCCATGGTGCCGCCGCCGCCCTCCGCCGCGCTCGGGTCGGGGCGGGTCCAAGGGGTGCGCTCGAAGCGCCCGGCGGGCAGGTCGCGGTGCCGGGTGCCGCGCAGATCGTCCTCCAGCTTCTCGAAGGCGGCGCAGATGCGGTTGCGCAGGGCTTCGAACCAGGCGCGCGCCTGCTCCTGGTGGTCGGCTGGATAGTTCGAGGGCGGAGAGGCGGTCATGTGGTCGGAAATCCCAGTTGGCGCATGGCTTCGCCGGTGACGATGGCGGCGGCCATGGCGACGTTAAGCGATCGCAGACCCGGCCGCATCGGAATCCGCACCGCGAGGTCGGCCTCCGCCCGGACCTCGGGCGGGACGCCGGCGCTTTCCTGGCCGACCAGCAGCGAGTCGGCCGGGTGATAGGCGGCTTCGGAGTAGGGCAGGTCGCCGGCGGTGCTGAGCAGGATCAGCCGTCCGGGAGCCCCGGCCTGCGCCCGCCGCCAAGTTAGATAGGCGGCCCAGGAGCTGTGCCGCTGGAGCGTCACCAGGTCCAGGTAATCCATGCCGGCGCGGCGTAGGCGCTTGTCATCAAAGACGAAACCGCAGGGCTCGATGATGTCCACGGCCAGCCCGAAACAGGCCGCCAGCCGCAGCATGGCGCCGGTGTTCTGGGGGATGTCGGGCTGATACAGCGCGAGCCGCATGAGGGGCCTTTATGGGGGGCTAATCCGGAAGGCTGATCGCTTTGCAAAACAAGGGTTTTTCCATTATACCGGCTGCCGGGGTGAAGCCAGTTGGA
>JBGAHY010000038.1:0-25139 GCA_044225925.1 Allosphingosinicella sp.
CTTGCCATCCAGCCAGAAGGCAACGCCGAGGCTGACCGGAATCAGGATGGCGAGCACACCGGCGAACCATTGCACGCGGGTACGCGTTGACCAGAACAGCTTCAGATCCGCCCAGAGCGCGCGCGGGCCGGAGATCGGGGGGAAGACGGACATGGCGCCAGGATAGGCGACCATGTCCGACTTCGCCAGCCCGCGGCGCACCGCCCGCCTCAGCCCTCGTCGGGGATGCGGAAGGTGACCGTCATCAGCATCGTCGAGACGATCGGCCGGCCGTCCAAAGTCGCCGGACGGAAGCGCCAGCGGCTGCGGGCCTGCCGCTCGGTGACCCGCCAGAAGGCGTCGTCGGTCGCCGAGAGCTGCTCGATCGCGCTGACCCGCCCGTCCGTGCCGATCGTGATGCGGACCCGGACGCTGCCATTGCGCTGCGCGTCCAGCATCGGCCGCGGATAGGGTGGCTGCAGCGCGTCGCGATAGTTCGGATCAACCATCGCGGCGTGGCGCACCGGCGGCAGCGTCGGAACGGCCGTACTCGCGATTCGCACCGGCCCGGTTGGCGCGGGCGGCGACGGCGGTGCGGGCGGCGTCACCTGCGCAAGGATGGTGTCGGTGTGGAGCGGCACGATCGGATCCGTCGCCGTGACCCTGTCGACCCGCTGCGGCGTTTGCTGGTCAACCGGGCGGGGTGGGGGCGCCGGCTCCGGGGGCGGGATCTGGGGATCCGTGATGTTGATCGCGATCAGCCGCTGCGGATTCTCCTTCACGAACGTGTAGGTACCGAACATCATCACCGCGGCAAGCGCGGCACCATGGAGCCCGATCACGGCCGCCAGGCTGGCCGGGCTGCGCCGTCTCTCTTCCAGGAAACCATTGGCGTACATGAGCCTCTCCTCTTCTTCGGTACGACCCATGATACATTATATCGTGATGTTATACTATACCATTAATGAACTTTCAAACGAGGCGCTGAAAAGCACCCGGAACGGTCAGGCGGAAGCGGCGGCGCGGAGGCGGGCGATGCTCTCGCCGCGCCCGATCAGAGGGAGAAGGGCCGCCATTTCCGGGCCGCTGTCGCGGCCGGTGAGCGCCCGGCGCAGGGGGTGGAAGAGCGGCTTGCCGGCGCGGCCGGTTACCTCCTTCAGCCGCGCGACCAGCTGCGGCCAGGGCGATTCGGCCCAATCCAGCGACTCGGCGGCTTCGGCTGCGGCGGCGAGGAAGTCACGATCCTCCCCGGCGGCGACCTGTTCGACATGGCCGTGGAGAATCTCCCACCACTGGCCGGCCTCGGCGACCGTCTTGAGGTTGGGCCGGATCGCGTCCCAATCCGCCTCCGCCATGCCAGCCGGGAGCCGGCCCTGGACCCGGGCATAAGGCAGCTGGTGGACGATGCGGGCGTTCAGCCCCTCCAGCTCGGCAAGGTCGAAGCGCGCCGGGGCCCGGCCAAAGCTTGCAAAATCGAAGCCGGCGATGAGCGGCGCGGGGTCGGCCAAAGGCTCGACCGGCAGGCTGGTGCCGATCCGGGCGAGCTTGGCGATCAGGGCCTCGGGCTCGATGCCAGCCTCGCGCATCGCCTCGACGCCGGTGGAGCCGAGCCGTTTGGCGAGCTTGCCCTCCGAGCCAGTCAGCAGCGCCTCGTGCGCGAAAGCGGGCGCTGGTGCGCCCAAAGCCGCGAACATCTGCAGCTGCAGGCCCGTATTGGTGACATGATCCTCGCCGCGCACAACATGGGTGACGCCCATCTCCACATCGTCGACGACGCTCGGCAGCATATAGAGCCAGGTGCCGTCCTCGCGCCGGACGACCGGATCGCTGAGCAAGGCGGGATCGAGATGCTGCGAGCCCCGGATCAGGTCGGTCCAGGCGATCGGCGCGTCATGATCGAGCTTGAAGCGCCAGTGCGGGCGGCGGCCCTCGGCCTCGAACCTGGCCCGGTCGCCATCGTTCAGGGCCAGCGCGGCGCGGTCATAGACGGGCGGCTTGCCGCGGCCGAGCTGGATCTTGCGCTTGAGCTCCAGCTCCTGCGCGGTTTCCCAGGCCGGATAGACCCGGCCCGCCGCGCGCAGCCGATCGAGCGCCGCTTCATAAGCGCCGAAGCGGGCGGACTGGCGCTGCTCGCCATCCACATCGAGGCCGAGCCAGGTGAGATCGTCGCGGATCGCCACCACATAGGCCTCCTCGCTCCGCGCCTGATCGGTGTCGTCGATGCGCAGCAGGAAGCGACCGCCTTGCTTGCGGGCCCAAAGCCAGTTGTGCAGCGCCGTGCGGATATTGCCGACATGAAGGCGGCCGGTCGGCGACGGGGCGAAGCGGGTGGTGACGGTCATTGCCCGACCGCCTAAGCCGCCGGCGTCCGGCGGGCAAGGTCAGAGGCGGGCGGGGCCGTGGCGGAGGGCGGTGGTGCGCAGGTCCGCCGCCTCTGCCTCGCTCAGCGCGTGGCGGGGCACGAAGTGCATGCCCCGTTCTGAAACCGCGAACAGGAACGTGCTCCTCCCCTCGCCCCAGCGATAAAGATCGCGCCAGGCGACGCGGGCATTGGCCGCTTCCGATGCCCAGCTGATCCCCTCGTCGTTCCAGGCATAGGTATAAGCGGTATGGATGGTCTTGTTCTGGCGGAACTGGCGCAGCGCCTGGCCGGGGAGCAACAGCCAGCGGATCGCCAGGATCGTGCCGATCAGCAGGAGGCCGGTGAGGGCGCCGAGCGCTGCGGACCGGAGCGAGCCTGCGGGAGGCCCGCCGGCCTGAAGCGAGAAAGCGGCGCCGAGCAAGCCGCCGGCAAGCACCGCCATATAAAGCGCGCCCTTCATCCGCGGCTGCATCAGCATGCGGCGGAACCAGTCTTTCGACCCTGCCACGATATCATCTTCGCTCGGCGTGAAGGTCACGCTGCCCGCCATCTTCGCCCTCGCGCTGCTATGCCCTTCCCCTTCTCATAAGGGGTGAATAAGGAGGCGTGAATCCGGGAAGAAGGGAAAGCGGGCCGATGAAGCTGCTGTCGGGCAATTCCAACCTGCCTTTGGTGCAGGCGATCGCCCAATATCTGGAGCTGCCGATCACCCAGGCAAGCGTGCGCCGCTTCGCCGACGAGGAGATTTTCGTCGAAATCCTGGAGAACGTGCGCGGCGAGGACGTCTTCGTCGTCCAGTCCACGTCCTATCCGGCCAACGACAATCTGATGGAATTGCTGATCTGCATCGACGCGCTGCGGCGCGCCTCGGCCAAGCGGATCACCGCGGTGCTGCCCTATTTCGGCTATGCGCGGCAGGACCGGAAGCCCGGCCCGCGCACCCCGATCTCCGCCAAGCTGGTCGCGAACCTGATCACCGTCGCGGGCGCCAACCGCGTCCTCTCGGTCGATCTTCATGCCGGGCAGATCCAGGGCTTCTTCGATATCCCGACCGACAATCTCTACGCGGCGCCGGTCATGTCGGAGGATATCAAGGCGCGCTTCTCGGGCAAGCCGATCACCGTCGTCTCGCCGGACGTCGGCGGCGTGGTCCGCGCCCGCGCGCTCGCCAAGCGGCTCGACAACGCCCCGCTTGCCATCGTCGACAAGCGTCGCGAGCGGGCCGGCGAATCCGAAGTCATGAACATCATCGGCGATGTGAATGGCCGCTTCTGCGTGCTGATCGACGATATCGTCGACTCGGCCGGGACGCTCTGCAATGCCGCCGCGGCACTGAAGGAAGGCGGCGCCGCTGGCGTGGTCGCTTATTGCACCCATGGCGTGCTCTCCGGCGCGGCCGCGGCCCGGGTCGAAAAGAGCGAGCTGACCGAGCTGGTGATCACCGATTCGATCGCCGCCTACGAGGCGTCGGAGGCGAATCCGAAGATTCGGTTGCTCACCATCGCGCCTTTGCTGGCCGAGGCGATCCGCCGCATCGCCGATGAGTCGTCCGTTTCGAGCCTGTTCGACTAGCGCCGCCTTGCCTTTTCGGCGCTCCCCCCATATAGGCGCCTGCTTTCCAGCTTGTGGAAGAATCGAACCGCCCGGCCAAAAGGGCTGCCGTGGCTGTTCCCAACCGTCCGCCCCCGTGGCGACAAGGAGACGAAAATGCCCAAACTGAAGACCAAGAGCGGCGTCAAGAAGCGCTTCAAGCTCACGGCGACGGGTAAGGTGAAGCACGGCGTCGCCGGCAAGCGCCACCGCCTGATCAGCCACAATGCCAAGTACATCCGCCAGAACCGCGGCACCGAAGTGCTCGCCGACGCCGATACGGCGCGGGTGAAGCTCTGGGCGCCCTACGGCCTGAGATAAGGGAGTAACGAGGCATGTCACGCATCAAGCGCGGCGTTACGACGCGCGCCAAGCACAAAAGGATCCTGGAGCAGGCGAAGGGCTATTACGGCCGTCGCAAGAACACGATCCGCATCGCCCGCCAGGCCGTCGAGAAGGCCGGGCAATATGCCTATCGCGACCGCAAGGTGAAGAAGCGCAGCTTCCGGGGCCTCTGGATTCAGCGCATCAACGCCGGCGTCCGCGCCGAGGGCCTGACCTACAGCCAGTTCATGCATGGCCTGAAGCTGGCCGGCATCGAGCTGGACCGGAAGGTCCTCGCCGACATCGCGATGCACGAGGGCGAGGCCTTCAAGGGCATCGTCGCGCAGGCGAAGGCAGCGCTCCCGGCCTAAGCCGACGCCGCCGACAAGCGAAATTGGAAAGGGCGCGGGAGGCAATGCTTCCCGCGCCCTTTCTCTCGGGGGCCTGTTGGGGAGAGTCCCTCCTAGTGCATCGTCTCCATCGCGATCGAATAGCGGGTGGTCGCCGGATCGGTGCCGGGGCTGTAGGTCAGCCGCAGCCATTCGTTGCGCGCCTTGCGCTCGTCGGTGAACGGGCCGACCATCGTCTCGCTGCCGGGGATCAGGGCGCGGAAGTCCGACCCGTCATATTCGCCCCCGACGATCCAGTAACGCCTGCTCATCACGCGGCCTCCTTCTCGAACTGCTCGGCTTCGGTCGATTCGGCGAGCGCCGTGGTCGAGGACAGGCCGCCGGCCAGGGTCTGCGCGACCAGATCGAAATAGCCGGTGCCGACCTCGCGCTGGTGGCGGGTGGCGGTGTAGCCGGCCGCCTCGCTGGCGAACTCGGCCTGCTGCAGCTCCGAATAGGCCGCCATGCCGCGCGCCTTGTAGCCGCGGGCCAGCTCGAACATGCCATGGTTGAGGCTGTGGAAGCCGGCCAAAGTGACGAACTGGAATTTGTAGCCCATCGCGCCCAGCTCGCGCTGGAAGCGAGCGATCGTGTCCTTGTCGAGCTTCGCCTCCCAGTTGAAAGAGGGCGAGCAATTATAGGCCATCATCTTGCCGGGATGCGCCTTCTGCACCGCCTCGGCGAAGCGCTTGGCATCGGCGAGGTTCGGATTGCTCGTTTCCCACCAGATCAGGTCGGCATGCTCGGCGAAGGCAATGCCGCGCTTGATGCAATGATCGACGCCGGTGCCGTCTTTCAGGCGGAAGAAACCCTCGGGCGTACGCTCGCCGGTGAGGAATTCATGGTCGCGTTCGTCAACGTCGGAGGTGATCAGCTTCGCGCTCTCCGCGTCGGTGCGGGCCACCAGCAAAGTCGGCACGCCGCAGACATCCGCGGCGAGCCGGGCCGCGTCGAGGTTGCGGATATGGGCCTGGGTCGGGATCAGGACCTTGCCGCCCAGATGGCCGCACTTCTTCTCGGCGGCGAGCTGGTCCTCGAAATGGACGCCGGCGGCACCCGCCTCGATATAGGCCTTCATGATCTCGAAGCAGTTGAGCGGGCCGCCGAAGCCGGCCTCGGCATCGGCGACGATCGGCGCGAACCAGTCCCGTTTGGCGCCGCCTTCCATATGCTCGACCTGGTCGGCGCGCTGCAGGGTGCGGTTGATCCGGCGGCAGAGCTCGGGGCCGGCATTGGCCGGGTAGAGGGACTGGTCCGGATACATGGCGCCGGCGGTGTTGGCGTCGGCCGCGACCTGCCAGCCCGAAAGGTAGATGGCCTGCAGGCCGGCGCGGACCATCTGCATGGCCTGATTGCCGGTGACGGCGCCGAGGGCCTGCACATAATCCTCGGACCGGAGCAGCTCCCACAGCCGGCTGGCGCCGCGGCGGGCGAGGCTGTGCTCGATCGGCACCGAACCACGCAGGCGGGCGACCTCGGCGGGAGTGTAAGGGCGGTGAATGCCGTCGAAGCGCCCGGTGGGTGCTGGCACGAGGTCGGCGAAGTCGGTCACGGAGCGGCCTTTCGATCTATACAATCTATCCGCGAGGAAGCCCTGAATCGGACCCGACCGATAGGCCGAAAGAGGTCGTGATGTCGCGGGATGACTTGCGACTTTTGTAAATCTTTGACAAAGTGACAGACGATGAAGCTCTATCTCGGTCGGCGGCTCCGCAATTTGCGGCGGGAGCTCGGGCTCAACCAGAGCGCGATGGCGGCCGAGATCGGCCTGTCCCCCTCCTATCTGAACCATCTTGAGCGCAACCAGAGGCCGGTGACCGCGCAGGTGCTGCTGAAGCTCGCCGAAGTCTATGATTTGGACCTGAAGAGCTTCGCGGCCGAGGGCGGCGAGGGCACTGGCGCCGCCCAGCTCGGCGAGATTTTCGCCGACCCGATGTTCGCCGGCCTCGCCGTGCCCCGCTACGAGCTGGCCGAGGTGGCGGACAATGCGCCCGGCGTCGCCGACGCCGTTTCGCGCCTCTATGCCGCCCTGGTCGAGCTGCGCCGTCAGCCGGTGACGGGCGAAGAGGAAGGCGAGCGGGCCGCGATCAGCCCGCAAACCTGGGTGCGCGACCATATCCAGGCGAGCCGCAACCATTTCACCTATCTGGAGGAAGCCGCGGAGACGCAGGCCGGCGCGCTGGGCGACCCGCTCTCCATCGCCGAGCCGATGCGGCGGCGGCTGAAGGAGGCGTTCGGCATCGAGACGCGGCTCGTGCCGCCGGAAGTGCTGGACGGATCAAGCCAGCATTATGATCTGCACAGGAAGCGCCTGCTCCTTTCGGCGCTGCTGCGCGCCGAAAGCCGCACCTTCGCCCTCGCCTACCAGCTTGCGCTGATCGAGTTCCGGCCGCTGCTGGAGCGGATGGTGGACGCTGCCGCACCGCCCGACGCGCCGACCCGAAAATTGCTCCATATGAGCCTCGCCAATTATGCGGCCGGGGCGGTGATGATGCCCTATGCGCCCTTCCTCGCGGCGGCAGAGCAATCCCGCTACGATATCGACCGGCTCTGCGCCCTGTTCGGCGCCAGCGTCGAGCAGGTCGCGCACCGGCTGACCACCCTGGGCCGGAACGGCGCCAAGGGCGTTCCATTCTTCATGCTCCGGGTCGACGCCGCCGGGAACATCTCGAAGCGCTTTGCCGGCGAGGCCTTCCCCTTCTCACGCTATGGGGGCACCTGCCCGCGCTGGAACCTGCACGGCGCCTTCCAGACGCCCGGCCGGGTGGTGACGCAATTGGTCGAGACGCCTGACGGCCAGCGTTTCTTCACCCTGTCGCGCACCGTGACGCGCCCGCTCAGGCTCGGCGCCGGCGAGGACGCCTCGCTCGCCATCGGCCTTGGCTGCGACGCCAAATATGCGGCGCGGCTCCTTTATGCCGATGGCCTCGCCCTCGCCGAAGCCGACGCCGTGCCGATCGGCCCCGCCTGCACCATCTGCCCCCGTATCCGCTGCCCCCAGCGCGCCGCCGCGCCGGCCGGGCGGACGCTGACCGTGGAAGTGGATCGCAAGACCGTCTCGCCTTACCCGTTTCTTGGCGGCTGAGGCGCCGTTGCGCAGGCTCCGCCGCCGAGTCATAGTCGCCGGACCATGTTGAAAACGGGCAGGATAATTTTCGGAACCCTGGCATTCGCGCTAAGCGCCAATGCCGTCCCGGCGCACGCGCAGTCGCAGGTGATGACCGGCAGCAGCATGGAGCTGGGCGGGGAACGGCTGTCGCTCAGCCGGGACGAGACGAGCCGGCTGTCCGAGCTGGGCCAATCCCTGACCGCGACCCCGGCGCTCCAGGACCGGGCGCTGGCGGCCGCGCGGACTGTCGTCCGCAGCCCGGATGCGCGGCATGTGCTGGCCAGCTACGAGCTGGAGATCGCGCTGCGACGGCATGACGATGTGATGCGCGCCGGGGCGCTGGACGTGCTGATCGCGAGTCGGCTCACCCGGCCGGAACGGATTCCCTCCTATGTCTCCGCGCGGGGCGAGATCGCCTATCGCGCCCATGATTATGCCTTGGCCTCGACGCTGTGGACCCGGGCCGCGGAATTGCAGCCCAACAGCCCGCAGGCTTTGATGAACCTGGCCCAGGTGAAGTCGGCCCAGGCGGACCCGGACGCCGCCGCCGATCTGATCCGCCGTGCCATCGCGCTCGCCGGGCGGGGCCAGGCGGCGGTGCCGGAAGTCTGGTACCGGCAATGGCTCAGCATCGCCTATAACGGCCATCAACAGGCGCAGACCGCCGCCGCTGGCCAGGCCCTGCTCGCCGCTTATCCCAATGCAGCGAATTGGCGGTTCGCGCTTGCCGCCTACCGGCAATTGCTGAATTCGCAGGAGGCGGCGGAGATCGACATGTTGCGCCTGATGCGCGCGACCCGGACCTTCAACCAGAGCAACGAATATCAGCGCCTCGCCCAATTGCTGCTGCGTGCGGGCCAGGCGGCGGAGGCGCGGGAGACGCTGGACGACGGCATCGCCCGCGGCGTGGTCGCCCGGGACCAGTCGCCAATCCCGGAGATCGGCCAGGAGATTGCCCGGGCCTTGGCCGGCCAGGCGCCGGGGCGGCCCACGATAGCGGTGACCAATCTGGCGATCGCCGACGAGCGGCTCGGCCGGGCCGCCGCCTTCGCCATGACCGGCCGCCGCGCCGATGCGGAGCCGTTGCTGCGCGCGGTCGCGGACAGCGCCCCGCTGGATTGGGAGAAGGACCTGGCCCGCTTCTGGCTGCTCTGGCTCGCCCGTCCCGCCTGAGCGGTACCGCGAAGGGGCTAGGCAGTAGCGATAGCTTACGCCAAGCTCGGACGATGCGACACAGGCTTCTCGGATTGGTCATCGCCCTTACTTTTGGCGGGCATTGCGCGGCGGCCAGCGCACAGATCGGAGCCCCGTCGGAAGGGTTGATCGATCAATTGATGGCCGCGCTCCCCAACAGCGACAGTTTGAGGCACCCGCCTGATCCCCCTTCCGCCGCGCCCGAACAAACTCGCCTGCAGGGACTCAATCTAGGCCACGAAGCCGAGGTGTCAGCAGTGATGCGCGATTGGCTAGACTGCGTCCGCCCCTTGGTCGTCGCCACCACCAACCGCACCATACGCCAGATCATCCGAGAACTCGGAGCCCGCAAAGCAGGCCTGCTCCTCCAATTCTATGGCGGTCCGGACTATCGAAGGCTCTTGGCGCTGGGGCTGGGCATCCGAGCGCACCGCCTGTCGGCCGCCGAGCAGAGGGAATTCCTGCGGATCATGTCGACCTACCCCCTGGAAGAATTCGCCACGCGCATCGACAATTTGAATCAGGTCATCGCGCGCGATCCGAGCTTCCTGCCCACAACTCTGCAATGTTCGGCTCTGAAGCAGGCAGCGCTCGATCGTCAGGGCCTTCGCTACCGCTGACTCCGGGAGATCCTCGCCTTCCTCCGCTCGTGAACGATCAGATCAACTCGGAGTCGTCCTCCCTGCCGAAAGGTCCGTCCATGCCCGCTTTCCCCGACGACATCTTCACCGAGCCGGAGGATGTTGATCCCGATACGCTCGCCAATCTCGGCCCGCTCAGACGGCTCGCCGGCGGTTGGGAGGGGCTTGGCGGGGTCGATCTCAACCCCAAGGCGGAGGGGCCGGAGCGGCGCGAGTTCCTGGAGCGGAGCCTGTTCCAGCCGATCGACCCGCAGGCCAACGGGCCGCAGCTTTTCTACGGCCTGCGCTATCACATCCACATCAACACGCCGGAGGAGGATATCACCTTCCACGATCAGACCGGCTATTGGCTGTGGGAGCCGGCGACGGGCCTGGTGATCCAGACCCTCTCCATCCCGCGCGGGCAGATCGCGATCGCCTCGGGCCAGGCGGAGCCGGGCGCAAAGCGGCTCGTGGTGACCGCCGAGCGGGGCAGGACGGATTACGGCATCTGCTCGACCGATTTCCTGGAATATGCGTTCCGCACCGACAGCTACCGGCTGGAGGTTGAGTTCCACGAGGACGGATCGTGGAGCTACGTCTCCGACACGATGCTGATGGTGCGGGGGCGGGCGGAGCCGTTCCGGCATCGCGACCGGAATCGCCTGCACCGAACCAGCGAACCGGAGTCCAATCCGTTGCTGAAGATCCTGAGAGACCGGGACGACCCGATCGTGCGCGCGACGGTGAGGGAGTAGAGCTCAGCCGGGGATCGCGGCCACCGAGACGATCTCGATCGCGTCCGCCTTGCCGCCGAAATCCGCAAAGTCGCCCTGCCCGGCGCCGATCAGGGCGCGGGCGAGCGGGGCGGAGAAGGCGAGCTTGCCGGCCGCCGGATCGGCCTCGTCGTCGCCAACGATATCGACCGTCCGATCCGCGCCGTTCAGCCGAAAAGTGACGCGGCTGCCAAAGGCGGCTTCGTCCGCGGGTGGCGGCGGGGCGAGCTCTGCGGTGGCGAGGCGCGTGCGCCAGTAGCGTAAGGAGCGCTGCGCATCGGCGAGGGCGAGTTCCTCCGTCTCCACGGCGGCCTTCGCCGTCAGTTCGGCGACCCGGCTTTCCGCCAGCTTGAGGCCGGCGGCGGTGACGAGATTCGGGCCCGGCGGAATCGGCAGCTCGAAGCGTGGCTCCTTATGCTCCTCGTCACTCTCCCGGCGAAAGGCCACGCTCATGCCGGTGGCCTCCGTGCAGCGCAGGCGTCTCCCAGACGACCGCTCCGGACCTCCGGGACGCATTCGTCAAAGGGCGTCGGGTGATAGGCTTCGCAGTGGCCGCGCACGAGGCTGCCCGGGCCCACCATCGGGGTCGATCCCGCCGTGTCCGCGATGCAGCGGCCGGCGCATTGCGCGCTGTCGCTGCAGGCCCGGTCGCCATCCGGATAGGGGGTCAGGCAGACCGGGCCGGGCGCCCGGTACACTAACGGCTGGACCGTCCCGCCCCGCGCCTGGCAGCTGGCGACGGCCTCGGCGCTGGCGATGTTCATGGGCGGCGCCGGCGCGCAGGAGAAGAGCAGCCCCATGACAAGAATGATCGCGGCGCGGCGCATCAGGCCGGGCAGAGCTGCGCCCGTGGGATGGTGGCCAGGTGGCGGAGGCCCGCCCCGGTCCATTCATAATAGACCGCGCTCTCGTCCGTCTCGTCGCCGAGCGCGCTGCCGATCACAATCAGCAGGCGGCTGTCGGGGTTGAAGCGCATGCCGCGATAGCGGAGCGGGCGGTCGCTGACCCAGTCGCGGACATAGCGGGTGCTGATCCGGCCGAGCTCGTTCGGGAAGGCGACGGCGCCATTGCCGAGATTGATGATCGCCGCCGCGCTGCACTGGAAGCCGCAGCCCCAGGCCGCGATCGTGTAATTGGTGGCGAAATTCGGGCCGTTGGCGGCCTCGGCGCCGAGGGTGGAGCGGTGCGCGACGACCGTGCGCGAGCTGAGCTGCGGGGCGACGAACTTGGCGGCACGGCGGGGCGCCGGGAAATCGGCGAAGCGTGGCGCGCCCTCCTGGCGGCCGAGCTGGCCGGGGCAATCCGGGCCGCTATGCGCCGCGCCTTCGCTTTGGGGCTCGGGCTCGGACGCCGCGGCGGCGCAAGGCAGGGCCAGAGCGAGAATAAGAAGGCTGCGGCGTGCGATCATTCGAATCCCTCCCGTCGGCGCCCTGCATAGCGCAAGCGCGAGGGGTTTTCATCCTGCGCCTTTCTCCTCTAGGGCGACTGCGATGACGCAAGACCTTGAACAGCTGAAAGCAGACTGGCTCGGCCGTATTGCGGGCGCAGGCGACCTTGCCGCGCTCGAGGCCGAGCGCGTCGCCGCTTTGGGCAAGCAGGGCGCGGTGACCGGCCTGCTGAAGACTCTGGGCGGGATGAGCCCTGAGGAACGGCAGAGCGCGGGGCCGCGCATCCACGCGCTGCGCGAGGCGGTGACCGAGGCGCTCGGCGCCCGCAAGGCGGCGCTGGAGGGCGCGGCGCTGGAGCAGCGCCTCGCCACCGAGCGCCTGGACATGACCCTGCCCGTAGCGTCCACGGCGGAGGGCAGCGTCCATCCGGTCAGCCAGGTGATGGACGAGCTGGCGGAGATTTTCGCGGATCTCGGCTTCTCCGTCGCGACCGGGCCGGAGATCGAGGACGACTGGCATAATTTCACCGCGCTCAATTTCCCGCCCAACCATCCGGCCAAGGCGATGCACGACACCTTCTACCTCGAGCAGAAGGACGAGGCGGGTCAGCCGTTGCTGCTCAGGACGCACACCTCGCCGGTGCAGATCAGGACGATGCAGAGCGAGCCGGCGCCCATCTATGTGATCGCGCCGGGGCGGACCTATCGCTCGGACAGCGACGCCACGCATACGCCGATGTTCCACCAGATCGAGGGGCTGGTGATCGACAAGGGGATCACGCTCGGCCATCTCAAATGGACGCTGGAGACCTTCCTCAAGGCCTTTTTCGAGCGCGACGACATCGTGCTGCGCCTGCGCCCGTCCTATTTCCCGTTCACCGAGCCTTCGGCCGAGGTGGATGTCGGCTTCCATTATGAGAAGGGCCGGCGCGTGCTTGGCGGCACCGATCACTGGATGGAGCTGCTCGGCTCCGGCATGGTCCACCCGCGGGTGATCGCCAATTGCGGGCTCGATCCGGACGAGTGGCAGGGGTTCGCCTTCGGCTGCGGCATCGATCGGCTGGCCATGCTCAAATACGGGATGGACGACCTGCGCGCCTTCTTCGATGGCGACCTGCGCTGGCTCAAGCATTACGGCTTCCGCGCGCTCGACGTGCCGACGCTGAGCGGGGGCGTCGGGGCATGAAGTTCACTTTGTCCTGGCTGAAGGAGCATCTGGAGACGGATGCCGATCTCGACACCATCGTCGAGGCGCTGACCAAGGTCGGCCTCGAGGTGGAGGGCGTGGAGAATCCGGCGGAGAGGCTCGCGCCGTTCGTGGTCGGCGAGGTCCTGACCGCAGCGCCGCACCCGCAGGCGGACAAGCTCCAGGTGCTGACCGTCAATGCCGGCACCGGCGAGACGATCCAGGTGGTCTGCGGCGCACCCAATGCGCGGGCGGGGCTCAAGGGCGTGTTCGGCCCGCCGGGCGCCTATGTGCCGGGCAGCGACCTGACCCTGAAAGTGGCGGCGATCCGCGGCGTCGAGAGCCGCGGCATGATGTGCTCGGTGCGCGAGCTGGAGCTTGGCGACGAGCATGACGGGATCATCGAGCTGGCCGCGGACGCGCCGGTGGGCGCCAGCTTCGCCGCTTATGCGGAGCTGGACGATCCGGTGATCGACGTCGCCGTCACGCCGAACCGGCAGGACGCGATGGGCGTGCACGGCATTGCCCGCGACCTCGCCGCGGCGGGGCTCGGCACGCTGAAGGCCGTCGAGACGCCGGTGATTCCGGGGACTTACCCCTGCCCGGTCGAGATCATCATCGACGATCCGGAGGGCTGCCCGGCTTTCTATGGCCGGGTGGTCCGGGGCGTGAAGAACGGGCCGTCGCCCGCCTGGCTGCAGCGCCGGTTGAAGGCGGTGGGGCAGAGGCCGATCAGCGCTCTGGTCGACATGACCAATTATCTGATGCTGAGCTATGGGCGCCCCTTGCACGTTTACGACCTGGCGAAACTCAAAGGCCCGGTGCGGGCGCGGCGGGCGCGTGACGGCGAGGAGATGCTCGCGCTGAACGGCAAGAGCTACACGCTCGATCAGACCATGACCGCGATCGCCGACGATGCCGGCGTGCACGATATTGGCGGGATCATGGGCGGCGAGCATAGTGGCGTCACCGAGGCGACGACCGACATCCTGATCGAATGCGCATGGTTCACGCCGGAACGGATCGCTTTGACCGGGCAGAAATTGGCCCTGGCCTCCGACGCCCGGACGCGGTTCGAGCGGGGCGTGGACCCCGAGTTCCTGGAGACGGGCATCCAGCTCGCCACCGAACTGGCGGTGCAGCTGGCGGGCGGCGAGCCCTCGCAGCTGGTCAAGGCCGGCGAACCGCCGAAGCTGGACAAGGTTGTCGACTATAAGCCCGAGCGTTGCGCGGGCCTGGCCGGCGTGGCGGTGCCGGAGGACCGGCAGCAGCATATTCTCCAGCGTCTCGGCTTCACCGTGACCCGCGGCGATGTCTGGAAAGTCGCGGTGCCGTCATGGCGTCGCGATATCGACGGCTCCGCCGATATCGTCGAAGAAGTCATTCGAATCGAAGGCCTTGACCAGGTTCCGTCCACCCCGCTCCCGCGGGCGCCGGGCGTCGCCAGGCCCACGGCGACGGCGGAGCAATTGGCCGAGCGGCGGATCCGGCGCACCGCGGCGGCGCGCGGCCTCAACGAGGCGGTCACCTGGAGCTTCATCGCCGAGCGCGAGGCCGAACTGTTCGGCGGGGCGGCCTTCGTGCTGGCCAATCCGATCAGCGAGGAAATGAAGGCGATGCGGCCTTCCATGCTGCCCGGCCTGCTCGCGGCGGCGGCGCGCAATGCCGCCCGCGGCGCCGAGACGATCCGGCTGTTCGAGGTCGGCAGGCGCTACCTGAGCGAGGCGGAGCGGCCGACGCTCGGCCTGGTGCTCGCCGGCCCGCGCGGGCCGCGTCACTGGGCGGGCAAGACCGGCCCGGTCGACGCCTATGACGCGAAGGCGGAGGCGCTGGCCTTGCTCGCCGCCGCGGGCGCCCCGGTCGACAATCTGCAGGTGCAGCCCGATGCAGGGCCGACCTATCATCCCGGCCAGTCCGGGCGGCTGAGCCTTGGGCCCAAGAATGTGCTCGCCGAATTCGGGACGCTCCACCCGCGCATCGCCAAGGCGTTTGACCTGGACGGCCCGGTGGTCGTCGCGGAGCTGTTCCTCGACGCGATTCCGGCGAAGCGCGGCCAGACCGGGCATATGCGGACGGCCTATGCGCCGCCCGCTTTGCAGGCGGTGACCCGCGACTTCGCCTTTCTCGTGCCCGCCGACCTGCCGGCCGATCAATTGGTCCGCGCGGTGAAGGGCGCCGACAAGACGGCGATCACCGCTGCGCGGCTGTTCGACCTGTTCACCGGCCAGGGTGTGCCCGAGGGACAGAAGTCGCTGGCGGTCGAGGTCACCTTGCAGCCGGCCGAGAAGAGCTTCACCGAGGAGGAGCTCAAGAGGCGTCGCCGAGCGCGTCGTCGCGGCGGCGAAGCTCGGCGCGACCTTGCGGGCCTGAGCTTTGGCGAGCGAGGCGCAGATCCGGGCCTCGTTCGTGGAGCAAGCCGGCTTCTGCACCCAGCTCGGCGCGCCTTTCACCGCTTTGCTAAGCGAGACGCTCGGCAAGCGGCTGGATCGAAGCACGGAGGTCGGCCGTCGCATCCTCGACTGGGCCGGCGATCCCGGCTGCTTCGCCGATGCGGTGGCTTTAAGGCTTTGCGGCGGCTTGCATTTTCTGGCCCGGAGCGGCGCAGCACCAGCGCTCGCCGCCCTCTATCCGCCCGCACCTATGCCGGACGAAGTGGCGCTCTGGGCCGCATTGGCGCCGGTTCTGGCCGACGAGACCCTCCCATCCTGGCTGGACCATGCGCCGCAGACCAACGAGGTCGGCCGCTCGGCGGTGCTGATGAGCGGCCTGCTGGTGATCGCCGACCGATTCAAACTGCCGCTGCGGCTCTACGAACTGGGTGCCAGCGCCGGGCTGAACCTGCTGCTGGACCGCTATGGCTATGACCTGGGCGGGCTGCGCGTTGGGGATCCGGCCTCCGGCGTGCAGCTGAAGCCGATCTGGGAGGGCCCGCCCCCGCCCGACACCGCCGTCAGGGTGGCCGGGCGGCGGGGAACCGACCTCAATCCGGCGCGCCTGCCCGACGAAGGCGATCGTCTGCTCGCCTATGTCTGGGCGGACCAGCCGGAGCGGCTGCAACGGCTGGAAGCGGCTTTGGCCATCGCTGCTGCAGCGCCGCCCGAGGTCGATCGCGGCGACGCGGCAGACTGGATCGAGACGGAATTGGCGCTCAAGCCGGAGCCAAATGTGGTCCGGGTGGTCATGCACTCGGTCGCCTTCCAATATTTCGACACGGACAGCCAAGAGCGCGTCGCCGCGCATATCGAAGCGGCCGGAAAGCAGGCTTCCGCCGAGGCGCCCCTGGCCTGGCTGCGCTACGAACAGGCGCCCGAGGATGGTCGTCCATCGCTCCGGCTCCGGACCTGGCCCGGCGGCGAGGAATTGCTCGCCTGGGCCCATCCGCATGGCCGATCCGTGCGATGGTTAAGCGATCATTAGCGATACGAACTGTTGCGAGCCCGGAATTATTGCGTTTGCACCAGTTCGTCGGTGACGCTCCAGTAACCCTCTAGCCACGCAAGGATTTCCTGCGCCGCCGGATGATCGAAGGCCGCGTAGCGGGCCTTCAATACGGCCTTGCGCTCGCCGAGCCGGTCGAGCCCGCGATCCTGCAGGGCGATGATGTCCTTGCTCACCCGGGCGGCGAGATCCTCGCCCAAAATTTCGCGCGCGGCGCGCTCGAAGGCGGCGAGATAGTCGTAGGCCTCGCCCTTTCTGTAGCTCTCCGCCAGGGTCAGCAACGGCACGCGGCTGAGCAAGGGCTGGGAGGCCGGGTTCACGCCATGGCCGGCGATGTGCGGGGCGATGCTGGCGGGCCGGCCGGAGAACCCGCGCAGATGCAGGTGCTGCGACATGCGGGCGCCGTCATTGACCGGGTAATTGTCCCACAGGAACGGCTTTCGCCCCAGCTGCCCGGCGACCCGGGCGAGATGGCCGGGCATAAATTCGCGCGCGCAGACCTCCGGGCCGGTCCAGAAGAGCTGGATTGCGGGGTCGAGCTGCCGGCCGAGCTGCTCCAGATAGAAAGGCGGGCGCTGGCCGAAGGCGACATCGAGGATCGGATCGTCGGAATAATAAGAGGGGCAGGCGATCATCCGCTCCGCAACGCCCCGCTCGGCGGCGAAATGGACGATCGCGGCCTGCCGCGCGGCCAGATCCGGCACGTCGCCCCGCATATCGTCGAACAGCAGCGCCAGATCGTCCGGCTTCAGTGCTGCGAGCTGGGCCAGCCTGGCCGCCAGCACCTCCTGCCAGCCCCGGCCCGGCTCCAGTTGCAACTCGAACGGGCTGAGGCCGATGCCGAAGCGGACATTGTGCGCGCGGCAGATGTCGCGGAACTCCGCCAGCTTTTCCATCTCCGCCGCCGGATGCGGCTCCTGCCAGCGGCGGCGCAGCCAGGGATCGGCCTTGGGGGCGTAGAGATAGAAAGTGTAACCGTGGGGCCTCAGGAAGCGGACGGCGGCGGCGCGCTCCGCCCAGGACCAGGGCCGGCCGAAGAAACCCTCGATGATGCCGAGCGCCGGGGTCACCGGCCGAGCACGTTGATGGCGGCGTGGACCTGCGCTTCGATCGCGTCGCGGGGCTGGCCGGGATCGATTGGCTCAAGGAAGCGCATGGTGACGATGCCCGGGCGCTTGACGAACCTGCCCTTGGGCCAGAGCCGGCCGGAATCCACCGCCACCGGCACGACCGGCAGCTTCAAAGCGCGGTAGAGGCCGGCGAAGCCGGGCTGGAGCGGCGGCGCCTCGCCGGGCGGCACCCGCGTCCCCTCCGGGAAGATCACGATCGGCCGGCCTTCCGCGATCGCGGCTTCGGCGGCGCGCATCATCCGCCGGAGCGCCGCCGCGCCGCCCTGCCGGTCGACCGGGATGACGCCATAACGTCGCGTTACCCAGCCCCAGAGCGGGATATCCGCAAGCTCGCGCTTCAGCACCGTGGCCGGCTCGTCGAGCATCAGGATCATCTCCAGAGTCTCGTACATCGACTGGTGCTTGCAGGCGACGAGGCAGGCGCCCTTGGGCGGTGTGCCTTCAATCTGCGTGCGGACGCCGAGCAGGAAGCGGGCGCAGACGCGGTGCCAGCGCGCCCACATATGCGCCCACCAACGGACCGCCTTCGTGCCGAGCAGGCTGATCGGGAAGGAGAGCAGGACGGCGGGCACGGTGCCGCCATAGAAGAAGAGCGCGAACAGGAAGGAACGGATGGCCGCCATCGGGATGTCTCTACAGCCCGATCAGCCCCGCCGCCCAGCCCAGCAGCATCTTGTTATATTCGCGGAAGATCCCCCAGATGTCCGGGTGCGACGGGACCGCGTCGGGGATTACGGTGACGCCCGCGGGCAGGCGCCGGCCGATCTCATGCCGGGCGCGGAGCATGTGCACGTCATTGGTGACCAGCCGGATCGAGTGAATCCGCCGCCGGGCCACCCAGGCGCCGACCTCATCCGCATTGGTGCGCGTGTCCACCGCTTCGCGGCCGAGGACGATGCAACAGTCGAAAAGCTGCTGGGGGACATTGTAATGCGCCGCCAGCTCCTGCGGGCGGACGCTACGCTCGACGCCGGAGATCAGCATCTGGCCGGAGATGTGGCGCTGGAGCAGGTCGAAGCCCCGCTCCAGCCGGCCGGTGCCGCCGGTCAGCACGACGATCGCGTCGGTGCGCTCGTCGCCCGCCGGCTTGGGCAAGGTCATCGCAAAGATGCCGAAGCCGATCGCGTAGAGCGCGAGCGCCAGCGCGAGGATGCGGACCGCCCAGCGGATCACAGCATCCGTCCCAAAGCGCGCAGGATGGTGAGGCGGGCGACCAGCATCGCAAGCAGAACGCCGAAAATGGGCAGACCGACCAAAATCCCCCAGGCCGGCGGCGGCACATTGGCGGCGCCGAGCAGCTCCGAACCGAGCGCGGAGACGCGCTGGCCGAGGCCGATCAGGACCAACGCGGCGAGGATGAAGCCGACCAGCCCGCCGAACAAAGCGTCGAGCGCGATCCGGCGCTGGAAGAGGCGGGCGACCTGGACGTCGGTCGCGCCCATCAGATGGAGCACCTCGATCGTCGCCCGGTGCATGTCGAGCGCGGCGCGGGCGGCGAGCACGACGGTGGCGGCGGTGGCGCCGACCATGAGGAGAACAAGCCCCGCCGCCAGCCATTTCAACGCACCGATCAGGGAGGCGAGAGGGGCGAGCCACTGGCCATTGTCGTCGACCCGGGCGGCGGGCGCGGCGGCGGTGACCAGCCGGGTGAGCTCGGTGAGCCGGTCATGGCCTTCGGGCGTCAGATCGACGTCGATCAGGGACGGGATCGGAATGTCCTCGGCAATGCCGCTCTCGCCGAGCCAGGGGACGAGCAGGCGGTGAATCTCCTCATCGGGCACCGGGCGGACGGCGATCACGCCGGGCTGGCCCTGCAAGGCCGCGGCGGCGGCGGCGGTCTGCGCGGCCTTGGCCGCGGGATTGGCCTCGACGACCTGGATGGTGACGCGGCCGCCAATCTGGTCGTCGAGCCGGGTGGCGGCGCTGGCGAGGGCCATGCCCGCGGCGGCAGCGAGCACGGTCAGAAACATCATGATCGCGATCACCCAGGGCATCGGCCCGGAGAGCCGCCCCTCGGGCAGCAGGCAGCGCTCGGCCCGGCCGAATTTTCGGACGCCGCCTTTCATTGATCCGGCCGCTTCGGCGGATGGCGGAGCGCGCCGGTGGGATCGGCGATCTGGCCGCGATCGAGGCGCAGCATCTCGGCGCGCTGGATCTCGGTCAGCAGATGCAGGTCGTGGGTGGCGACGACGATGGTCGTGCCGAGCTTGTTGAGGCTGTCGAACAGGAACAGGAGTCTTTTGGCCATGTCGGGATCGACGTTGCCGGTCGGCTCGTCGGCGACCAGCAATTCCGGCCGGCCGATCACCGCGCGGGCGATGGCGACGCGCTGCTGCTCGCCGCCCGAGAGCGTGGCGGGGCGGGCGCTGGCGCGGTCGGCGAGCCCAACCCAGGCGAGCATCTCGCGCACCGGCGTCTCCAGATCCTTGTCCTCAACCCCGGCCACGCGAAGCGGCAGCGCGACATTGTCGAAGGTGGAGAGGTGCGGGACCAGGCGGAAATCCTGGAAGACGACGCCGATCCGCCGGCGGAACCCCGGCAGCCGGTCGCGCGGCATGGTGACGATATCCTCGCCGAACAGCCGGATCAGGCCGCGGCTCGGGCGGAGCGCCAGATAGAGCAATTTCAGCAGCGAGGTCTTGCCCGCGCCGGACGGGCCGGTGAGGAAGTAGAAGCCGCCCTCGCGCAGGGTGAAGGCGAGATCGGACAGCGTCTCGGCGCCGGTGCCGTAACGCAGCCCGACATTCTCGAATTGAACGATCGCTCCGCCCGTGTTCAGCGGCCTGCTCCCTGCCCCGCAAACGCTTTGCCCATGGCTGCAATGGCATGCCCCAGCGGGTCCCATCAAGCTTTAGGGCGGAAACCGGCCGTTTCGGACTGTCACAAGCTTGCAACAGGCGACTCGCCCGTGCTTAGAGCGTCGGGAGGCTGTTCCTGAGAGCGTGCGTAACCGGATGATCCTGTCCTGCCCGTCCTGCAAGACCCGCTACATCGTGCCGGACAGCGCGATCGGGCCGACCGGGCGCCGGGTGCGCTGCGCCAATTGCCGCTTCTCCTGGGTGCAGGACCCACCAGCGCTGGACCTCAACGTCGCGCCGACGCCTGAGCAGGTGGCCGCAGAGCCGGGCGTGCCCGCGGAGCCCCGTCCGGAACCGCCGCCACCGCCGAGCTGGGTCCAGCCGGAGGAGGCGCCGGCGGCTGAGCCCGAACCGGCTTATGAGGATTGGGAGCCGGGCCGGAAGCCGCGGCGCAACCGGGCGCGGATGTGGACGATCATCGCCATCGTCGCGGGGCTGCTGATGATCGCCGGGGTGGTGGCATTGCAGGTCTTCGGCCTGCCCGAGCCGATCCGCCGGCTCTTCATGCCGGACCAGAATGCCAATGCGCTGGCACTGAGCGGCCGGATCGACCGCTCGCGCCTCGCCAGCGGCCAGGATCTGCTGATCCTGCACGGCGCGATCACCAACACCAGCGACCAGACCCAGCGCGTGCCGCAGGTGCAGGCGGAATTGCGCGATTCCGGGGGTAGCACCGTCTATACCTGGTCGATCGCGCCGCCGGTCCGCGACCTCGGCCCGCGCGCCACCACCAGCTTCGACAGCGCGCAGCGCGACGTGCCGGCCAATGGCCATGTGCTCAGCCTGAGCTTCGGCCCGATCTCCTGAGCACCCACCAGAACCGCCCGAACTGAAGCACGGCCGAGGACAGCATGCCGAGGCCGGCGGCGAGGGCGAGGCCCTCAGCGCCCCAGCCGGTGTGGACGAACAGCAGGCCGAGGCCGCCGGTGGTGAGAAAGAAGCCGAAAATCCCGTTCACCCCGGCCCAGACCTGCTCGCCCAAGGAACGGAGCGCGGCGCCGAACACATATTGCAGGCCGTCGAAGACCAGGAAGGCGCCCATCACCGAGAGCATCGTCGCGGCGAGGCCCAAAACCTCGGGGTCGTCCGAGAAGGGCCAGACCAGGGCCGGCGCCGCGAAGACGAGGAGCAGCGAGATCCCGGCCAGCAGGATGCCGCACAGGCCAGCGGTGACCATTGCGCGCGGCCAGGCCTGCTCCCGCTCCCCGGCGCCCACCGCATTGCCGACGCGCACGCCCGCGGCCGAGCCGAAGCCCATGGAAAGGGCGAAGGCGATATTGTGAATGGAGAGCATGGCCTGGAAGGCCCCCGCGGCGGCGTTGCCGAGCTGGGTGGAGAGCACCATCAGGGTCGAGAAGCCCGCCAGCTCGAGCATTGCGCCGAGGCCCGGCACCAGGCCGAACCAGGCGAGGCGGGGCACGCCCCGCAGCGCCCGGCGCAGGGCCGGGGCGCTCAGATCCCGCACCCGCCGCTCCACCGCACGAGGAAGGCGCCAGACGGTGGCGATCATCGCCAACGCGCCGAGCCAGGAAATGGTCGCCGTCGCATAGGCCGCGCCGACCGCGCCGAGCGCCGGCAGACCGAAATGGCCGCCCACCCAGGCCCAGGCGAGGATGCCGTTGAACGGCAACATGGTGAGGTTGATCGCCATCACCCGCTGCGGCCGGCTGATCCCCTCGAGGAAATAGGAGGAGGCGCCGAGCAGCAGCTGGGCCGGGAAGCCGAGGGCCATGGCCTGGACGACATTGGCGCCCGGCCGCTGCAGCGCCGGATCGACGCCGAACAGATGGAGCAGATCGAAGGCGAAGAGGCCGAGGCCGAGGGCGCTGGTGATACCGACGAGCAAGGCCAGCATCAGCCCGGAGCGGAAGATGTCGCCGGTCTCCGCGAGGCGCCTGGCCCCGTCGGCCTGCGCGGCGAAGACCAGGATGCCGGTCAGCCCGGCGAAGCCGAAGACCAGGACGATGAAGGTCACCGTGCGGCTCGCGCCCAGTGCCGCCAGCTCCGCCGTGCCGTAATGGCCGACCACGGCGACGTCGATCAGGTGCATCAAAGTCCAGTTGAGGCTGGTCAGCATGATCGGCCAGGCCAGGCGCAGGATGCGCCCGGCCTCTCCCGCCGCGTCGCCAGCGGCGCCGTCTGTCAGGTTGTCCTCCATGGCGGCTGCCGATAGACCGATGCCATGCGCATAGGAATACTCACCGGCGGCGGCGACGTGCCTGGGCTCAATGCCTGCATCCGTTCGGTCGTGCTCTCGGCCGACGCATTGGGCTGGGAGGTGACCGGCTTCCGCCGCGGCTGGGAAGGGGTGATGGCGATCGATCCCAAGGATCCGGCCAGCGTCGCCGCGCACAGCGTCGTCCTGAACCGCGAGAGCGTGCGCGGCATCGACCGGACCGGCGGCACCGTGCTCCACACCTCGCGCCGCGATCCGCGGACCATGCCGGACGGCGACCGCACCGGCGATGTGCTGAACGTGCTGGAGGCGCTCGGCATCGACGCGATGGTGACGCTCGGCGGCGACGGCACGTTGCGCTTCTCCGCCCATCTCTCGGCGCAGGGCGTGCCGGTCGTCTCGGTGCCGAAGACAATGGACAATGACGTGTTCGGCACGGACTATTGCATCGGCTTCTCGACCGCGGTCAGCCGCTCGGTCGAGGCAATCAACGCGCTGCGCACCACGGTCGAAAGCCACGAGCGGATCGGCGTCGTCGAATTGTTCGGCCGGCGGAGCGGCGAGACCGCCTTGCTCTCGGGCTTCCTCGCCCAGGTCGACCGCACGGTGATCGCCGAGGTGCCGGCCGATCTCGACATCCTCCTGCCCTTGCTCGCCGAGGACAAGGCGTCGAACCCGGCGCGCTATGCGATGTGCGTGATTTCCGAGGGCGCGAAGCTCGCCGGCGAGGACAATGGCGACGGCGACATCGCCAAGCCGGCCAGCCAGCGCGCGGAGCTCGGCGTCGGCCAAAGGCTCGGCAATGCGATCACCGCCCGGCTCGGCCAGGGCGTGGTGATCCAGGAGCTTGCCTATCTGATGCGCTCGGGCGAGCCCGACGCGATGGACCGGATGGTCGGCTTCGCCTTTGGCGGCCTCGCCGTGCAGTTGATCGAGCGGGGCGAGGCGGGCCGGATGGTGACGCTCACCGACGGCAATTACAGCCATGTCCCGATCGACACCCTGCTCCACGGCAAGAAGTCGGTCGACGTCAGCGCCCTCTACGACCGCGCCACCTATCGCGCGCGGCTGATGCGCGTCGAGGGCATGCCGATGTTCCTCTATTAGGGACGTTGCGCGGGGGCCGAAGCGCTGCTAGAGGCCCGCTTCCTACCGGCCGGAGGGCCTCCTCCGGTGCATCACGTGCGGTCGTGGCGGAACTGGTAGACGCGCAGCGTTGAGGTCGCTGTGGCCGAAAGGCCGTGGAAGTTCGAGTCTTCTCGACCGCACCAGTTTTTCGCCGGCAAGGGGCGAAAGACCCAGATCCCTAGACAGCCCGCCTGAAACTGTCCGGATCCGCATCGCGCCACCAGCGGCCGAGCGGGGTCTTCGGGTCCACATCGCCGGCGACCAAAGCCCCCTCCTCGATGAACGGATAGATTTCGTCCATCTGCCGCATCTCGGCGACGTTGATCCGCTGGCGCAGGTGCCAGGGGCGAAAATCGTCGGGCGACTCCAGCCCGGCCGCGACCACCATCTCGTGCAGGGCATGGACGGTGGCCTTGTGGAAATTGGCGATGCGCTGGGCCTTGTCCGGCACGACCAGGCCGCGCTGCCGCGCGGCGGACTGGGTGGCGATGCCGGTCGGGCAGGTGTCGGTGTGGCAACGCATCGATTGCACGCAGCCGAGCGCGAACATGAACCCCCGGGCGGCGTTGCACCAGTCCGCGCCGAGCGCCGCATTCATCGCCATCGCCGCGCCGGACGCGACTTTGCCCGAGGCGGCGAGCCTGACAGGCCCTTTCAGGCCGGTCCCCACCAGCGCGTTGCGCGCGATGATCAGCCCTTCGCGTAGCGGCATGCCGACGCTGTCCGACAATTCCTGCGGCGCGGCGCCGGTGCCGCCCTCGGCCCCGTCGATGACGATGAAATCGAGGTGGATGCCGCTGGCCAGCATCGCCTTCGCCACCGCGAACAGCTCGTGCGGATAGCCGACGCACAATTTGATCCCGACCGGCTTGCCCCCGGCCAGCTCCCGCAGGTGCGCTGCGAACTCGACCAGCTCGCGCGGCGTCGAAAAGGCCGAATGGCAGGCGGGCGAGAGGCAGTCGACACCCTCGGTCACGTGTCGCACCTCGGCAATCTCGCGGCTGACCTTGGCGCCCGGCAACAGGCCGCCATGGCCGGGCTTGGCGCCCTGGCTGAGCTTGATCTCGACCATCTTCACCTGCTCGCGCGACGCATGATCGCGGAAACATTCGGGGTCGAACTAGCCGGCGTCGTCGCGGCAGCCGAAATAGCCCGAGCCGATCTCCCAGACGAGATCGCCGCCATGTTTCAGATGATAAGGCGAGGTCCGCCCTCGCCCGTGTCGTGATAGAAATTGCCGATTTTCGCGCCCTTGTTCAGCGCCTCGATCGCCGCGCCGGACAAGGCGCCGAAGCTCATCGCCGAGATGTTGAGCCGCGAGGCCGAATAAGGCCGGGCGCATTGCTCGTTGCCGACCAGCACGCGCGTATCCGCCGGCGCCTGCGAGCGCGGCGCCATACTATGGGCGAGCCACTCATATTCGCCCGAATAGACGTCGAGCTCAGTGCCGAACGGATGCGCATCCTCCGCGCCCTTGGCCCGCGCATAGACCA
>JBGAHY010000039.1:0-24245 GCA_044225925.1 Allosphingosinicella sp.
GATCCGCGCGCCACCCTGGGCGCTGAAGCAATGCCCCGCGGTCAGAATCCAGTCCGGCGCGATCAGCGTGCCGGCGCAGAAATAGACGCGGGCGCCGCCGGAGGTGCGGGAGAGCGCCGCGACGAAGGGATAGCGCAACGTATCGGCGGCACGACCCCCGGCAAGGTCGGGGGAGACCTGCGCGGCCGCGGGCGCCGCGAGGCCAGGCAAGGCGGCGGCGAGAAGAAGGAGGCCGGCCCTGTTGCGTCCGGCTGAGGTCAATCGAATCCGCATCGAAGCCGATCCTAGAACGAGCGCCGTCAGGCGCCGCCGCAGCTATGTTGGGAATCCGGCAGGGTCCAGGTCTGGCGGGTGCGCAGGTTGGTGGTGCGATATTCGCGGCCGCGATCGTCGCCCGGCGGACAGCCGCGGGGGATGGAGACGAGGCAGGAGCGCACGCGGTCGCCGACGCGCGAGCGGCGCACCGCCCGCACGCTTTCATAGCTGACCCCGTAAATGCCGTTCGCCAGCTCGACCCCGACGCCGCTTTCGAAATTCGGATCGCCCTCCAACCGGGCGTGGATCGCGGTGATGCGGCTGTTCACACACTGGCCGACGCGGGCGATCGGATAATGGTGACCGCGCTGGGCGAGCGCCTCGGCCGCGTCGAGCTGGATGAAGCCAAGGGCGGCGAGCAGACAGATGGCGTTGCGCATTGCCTTGATCCTCCGTCACAGGTGGCGCCGGCGATCGCGGCGCCTGCCGTCACTTCTTCCGGCTGAAGTCGACCGAGACCACGTTGGAGCCGTCCTCGATCGGCTCCGCCGCGGGCGGGTCATTCTCCGCCTCGTCGGGCGCGTCGACCCCCGCATCCTCCGCCCGCGCATGGAATTGCAGCGCGAAATCGACCGCCGGGTCGACGAAGCCGGTAATCGCCGCGAAGGGGATGACCAGCCGAGCCGGCATCTGGTTGAAGCTCAAGCCCACCTCGAAGCCCTCGTCGCTGACCTTCAGGTCCCAGAAGCGATTCTGGATGACGATCGTCATCTCGTCCGGGAATTTCTCGGAGAGATGACGGGGAATGTCGACGCCGGTGGCGCCGGTCTTGAAGGTGATGAAGAAATGATGCTCGCCGGGCAGCTGCCCGGTCGCCTCGACCTCGCCGAGCACCCGTCCAACCACCGCGCGCAGCGCCTCCTGCACGATCTCGTCATAGGGAATCAGGCTGTCGGGGGCATTGTCTTCACTCATGCGCCGAGTGGTAGCGCTGTGGATAAAGCGGTCAAGGCAATCTAGGCTTGGCGTCAAGGAGACGAGCATGCCGATCGACGCCACCCTGCCCTATGACGACAGCAACATCTTCGCGCGGATCCTGCGCGGCGAGATCCCGGCGAAGCGGGTCTATGAGGACGAATATGCGCTCGCCTTTCACGACATCAATGCGCAGGCGCCGACCCATATTCTGGTGATCCCGAAGGGCGCCTATGTCTCCTGGGACGATTTCTCGGAACGGGCCGCCGAGGCCGAGATTGCCGGCTTCGTGCGCGCGGTGGGAAAGGTGGCGCGGGAGGAGGGGCTGGTCGCGCCCGGCTACCGCCTGCTCGCCAATGTCGGCGCGCATGGCGGGCAGGAGGTGCCGCATCTCCACGTCCATCTGTTCGGCGGCCGCGGACTCGGGCCGATGCTCGCGCGCTGACCTTCGCCGATTCGGTATTGCCCCTGCCAATTTAGCGGCTAGGCTCCGCGCCAAATAATGAAGCGGGCCGCGAACGCGCCGCGACAAGGGGAACGGATATGATCTTCGGGCGCGTAAAGTCTCTCGACGCCATTCTTGCTACCGCTGAGAAGAAGGGGCTGAAGCGCTCGCTCGGCGCATTCCAGCTGACTTTGCTGGGCATCGGCGCGGTGATCGGCACCGGCATCTTCGTGCTGACGTCCGAGGCGGCGCAGAAGGCCGGCCCCGGCATGATGGTGAGCTTCATCATCGCCGGCTTTGTCTGCGCGGTGGCCGCCCTGTGCTATTCGGAGCTGGCATCGATGGTCCCGGTGGCGGGCTCGGCCTACACCTACAGCTATGCCGTGACCGGCGAGATCCTCGCCTGGATGGTCGGCTGGGCGCTGATCCTCGAATATGCCGTTGGCGCGAGCGCGGTGGCGGTCGGCTGGTCGAACCACGTTTCGGAATTGCTCGACAGCCTGGGCATCCACATACCGCAGGCGCTGTCGAACGCGAATGCTTTGATGGCCAAGGTGCAGATGGCGTTCGGCGCCGCTCCCACCCCCGATCTATTGGCCGCCGTTGAAACGGGGGGATATTTCAATCTGATGGCCGTCTTCATCGCCCTGCTCGTCACGGGCCTTCTCATCCTGGGAACGAGCGAGAGCGCGAAGGTCAACGCCATTCTGGTTCTGATCAAGGTGGCGGCGCTGACGGCGTTCATCGCGGTGACGCTGCCCGTGCTCAAGAGCGACAATTTCACCCCCTTCGCACCGACCGGTGCCGCCGGGATGTTCGGCGCCGCCGCCTCGATTTTCTTCGCTTATGTCGGCTTCGACGCGGTCTCGACCGCGGCCGAGGAAACCCGCAATCCGCAACGCAATGTGCCGATCGGCCTGATCGGCTCGCTGCTCATCTGCACCATCTTCTACCTGCTGGTCGCGGCCGGGGCGATCGGCGCGATGGGCGCCCAACCGGTCCAGGACGCAGCCGGGCATTTCCTGTCACCGGGCACGCCCGAAATCGCGGGCCGCTGCGCCGCGCTTGCGAGAGAGGGGGGCGTCGTGCCGCTCGTCTGCTCGGATCACGCACTCGTCTACGTCCTGCAGACGATCAGCTGGCCTACCCTTGGCCGGCTGGTCGGGCTCGCGGCGGTGCTGGCGCTGCCGTCCGTGGTTCTCATGATGATGTTCGGCCAGACCCGCATCTTCTTCGTCATGGCGCGCGATGGCCTGCTGCCGGAGAAGCTGGCCTCGGTCCACCCGCGGTTCAAGACGCCGCATGTCGTCACCCTGATCACCGGCGTCGCGGTCGCTTTTGCCGCGGCGATCCTCCCGGTGGGCAAGCTCGCCGACTATTCCAATTCGGGAACCTTGTTCGCCTTCATGATGGTGGCCATCGCTGTCCTGGTCCTGCGCAAGACCGATCCCGGGCGCCGCCGGCCGTTCCGGACGCCGGCGATCTGGATTGTCGCTCCGCTGGCGATCATCGGCTGCCTGGCGCTTTATTTCTCGCTGCCGCTGACCGCCATCCTGATCCTGCCGATCTGGGGCGTGATCGGCCTCCTGCTGTACTTCCTCTACAGCCGCAGCCGCAGCCATGTCGGCCGGGGCATTACCGACGAGGTGCACGAGCTCGATCCCGACGCGCCTCCGGGCGCGGTCGCCTCGATGCCGGGCGCGCCGGCGCCGGGAACGCCGGAGGAGCGCGGCTGAGCCGGGCGTGAGGACTGCAACGGGAAAGGGAGGCTTCGGCCTCCCTTTTTCGTTGGCGCAACCGCCGGATGAGCGCAGCGTTGGTAAAGGCAAAGGAGTTCGCCATGGCCACGACACCGCAACCCGAAATGCCTCCACCGGAGGCGCCGCAGCCGAGCCAGGCGCCGCAACAGGCGCCGCCGCCGCCGGAAATCTATCCGCCATCGCCGGATGTGGATGTCCCCGATCCCGCGCCCGCAGCGCCGGGACCCGGCACCAATTAGGGCCTGCCCTCAGCCCAGCCGCGCGGCGGTCAGCGCCTTGAGGTCCGCCTCGGGCCGGGCGCCATAATGGGAAATGACCTCGGCGGCGGCGATGGCGCCGATGTGGAGGCTGTGCTCCAGGCTCTTGCCGTTGGTGTAGCCGTAGAGGAAGCCGGCGGCGAAAAGATCGCCGGCGCCGGTCGTGTCCACCACCCTGGCGACCGGCTCGGCGGCCACCGCCGCGCGCGTGCCGTTGCGCACCGCGATCGCGCCATGCTCTGAGCGGGTGACGACCAGGGTCTCGACCTTGTCCTGCACCATCGCGACCGCCGCGTCGAAATCATCGGCTCCGGAAAGCATCATGATCTCCGCTTCATTGGCGAAGAGGATATCGATGCGGCCATTGTCGAGCAGCTGGTTGAAGCCGTCCCGGTGGCGGTCGATGCAGAAGGTGTCCGACAGCGTGAAGGCGACCTTGCGGCCGGCGCGGCGGGCGATGTCGATCGCCTTCACCATCGCATAGCGCGGCGTCTCCGGATCCCAGAGATAGCCTTCGAGATAGAGCACGGCGGCGCCCTCGATCTGCGCCTCGTCCAAGGCGGCGGGGGGCAGCAGCTGCGCGGCGCCGAGGAAGGTGTTCATGGTGCGGTGCGCGTCGGGCGTGACCAGCACCATCGAGCGCGCGGTCGGTTCGCCAAGATCGGCCGCCGGGGTGATGAACTCGACGCCGGTAGCAGTGAGATCGTGCCGGTAGAATTCGCCCAACTGGTCGGGCGCGACCTGGCCGATGAAGCCGGCCTTGCCGCCAAGCGCGGCGACGCCGGCCGCAGTGTTGCCCGCCGAGCCGCCGCTGATCTCGCGGGCCGGGCCCATATGATCGTAGAGCCGGGTCGCCTCGGCCGCGTCGATCAGGCGCATCATCCCCTTGGTGAGCCCTTCCGCCTCCAGAAAGGCGTCGTCGCAATCGGCGATGATGTCGACGATGGCATTGCCGATGCACAGCACGTCGAGGCGGGTGTCGGTCATCAAGAATAGCTCCGCTGCGGGGAAAGCGCGCGCCATAAGGCCTGTGTCGGCTACCGGCAATGGTCTGCGTCCCGGGCCGCCCGCGCCGTCTCGACTTGCCGCCGAAAGCCTGTAAACCGTGGCCCACGAAGCAGGCAGGACAGGTTGGATGGGGACGAACTGGCGGGATTTCGGGATCGGCATGGCCTCCGGCATCGCCTTGTGCTTCGTCCTCTATTTCGGCTGGGGCCTGATCCATCCCCGCCATCCGGACCCGGTCGGCAACGTCGTCGCCACCAGCAATGCTTCGGCCGGCATGGACGAGAATGCGCTGATCGCTGCCAATGCCGAACGGCCGCAGAGCAACAACATGACGCCGCCGCCGCAGCTTCGCCCGCAGCCGCGCAACGACATGATGGGCTCGCCGGACGACACGATCCTGCCCGATGTCCGACCCGCGCCACCGGTGAACCGTCCCCGCCCGCGGCCGAGGGATGAGCCGCCGCCCGAGGATGTCGAGCCGGACGACGATGGCGGCAAGCCGGACTATTAAGCCCGGCCGCCTCCGGGCATAGCGACAGCGAATGAAAGCCCTCGGCCTCTCCTTTCTGCTCGGGCTGCTGTCCGCGACCGGCTTCCAGCCGCTCGGGCTGTGGCCGTTCACGATCCTCGCCTTCACCGGGCTGCTCGTGCTGATCGAGCAGGCGCCGTCCTTGCGCTCCGCGCTGGCGCGGGGCTGGTGGTTCTCGGTGGGGCAGTTCGTGCTCGGGCTGAACTGGATCGCCACCGCCTTCACCTATCAGGCGGCGATGCCGGCCTGGCTCGGCTGGGTCGCGGTGGTGGTCTTGTCCTTCTATCTCGCTGTCTATCCGGCGGCGGGCGTCGGTCTCGCCTGGCGCTGGGGGCGCGGGAACCGGGCGACTTTGGTCCTGATCCTCGCCGCAGGCTGGATCGTCACCGAATATCTGCGCGGCTCGATGTTCACCGGCTTCGCCTGGAATCCGGTCGGCGTCACCCTGATCGACACCTTGCTGAAATGGCCGGCACGGCTGATCGGTACCTACGGCCTGTCCGGCCTGGTGATCCTCTTCGCCGGCTACGTTTACTGGACGTACCGGGCTCGGCGGTCCTTCGTCGGTATCGGCCTCCTCGTCGGCACGATGGTCTTGCTGCGGATCGGCGGCGATCTACCCCGGCCCGTATCATCGGCTGAAGATCTCAGCCGCCCGCTCGTCCGCGTCGTCCAGCCCAATATCCCGCAGGAAGAGCATCAGGACGCGGCGCAGGAGGAGGGGAATTTCCGGAAACTGCTCCGGCTGACCGGGCGACCGGACGGAACGCCGCGGCTGATCCTCTGGCCGGAATCGGCAGTGCCTTACGACCTGAATGCCGGCACAGCCCCCGGCCGGATCGCGCAGGTCATCGGCCCGCACGATTTGCTGGCGGCGGGCGGGATGGAGGTCGCGCCGCCGCAGCCCGGCATGAATGCGGCGGCCTATAACAGCCTCTATGTCCTCGGCCCCGGCGGCCGCATCCTCGGCCGCTACGACAAGGCCCATCTCGTCCCTTATGGCGAATATCTGCCGATGCGGCCGTTCCTGACCATGCTCGGCCTCTCCCGCCTCGTCCCCGGCGACGGCGACATCCTCGCCGGACCTGGCCCGCAAACGCTCGCGCTGCCCGGGTTCGGCCGGATGGGCGGGCAGATCTGCTACGAGATCATCTTCTCCGGTGAGGTGGCGGACCGGGCCAATCGGCCGGACTTCATCTTCGCGCCGTCGAACGACGCCTGGTTCGGCGCCTGGGGGCCGCCGCAGCATTTCGCGCAGGCGCGGCTCAGGGCGATCGAGGAGGGGGTCCCCGTCATCCGCTCGACGCCGACCGGCATCACCGGCGTGATCGATGCGCAGGGCCGCGTCGTTGCGCGCCTGCCCCAGCATGAGGAAGGGGTGATCGACACCCGCTTGCCGGCCGCCGCCGCGCCGACGCTCTTCGCCCGCTTCGGCAACCTGCTGCCTCTGGCTTTCGCGCTGCTGCTCGTCGCGGGCGCGATTGCAGTCAGGCGCAAAACGCGCTAGCGAGCCGCGCACATAAGGATATCTTTATATCCACTCTTCCCGATTGAAGGACCCGTCTCGCTTATGCGCAGCAACTACATGTTCACGTCCGAATCCGTCTCCGAGGGCCATCCGGACAAGGTCTCCGACCAGATTTCCGACGCGATCGTGGATCTGTTCCTGTCCAAGGATCCGGAGGCGCGCATCGCCTGCGAGACGCTGACCACGACCCAGCTGGTCGTGCTGGCCGGCGAGATTCGCTGCAAGGGCGTCTACGAGAATGGCGCCTGGGCGCCGGGCGCGCAGGCGGAGATCGAGAAGACCGTCCGCGAGACGGTGAAGCGGATCGGCTACGAGCAGTCAGGCTTCCACTGGGAGCAGCTCGAATTCATCAACCGCCTGCACGGCCAGTCCGCGCATATCGCGCAGGGCGTGGACGAGAAGGGCAACAAGGATGAAGGCGCCGGCGATCAGGGCATCATGTTCGGTTTCGCCTGCGACGAGACGCCTGACCTGATGCCGGCGACGCTCTATTACAGCCACAAGATCCTGGAGCGGATGGCGGCGGACCGCCATTCGGGCGCCGCGCCCTTCCTGGAGCCGGACGCGAAGAGCCAGGTCACTTTGAAGTTCGAGGGCGGCGAGCCGGCCGCGGCGACCGTCGTCGTCGTCTCGACCCAGCACGCCCCGGGCTATGATGCGGGCGACAAGGAGGCGGAGCTTCACGCTTATGTGAAGGGCGTGATCGCCGACGTGATTCCGGCGGAGCTTCTGTCGGACCAGACACAATATCATATCAACCCGACCGGCAGCTTCGAGATTGGCGGTCCCGATGGCGATGCGGGCCTGACCGGCCGCAAGATCATCGTCGACACTTATGGCGGCGCGGCCCCGCATGGCGGCGGCGCGTTCAGCGGCAAGGACCCGACCAAGGTCGACCGCTCGGCTGCTTATGTCACCCGCTATCTCGCCAAGAATGTCGTGGCCGCGGGCCTCGCCAAGCGCTGCACCATCCAGCTCGCTTACGCGATCGGCGTCGCCGAGCCGCTGTCGCTCTATGTCGACCTGCACGGCACCGAGCAGAATGGCGCCACCGCCGACAGACTGGAGGCGGTGCTGCCGACTTTGGTGCGGCTGACCCCCAAGGGCATCCGCACCCATCTCGGCCTCAACAAGCCGATCTACGAGAAGACCGCGGCCTATGGGCATTTCGGTCGCACGCCGGAGGGCGACTATTTCGGCTGGGAGAAGACCGACCTGGTCGACGCGCTGAAGGCGGCGATCTGAACGCGAACCTCTACGCGCTGTTTTCGGAAGCGGCGTCTCGCGCGAGCGGGACGCCGTTATTCGTTGAGGGCGGCGAGAGCCGGCTGACCTATGAAGAGCTGGACCGGGCCGTGAGCGGCTATGCGGCGGCGCTGGTGCGGCTGGGCGCGGAGCCGGGCGACCGGATTCTCGTCCAGGCGGAGAAGTCGGTCGAAGGCGCCTTGCTCTATCTGGCGAGCCTCCGCGCCGGCCTGATCTATGTGCCGCTCAACACCGCCTATACGGCGGCGGAGCTGGCCTATTTCATCGAGGATGCCGAGCCGAAGCTGGTCTTCGCGCCGGGGTATCGGGACATCGCCGAACTGGACGCGGCGCCCGCGGAGTTCGAGACGATCGCGCGCGGGCCGGACGATCTCGCCGCCATCCTCTATACGTCGGGGACGACCGGGCGCTCCAAGGGGGCGATGCTGAGCCACGACAATCTGGCGTCGAATGCGCTGGTGCTGAAGGATTATTGGCGCTGGCAGCCGGGCGACGTGCTGATCCACGCTTTGCCCATCTATCATGTCCACGGCCTGTTCGTGGCGCTGCACGGGGCCCTACTCAACGGCTCGACCATGCTCTGGCACAAGAGCTTCGACGCCGATGCGGTGGTGGCCGACATGAAGCGGGCCACGATCCTGATGGGCGTGCCGACCTTCTACGTCCGCCTTGCCGCCCATCCCGGCCTGACCCGGGAGGCGGTCGCCAACATGCGCCTCTTCATCAGCGGCTCGGCACCCTTGCTCGAAAGCACCTTCGCCGAGTTCGAGGCGAAGACCGGGCATCGCATCCTCGAGCGCTACGGGATGACGGAGGCCGGAATGATCACCTCCAACCCCTATGACGGGGAGCGCATTCCCGGCACGGTCGGCTTTCCCTTGCCGGGCGTCGAGGCGCGGGTGCGGGACGAGGTGCTGGAGATACGTGGGCCGAACCTGTTCAGGGGCTATTGGCGCAATCCGGAGAAGACCGCCGAGGACATGCGCGCCGACGGTTTCTTCATCACCGGCGACATCGCGACCATGGCGGCGGACGGCCGGGTGGCGATCGTCGGGCGGGCCAAGGACCTGATCATCGCCGGTGGGCTCAACATCTATCCCAAGGAGATCGAGCTGGCGATCGACGCTTTGCCCGGCGTCGGCGAGAGCGCGGTGATCGGCGTGCCCCACCCGGACCTTGGCGAAGGCGTAGTGGCGGTGGTGGTCCGCAGCGATCCCGCGCTCGATGAGGCGGCAGTGCTGGCGGGGATCGGGGACCTCGCCCGCTTCAAGCAGCCGCGCCGGGTCGTCTTCGCTGACAGCCTGCCGCGTAACGCGATGGGCAAGGTGCAGAAGGCGGCGCTGCGGGAAACGTATAAGGATCTGTTCGAGGCCTAGCCCTCGTTGGGGCCGCCCCAGTCATCTTCGTCCCAGAAGCAGCGCACCGGCCAGGTCCGGCCCCGGAAGACGACGGTGCCGAGATAAGGCGTTCCCCGCCGCGTCGCATTGAGGACCAGGAACACGCCACGTGTTCCGCCGGGTGCCACGCGGAGACTGAGCCGGCGCGGATTGACCGCGCTCTGCGAAATCCAGGGCCCACCCCGTGTCTGGCCTGTTGCGATCTCTTCCCGCCCCACGGTGATCCGCGCGTCGGAAATGCCGGCGCCCCGCTCGTCCGGCACGGTCAGCCAGATATCCGGTCCGCCGGCGCGGGTGTGGCAATGGATCGAGCTGGTCGCGAAAGCGGGCGAGGCGGCACAGAACAAGGCCGCGACGGCGGTCAGGCTTGCGGTTCTCATGGCGATCGGGATAGCAGGCCCAACCTGCCACCGCCATGAACGATCCGCTTTCCATCCGCCGCCTTTACGGCCGCTCCAAAGGCCGCCCCCTGCGCGTGGGACAATCCGCGTTGGTCGAGGACTTGCTGCCCGCGATCAGCGTGCCGGAGGCAGGCCCGCTCGACGCCAGGACCCTGTTCGGCGACGATCGGCCTTTGCATTTCGAAATCGGCTTTGGCGGCGGCGAGCATCTCGCCTTCCGCGCCGATTTGCTGCCCGATCATGGCTTCATCGGCGCGGAGCCCTTCCTCAACGGCGTTGCTGCCGCGCTCGGCCATGTCCGCGAGCAGCATCTCGGCAATGTCCGCCTCCATATGGGCGACGCGCTGCAGGTGTTGGAGCGGCTGCCCGATGCTTCGCTCCGCTTCGCCTATCTGCTCCATCCCGATCCCTGGCCCAAGGCACGGCACGCCAAGCGCCGGATGGTCAACAATGGTCCGCTCGACCTGATCGCTGCGAAGCTCCAGCCCGGCGGTGAATTCCGGCTGGGCACGGACGATCCGACTTATTGCCGCTGGGCGATGATGGTGATGGGCCAGCGCCGCGATTTCGACTGGCTGGCGGAAAGCGCGCAGGACTTCCTGACCCGGCCCGGCGGCTGGCCGGAGACGCGCTACGAGGCCAAGGCCCGGCGCGAGGGCCGCGAAGTCTGGTACTTCCGCTATCGCCGCTGCTGAGGCTTTGGGTTAGGAACGCAGGCGACACGAAGGGGGACACCCATGGCCGCTTACACCGTTTGCCGAAACGCCACCTGCGCAACGCTTGTCCAAGGGCCAGCCACGGCCTGTCCCAAATGCGGCGGCCCGATGAAGAGCGTCGGAGAATCGCCACTGCGCGGGATCGTGCTTTTGCTTTGCGGCCTGTTCCTGCTCGGGCTGATGGGGACGATCACCTATTTCATGTACCCGACGCTCACCCATCCCGGCGAGACGATCGGGGGCTCGACCTTCAACGGCACGGCCGATCAGGCGCGGATCACCCTTTTGCTGTTCGCCGCGGTGATCGTCTTCGGCCTCGTCGCGACCGCCAACGGCATCTACATGCTGGTCACCAAGCAGCAGAGCAGGGCATTCATGCTCGTCTCACTCGGCCTCGCCGCGGTCCTGCTCGTCATCACCTTCGTCGCGATGGGCAAGCTGAAGTCCGCGGATGAGGACAAGCCGGTGCGGACTTACTCGACCTATTAGCGCGCCTGCCGAGGGGTGAGCCGGAGCAGGCGGCCGCCGCTCGGGCCGTCCTGCAGCAGCCAGATCGCGCCGTCCGGCGCCTGCTCGACCTCGCGGATGCGGGCGTTCATCGGCCATTGGTCGGCCTTGCTTGCGTTCTCGCCGTCCAGATGGACGCGGATCAAGGCCTCGCCGGAGAGCGCACCGACAAAGGCGTCGCCGCGCCATTGCGGGAACATCGCGCCGGAATAGATCATGAGACTGGCGGGCGAGATGCTCGGGTTCCACCAGACTTTCGGCGGCTCGAAGCCGTCGCCGGGGCGGTGGTCGGGAATGTCGCCGCCGTCATAATTGCTGCCGTTGGAGGCGCGCGGCCAGCCATAATTGCGGCCGCGCTGGATAAGGTTGACCTCATCGCCGCCCATCGGCCCCATCTCCACTTCCCAGAGCCGCCCGCCCGCATCGAAGGCGAGGCCGAGAAGGTTGCGGTGACCCAAAGTCCAGATCTGCGCGGCCACCCCGCCCTGCGCGGCGAAGGGATTGTCGGCCGGCACCGAGCCGTCGTCATTCAGCCGCACGACCTTGCCGAGATTGCCGCTCATATCCTGTGCCGGATCGAAATGCTGGCGCTCGCCCGAGCTGATATAGAGCTTGCCGTCCGGCCCGAAGGCGATGCGGTGAGAGAAATGGCCGCCGCCGTCCATCTTCGGCTGCTGGCGCCAGATCACCTGCAGGTCGCTGAGGCTGGGGCCGGATTCGCCGAAATTGAAATGTGCCCGGCCGACGACGGCGCCGCGCGTGCCATTGTCGCCCGCCTCGATCCAGCTCAGATAGACGAGCCGGTTCTGCGCGAAACCGGGGTGGAGGACGACGTCACCCAGGCCGCCCTGCCCTCCATACGAAACCTCCGGCACGCCGGCGACGTCGAGCACTCGGCCGTCGGCACGGCGGAACTTCAGGCGGCCGCGTTTCTCTGTCACCAGCAGGTCGCCATTGGGCAGAAAGGTCATCGCCCAAGGCTCGTCGAATTGGCCGATCTCCTGCACCTGGAAGGGGCGCTCCGCCGCACTGGCCTCGCCGCCGCTGCAGGCGGAGAGCAACAGCAGGAGGGGAAGCAGGAAGCCGGCGCCGCGCATCTCTTTTCTCCTCGTCCGCCCCCGCCCGAACGTTCCCCGAGGCATCCCGTGCCGTCAAGGATTCAAACCGGCATGGAAAGCGACTAGGATGCAGCCATGAAGCGCCTCGCCCCGCTCCTGTGCCTCGCTTTGCTGCTCGGCGCCTGCACCGTCATCCCGCGCGGGGAGTCGCCGCAGGATCTATTCTGGCAGCGGCTGCAATCTCTGTGCGGTCGCGCTTTCCCGGGCCGCGTCGTCTCGACCGATCCGGGCGACAGCCAGCTCGCCGCGGCCCGCCTCGTCCTCCACGTTGCACATTGCGCGCCGGACGAGGTGCGGATCGCCTTCCATGCCAGCCAGGATGCGTCGCGCGTCTGGGTGATCGCGCGCACCGCCGCCGGCCTCAGCCTCACCCATATCCACCGCGGCGAGGACGGACGCGAAGAGGTGCGCAGCCATTATGGCGGCGAGACGCTCAATTCAGGGACGGCGCTGCGCCAGGACTTCCCGGCCAATGCCCGCACCCGCGCGCTCTTCCAGCGCGAGGATATCGCCGAGGCCTCGGCCAATATCTGGTCCGTCACGATCATGCCGGGGCGGCTGTTCGGCTATGCGATCGACCGGCCGGGCCGGCATCTGCATATCCAGTTCGATCTCTCCCGGCCCATTCGTCCGCCCGGCCCGGCCTGGGGCGAGCGCTGATGCGATACTGGTTCTCCGCGCTCGCGATGGCGCTCTTTGCTTTGCCTTCCCCCGCAGCCGCGCAGCAACGCGATGCCGCGATGGACGCTGCCGTCCGGGATCTGTGCCACCGCCGGGTGGCGATGCTCGGCGAGGGGAGCCATGGCGACGGCGCGACCTTTGCCTTCAAGGCCGTTTTGATCCGCCGGCTGGTGGCCGAGTGCGGCTATGATGCCGTCCTGTTCGAGGCCAGCCATTATGAGTTCGTCGAGCTGATGCGGCGGATGCGGGCGGGGGAGCCGACAACACCAACCATGCTGTCTTCCTCGATCGGCGGAATCTGGAACCGCTATGCGGAGCTGACGCCGCTCATTGGCTTCCTGTTTGAACGGGCGCGGGCGGGCCGGCTGACGCTTGGCGGGCTGGACGACCAGATCGGCAGTGCCGGCGCCTTCTTCGCCAATGATGACATGCCGATCCGCCTGACCGCGCTGCTCCCGGACGAGTCGCGGCAGCGCTGCCGCGCCCTGCTACACCGCCGCATCTTTTCCGGCCATCCGACCGAGCCGCCGGCCAGCACCGAAATGCGCGCAGCCCTGCTGTCTTGCACCGAGGCGATGATGGCGGTGGCAGCAAGCAGGGATGACGCGCAGCTCGCCCTGAACCTCAGGCGGGCCGCCGATCGGGATCTCGACCCGGACGGCCTTCGCAACCGACGCCGCGACGAGAGCATGTATCAGAATCTCCGCTGGTATTCCGGGCGGCTCGGCCCGCGGGCGAAGCTCATCGTCTGGGCGCAGAACGCCCACGTCGCCTATGATGCCAGCACCAGTACCGCTTTCCCCGGCGGCGGCAGTCTCGGCGCCCATGTCCGGCAGGACTATGGTCGCCGTGCTTTCGCGCTCGGCTTCTCGGCTTATGGCGGTGCCTGGCGCAGCGTCTTTTCGCGCGCTGACGAACCGATTGCGCCGGCACCGCCGGGCACGCTGGAGGCGCTCGCGATGAGTCGCAACGCGCAGGCCAGCGTCTATCGGGGGAACGCCTGGCTCGCCCGGATCGGCCGTGTGCCGGGCCGGCCGTTCTTCTACCATGAGGCGCCGGCCGATTGGGCGCGCGTGTTCGACGGCATGGTGATCTTCCGCGCGGAACGCGCACCGGTGCGCAATCCCTAGAGCTTCATCATTCCCCGGATCGGCTGGCGCGTCCCGACCGATTGCTCCACCAAGGGCGCGCCGGCGGCGAGCAAGGCGGCGCGGCGGCCCTTGGGGTCGGTGCTGATCTGCGCGTCCTCGAACGGCTTGAAGCGTGCGAAGCAGTCATGGGCGAGGCTGCGCTCGACGAAGGCGGCACTCTTCGGCCAGCGTGCGGCGTCGATCGTGAACCCGGCATAAGCGCCGTTGCGGAAGAAGGTTGCGATCGAAATGTCGGCCAGGCCGATCGCGCCGAACAGGAAACCGGTCTCGGGGAGGAGCGGCTCCAGATAGTCGAGCACGGAGGGGATATCCTCGGCCAGCGTCCGCTCGATCCGCGCCGCATCGCCCGGTTCGCCCCAGACAAGGGGACAGACGATCTTCTGGTAGAACAGGCCCCAGATGAAGACGTCGCCCATCCTGGTGTCGGCATATTCCTCCAGCCAGCGCGCCCGCCCCCGGTCGGCGGGGTCCGTGGGAAGCAGGGGATATCCGGGAAAGGCCTCGTCCAGCCAGGCGCAGATCACCGAGCTGTCGGTCAGCACCAGATCGTCATGGATCAGCACCGGGATGCGGCGGAGCGGCGAGAGGCGCGCGAATTCCGCGTCGCCGAAGAAAGGCGTGATCGGATCGATCTCATAATCGTCCACGCCCTTCAGCGCCATGCAGGCGAGGACCTTGCGGACATAAGGCGAGACATAACTTCCGATGATCTTCATGTGCGTCGCTCCAACCGCCGGAGAAATCCGACGATTGGAGCGCGCATGCAAGTCTTGCTTATTTCCAGGCGATCGCCGCACTGGCGGGGCCGCCGAGGGGGAGGATCTCGCAGCGCGAGAAGCCGGCCTCCAGGCACCAGGCGGTGAAGTCGGCGCCGGTGAAGTCGAACGCCTCGCCGAACTCGATCAGCATGTTCAGGCTCATCATCAGGCCGAACACATTCTCACGCCGGGCATCGTCGATGATATTCTCGATCGCGACGAAGGCGCCGCCCTCGGGCAAAGCGCGATAGGCCTTGGCGATCAGCATCTTCTTATGCTCGAGATTCCAGTCGTGGAGAATCATCCCCATGGTGATGAGGTCCGCCTTCGGAAATTCGTCGGCGAAGAAATCGATCTCGCCGGCCGCGACCCGGCCTTCCAGGCCCGCCGCCTTGATGTGCCGCTCCGCGATCGGGCGGACGACCGGCAGGTCGAACGACGCGCTGGCGAGGTGCGGGTGGCGCGCCTGCACCTTGGAGGCGAGCAGGCCCGTGGCGCCGCCGATATCGGCGTGGCTCCTGAACGGCGAGAAATCGAACTTCTGGGCGAAGGCCTCGAAATTCAGCATGCCGATGCCGGCCATCGCGTCCATGAACTGCTCGAGCCGGGCCGGCTCCGCATAGAGCTCCTCGAAGACCGGCTTGCCATTATGCTTGATCTCGGTCTGCGGCTTGCCGGTCTGCAGCGCCTCGGTGAGGTCGGCCCAGAACGGGTAGAGGCGGGCATTGGCCATTTCGAGGATGCCGCCGACATAGCGGGGGCTGCCGCGGTCGAGATAGAGCGCGGTCGCCGGGGTGTTCAGGTAACGCGCGCCGGCGCCGTCGCCCTGCCGGCCGAGCAGGCCGAGTGCGACGAGGCCGTCGAGGAAGTCGGCGGTCGCGCGGGGGTGCAGGCCGAGTGCCTCCTCGAGCGCCGCGCCGGTCTGCGGGCCGTCGGCGAGGATGGTGAAGACGCCAAGCTCGACCGCGCTGAGCAGAGTCTTGGAGGCGAAGAAGCCCATGCCGATCTGCAGGATCTGGTCGGGGCTGGGATCGGCCGCGACGGCCGGGGATTGCGCGAGGGCGGGGGTCATTGAACTCTCCTGGTTGGGGGGCGGCGGGCGCTTGGCGCAGGTGCGGAGGTAAAGCGCGCGGCTTGCGACGAAGCCGTCCGGTTCCTGCGACGAAGGCGGCGGCGGGCGGCGGCCGGATTCGCCGCTTGCCCCTTTCCCGACCCAAGCCTATATGACCCCTGCCTTTCTCGACATCGTCAGACGTTGGGGTCGGTCCCGAAGGGGGCCGGCGGCAGGAGAGCTTTATCGTTTTTGGAGTGCCTGTGGCGGACGTCGCCGACCTGGTGAAACTGATCGAGCCCGAGGTGGAAGCCGAAGGGCTCGCCTTGGTGCGCGTGAAGATGATCGGCGGCACCTCCGACCCGACCTTGCAGGTGATGGCGGAGCGGCCGGACACGCGGCAGCTGACGCTCGAGGATTGCGCGCGGCTGTCGCGGCGGATCTCCGAGAAGCTGGACGAGCTTGAGGCGAGCGGGAACGACCCGTTCGATGAAGCCTATCGGCTGGAGGTCAGCTCGCCCGGCATCGACCGGCCGCTGACCCGGCTCCAGGATTATGACGACTGGAAGGGCCACGAGGCACGGATCCATCCGCACGAGCCGTTCCAGGGCCGCAAGCAGCTGTCCGGCGACCTGATCGGCGTGGACGGCGACGATATCCGGATCGATGTGAAGGGTCTTGGTGACACCGCCATCCCCTTCCGCGCGATCCGCAATGCGAAACTGCTGATGACCGACCGGCTGATTGCGGCGACCATGCCGCTCTCGGCCGGTGATGAAGACACCGAAATCGAATTTGAAGAAGAAGGACAGGACTGACCTCATGGCCACCGAAGCCACCAATGCCGGCGCGCCCGGCGCCGTTTCCGCCAACAAGGCCGAGCTGATCGCGATCGCCGACGCCGTCGCGCGCGAGAAGCTGATCGACCGGATGATCGTCATCGAGGCGATGGAGGACGCGATCCAGCGCGCCGCCCGCGCCCGCTATGGCGCCGAGAACGACATCCGCGCCAAGCTCGATCCGACCTCGGGCGACCTGCGCCTGTGGCGCGTCGTCGAGGTGGTCGAGCAGGTCGACGATTATTTCAAGCAGGTGAATCTGGAGGATGCGGGCAAGCTGCAGCCGGGCGCCGCGATCGGCGACTTCATCGTCGATCCGCTGCCGCCGATCGAGTTCGGCCGCATCGCCGCCCAGGCCGCCAAACAGGTGATCTTCCAGAAGGTCCGCGATGCCGAGCGCGAGCGCCAATATGAGGAGTTCAAGGAGCGGGCCGGCGAGATCATCACCGGCGTCGTGAAGCGCGTCGAGTTCGGCCATGTCGTCGTCGATCTGGGCCGGGCCGAAGGCGTCATCCGCCGCGACCAGCAGATCCCGCGCGAGGTGCTGCGCGTCGGCGACCGTACCCGCTCGCTGATCCTCAACGTCCGCCGCGAGAACCGCGGCCCGCAGATCTTCCTGAGCCGCGCGCATCCGGACTTCATGAAGAAGCTGTTCGCGCAGGAAGTGCCCGAAATTTACGACGGCATCATCGAGATCAAGGCCGCCGCCCGCGATCCGGGCAGCCGCGCCAAGATCGGCGTGCTCAGCCATGACGGCTCGATCGATCCGGTCGGCGCCTGCGTCGGCATGAAGGGCTCGCGCGTGCAGGCTGTTGTCCAGGAGCTGCAGGGCGAGAAGATCGACATCATCCCCTGGAGCGAGGATCTCGCCACCTTCGTCGTCAACGGCCTGCAGCCGGCGACCGTCTCGCGCGTCGTCATCGACGAGGAAGAGAGTCGGATCGAGGTCGTGGTCCCCGACGACCAGCTCAGCCTCGCCATCGGCCGCCGCGGCCAGAATGTCCGCCTGGCCAGCCAGCTGACCGGCTCGGCGATCGACATCATGACCGAGGCCGACGCCAGCGAGAAGCGCCAGCGCGAGTTCGTCGAGCGCTCGGAGCTGTTCCAGAACGAGCTGGACGTGGACGAGACGCTCGCCCAGCTGCTCGTCGCCGAGGGCTTCGGCGCGCTGGAAGAGGTCGCCTATGTCGAGCTGGACGAGCTGGCCTCGATCGAGGGCTTCGACGACGATCTCGCGACCGAGCTGCAGAACCGCGCCAAGGAAGCGCTGCAGCGCCAGGAAGAGGCGGCCCGCGAGGAGCGCCGCGGCCTCGGCGTCGAGGATGCGTTGGCCGAAATGCCCTATCTCACCGAGGCGATGCTGGTGACGCTCGGCAAGGCGGGTATCAAGACGCTCGACGACCTCGCCGATCTCGCCACCGACGAGCTGGTGCAGAAGAAGCGGCCCGAGCAGCGCCGCCAGCGCGAGTCCAACCGCCAGGAGGACAAGGGCGGCGTGCTCGCCGATTATGGACTCAGTGACGAGCAGGGCAATGAGATCATCATGGCCGCGCGCGCGCACTGGTTCGAGGACGAGGACAGCAAAGCCGGGGAGGACGCGGTTGCGGAAACCTCCCAATGATACCCCGGGCGTAAGCCACACGCCGGAGCGGAAGTGCATCCTGAGCGGCGCGCATGCCGCCCGGGGTGACCTCATTCGCCTCGCGCTCGGCCCGGACGGCAGCGTTGCGCCGGACGTGCGCGCCCGTGCGCCCGGCCGCGGCGCCTGGATCGGCGTCGACCGGGCAGCGGTCGATGCGGCCAACGCGAAGGGCAAGCTCCGCGGCGCGCTGGCGCGGGCGTTCAAGACCAATGAGCTGAACGTCCCCACCGATCTCGGCGCGCGGATCGAGGCGGCCCTGCGCCAGGCGACACTGGACCGGCTCGGGCTCGAGGCAAAGGCGTCCAACCTGATCCTGGGCTCGGAGAAGATCGAGGTTGCGGCGCGCCGCGGTCAGGTCGCTTTGCTCATCCATGCCGCCGACGCCAAGGAGGAGGGCCGGCGCAAGCTGGACCAGGCCTGGCGGGTGGGCACCGAGCAGGAGGGAAGTGGCGCGCAAGGCTTGGTTTTCCCCGAGGGGAGAGCCATATTGTCATTGGCGCTTGGCCGCGAGAATGTGGTACATGCGGCAATCATCGATCGGGCCGCGGCGGCGCGCGTCAATCACGCGGTCGCCCGCTGGCGCGCTTTTATCGGACGAGAGGATGGGCTAAGCGCTGCCACGGCGGAACTGCCGGGCGCTACGGCTGCGGATTTGAACGAAGGATTTTGAGTGAGCGATACGACTGACAAGCCGAAGCTGGGCACCCGCGCGCCGCTGGGCCTCAAGCGCACGGTCGAGACGGGCAAGGTGAAGCAGAGCTTCAGCCACGGCCGCTCGAACACCGTGGTCGTGGAGGTGAAGAAGCGCCGCATCCTGGGCCGCCCGGGCGAGGCCGAGGCGCCCAAGCCCGAGCCGGTCGTCGCTGCGCCCGAGCCTGTTGCGCCCGCGCCCGCCCCGGCGCCGGCCCCGAAGCCGGCCGCGCGCCCCGCCAGCGCCGAGACCGCGCAGGAGCGCTCGGCCCGTCTGATGCGCGAGGCCGAAGAGCAGCGCATGCAGGCGCTCGAGGACGCTCGCCGCCGCGAGGAGACCCAGGCCAAATCGGCGAGCGAGGACGAGAAGCGCCGCGCCGAGGACAATCGCAAGGCCGAGGAAGAGGCCGCCGAGGCCGCCCGCCTTGCCGCCGAGGAGGAAGCGCGCCGCGCCGCCGAGCCGGCCCCGGCCCTGGCCCAGCCGTCGCCGTCCGCGCAGGACGATGACGAGCGTCCCCGCCCACGCCACGGTCATGCCGCGCCAGCCCCGCGCCGGCCCGAGCCCGCGCGCCCCGCGCGCGGTCGCGACGATCGCCGCCAATCCGGCAAGCTCACCGTTAGCCGCGCCCTTGGCGAGGATGGCGATGCCCGCGCCCGCTCGCTCGCCGCGCTCCGCCGGTCGCGCGAGAAGGAAAAGCGCGCCCACATGCAGTCGGGCCCGTCGGCCAAGCAGGTCCGCGACGTGAACGTGCCCGACGCGATCACCGTCGGCGAGCTCGCCAACCGCATGGCCGAGCGCGCCGCCGATCTCGTCAAATCCCTGTTCAAGATGGGCATGCCCGTCACGGTGAACGAGGTGATCGACCAGGACACGGCGGAGCTGCTGGTCACCGAATTCGGGCACAACATCAATCGCGTCAGCGAGAGCGACGTCGACATCCAGCATGAAGAGGATGTCGATGCGCCCGAGACGCTGCAGCCGCGCCCGCCCGTGGTCACGATCATGGGCCATGTCGATCACGGCAAGACGTCTTTGCTCGACGCGATCCGCGGCGCCAATGTCGTCTCCGGCGAGGCCGGCGGCATCACCCAGCATATCGGCGCCTATCAGGTGTCGCTCCCCGACAAGTCGAAGGTCACCTTCCTCGACACGCCGGGCCACGAGGCGTTCACCGAGATGCGCGCCCGTGGCGCCAACGTCACCGACATCGTCATCCTGGTGGTGGCGGGCGATGACGGCCTGCGCCCGCAGACGATCGAGGCGATCAACCACACCAAGGCGGCCGGCGTGCCGATGATCGTCGCCATCAACAAGATGGATAAGCCCGGCTCCAACGCCCAGAAGGTGCGCGAGGAGCTGCTCCAGCACGAGGTGGTCGTGGAGGAGATGTCGGGTGACGTGCAGGATGTCGAGGTCTCGGCGCTGAAGAAGACCGGTCTCGACAAATTGCTCGAGGCGATCCAGCTCCAGGCGGAGCTGCTGGAGCTCAAGGCCAATCCCGACCGTCCCGCCGAAGGCGCGGTGGTCGAGGCCAAGCTCGACAAGGGCCGCGGCCCGCTCGCTACCGTGCTGATCCAGCGCGGCACGCTGCGCGTCGGGGACATTTTCGTGGCCGGCCCGATCTCGGGCAAGGTCCGCGCGATGATCGACGATCATGGCCGCCAGGTGAAGGAGGCCCCGCCCAGCTTTCCGGTTGAGGTGCTCGGCCTCGGCGGCGTGCCCAGCGCCGGCGACGTGCTCAGCGTCGTCGAGAATGAGGCGCGCGCCCGCGAGGTCGCCGCCTATCGCCAGAGCGTGATCGACACCAAGCGCACCACCAATGCGCCGGCGAATTTCGACACGATGTTCTCGGCGCTGAAGGAGAAGCAGGCGATCGAGTTCCCGCTCGTCGTCAAGGGCGACGTGCAGGGCTCGGTCGAGGCGATCGTCAACGCGGTCAACCGGATCTCCAACGAGGACATCAAGGCGCGCGTGCTGCATGCCGGCGTCGGCGGCATCACCGAGAGCGACGTGACGCTCGCCGCCGCATCGGGCGCGCCCATCATCGGCTTCAACGTCCGCGCCAATGCCAAGGCCCGCGAGATTGCGGAGCGGCAGGGCGTCGCGATGCAATATTATGATGTGATCTACGATCTTACCGACGCGGTGAAGGCTGCGATGGCCGGCGAGCTCGGGCCGCTGATCATCGAGAATGTCGTCGGCCGGGCCGAGGTCCGCGAGGTCTTCTCCGCCGGCAAGCATGGCAAGGCGGCGGGCCTTCTCGTCACCGAGGGCTATATCCGCAAGGCGCTGAAGGCCCGCATCACCCGCGAAGACGTCATCGTCTACAACGGCTCGATCGCGTCGCTGCGGCGCTTCAAGGACGACGTCGCCGAAGTGCGCGCGGGCCTGGAATGCGGTGTCACCTTCGAAAGCCACACCGACATCAAGGCCGGCGACTTCCTTGAGACCTACGAGGTCGAGGAAAGGGAACGCACGCTCTGATCCCCTCTCCCCTGGCGGGAGAGGGTAAGGGTGAGGGTTGGGTATGGCGCGTCACACCGAGACCACCGAAGGCCGTTCCGTCCGCCTGCTCCGCGTCGGCGAACAGGTGCGCCATGCCTTGTCCGATGTCCTGATGCGCGGCGACGTGCATGACGAGACGTTGGCGAGCCACCTCGTCTCGATCACCGAGGTCCGCATGTCGCCGGACCTGCGTCACGCGACGGCCTTCGTCATTCCCCTGCTCGGCGCGAATGCCGAGGCGGTGCTGAAGGCGCTGCGGACCAACACCGCCTTTCTGCAAAGCGAAGTCGCACGGCGGGTGAACACCAAATATGCCGCGAAACTCAAATTCCTGCTCGACGAGAGCTTCGACGAGGGCAGCCATATCGACGCCCTGCTCCGGGATCCCAAAGTGGCGCGCGATCTGGAGAATGGCGAAGAGCGCTAGCCGGGCCGGGCCAGACCGCCTATTCAGCGCGGCATGAGGTTCGTGCCGCTTTTCCTCGCCGCGACGTTGGTCGCTTCCCCCCTTCAGGCCCAGAGCGCCGCTTCGGCGGACGACGCCCGCGCCGTGCTGGCCGCGGTGCTTGCCCACCAGGTCTCAATCCGCGGGCTGGAAAGCGCGGCGCAGGCCTGCGTGACCGCCGCGCTCGCGGCGCCGCCGGTCGCGGCGGGCGAGGAGGATCCGATGATGCCGGACCACGCGGTGCGCATCTATTTCCAGTGGCACGTGCCGGAGGCCGCCGCCGTGATCCGCCCGCCGCGCCCGCCCCAGCCCGACGGCCAGCGGCGCCGCAACCGCGAGCGCCCGCCGCCCGTCGTGCTGCCCGCCCCGGTTGCCGCCGATCTCGCCCAGCAGCTCGACGCCCGGCGCGCCGAAGCGGCACGGAGCCAGGCCGCGCCGGCCATCGACCAGGTGGACGCAGCTTTGCTGACGCCGCCGATGCAGCTGCAGGGGGCGAACAATGGCTGCGCCCCGCTGCAACTCTCCGCCCCGGGCTTCGCCGGCGACACCGCCTTCGTCGAGACCGCCTATGCCTGCGGCACGACCTGCGGCAATGGCAGCCTCTACGCCCTCCAGCGCCGCGAAGGCCGCTGGACAGTGATCGCGGTGGCGGACACCTGGATCAGCTGATGCGGCTGCTGGCCACTGCCGGACTGCTTCTTATCGCTGCCGCGCCGCCCCCCTCGCCTGCCGATGACGCGCGCGCAGCACTCCGGGCCGCACTCACACTGCCGGACGACAGCTATCGGCACGTCTCGGGCAATCGGCCCTGCATCGTTCAAGAGACCGTGCCGCAACATGTCCAGCTGCCCCCATTCGGAAGGCGACGCCTGCGGACAATTCCCTATCCCTGGTATCATGATGCGGGGCGAAGCGATGGTCGCGGCGAACGACTGACGGCCGCAGCGGAGGCACGTGTCCAAGGCGCGGAGCGCAGAGCCTGGACGGTGCCCGCAGAGGTCCGCTCCGTTGAGCGGATCGAAGCCAATTGGCTGCCGACAGGTTTTTCGTTCTGTGCCGGGGCCCGGTATGAGGCCCCACTCGAATTCTCGGCTCCCGTCATCGTTGACGATCTGGCCTTTGTGACGTTGGACTTTCGATGTCCGCTCTGCGGACGCGGCATGCTCTATGCGTTTCAACGTCGTGCAGGTGGCTGGGCGCTCCTTGCCTGGACCGAGCAATGGATCAGCTGAGATGAGCGGGGGGCTCGGCGCAGCGATGGGGAAAGGCGGCGTCCGGCTCGAGCCGATGGCGGCGAAGCACCGCGCCGCGCTGAAGGCGGCCTGCGCCGAGGATCTCGAGATCTGGCCGATTTACGCGACCTCCTGGGATCCGGCGCATTTCGATGCGAATTTCGACCGGGTCCTGGGGCTGCAAAGCTGGTGTCCGTTCGTAGCCTTCTCTGAGGACCAGCTCGCCGGGATGAGCTGCTTCGTCAATGTCGATCCGGACCGGGCCGCACTGGAGATCGGCAACACTTATTATGTGCCGGCTTTGCGCGGCACCGGCTTCAACCGGGTGGTGAAGGATCTGATGATCCGCCGCGCCATCGTCTGCGGCTTCCGCCGGATCGAGTTCAAGGTGGACAGCCGCAACACGCGCAGCCAGGCCGCGATGGCGAAGCTCGGCGCGGTGCGCGAAGGCGTGATCCGCGCCGACCGGATCACCTGGACCGGCCATGTCCGCGACACGGTTTTATTCTCGATCCTCGCTTCGGAATGGGACCGCTCAGGTGGCGTTCATCGCTGAGAAAGAATAGGTTGGTCTCGACCAGCGAACAGGAGGACAAGATCGTGATTGCCCGCCTTACCATTGCAGCCGCTGCTTTTGTTTCCATCGCCGTGCCGGCGCTTGCCGCGCCCACCGAGGGACCGGCCCCCGCGGAAACGCGCATCCGCCAGATCGGCTCGCGGCTGGAGATCGTCCCCGATCCGCGCCAGGGCGTCTTCATCCAGGATTATCGCGGGCGCTGGTTCCACGCCAGCACCCAGGGCGATTGCCCGCGCCTGACCTACAATGCCCGCCTGCGGCTGGTCGCCTCGCCGGGCGGCTATTTCGACAATCGCAGCGCGATCGTCGCCGATGGCTGGCGCTGCCTGGTCTCGAGCGTGACTCCGTCGGACGGACCGCCGCGCCACCGGCGGCGCTAGAGCGTACGCTCCACTCTTTCCAGCCATCGCCGCCCAGTATTTTCTTGCCGCGATTTCCGAGTCGCCGTGGGGTGTTTCCACACGGCTCGAAATCGCTTTAAACTCCGGCGATGGCCAAGCTCTATTTCTAC
>JBGAHY010000040.1:0-24073 GCA_044225925.1 Allosphingosinicella sp.
CAGCTGCTTCATCACCGCGTCCATTCCCGAGAAGAGCGCGATCCCCGCCGTGGCTACGGCGAAGGGCAGTGCGATGCTGTGCGGGTTGTGCCGGCCGGACATGTCGGGGCTCATAAGCGGCGGTGACATGCCGGGGCAACACAGTCATTCCGCCCGCGTGACGTTTTGCCGCAGGTTGTGGCCCGACTGTGCTATGCAGGCCGCATGAAGACGCTCATCGCCAGCCTCGCTTTGGCGCTCGCCGTCACCGGCGCCGCCGCGCAAGTCCCGCCGCCGGCATCCGGCGAACGCACCATCGTCAACGACCGCGCCGCGCTCGCCAGGCTCAGGCGCAACAGCGGCATCACCCTGCAATGGATCAGCTTCCACCAAGGCGGGCGCGGCCATGTCACGGTCACGGAGCGGAACGGGCTCATCCACCTGCGCGGCAGCCAGACGCAGAACGACAGCGCCGGCCGCGTTGACCTCGACGGCGACGTGCTCGCGATCGGCCCGCGCAGTTTCACCTTCCGCGGTCGGATCTCGATCGAGAATGCGCCCGATCCGGACCGCGAATGCCTGCGCGACGGCACCTATGAGTTCCGCGCGACGGGCACGCGCCGCTACTGGCGGCTGCAGAATATCGAGGCCTGCGACGGCCTCGCCGACTACGTCGACATTTACTACTGACGCCCGGATCTATTCCGCTGCGTGCGCGACGGCGGTACTCGCCGACTCGATTTCAGCGGCCTTTGCTTCGACCAGCTGAACGATATGCTCGATCATGTCAGCATCCTGGACGTGATGGTCGGTGACGCCGGACAGATAGACCATATGCTTGCCGTTGCCGCCGCCGGTGATGCCGATGTCGGTCTCGCGCGCCTCGCCGGGGCCGTTGACGACGCAGCCGAGCACGGAGAGCGACATGGGGGTGCGGATATGGCTGAGCCGTTCCTCAAGCTTCTCGACGGTGCGGATCACGTCGAAGCCCTGGCGCGCGCAGCTCGGGCAGGAGACGACGCGGACGCCCCGGTTGCGAATGCCAAGCGCCTTCAGAATCTCGAAGCCGGCGCGGACTTCCTCCTCCGGCTCGGCGGACAGGGAGACGCGGATCGTGTCGCCGATCCCGGCCCAGAGCAAAGAGCCGATGCCGATCGCGGATTTCACCGTCCCGGCGCGCAGCGCACCGGCCTCGGTGATGCCGAGATGGAGCGGGCAATCCACCGCATCGGCGAGCTGCTGATAGGCGGCGACAGCCAGGAAGATGTCGGAGGCCTTCACCGCGACCTTATATTCGCGGAAGTCATGCTCCTCGAGGATGCGGATATGGTCGAGCGCGGACTCGACCAGCGCCTCGGGACATGGCTCGCCATATTTTTCGAGCAGGTCCTTTTCGAGGCTGCCGGCATTGACGCCGATCCGGATCGAACAGCCATTGGCCTTGGCGGCGTTGACCACTTCGCGAACGCGCTCGGCAGAGCCGATATTGCCGGGATTGATCCTGAGGCAGGCGGCGCCCGCATCGGCGGCCTCGAGCGCGCGCTTATAGTGGAAATGGATGTCGGCGACGATCGGCACGTGCGCGGCACGGACGATCTGCTTCAGCGCCGCGGTGCTGTCGGCGTCCGGGCAGGAGACGCGGACGATGTCCGCCCCCGCTTCCTCGCAGCGGCGGATCTGGTCGATCGTGGCCTTGGCGTCGGCGGTCACAGTGTTGGTCATGGTCTGCACAGTGACGGGCGCATCGCCGCCGACGGGCACGCTGCCGACCATGATCTGCCGCGATACACGGCGATGTATGTCTCTCCAGGGTCTTACCGACATGGCCGCGCATATAGGCGCGCGAGCGGTTGAGGGAAAGTGAAAGCCCTGTGCAGGTTCAGCCGAAAAGATCGGGACGGAAATGCCGCACCGCATTCACCACCCCCTGCGGGCCGCCGGTGAGGAAGGAGGCGTTGACCCCCATCTGGCCCCAGCCGAAGGCTCGGTCGATGTTGCTGGTCGCCCGGGTGAAGGCGCTCCTGGACGGCCAGGCGTCCGGGTCCTTGAGGTGGAAGCTCAGGATCGTCTGGTTGCGCATCTTGTGGACGCCGGCGGCGACGATCTGGTCCCAGGGCACGGTCGCATCCGAATATTGGCGGGACCAGATGCCCTTGGCGTCGATGCGGAGCTGCGGGCTGGTGTCGAAGGCGCGGCGGATGAAGATGAAGGCGATAGCGAAGCAGCCGGCCACGATGCTCCAGCCGACCAACGGATAGGTACCATCCCGCGTGCTGGCGGTCGGAATGATACCCGTCGCCACGAAGCCGAGCAGGGAAAGCGCGGCGCAGAGGCCGGCCATGATGAAGTTGAACTTCTGCGGCTGCCGGGCTTCGTAGACCATCAGTCGAACGGCCGGTCCATCGAGGGCGGCGGCGTCGAGAACCAGCGCGGGCCCTCGCCCGTCATGTGGAAGCAATCCTCCAGCCTGATGCCAAACTGGCCCGGAATGTAGATGCCGGGCTCGTTCGAGAAGCACATGCCGGCGGCGAGCGGGGTCGTCTCGCCATGGACGAGATTGACCGGCTCGTGCCCGTCCATGCCGATGCCGTGGCCGGTGCGGTGTGGGGTGCCTGGCAGGCGGTAGCCGGGGCCGTAGCCCCAGCGTTCGTATTGGGCGCGGACCGCGTCGTCGACGCTGCCCGCCGGCCGGCCGATCCGCGCCGCGGCCATGGCGATCTGCTGGCCCTGATGGACCTGATCCCAGACCCGGCGCTGCGCCGCGGTTGGCTCGCCGAAGATGAAGGTCCGGGAGATATCGGATTGATAGCCCTGCACGGAGCAGCCGCAGTCGAGCAGCACGACCTCCCGGTCGCGCACCGCCTGCGGCTGGCCGGAGCCGTGCGGGTAAGCGGCGGCTTCGCCGAGCAGGACGAGCCCCCCGTCGGTGCTGGCGCCGAGCGCGCGCACCGCCGCAGTGTACATCGCCTCGATCTGGCCGGGATTCATGCCCGCCTCGATCCGGGGATGGATGTAGCGGAAGGCGGCGATGGTGATGTCCGACGCCTTCTGCATCAGCGCCAGCTCGTGCGCCGACTTGATCATTCGGCAGCCGCGCACGACCGGCGCACCGGGACGGATCTCGACGCCGCTCATGGCGCGGCGGAGGCCGTCCACCGCGAAGAAACGGACCGTCTCCTCAATGCCGACCGGGCCGGTGATGCGGCGGTCGCGCAAGAAGCCGGCGACGCGCTCCAGCGGATTCTGGTCCTCGTCCCAAGTGCGCACGTCCGCCGGGATCTTCAGGCTCTCGCGGACCGAGGGCTCCTCGAAATGCGGAGTGACGACGCAGGGCTCGCCGATCGCGGGGATGACGAGGGCGGTCAGCCGCTCGCTCCGCCACCATTGCACGCCGGAGAAATAGGTCATCGACGAGCCGGGCTCGATCAGCAGCGCGCCGATCCCCTGCTCCGTCATCAGCCGCTGCGCCTTGGCGAGGCGCTGCACGTGCTCGTCGCGGGAGATGGGGACGACGTCCCCGGTCATCGGGCGCAGGGCCTGCGCGGCCTCGCTCTGGGCGAAGGCCCGGAAAGGGATCAAGGCGGCCGCCGCCGCGCCTGTTGCAAGGAAGGTTCGCCGGTTCGTCTGCATGCGCCGAGACTGGACCGGCGGAAGGCGGCTGTCCAGACGCGGGACAGGCTGATCCGGATTAACCAGTCCCCGCGCTTTCAACCCTGTCCGGCGCGGCGTAGCGGGCTGGAATGAGTTACATGGGCCAGTCGCCTGTTGCCTATCAGGGCACGCGCCATTACGGCCTCGACTGGCTGCGCATCGGCGCGTTCCTCCTGCTCATGCTTTACCATGTCGCGATGGTCTTCGTGACCGGCACCTGGCTGGTCAAACTCGACCAGGTCGAATGGCTGTCCTTCCCGATGCTGTTTCTCCAGCCCTGGCGGCTCGGCGTCCTGTTCATCGTCGCGGGCTTCGCCAGCCGCGCCTTGCTCTCCAGGCTGGAAGCGCCGGGCATCTTTGCGTGGGAGCGGACCAGGCGGCTGCTCCTGCCCTTGCTCTTCGCCATGGCCCTGATCATCCCGCCGCAAAGCTGGGTGCGGCTCGTGCTCCACCATGGCTATGCGCATGACTATCTCTATTTTCTGACCCACGACGCCTTCCGTTTCGGCAGCCTGGACGGCGTCGCCCTGCCCGCGTGGGAGCATCTCTGGTTTGTCGCCTATCTCTGGGCCTTCACGATGATGCTGGCTTTGGGGCTGGCACGGCTCGCGCCGGCCATGAAGCTGAAGGCCACGCTCCGGTTCGAGCAACTCGGCAAGGGCTCGCGCCTCCTCTGGCTGCCCTTGCTCTATCTGGTGCCGGTGCGCGCGGCGATCACCTTCACGGTCGGCGAGACGGCCGGCCTGTTCAACGACTGGGTGAGCTACGCCGTCTATCTGCCCTGCTTCCTGTTCGGCTTCGGCCTTGCCGGCAGCCGCTCCCTGTGGCCGGCGCTCGCGCGGGTCTGGAAGCCGGCGCTGGCGCTGGCGCTGGCCGGCTATGCGGTGCTGGTGTGGGTCGAGCTTGGCTGGCCCGCCGACGCGCGCCCGCCGCATGTCGTGATGGCGCTCGACCGGGCGGCGATGGCGGCGATGCTCTGGGGCATGGCGCTGGTCATGCTGCGCCTCGCCGACACCCTGCTGAACCGCGACCATCCCTTGCGGGCGAAGCTCAGCGAGGCGATCTTTCCCTGCTACATCGCCCACCAGACCGTGATCGTCCTGACCGCCTGGTGGCTGCTGCCAGCGCAGCTCCCACCGCTGCTGGCGTTCGGGATCGTGCTCGCGGCGACCGCGACGGGCAGCTGGCTCTTCTACCGGCTGGGGCGCGACATAGCCTGGCTCAGGCCGCTGATCGGCCTCAGCCTGGCAAAGCCGAAGCTCGGCCGGCGGGCGAAAACGATCCTGCGGGTTGCGCCGCGCTAGGCGTCCTCGCCCCAGCGCCATTTCCAGCCGCCGCGCGTCTTCATCGCGCAGATCAGGATCAGGGCGGCGGTCGCCCCAATGACGATGGCGACGAAGGTAACGACGCTGCGCGGGAGGACCAGCCAGACGGAGAGCCCGACCGCGAGGAAATAGGCCGAAATGACCGCCCAGCCCTGCCTTGCGATCGGCAGGCCGGCGCCATAGCCATAGCGCTTGGGCGCGAACCAGGCCTGGTCCTGGGCATCGGCTTCAACACTGCGTGCGGTGTTCCTCGCCACCATGTTCAATCCTCCTTCTTCGGCCGCCCACGCTTGCGCTCCTGTGGCGGAGCGACGCGGATGCCGCGGCGGTTCAAAGCCTCACGCAACAGCACCTCGATCTGGGCATTGACGCTGCGGAAGTCGGCCGCCGCCGCGCGTTCGAGCGCGCCCCACAGGGCGGGCTCGATGCGCAGCGGATAGGCCTTCTTCGGCTTGGCGTCGGGCACGGGCCTCGCTCCTATTGGTAGAGCGAGCCCGTATTCACGATCGGCTGGGTGTCCCGCTCCGAGCAGAGCACCACCATCAGGTTCGAGACCATCGCCGCCTTGCGCTCGTCATCGAGCTGAACGACGTCCTTCTCGCTGAGCAGCTGGATCGCATTCTCGACCATCGAGACGGCGCCGATCACGATCTTCTGGCGGGCTGCGATCACTGCCTCGGCCTGCTGCCGGCGAAGCATCGCCTGGGCGATCTCCGGGGCGTAAGCCAGGTGGGTCAGGCGACACTCGTCGATCGTGATGCCGGCGCGGATGCAGCGCTCCTGCAATTCCTTCTCGAGCTGCTCGCTGACCACATCGGCGTCGCCGCGCAGAGTCACCTCCTTATGCTCGAGATCGTCATAGGGATATTTGGCGCCGATCGCGCGGACCGCACTTTCGATCTGGATCTCGACGAACTCGCTGTAATTGGCGACGTCGAACAGGGCCTGGGCGCTGTCCGTGACGCGCCAGACGACGTTGGTCGCGATCTCGACCGGATTGCCGCGGAGGTCGTTCACCTTCACCTTGTCGGAGGTGATGTTGTGGATGCGGGTCGAGATCTTGGTCCGCGTCAGCCAGGGCAGCACCCAGCGCAGGCCGTGCGTCCGGTCCGTGCCCTTATAAGCGCCGAACAGCAGGATCGCCGCGGCCTGGTTCGGCTGCAGCAGATAGAAGCCGCAAAGCACGAACAGGGAGGCGAGGACGCCGAGGCCGACCAGAGGCGCGCCGAGCTCCGGCGCGTCCTGGGTCAGCTCGAACACCCCGGCGCCCACCGCGGCAAGCGCAAGAAGCAGGACAAGCAGCATGACATAACCGCTCGACGTACGCGCCGGGCGCTCGTGCGAATGGCTGAGCGCCTGCGCCGACTCGTTGATGGTGTTCATCGTCACTTTCCTCCAAGAATGATGATATCATATTTATATCCACGCCGAGTCGCAAGCAGAATCATTGCACAGGCGTTTCGGGCTCTCACGGGGCTGGCCGTTGCCGGTCTTGAATACTGACCCTATGGCGCGGCCATGGCAGGCAATTGGCGACTCGTGATCCATGGCGGCGCTGGCGTGATCGAGCGCTCGCGGCTGACACCTGAAGAAGACTCGGCGATTCGCGCCGCCTTGGGCCGGGCGCTGGACGCGGGCGGGGCGATCCTGTCCCGCGGCGGGGCCTCGCTCGACGCGGTCGAGGCGGCAGTGCGCGTGCTGGAGGACGATCCCCATTTCAACGCCGGCCACGGCTCGGTCTTCACTTATGAGGGCGGCATCGAGATGGACGCGGCGATCATGTCCGGCGCCGACCGCAATGCCGGCGCGGTCAACGGCGTCACTGCAACGCGCAACCCGATCAGCCTCGCGCGCCGGGTGATGGAGGCCAGTCCGCACGTCTTCCTCAGCCGCGAGGGCGCCGACCAGTTCAGCCGCGAGCAGGGCCTGCCGCAGGAGCCGCCCGCTTATTTCGAGACCACCGAGCGCCGCCGTCAGTTGGAGGAGCTCCGCTCCCGCCCTGCATCAGAGCATTTCGACGTGCACCTCAAATATGGCACGGTCGGCGCGGTGGCGGCGGACAGAAATGGCCATGTCGCGGCCGCGACCTCGACCGGCGGCCTGACCGGCAAGAGATGGGGCCGGATCGGCGATTCGCCTTTGATCGGCGCGGGCACCTATGCGGACGACCGCGGCTGCGCGGTCTCGGCGACCGGCGCCGGCGAGTATTTCATCCGGGTCGGCGTCGCCCATGAAATCTCCACCCGGATCCGGATCGAGCATGCCTCGCCGCAGGAAGCGGCCGACGCGGTGATGGCGGAGGTCAAGGCGCTCGGCGGCACCGGCGGCGTCATCGTCGTCACCCCGGATGGCGGCGGCGTCTATTCCTTCAACACGCCCGGCATGTATCGCGGCGAGGCCGGCCCGGCCGGGCGCAGCGTCGCCATTTACGGCGACGAATAAGGCTTATTCGGATCGCGCGCTTTCGGGCCGCGTGTTCGGGCGCGGGATCGACTTCGCCTGCGCGAAGGGCAAGGCATAGCTGGACGTCCAGAGCTGGTTGTGGAGCCGCACGAGCCGCCCGGCCATTCTGGGGTCGCGGATGACGATTTCGACATTGCGCGAATTGTCGAGATAGCCCCCTTCCCAGTTGCTCGTGCCGACCCAGGCGACCTGGCCGTCGATCGTCATGGTCTTGGTGTGGACGACGCGGGCATAAGGAATGAACCCGGTGGAGGCGGGCGGGATCGCGACGACCTTCACCTCCACGTTCGGCAGCGCATCGAGGCTTTCCAGCCCCGGCAGATTGTTCGGGTACATCGTCCAGTTCGCGACCAGCAGCCGGACATGGACCCCGCGCGCCGCCGCCGCGCGCAGCGCATTGTCGATCAATGTATAGGTGCCGCCGCCAAAGGCGTTGGTCGAATAGGACATCACCTCGACGCGGATGTCGCGGCGGGCCGCGCCGATCAGCCGGAGCAGGGTCGCCTGTGAATCGCCGACCCCGGCCGGATCGTAGTTGTTTGGGCTCGCGACGAGGAACGCACGGCCGCCCACCGGCGCGTAACTGGTGCTGCGCAGCGGCGGCACGGACCGGCCCGCGGCCACCAATGCCGCGGCGTTCCAGTCGTGCCGGAAGATGGCGTGAAGCTGGCCGACGATGCGCGCATGGGTAATGCGCAGCCCGGTCTCGTCGATATGCTTGAGCGCGCGCCAGTCGAAATTCTGGCTGCCGATAAAGGCGGCCCGGCCGTCGACGACGAAGAATTTGGCGTGGATGATGCCGCTGCCGAACACGCGCGCCCACGGCAGCAGGCGGAATTCGATATTGGGGATCGCCCGCAGCCGCGCGATCGTCGGGGCGTCGGAGTTGGATTGCCCCCTCTCCTCCATCAGGAAGCGGATCCGGACACCGCGCCGGGCGGCCCTTTCCATGCAGCCGATCACCGTGTCGAGCGGCTCGCCCGTCTGCCCCGCGACATAATATTGCTCCATGTCGATGGTCCGCCGGGCATTGCGGAACATCTCGCACCATACCTCCACCGGGCCGCGCAAATCGGGTGAGCCGAGCGTGGTCTCGACGGGCGCGTTATGAATCAGCTCGAAGCCGGGAATGCGGAATTGCGCCTGCGCGCCAGACGGCAGCAGGGTCAGCGCCAGAGCGAGCCACAGATACCGCAGCAGGGACGGGGAGGATTTGCTTGTCATGCCGGTTTACTCGCGCGCCAGATTTAGCCCCGGCATCCTAGCTATCGGGGAGAAATGCAAGGCGCGTGACACCGTTATGGCGGAAACCCTCGCCCCCTCAGGGGAGAGGGAGAGCCGCGCGTGCGGCGAGGGAGAGGGGGAGTCGTGCGAGTTTCCCCGACTCCCCCTCTCCCAGCCTCTCCCCTGAAGGGGAGAAGGCTCGTTCCTTATTGCGGCACCACCGTCACGGCGCGGCGGTTCTGGGCCCAGGCTTCCTCGTTGGAGGCCGGGTTTTGCGGCCGCTCCTTGCCCCAGCTGATCGTCGTCATCCGGGTCGCCGCAATGCCGCGCGACTGCAGATAGTCGCGGGCCGCATTGGCGCGGCGGTCGCCGAGCGCGAGATTATACTCCCGCGTGCCGCGCTCGTCGGCATGGCCCTCGATGGTGACGCGGACGTTCGGATAGCGGGCCAGCCAGACGGCCTGCGCGTCCAAAGTCGCCCGGTCCTCGGCGTCGACTGAATAGGAATCGAAGCCGAAGAAGATCCGGTCGGCAGGGACGCTGCGCAGGAAATCGGCGCGCGAGCCGGGGCCGCCTTCCTGGGCGCCGTCATTGCCAAGCCCGTCATTGGGCGTGACCTCAGTTGTCGTCGGCGGCTCCGGCGGCCGGTCCTGGGCGCGGCGGTGCGCGCAGCCGGCGGTCAGCGACAGCGCCAGGGCGATCGCCGCCAGGCTCGTCATGCGCTTGTTCATCTCGTTCTCCTCGTCATTCTGGTCCGAATTTCTAAAGCTAGTTGGGCCGCAACGGTGACCAGGCCGGGTCCGAGCCGCCGAGCGGCGTCTGTACCCGCCGGAGCGCGCCCGAAGCGACATCGACATACCAGAGCTGGCCCTGGCTGGCGCCCCGGGTGAACATGATCGCCCGGCCGTTCGGCGCCCAGCTCGGCCCCTCGGCATAGATGCCGCTGGTCAGGATGCGGGGGTTCGAGCCCTCGGGGGTCATCACCCCGATCTGGAAGCTGCCGGTGCGGGTGAAGGCGATCAGATCGCCACGCGGGCTCCAGACCGGCGTCGCATAGCCACCGCCGCCAAAGCTGATCCGGCGCTGGCCGGAGCCGTCCGCATTCATCACGTAGAGCTGCTGATTGCCGCTGCGGTCGCTCTCGAACACGATCCGCCGGCCGTCCGGCGAGAAGGAGCCGCCAGTGTCGATGCCGGGCGCGTTGGTGAGGCGCGTCGGCGTGCCGCCGGCGACCGGGATCGTATAGATGTCGGTGTTGCCATTGATCGCCATGGAGAAGATGATCCGGCTCGAATCCGGCGAATAACGCGGCGCGAAGGTCATATAGGGCTGCTCGACCAGGGGCCGGACCCGGCCCGTGTCGATCTCATAGATCATCACCCGCGGCTGGCGGTCGCCCTGGTAGGTCATGAAGGTGACGGTGCGCTGGTCCGGCGCGAAGCGCGGGGTCAGCACCGTATATTGGCCATTGGTCAGGAAGCGGTGATTGGCGCCGTCATAATCCATGATCGCAAGCCGCTTGATCCGCCGCCGTGCCGGCCCGGTCTCCGAGACATAGACGATGCGCGTGTCGAAATAGCCGCCCTCGCCGGTGAGGCGGGAGTAGATGCTGTCCGCGCAGCGATGCGCCGCCCGCCGCCAGTCCCGCGGCTGCACGACATAGCCGGCGCGTGCCACCTGCCGCTGCCCGGAAATGTCGAAAAGGTAGCAGCCGACGGTCAACGTGCCGTCGCCATTGGCCTGGACGAAGCCCTGGACGAGATTCTGCGCGCCGGTGGCGGAGAAGGCGCCGAAGTCCGGCGCCTGCACCTGCGGATAGGACACTGCGGGAAGGCCGCCCGGCCCGATCGGCGTGAAATTGCCGCTATTGCCGAGGTCGGTCGCGACGATCTGCGCGATCTGGCGGCCTAGCGCCTCGGTATTGCCGGCGGCGGTGTCGGCGGCCGCGGGGGTCGGCATATAGGGGATGGCGACCGGCTGAACCGTGGTCACGCCCTCGCCGACACGGACGGGCTCGTCGTCGGTCTGGGGTTGCGGTTGAGTGTCTTGAGCGGAGATGGTTTGCGCACTGCCCAAAAGCAGTGTCGCTAAGAGAAGCTTGCGAAAATGTACTACGGTCATCGGCCTGCTCTCGGATCAAAGGTGTAGTTGAATTGGCCGCCACGAACTTCGTAAAATCCGTCGGGGAGACCACGAATTGGCGTGCACGCCCGAAGCACGTTCATGCCGAGATCGCGCATTCGTCGTTCATAGCGCGACAGGTCTGGGTTGGGATTGTTCACCCTGAGAAACTGCGCCTCGCCCAATGAACCATCCCGGTTCAATCTAACTCGGAAGTCCACAGTGATCGCGACAGCATCAGGGGACGGTAGGGGCTGTTGAGCGCATGGTCGCAGCGCCCTGGTAATCGCCTGATTGACGCTGGCGCGCTCGGCAGGTCCGTACGTGGCGGCGGGCGGGCTGTTCGTGCGGGCGTTGCGGTCATTACCGATGCCACGAAGAATCTCCGCGCCGAGCCGCGACCCGGTGTTGTGCTGCGCGGTCGCATTGCCCTGCTGGCGCGCAGCTTGCGGCGGCGCGGGGCGGGCCGGCGGGGCGGCGCGTTCGGGGCTGGGCGCCGGACGCGGCGCGACGCGCGGCGGGGCGGGCGTCGGCTCCGTGATTGGCGCTGGCGCCGGGGCGGGCGTGGCCTCCTCGGGCGGCGCGACTTCGGGGGCGACCGAGGCCTGGGCGCTCGGCGCCGGGTTCGGCGAGGCGGCGGTCAGGCCGACCTCGTCGACATAGGAGACTTCGAAGGCCGGGCTGATGGCGGGCGGCGTCGGGCGGCTGACGACCAGCCAGGCGGCAGCGAGCAGGGCGCAATGCCCCACCACCGACACGCCGAAGCCGGTTGCGTCCGCCCGGTCCATCTACTGGGCCGCCTGCTGCGGGGTGCTGACCAGCGAGAGCTTGCGGATGCCGGCCGCGTTGATCTCGCCCATGATCTGGTTGACTCGACCATATTCGAGCGCGCGGTCGGCGCGGAGGAAGAGGCGCGGGCCACCCTCCTCGTGCGACGCTGCGACGCGCTGCTGGAGCAATGCCCCCAGCCGGGTCGAATCGATCTGGACCTGGTCGAGAAAGACCTCGCCTTGCTGGTTCACGTCGACCCGGATTGGCTCGACATCCTGCTGCAGCGGTGCAGCCTTCGATTCCGGCACGTCCACCTGCACCCCGCTCGCCAGCAGGGGCGCCGTCACCATGAAGATGATCAGCAGCACGAGCATCACGTCCACCATCGGCGTGACGTTGATCTCCGCCATCGGCGAGCGGCGGCCGCGGCGGTTGCCGCCGAGGATCGGGCCCATCGCCATCTAGGACCCCATTTCCAGCTCGCGCGACAAGGTCGCGTGGAAGCCGTCGGCGAAGCGCTGCAGCCGCGCCTCGAGCCGGTTGATGCCGTAGGAGAAGCGGTTGTAGGCGATCACCGCCGGGATGGCCGCGAACAGGCCGATCGCGGTCGCGAACAGGGCCTCGGCGATGCCGGGAGCAACCACGTCGAGGCTGGTATTCTTCTCCTGCGCGATCCGCGAGAAGCTGAACATGATGCCGAGCACGGTGCCGAACAGGCCGACGAAGGGCGCGACCGAGCCGACCGTGGCGAGGATGTTGAGTTTCGACGCCAGCCGATCCGTCTCCGCCGCCACCGCGCTGTGCATGGCGACCGCGAGCCGGGCCCGGGTGCCGTCCTTGTCGAGGTTGCGGCCATTGGTCGAGCGGCGCCATTCGGCGATGCCGGCGGCGAGAATCTTCGCCGAGGGCAGATCGCTCCGTCCACGCGCCTCGTAGAAGCTGTCGATATCCTCGGCCTTCCAGAAGTCCCGCTCGAACCGGTCATTGTCGCGGTTGATCCGGCGCATCTTCGCCCAATGGGTGGCGATGATCGCCCAGGTCCATATCGAGGCGAGCAGCAGCAGCACCATGACGATCTGCACCGGCAGATTGGCATGGGCGAACAGCCCGATCAGCCAGTTCAGGCCCGTCTCGCTTGCGGCAAATGAATTCACGTCTCCCCTTCCTCCGTCAGCCGCCGGAACACCTCGACCCAGGCGCGCGGCTGGCGCTTCGGCCGCCCCTCCCAGACGAAGGCGGCGGTCACCTTGGCCTCGGTCAGAACATCGGGCCCCCGCATGACTCGCTGCTGAATGGTGCAGCTTGCCGCACGGACCTCCACGACCTCGCTCCGGACGACCAGATCGTCGTCCAGCTTCGCCGAGGCGCGATATTTGATCTCCAGATCGGCGACGACATAGACGCCCTCGCCGCTCTCGATCGCGGCGCGCTGGTCGATGCCCGCGGCGCGCAGCATGTCCGAGCGGGCCCGCTCCATATATTTCAGATAGTTGGCGTGGTAGACGACGCCGGAAACGTCGGTGTCCTCGAAATAGGCCCGGAGCGCGAAATGATGGGTGCGGCCCAGAAAGGCGCCCTCATAGGGCCGGTCGAGGTCTCCGCTCATGACCGGCACCTAACGGAGCGGGACTCGCCCGCAAACCGCAAAAGACGAACTGAGCCGAATTTGCGTTGATCGAGGGGCTTGCGCCCGTGTAACGCTTGGGTTACATATATCACCTCAGGGTTACTCAAAGGAGAGACGATGGCCACCCCAAGCGATGTCGAGCGCGCCGAGCGGATCAGCCGCCGCCGCGCCCGCATGTTTCCCGTCCTCGGCATCTATTTCATCGCCGGCCAGGCGATCTTCTTCAACCATGCCGACTCTTCGCCGCGGATCGCGCAGTTCAAGATTTCGGCCTGGCTGGTCTGGGCCCTTGTCCTGCTGATCGCCTTCGCCTTCGCCGGCGGCCATTTTCAGGGGAAGAAGATCCGCGCCCTTGTCGAGGACGATGTCTCCCGCGCCAACCGGGCCAAGGGTTATGAGGCCGGCTTCTGGGCGGCGGCGGCCGCGGCGATCGCGCTCTACATCACCAACATGTTCGAGCTGGTGAGCGGCCGCGACGCCATTCACCTGATCCTGACCGCCCTGGTCGGTGCGGCGATGATCCGCTTCGGGACGCTGGAGCGGCGCGCGCTGAAGGACCACTGAGCCGGCTCGACGGCGGCGGCGCGGCGTGGCAGACCGCGCGCCATGGGTGACGCCGCGTTAGAGATCCGGGGCTTGTCGAAGAGCTTCGACAAGAAGGTTGTCGACAATCTGGACCTCAGGGTCGCGCCGGGCGAGCTCTATGCCCTGCTCGGCCCCAACGGCGCGGGCAAGACGACGACCTTGCGCATGGCCGTCGGCCTGACCCAGCCGGAAGCGGGGTCGGTCCATATCTTCGGCGTCGACGCGCTCGCCGACCCGCTGGCGGCGAAGCGGCTGACCGCCTGGCTGCCCGACGAGCCGATGCTCTACGACAAGCTGACGCCGGCCGAATATCTGGGCTTCGTCGCCGGGCTCTGGCGGATCGCCCCGACGGAGGCCGCCCCCGAAGCCGAACGCCTGCTGAAATGGCTGGAGCTCTGGGAGGAGCGCGACACGCCCTGCGAGGGCTTCTCCCGCGGCATGCGGCAGAAGGTCGCGCTTGCAGGCGCGCTCATCCACCGCCCCCGCCTGCTGATCCTCGACGAGCCGCTGACCGGCCTCGACGCGAACATGGCCCGCGCGGTGAAGGACGCACTCCGCGCCCAAGTGGACGAAGGCGCCGGCGTCGTCGTCACCACCCATATCCTCGAGGTCGCCGAGCGGCTGGCCGACCGGATCGGGATCATCGCCAATGGCCGGCTGCTGGCCGAGGGGACTTTGGCCGAGCTCCGCGCCCAGGCGGGGTCGGACGATCTGACCCTCGAGGACGCCTTCATCCGGCTGACCAGCACACCGGCGGCGGCATGACCTGGCTGATGGGCCGCCTGACGCCGGGCGGCTTCCTGTTCCTGATGCTCAACGAGGTCCGGCTGGCGACCCGCGCCGCCCGCCAGCGCCGCGGCGGCAATCTGATCTGGGGCCTGCTGATCACCGTCTATACGGCAATCGGCTTCTGGCTCGCGGTCAATTTGGTCGAAGTCCCGATCCACGCCTCGGCGCAGGGGCTCAACATCGTCCTCGCCGTCTGCGTGCTGGCGATGAGCTTCATGACCACCCAGGCGATGCTGCGCAGCCAGGACACGCTCTATCTGTCGGGCGATCTCGATCTGTTGCTGACCGCGCCACTCTCGTCACGGCGGGTGCTGCTCGCCAAATTATGCGGGATCGTCGCGAACATCATGTTCGTGTTCGCCGCCTTCACCCTTCCCGTCGCTTTGCCGGTTGCCCTGCTCGGCCATCCGGGCCTGTTCGGCGTCCCGTTGCTGCTGCTCTCGCTGGCTTTGCTCAGCGCCTGCCTCGGCCTCGCGATCACGCTCGCCATCGTCCGCGTCGCCAGCCCCCGCACCGCCCGGACGATCGCGCAGATCGTCGGCGCCTTTCTCGCCGCGGGCGTCTTCCTCGCCTCGCAATTCCTGTCGCAGGGCCCCGGTCGGCAAAGCGCGGGCGGTGCCATCCTCCACTGGCTGATGAGCCACGATTATGGCAGCCACGGCCTGCCCTCTTTGCCGGGCCTCGCCGCCTTCGGCAGCCTGTCCGCGATGGTGGCGGTGTTCGGCTTCGCGCTTTTGGTCTTTATCGGGGCCGGCGCCCTGCTCGGTCGGGTCTTCCTGGTCTCCTATCAGAACGCTCCCGCCCGCCTGACCCGGCACCGCGGCAAGGCGAAAGGCGGGATCGCGCGCCATTTCCGGGAGAGTCTCTTTTCGACCATGTTCGCCAAGGAAGCGCGGCTGCTGCGCCGCGATCCGCAGCTCGCCTTCACCATCGTGTTGCGGCTCATCTACCTGCTGCCGGTCGCGCTCCCCGCCTTCACCCATGGCCGCGGACCGCCCTTGCTGCCGGCGCTCGCTTTCTTCGGGGTGATGATCGCCGGGCAGCTGGCCGGCAGCCTCGCCTGGCTCACCGTTTCCGCCGAGGACAGCCCGGACCTTCTCGTCGTCGCGCCGGTCGAGAAGAAGCTGGCGGAGCGGGCCAAGCTCGCCGCCGCCTTGCTGATCGCAGCGCCCTTCGCCGTCGTGCTGCCGCTGGCCATCGCGCTCTATAGCCCCCGCGCGGCGCTGATCACGCTGGCGACGACCATCGCCGCCGCGCTCGCCGCCGGGCTGGTCGAGCTGACCTTCCAGCGCCCGGCCCCGCGCAAGAGCTTCGGCAGGCGCCGCGAAGGCTCCTTCCTGGTGGGCGTGCTGACCTTCTTGATGACCGGGCTGCTGGCCCTCGGCGGCGGTTACCTGGTCTGGCTGGCGACGCGCTGAGCCGCAGCCGGCTGGGCGGTGTTCAGGGCCAGCCGTGCATGATCGCGCTGCCAGGCGGCGCTCTGCCGGGCGACCATGCGGATGAGATCGCCCTGCGGCGCGTTCATGTCGGCGAGGTGCATGCCCCAGCCGTCGAAATTCCACCGCCAGAAGAAGATCTCGCCCGGAATGTCGTCGGTTCTCGCGTCATTGGGGTTGGCGTTCACGCCGAGCGAGAGATAGCCGACCCGGCCATGGTTCACGCAGGCGGCATTGGCGAGGCCCGGCGTGTGCACGAACTGGGCGGGCGGCGGCCCGGTCCGCGACCAGGTCACCCGGCTCGGCATGGCTTCCGAGCTGATCGTGTAGAAATAGCTGTCCAGGGTCACGCGCCGGTCGCTGCCGAGCGCGGCGGGATTGGTACAGGCCACGGTCCAGTCGGGCCGTGAGGCACGGCCGAACATCGCGTCCGGCGGTGGCTCATGGCCCTCACGGAAGGAGACGTAGGAGACGATGCAGCCGGTCTGGTCGGGGCTGGTGCAGAGCGGCAGGCTCCGGAACGTCCCGCCGGTCACCCGCCCCTGCGGGACTTCGAGGGTGAAGCCCGGGACGATCGCGGAAACGAGCTGGTTCTGCAGCGGGCGCCCCTCGAATTCGCGCTTCAGCAATTCGATCGCATAGACCGAGCCTTGGCTGTGGGCGATGAGCACGACGGGACGGCCGTGATTGTAGTGCTGCATGTAATAGTGGAACGCCGCCTCGACGTCGCCATAGGCGCGGGCGAAGATCGGGTCCGGATTGAGGCCGTCGAGCACACTGCGGACGGCGCCCACGGTGCCGGACCGGTAGAGCGGGACGAAGGGCCGGCAGACGCTGGTGTAACGCGCGAACTGGATCTGGATGCCGACCCGTTCTTCCATGCCCGGCGAGAGGTCGGAGTTGAAGCCGGCGTCTCGCGAGACCGTGGGATAGAGATAGAAACAATCGACGGGCGGGTTGGCGGCGGCGCGAGTCACGACCGGCGCGCCATAGCCGTTCGGGCCGAGTTCGACCGTATCCGGCGACGCGCAAGCGTCGTCGCGACCGGGGAGGCACATCCAGTTCGCCGCGTCCGAATAGTCGGCGGGACCGGCCGGCCCTTTTGATTCAGGGTCTGCGGGTGCCGCGGCGATGGTCGCCACCAGCAACAGCAGAGCAACTTTTCTCATATGTCCCCCCAAATGCGCAGCCAGCGCGATGCCGGGCGGCCAGGCTTTCGGTGGGCGGTCATAAGCCACAAAACGGGCTCAAACTCAATCATTTCTTATATTTGCCGGTGTCCCGCAACGGCCGGCAAGGCCAAAGTGCGGGAATCGAACCCTATTTGCCCTCGAAGAGGCCGGGCTGCCCTTTCGGCTGGGGCAAACCGAGATGCGCCCAGGCCGGGCCGTTCAGGCAGCGGCCGCGGGCAGTGCGCGCCACCAGGCCGAGCTGGATCAGATAAGGCTCGATCACCTCCTCGATCGTGTCGCGCGGCTCGCTGAGACCCGCGGCGAGCGTCTCCACGCCCACCGGGCCGCCTTTGTAGATGTCGGCGATCATCAGGAGGTAGCGCCGGTCCATCGCGTCGAGGCCCAGCTGATCGACCTCCATCCGGTTGAGCGCGGCGTCGGCCACCCGTGCATCGACCTCCGCATCATTGTCCGCCTGCGCGAAATCGCGGACCCGGCGGAGCAGCCGCCCGGCGATTCGCGGCGTGCCGCGCGAACGCCGCGCCACTTCCCTGGCGCCGTCTTCGGTCAGGACAAGGCCAAGCAACCGAGCGGCGCGGGTCACCACCAGCTCCAGCTCCGCGACGCTGTAGAAATTGAGCCGGACGGGGATGCCGAACCGGTCACGCAACGGCGTGGTGATCAGCCCCTGCCTTGTGGTCGCGCCGATCAGGGTGAATTTGGGCAGGTCGATGCGGACCGAGCGGGCCGAGGGCCCCTCGCCGATCATCAGATCCAGCACCCGATCCTCCATCGCCGGATAGAGGATCTCCTCCACCGCGGGCGCGAGCCGGTGGATCTCGTCGATGAAGAGGACGTCGCCATCCTCGAGATTGGTGAGCAAAGCGGCGAGGTCGCCCGACTTGGCGATCACCGGCCCGGAGGTGGCGCGAAAGCCGACGCCAAGCTCGCGCGCGATGATCTGCGCGAGCGTCGTCTTGCCCAGCCCCGGCGGCCCGAAGAACAGGACATGGTCGAGCGCATCGCCCCGCGCCTTGGCGGCCGAGATGAACACGCGCAGATTCTCCCGCGCCGCCTGCTGCCCGACGAATTCGTCGAGCGTCTTCGGACGCAAGGCAGCATCGAGATCCTCGGGGCGGCGGTCCGGCGTGGTGATGCGGTCGGGGTCGGTCATCTCAACCCAATGCCATTCGCCCCAACGGCCCACGTGTCACCCTTTAAATAGGCCACCCAACTCTCATTGCCCATCGAATCGGTCAGCACGTCAAGAACGACCCCATTCGAGAAGGTAATCTCAAGGTCGGCGGTGACGGAGTTCAGGTCCACTCCGGTGACGGTGCACCCCGTAAGCAACGCTGTCGCACGCGCCTGAGCATCGACGCTGGCAGGAAGCCCAAATTTATGGCCGTCGTCCGAACTGGTTACCTTAATGGCTTCCGCATCCCTCAAACGCCAGACTGCTTCAACGTGTAGCTTGAGCCCCGTCGAGAACTCGAAATCCCACATCGTCTGACGGCGTATGACCGCCGCAGATGCGCCAAGAAGCGTCTGTTCGAGGTCCTTGAGGACGTCGGTCATTTTGCCGCCTTCTTGAGGGCGGTGCGCACCAGCAGGTCGAAGCCCGCCTCGGGCCCCACTTCCGCCTCGGCCTTCGCCACCGCCGCCGCCGCGTCGGAGGGCCGGAAGCCGAGATTGGCGAGGGCCGAGACCGCGTCCTGGCTCTCGCTCCCTTTGGGCGCCGCCGCGCCGCCGCTGCCCAGCGCGATGCCGCCGGCCTTGTCCCTGAGCTCGTTGGCGATGCGCTGGGCAAGCTTCGGGCCGACGCCCTGGGCGCGGGCGATCATCGCATGGTCGCCGCTCGCCACCGCGCGGTGGACCTCGTCGGCGGACAGAGCGGAGAGGATGGCCAGGGCGACGCGGGCGCCGACGCCCTGCACCGAAGTCAGCAGGCGGAACCAGTCGCGCTCGGCCGCCGAGGTGAAGCCGACCAGCCGGATGAAATCCTCGCCGACCAGCATTTCGGTGTGGAGGACGACCTCCTCGCCGATCGCGCCGAGCGCCGACAGGGTGCGCGAAGAGGCGGCGACCAGATAGCCGACACCGTTGACGTCGAGCACGGCATGGTCCGCGCCGAATTCCGCCAATGTCCCCCGCAAGCGTGCGATCATGTCGCCCTTCTAGGCGAGCCGCCGCGCGCTCGCCAGATGGTGCGCATGGGTGATCGCCACGGCCAGCGCGTCGGCCGCGTCGGCGCCGGCGATCTTCGCCGCGGGGAGCAGGCGCTGGACCATGGCATGGACCTGCGTCTTTTCCGCAGCGCCGGTGCCGACCAAAGCCTTTTTCACCAGCCGCGGCGCATATTCGCCGATGGCGAGGCCGCCTTTCGCCAGTGCCAGCAGGATGACGCCGCGCGCCTGGCCGAGCTTCAGCGTCGATTGCGGATTGTCGTTGAGAAAGACCTCCTCGCAGGCCGCAACGGCGGGCTTGTGCGCCGCGAGCACCTCGCCAAGTGCAGCCTCCAGCCGCACCAGCCGGTCCGGCAGCGCCGCCTTCGCGTCCGTGCGCACCTGCCCGTTGGCGATATGCGAGAGCCGGTTCCCCTCCGCCGCGATCACGCCCCAGCCGGTGCAGGCCAGCCCGGGATCGAGGCCGATGATGATCACCTAGCCTAGCTTCTCCAGCACCGCGTCGGGCACTTCGTAATTGCCCCAGACGGTCTGGACGTCGTCATCCTCCTCGAGCGTGTCGACCAGCTTCAGCAGCTGCGCCGCATCCTCTTCGCCGACCTCGATGCTGTTCTGCGGCCGCCAGGCGAGCTTCACGCCCTCGGGCTCGCCGAGCGCCGCCTCCAGCGCGCGGGCGACACCGTGCAGAGTGTCGATGCTGGTCCAGATGCGGTGGCCGTCCTCGTCCGACTCGACATCGTCCGCGCCCGCCTCGATCGCCGCCTCGAACACCTTGTCGTCATCGCCCGCGCTGGCGGGAAATTCCACGAGACCGAGCCGGTCGAAGCCGTGACTGACCGAGCCGGAGGCGCCGAGATTGCCGCCATTCTTGGCGAAGGCGGTGCGCACGTTGGTGGCGGTGCGGTTGCGATTGTCGGTCAGCGCCTCGACGACAAGGCTGACGCCGCCCGGGCCGAAGCCCTCATAGCGGATTTCCTCGTAATTCTCGCCGTCGGCCGCGGACGCCTTGTCGATCGAGCGCTGGATATTGTCCTTGGGCATGGACTGCGCCTTGGCCGCGTTGACAGCGGCGCGCAGGCGCGCGTTCATGTCCGGATCGGGCACGCCCATCTTGGCCGCGACGGTGATCTCGCGGCTGAGTTTGGAAAACAGGTTGGAGCGCTTTTTGTCCTGCGCGCCCTTCCGGTACATGATGTTCTTGTATTTGCTGTGGCCGGCCATTGCCGCGCACCTTTCTTTCGCTGCAGGCGCTCAGGCGAGACCAAGCGCCGCCTTGTAGGTGTCGAGGATCGCCTCTTCCTCCTGGCGGACATGCGTCTCCATCTTCCGGAGGCGGACCACGGTGCGCATCGCCTTGCCGTCATAGCCGCGCGCCTTCGCCTCGGCGTAGACGTCGCGGATATCGTCGGCCATCGCCTTCTTCTCTTCCTCGAGCCGCTCGATCCGCTCGATCAGCAGCCGCAATTCGTCGGCCGCGATGCTTCCTTCCGCCAAGTGTCACTCCATCGATTCAGGTTGTGCCGCGCTGTCTAGCGCCTTGCACTGTCATGTCGAGCGGCTATTGCCGCCGGGGGCCTGCCTCCGGGGTTGGAGGCGGCCGTGACGGGCTGGCATTTGTTGTCCGGAAAGGAGCAAGGAGAGAGCGATGAAGATTCATCGTGACCGACGCAGCGACGTAGCCGGGCGACAAAGGACAGCCGCTTGGCGGTCGGCCGGAGAAGCCGGCTGGCGGCGTCGAGCGCCTCGTCCGGGTGTCCTGACCCGGCCTTCGGCCCTCTCATACCCAGCCGGCTTCTCCGGCCGATCATGGCCACCTCCAACCCCGGAGGCAGGCCCTGATGCCGAAGGAAGCCACCAGCCGGTTCGTCCCCCGCACCCGCAAGGTGCGCATCCTCGCCACGCTCGGCCCCGCATCCGACAGCCCGGCGATGATCCGCAAGCTGGTCGAGGCGGGCGCCGACGCCTTCCGCCTCAACATGAGCCACGGCAATCATGCCGATCACGAGAAGCGCATCGCCGCGATCCGCGCGCTGGAGGCGGAGCTGGAGCGGCCGACCACGATCCTCGCCGATCTGCAGGGTCCGAAGCTCCGCGTCGGGAAGTTCCAGGGCGACAAGGCCGAACTGAAGAACGGCCAGGCCTATAGCTTCGACCGCGACGAGACGCCGGGCGACGCGACGCGCGCCAACCTGCCGCACAAGGAGATTTTCGACGCGGCCGAGCCGGGCATGCGGCTGCTGGTCGATGACGGCAAGCTGGTCTTCCGGGTGAAGCAAGCCAGCGCCGACCGGATCGAGACGATCGTCGAGGTCGGCGGGACGATCTCCAACAACAAGGGCCTGAACGTCCCCGATGTGGTGCTGCCGCTGGCGGCCCTGACCGAGAAGGACCGCGCCGATCTCGCCTTCGCGCTGGAGCAGCATGTCGATTGGGTCGCCTTGAGCTTCGTGCAGCGGCCCGAGGACGTCGCCGAGGCACGGCGGCTGATCGGCGGCAAAGCCAATCTCCTCGCAAAGATCGAGAAGCCGGCGGCGATCGAGCGGCTGGACGGCATATTGGAGCTGGCCGATGCGGTGATGGTCGCGCGCGGCGATCTGGGCGTGGAGATGCCACCCGAGCAGGTGCCGCCGCTGCAGAAGCGGATCGTCGAGGCGGCGCGGCGGATGGGCCGCCCGGTGGTGGTCGCGACGCAGATGCTCGAATCGATGATCTCTTCGCCTTCCCCGACCCGGGCCGAAGTGTCCGACGTTGCGACCGCCGTCTATGACGGCGCCGATGCGATCATGCTTTCGGCGGAAAGCGCCTCGGGCCAGTTCCCCGTCGATTCGGTCGAGATCATGAACCGGATCGCGACCAGCGTGGAATCCGATCCGAGCCACTATGCCCGCGTCCATTTCACCGAGACCCTGCCTGACGCGACCACGAATGACGCGATCGCCCGCGCCGCCAGCGACATCGTCCGAACGGTCAGCGCCGCCTGCATCGTCTGCTTCACCAGCTCGGGCTCGACTGCCCGGCGGGTGGCCCGCGAGCGGCCGACCGTGCCCCTGCTGGTCCTGACCCCGTCCTTGAAGACGGCGCGGCGGCTTGGCCTGCTCTGGGGCGCGCATGCGGTCCGCACTCGCGATGTCGGCAGCTTCGAGGAGATGGTCGGCAAGTCCAAGCGGATGGCGCTCCGCCACGGCCTCGCCAATGGCGGCGACAGGATCATCGTCACCGCCGGCGTCCCCTTCGGCGTGCCCGGCTCCACCAACGTGGTCCACGTCGCCCGGCTGAAGGGCGACGAGCTGGAGAAGCACGACTCCTAAAGCAGGCCTTCCGCCACCAGCCGGGCGCGGAGATCGGCCGCGTCGGTGAAGAGATGCGCCTGCATCCCTACCGCCAGCGCCCCTTCAACGTTGATCGCGCGGTCGTCGATGAACAGCGCCTCCGCGGGCCGCAGGCCGAAGCGGTCGAGTGCCAGATAGTAGATGGCGGGATCGGGCTTCAGCAATTTCACCTCGCCGGAGACGACGATGTCCCGGAAGCGGGCGAAGAAGGCCTGCTCCCTGGCGTGGAAGGGTGGCCAGAAATCGGCGGAGAAATTGGTGATCGCGAAGAGCGGCACATGGCGCGCGTCCAGCTCGGCGACGAGTTCGTGCGTGCCCGGCACCGGCCCGGTGATGGTCTCGCCGAAACGGTCGCTCCAGGCGGCGATCACGTGGGCGTATGTGGGGAATTTCTCGCCGAGCTCGGCCGCGGCCTCGGCATAAGGCCGGCCGCCGTCCAGCGATTCGTGCCAGGCGTAAAGATCGGCGTCCTCGATGAAGCGCAGGCGCGCCTCATCGTCGGCGATCTGCCGGACGAGAAAGGATTCGGGATCCCAGCCGTAGAGGACGTTGCCGACGTCGAAGACGGCGGCGCTGACGGTCACGAGGGGATTAGCCCTGGCGCGCCTTGAAACGGCGGTTCGTCTTGTTGATGACGTAGGTGCGGCCCCGGCGGCGGATCACGCGGCAGTCGCGATGGCGCGACTTGAGGGACTTCAGAGAGTTGCGGATCTTCATGGCTCGGGACGCCTGTTTCTTTCGACGATGCAGATTGCTTGAAAAGCGAAGGGGCCACCTAGTCGGGCGATGCGCCGAAGTCAACCTCCGCCACCCTGTCGCGGCGGACGGAAGGGCTTGCGCGGATATTGGAAAAATATATCGTTTCGCCAAAGAATGCGGCAGTATGCAGCAAGTTTTTTCCAAAGCAGGGCAAAAATGGACCGGACAGATATCAAGATCCTCGGCATATTGCAGGAGGACGCCTCCCTGCCCGTCGCCGAGGTGGCGAGCCGGGTCAATCTTTCCCAGACGCCCTGCTGGCGCCGGATCCAGAAACTGGAGGCGGCGGGCGTGATCCAGCGGCGGGTGGCGATTCTCGACCCCGAATCGATCGGACTCGGCATCTCCGTCTTCGTCGAGATCGAGGCGCAGGACCACAGCCCGGAATGGCTCGCCACCTTCGCCGGCGCCGTGGCGAACTTGCCGGAGGTGATGGAGGTCTACCGGATGGCCGGGGACGTCGATTATCTGCTGCGCGTCGCGGTCGGTTCGATGGCGGATTATGACGATTTCTACCGCCGCCTGATCGCCAACGTGCCCCTGAAGAACGTCACCTCGCGCTTCGCCATGGAGCGGGTGAAGAGCACGACGGCCTACCCGCTGAGCGCGGTCTAGTTCGAGGCGGCGCCGCTGTGATCCAAGCCAAAACGAAAACG
>JBGAHY010000041.1:0-23705 GCA_044225925.1 Allosphingosinicella sp.
ATCGATTCCCCCACTCCGGAACCCCCCCTCACAATACATCAGATAGTAGCGCCACAGATTGTGGAAGTCCGGATCGAAACCGTCCGGCAGCCGCGCCTCACGGACGGCGGCCTCATAACTCTCCCGCCAGCGCCGCAACGTCTCCGCATAATCGGCGCCATAGCCGGCCCGGTCCTGCCAGAAGAGGCCGGCTTTCTCGCCGATCGCCCGGAACCGCCCCTCCCCGATCAGCATACCGCCGGGGAAGATGTAGGTCTGGATGAAATCGGCATTGGCCGCATAGTTCGGAAAGAGATCGTCGCGGATCGAGATGAGCTGGATCGCCGCCTTGCCCCCCGGCTTCAGCGCGCCGGCCACGGCCTGGAGATAGGCCGGCCAATATTCCTGCCCGACCGCCTCCACCATCTCGACGCTGGCGACCGCGTCGAACGTGCCGGCGACGTCGCGATAGTCGGTGAGCTGGATGTCCGCCTTGTCCGCCAGCCCCGCGCGTGCGAGCCGCGCCTCGGCATAGGCCTTCTGCTCCTCGGAAAGCGTGAGCCCGGTGACGTGCACGCCATAGTCCCGCGCCGCGATCTCGGCGAGCGCGCCCCAGCCGCAGCCGATCTCCAGCAGGCGCTGGCCGGGCTGGAGATCGAGCCGGTCGAGCAGCAGCCGGACCTTGTGTTGCTGCGCCTGCTCCAGCGAGTCCGCGGGATTGGCGAAGATCGCGGAGGAATAGGTCATCGAGGGATCGAGCCAGGCGGCGTAGAAATCATTCCCCAGATCATAATGATGGGCGATGTTCCGCCGCGCCCGCTTTTTGCCATTGGCGCGCAGCCGATGCGCGACCCAGTTGACCGCCTTCCAAGGCCCCTTCGAGCGCCCGGTATCGCCGAGCGAAGACGCGTTGCGCAGGAAGATTTCGAAAATCTTCACCGGGTCAGGGCTGGTCCATTCCCCCCGCGCCCAGGCGACGTACCAACCGACCGAGCCGGAGGCGACAAGCCGAACCAGCGCCCGCCAACTCTTCAGGTGGATGATCGCGACCGGCCCCTCGCCGCGCCCGCCGACGGTGCGGCTGGAGCCATCCGGGAGGGTCGCCTCGATCCGGCCCTCGCTGATGCCCTTGTCGACCCGGTCGATCAATTTGTTGAAGCCGCCCGCGAACAGGGACGCGAAGAAGCCGCCCCCGGTGGCGAAGCCACGGTCCGCCGCGACCAGATGTTTCCCCCGCTGCAGCATCGGAGGCCTAGATGCGTTGCGTTTCGGCGCTGCGCAAGCACCTGCGTCGTTCCGGCGAAAGCCGGAATCTCACTGCCTTCCCAAACTTCGGATCAAGAGAAATGAGATTCCAGCTTTCGCTGGAATGACGGCGGCTCACATCTCGTGCGGTTCTTTTTCGACCTGCCAGGTCTGGCCGCGCGAGACCAAAGCTTGCAAGTCGGCGGGCTTGCCCTTCGCCGCCTGCTCCTGCTGCTCCAGCACCGCGCTCTCGAAGGTCGGGCGGGGATCATCGTAGATGACGCCGAGCGCCATCGGGAAGCTGCCGATCGGCATGTCGATCAGCATGTGCGCGACCGCCTTGTTCATGGGATCGTGGACGATCACGGCCGCCGCTTGCCAATCGCCGTCGGTCACGTCGACGACCTTGAGGTTCAGCGCCTGCCGGTCGAGGGTCAGGCCCTTCGAGCCATTGTCGAACAGCATCGGCTCGCCGGGCTTCAGCCAGAGTTGCTTGCCGGCATTGGCCTTGTCGGTGAACGGCGCGAAGACGTCGTCATTATAGACGATGCAATTCTGGAAAATCTCGACAAAGGCGGCGCCCTTGTGCGCGTGGGCGGCCTTCAGCACATCGGGCAGATTCTTGTGCACGTCGATCGCCCGGGCGACGAAACGGCCGCCCGAGCCGAGGGCGAAAGCGCAGGGGCGGACGGGCCGGTCGACCGAGCCGAACGGCGTGGACGGGCTGCGCGTGCCGACGCGCGAGGTGGGTGAATATTGGCCCTTGGTCAGGCCGTAAATCTCGTTGTTGAAGAGCAGGATCTGGCAATCGAGGTTGCGGCGCAGGATGTGCATCGTGTGATTGCCGCCGATCGACAGCGCGTCGCCGTCGCCGGTGACGATCCAGACGTCGAGTTCCGGATTGGCGAGCTTCACGCCCGTCGCCAGCGCCGGGGCGCGGCCGTGGATCGTGTGGAAGCCGTAGGTTTCCATATAATAAGGAAAGCGGCTGGAGCAGCCGATGCCGGAGATGAACACGGTCTTCGACGGATCGGCGCCGAGATCCGGCATGGTGCGCTGCACCGCCTTCAGGATCGCATAATCGCCGCAGCCGGGGCACCAGCGCACCTCTTGGTCGGTGGCGAAATCCTTGGCGGTGAGTTTGACCATCTCGGTCATGGGTTCAGCCTTTAAGTTTCAGATAGAGGATCATGCCGATCACGAGCACCAGCATGGCGAGCAAGGGAAACAGGCGCGGGGGTTTCGCTTCCATCGAGCGTCACCCCAAAGCCTCGTCGATCGCCGCCTCGATCTCGGCGATCTTGAAGGGCTGGCCGGAGACCTTGGTGACCGGGCGGGCATCGACCAGATACTGGTCGCGGAGCAGGGTCTTGAGCTGGCCCTTGTTCATTTCCGGCACGATGATCTTGTCGTAAGACTCTAGAAGATCGCCCAAATTTGTCGGCAGCGGCCAGATGTGGCGCAGGTGGATGTGGCTCACATCCTTGCCGTCGCGGCGGGCGCGGCGGACGGCCTGGTGGATCGGGCCGAAGGTCGAGCCCCAGCCGACGACCGCCAGCTTGCCGCCCTCCTGGCCGAGGCAGACCGCCTGCGGTGGGCAGGATTTGGCGACGCCGAGCACCTTGTCGGCGCGGATGTCGGTCATCGCCTGGTGGTTCTCCGGCGCATAATCGATATGGCCGGAGCCGACATTCTTCTCGATGCCGCCGATCCGGTGCATCAACCCTGGCGTACCGGGCTTGATCCAGACGCGCTTCAGTTTCTCGTCGCGTTTATAGGGGTTTACCGCCTCGCCTTCGTCGGGCGCCTGATCGTGGAACGCCACCGGGAAGGGCGCATAGCCGCCCATGTCCGGCACCTTCCACGGCTCGGCGGCATTGGCGATATAGCCGTCGGTCAGCAGCATGACCGGGGTCATATATTGCACGGCGATGCGCACCGCCTCGATCGCGCAGTCAAAGGCGTCGGCGGGCGAGCAGGCGGCGATGACCGGCAGCGGCGCATCGCCATTGCGGCCGTAAATGGCCTGGTAGAGGTCCGACTGCTCGGTCTTGGTCGGCAGGCCGGTCGACGGCCCCCCGCGCTGCGAGTTGATGATGACGAGCGGCAGCTCGGTCATGATCGCGAGGCCCATCGCCTCGCCCTTCAGCGCGATGCCGGGGCCGGACGAAGAGGTGACGCCGAGCGAGCCGGCGAAGCTGGCGCCGATCGAGGCGGCGATGGCCGCGATCTCGTCCTCCGCCTGGAAGGTGGTGACGCCATATTCCTTGAGCCGCGACAGATGATGCAGGATCGCCGAGGCCGGGGTGATCGGATAGCCGCCGAAGAACATCGGCAAGCCGGCCAGCTTCGCGCCCGCGACCAGCCCCAGCGAGATTGCCTCTGCGCCGGTGACGGTGCGGTAGAGGCCCGGCGCGACCGGGGCGGCACCGATATGATGCTGGGTCACCTGCCCGCCCATCTCGGCGGTCTCGCCATAAGCGTGGCCGGCGTTGAGCGCCGCGATATTGGCCTCGGCCAGCTCGGCCGCCTTGGCGAACTTGGTCTTGAGCCACTGGACGATCGGCGCGCGGTCGCGATCGAACATCCAGAGCGCGAGGCCGAGCGTCCACATATTCTTGCAGCGCAGGGCCTCCTTGTTGCCGAGCCCGAAAGGCTTCACGGCATCGAGGGTGAGCTGCGAGATGTTGAGCCGGATCACCTGCCACTTGGCGAGCTGGTCGTCGTCCAGCGGGTTCGCCTCATAGCCGGCCTTGGCGAGGTTGCGGGCGCCGAACTCGCCCTCGTCGGCGATGATCAGGCCGCCGGCCTTCAGATCATTGACGTTGGTCTTCAGCGCCGCCGGGTTCATCGCGATCAGCACGTCGGGCGCATCGCCCGCCGTCTCGATCGCGGCCGAGCCGAAATTGATCTGGAAGGCGGAGACGCCGAAGGTCGTGCCCTGCGGCGCGCGGATCTCCGCCGGGAAATCCGGGAAGGTCGCAAGATCGTTGCCGGCGAGCGCGGTGGACAGAGTGAATTGCCCGCCCGTGAGCTGCATGCCGTCGCCGGAATCACCGGCGAACCTCACCACCACCGCTTCGAGCGGCGCGTCGGATTTGGCTTCTTCTGGGGTCAGATAATGGCTGGCCGTAGCCAAGGTAACTTCCTCGGATATTCGCTATCGGCAGAGCCTAGACCCGTGGGCGCGCCGCGACAACCGCAAGCGAAGCGAATTGCCGGGAGAACGGCGCGTCGCTCAGTTCCCGCCTCGCCGGGTTTGCGCCACGCTGGTTTCGCCGGGCCCTGGTTGGAAAGCCTGGGATCGCACCAGCATCTCGGCGGTCCGGCGATCGGTGGAGCGGACGTCGAGGGCCGCCTCCTGCTGCGCCCGGTCGATCTGGGACTCGATCTCCTCCTGCGTCCGGCACACGCGGCCGGAGGGGATGTGCGAATTGCTGGACATCATGGTGCGGCAGACCATCCGGCGCCGAGGCTGGACCGGGCCGACAACGTCGACATTCGGCGAAGGCGCGGGCGCCGTGCTTTGGGCAGGCGCCGAGACCGCGGCCTGGGCGAGCACCAAGAGCATGACATCGAGCATCAGAACCCCCCTGAGTTCGGGGCGAGTTCATACCGTGGAGGCCAAAAAGTCAAGGAGATGGCGCGCCTTGCCGGGCGGCCGGCGCGCCGCTCAATCCCCGCCGCGGCGCTCCTGCCTGACGTCCGTCTGGCCGATCGCGCTATCCCGGTGGGACCGGAGCCAATTGCCGTAGCCGGACTGCTCCTGCATCTCGGCCGTCCGGCGATTCGTGGAGCGAACGTCGAGCGCCGCCTCCGCCTGCGCGCGGTCGATCTGGGCCTCAGTCTCTTCCTGCGTCCGGCAGACGCGGCCAGCGGGGATATGCGAGTTGCTCGAGGTCAGCGTGCGGCAGATCATCCGGCGCCGCGGCTGGGCCGGGCCGACAACGTCCACGTTGGGCACAGGCGCGGGCGACGTGGCTTGCGCAGACGGCGAAACGGCCGCCTGGACGAGCGCCATGAGCATGACATCTAGCGCGATCATATGAACCCCCTTAGATCGGGCCGATTTCATACCCCAAGGGCCGAAAAGTCAAGGATGTGACCAGATGACCGACCCCTATGTGCGCCCGGACGTGCGCCAGTTCCTCGATTATCTGAACGCCCTTCCCGGCCCCAAGACCCATGAGCTGCCGCCGGCGGAGGGGCGCCTGCTGATGAAGAAGATGCGGCACGTTGCGGAGCTGCCGATGGGTGAGCTGGCGGTCGTGCGGGACCTGTCCTGCCCGGGGCCGGGGGGCGCGATCCCGCTAAGGCTGTTCGACGCGCGGGAGACGCGGGGGGCCGGCCCCCTGATGCTGTTCATGCATGGCGGCGGCTTCGTGCTCGGCGACCTCGATACCCATGAGAGCCTCTGCGCCGAGCTGGCGCGGCAGCTGGACCTGCCTCTGCTTGCGGTCGACTATCGGCTGGCGCCGGAACATCCCTGGCCGGCGGGTATCGAGGATGCGATCGCCGCAGCCTATTGGGCGGCGGGGAGCCCGGCGGCTTTGGGCCGCGAGGTGACCGGCCTGGTCACCTGCGGCGACAGCGCCGGCGGCAATTTCGCGATCATCGTCAGCCTGGCCCTGCGCGACACGCCGGCGAAGGCGCCGGTGCTCGCCCAATTCCCGATCTACCCCGCCGCCGATCCCGACGACGGCTATCCGAGCTATACCGACTTCGCCGAGGGCTATCTGCTGACCAGGCCGGGCATGGACTGGTTCGAGGATTGCTATGCGGCGGACAAGAAGGACTGGCGTTATTCCCCGCTGGTGAAAAGCCAGGCGGGCATGCCCCCGACTTTGGTGATGACCGCCAGCCTCGATCCGATCCGCGACCAGGGGCGGGCCTATGCCGCGGCGTGCAGCCAGGCGGGAGTGCCCACCATCTTCCTGGAGGCGAAGGGGAATATCCACGGCTTCATGAATTTGCGGAAGGCGATCCCCTCTTCGCAGCAGGATTTGCGGGACTGCGTCGCGGCGCTGAAATTGCTGCTGGAACAGCGTTCATGAGCGGGACGGTCGACCGGGAGAGCCTGCCCTACCGCCCCGCCGCCGGCGTGATGCTGCTGAACCATGACGGCAAGGCTTGGGTCGGTCAGCGGCTCGATTCGACGCTCGAGGCCTGGCAGATGCCCCAAGGCGGGCTGGACCCCGGCGAGGCGGCCGAGGACGGGGCTTTGCGCGAGCTGGAGGAAGAAACCGGGATCAGCCGCGACAAGGTGGAGATTCTCGCCAGGGCGCCGGGGGAGTTGCTTTACGATCTGCCGGACGAGATGCTGGGCAAGGTCTGGAAGGGGAAGTGGCGCGGACAGCGGCAGAGCTGGTTCCTGATGCGCTTCACCGGCGCGGACGCGGACGTGAACCTGCAAACGCCGGAGCCCGAGTTTCGCGCGTGGAAATGGGCCGACCCGCAGGAGTTGCCGGAGCTTATCGTTCCGTTCAAGCAGGGCCTCTACCGCGACATATTGAAGGCGTTCGCGGCTTGGCTTTGAGTTCTTTTTTGGCAACCTAACTGTGCTCCGGCGAAGGCCGGAGCGGTGGATGAAGTTCGATGAAATCAGATCGTTCCCATGCGGCCAACGCTCCGGCCTTCGCCGGAGCACGAGGGCGTTTGCTAGTCTATTTCATGGTCTTGCTGAGCGCGGCCCCCGCCGCCGCGCAGACCGTGCCTTCGCCGGTGCAGGCGATGGTGGACGACGTTTTCGCGAGCGGCAGCGACGCGGAGATCGCGGCGGTCGTCAAATATGCGCGGCGGGCGGCGCCGGAACTGGCCGAGACGCTGGACCGGCGGCTCGCCGCGCGGGTCGCCGAGCAGAGCGCGGCGGAGCAGGCGCGGCTCGCCAATCCCGCACCGCTTGCCAATTGGTCGGGCCGGGGCGAGATCGGCGCCTCGCTGGCCAGCGGCAACACCGACACGCTCGGCGTCTATGCCTCGCTTCGTGCGACGCGGCAGGGCGTGCGGTGGCGGCACGAACTGCGCGGCGAGGCCGCCTATCAGGAGACCAACGGCGTCCGCAGCCAGGAGCGGCTGATCGCGGCCTACGAGCCCCGCTACAAGGTGAACGAGCGGCTCTCCGCCTACGGCCTGCTGCAGGCGGAGCATGATCCGGTGCTTGGCTATGACGCGCGTTACTCAGTGTCCACGGGGCTCGGCTACCGGGTGGTGCGCAGCGACAATCTCTCCATCGACGTGCAGGGCGGCCCGGCCTTCCGCCATATCGAGCCGGTCAACGGGCCGAATGAGGACGGCTTTTCCGGGCGCGGCGCGCTCGACGCGCGGCTGAAATTGCGGCCGGGCGTGCAGCTGACCCAGACCGGCGCCGCCTTCCTCGATTCGCGCGGCAATACGTTCAGCGCCACCACGGGCATCGAGGCGCAGGTTTTCGGCCCGCTGGCGGCGCGCTTCTCCTACAATATCCAATATGAGAGCCAGCCGGCGGCGGGGCGCGTCTCGACGGACCGGCTGGGACGGATCACGCTGGTTTACGGCTTCTGAGCGCCTCAGAAATCGGTGAAGCCGTAGCTCTGAAAGGTTTCGGCAATACCGGGATCGATGGCCAGAGCCTCGGCCCGGTCGGCGACGGCGGCCTGCGCTTCGCCCCGGCGATGATGCACGAGGGCGCGGCCATAATAGCTGCCGGCTCGCCGCGCGTCTGCGGCGATCGCCGCGTCATAGTCCGCGAGCGCCGCGTCGAGCCGGCCGAGGCGAAGCTCCACCAGACCGCGACTTGCGTGATGGGCAGGGTCTTCAGGCTTGAGCCCGAGCGCGCGGTTACAAGTGTCCAGGGCCCAATCCAGCGCGAAGCCTTCCCGGGCGAACGAGCCGCAGATCAGCCCGAAATCGTCGGCCCCTTCCGACGCCGCCAGGGCTGCCCGGAAATCCTGTTCCGCCAGCGCCCGTTCGCCAGCATTCAAATGAGCCATGGTGCGATAGGCGAGCACGCCATAATCCCGCGGCTCCTGAACAAGGACCTGCGTGAAACGGGCCACCGCAGCGGCCCATTTCCGCTCCTTGAAATCCAGCAGGGCGAGTTGGGTGAGAATATCGCCGTGGCCGGGCTCGATCGCCAGTGCGGCATCGAGGTCAGCGCGCCAGCCGACGAAATCATCCCAGCGGCGAAATTGCGCGCGAGAAAGGAGCAAGGCGAAGGAATTCGGTCGGCGTGCAACGGCGCGATCCATCGCGGCAAGTGCATGCGTCCGGTCCGCCAGCCTGTGATAGATGGTCGCAGCCCCGAACAGAAATTCCGGATCGTCCGGAAAGGTGCGCATGATCCGGTCGGCTTCAGCCGCGGCGCCCACACGGTCGCGCTGCCCGATCAGTAAGGTTGCCTTCATGACATAGCCGTCAATCTCCTCCGGATGGGAGTCGATATAGGTTTCCGCGTCGGCAACGGCCGCGGCATTATTGCCGGCGTCCCGATAGAGAGAGGCGCGAACCCGTAACGCATGCCGGTTGCCGGGCTCCAGCGTCAGCGCCCTCGTATATTCAACGATCGCGGTCGCATCGTCGCTGCGCCGCTGGGCAATGGTGGCGCGCACAGTGTGGAGCAGCACATTGTCCGGCATCGATCGCGCCGCCGCGTCGATGTCGCGCGTGGCCTCCTCCATCCGGTTCGTCCAGGCTTCGGCGAGCGCCCGCTGCGCCAAAGCCGGGCCGAAATCCGGAATGCGGACGAGGACGCGGTTGAAGACCTCGATTGCCTGTTCGTAGCGATGGGCATCGAGCTGATTTTGTCCCGCATCCATCTGCTCTGCGATGGTCTGCGGCTGTTCGGCGGCGGCCGATGCCGTTGCCTGGCCGGACAAGGCCGGTGCGGCAGTTTCGCCGCCGAGCAACAGCATGCTTACAAGAAAATGCGCGCGCATCTGAAACCATCCCCCCAATCGATCGTCGCCTATGTTGCCCAAAACACAAACGAAAGTCAGCATGGTCGCGTCCGGTTCTGGCCAAGGGGTTCCAGCCAGCCGTGACCGGCGCTAGGGAGGCGCCATGGCGGGTCTTTCCAGCATCGAACAGGCGGCGGTCGAACATTGCGCAGACGCGCCGATGCTGGACCAGGTGACCGGCTGGGCGGCGGTGAACAGCGGCTCGCGCAATCTCGCCGGCCTCGCCGATGTCGCCGGGCTGCTTGCTGACGCCTTTGCCGAGCTGCCGGGCGAGCTCGTGCTCGCTGACGCCGCCCCAGTGGAAGCGATGGCCGCGGACGGACGGCTGAACCCGATCGAGCATGGCCGCAACCTGCATCTGAAGGTGCGCCCCGAGGCGCCGGTCCAGCTGCTTTTCACCGGCCATATGGACACGGTGTTCGGCGCCGATCACGACTTCCAGAAGGTGTTCTGGCGCGAGGAGGGCGTGCTTGGCGGCCCGGGCGTCGCCGACATGAAAAGCGGGCTGGCGGTGATGCTGGCGGCATTGCGCGCGGTGGAAGCCGGCGGCGCAGCGCAGCTCGGCTATGACGTGGTGATCAATTCGGATGAGGAGGTCGGCTCGCCCGGCTCCGCCGCTCTCATCGCCCAGGCGGCGCGGGGAAAGAAGGCGGCGCTCACCTATGAGCCCAGTGCCCTCCCCGACGGCACGCTCGCCGGCGCGCGGCCGGGGAGCGGCAATTTCTCGATCCGGATTACGGGGCGCTCCGCCCATGCCGGGCGCAATCCGGACGAGGGGCGGAATGCGCTACTGGCCGCGGCCGATCTGGCGCTGCGCCTCGCCGCGGCGCGGCAGGATGGGCTGACCGTCAATCCGGCGAAGATCGATGGCGGCGGGCCGAACAATGTCGTCCCCGACCATGCGGTGCTGCGCGTCAACATGCGCCCGCGTACGCCAGAACTGCAGGCCAAGGCGCAGGCCCTGCTGGACGAGGCAGTCGCTGCGATTGCGGCGAAGCATGACGTGACGATCCACGTCCATGGCAGCTTTGCCCGGGCGCCCAAGCCACTCGATCCCAAGGCTGAAAAGCTGTTCGGGCTTGTGAAGCAGGCGGGCGCCGATCTCGGCCAGGCGATCAGCTGGCGCGACACCGGCGGGGTCTGCGACGGCAACAATATCGCGGCCTGCGGCGTGCCGGTCGTCGATACGATGGGCGCGCGCGGCGGCTCCATTCACAGCAGTGAAGAATATTTGATCGTCGAGAGCCTGGTCGAACGCGCGCAACTCTCCGCGCTGACGATCCTGCGCCTCGCTCATGGGGGAAGTTTGTGAGTTACAGGGTACGTCCGGCACGCATCGGGGATCTGGACGCCATGTTCGACATGGCGAAGGAGACCGGCGGCGGCTTCACCAATTTGCCGATGGACAGGGCCGCCTTGTCCGAAAAGCTGGTGCGTTCGGTGGCCGCGTTCGGCCGCGCGGAAGAGGCGGATGGCGGCGACGTCTTCGTGTTCATGCTGGAACATGGCGAAACGGGCCAGATTGCCGGCACCTGCCAGGTGTTCACCCGCGTCGGCCGCGAGCATCCTTTCTATTCCTACCGCATCACCCGGCTGACCAAGACCTCGCCGATCCTGCGCCGCACCTTCGACACCGAGGTGCTGAACCTGTGCACCGACTTCAACAATTTCTCCGAAGTGGGCGGGCTGTTCCTGCGGCCGGAGGCACGCGCCGGAGGCCTCGGCGTCATGCTCGCCCGCAGCCGCTATCTGTTCATCCGCGCCAACCGCGCCCGCTTCACCGACAAGGTCGTGTCCGAACTGCGCGGCTGGCTGGACGCGGAGGGCGGGTCGCCTTTCTGGGATGCGATTGCGGGGCGCTTTTTCGGCATGTCCTTCCAGGAAGCGGACGCGTTCAACGCGGTCCACGGCACCCAGTTCATCGCCGATCTGATGCCGACCGCGCCGATCTATACGGCGATGCTGCCCGAACGGGCACGCGAGGTCATGCGCCAGCCGCACCAGACGGGCGAGGTCGCGAAACGGATGCTGGAGCGCGAAGGGTTCAGCGGCGAGGGCTATATCGACATATTCGACGGCGGCCCGACCATGTCGGCGCAGACCGACAATATCCGGACGGTGCGCGAGGCGCGTCCACTCACGCTTGCCAGCATCGGCGATTCGCCGGGCGGCGAACGCATGCTGCTGGCCGCCGGCGGCCTTGAGAATTTCGCCTCGGCCTTCGGCAATGTCGATGCGGCGCCCGACGGGACGGCGATCCTCGATCCGGCCAGCGCCGCCTTGCTTGGCCTTGCGCCCGGCGACAGCTTCCTGGCGGTCGGGCGCTGACGCGGTGGCGCTGGTCGAGATCAATTTCGACGGCATTGTCGGCCCCAGCCACAATTATGCGGGGCTCAGCCTGGGCAATCTCGCCGCCACCGCCAATGCCGGCGCGACCGCATTCCCCCGCGAGGCGGCGCTGCAGGGCGTGGCGAAGATGCGCCACAATCTCGGCCTCGGCCTCGCCCAGGGGGTGCTGCTGCCCCATCGCCGCCCGAACCGGGATTGGCTGGCCGCGCTCGGGGTCGAGGATGGCGAGACCGCGGCGCTCCGGCCTGCCGCTTTCTCGGCTTCTTCGATGTGGGCGGCCAATGCCGCGACCGTCTCCCCCGCCCCCGACACGGCGGACGGGCGCTGCCATCTGCTGGTCGCGAATTTGCGGACGATGGCGCATCGCAGCCATGAATGGCCGGAGACCTTGGCCCAGCTGCGCCTCGCCTTTGCGAACAAGGCGCATTTCGAGGTGCACGAGCCGGTGCCGCCGACCTTTGGCGACGAGGGCGCGGCCAATCATATGCGGCTCTGCGCGCGCCATCACAGCGCCGGCGTGGAGGTGTTCGTCTACGGGGTGGGCGGCGGCCCCTTCCCCGCCCGCCAGCATCTCGAGGCGTCGCGCGCCATCGCCCGGCTGAACCGGCTCGATCCGGCGCAGACGCTGTTCGTGCAGCAGTCCGAGGAAGCGATCGCCGCCGGCGCCTTCCACAATGACGTGGTCGCGGTCGCCAACGAGCATGTCCTGTTCGCGCACGAGCAGGCCTTTGCGGGCAAGGCCGATTTCTACGCGCAGCTGAAGACCCTGCTACCCGAGACCGAGATCGTCGAGGTGCCGGCGAGCGTGGTGAGCCTCGCCGACGCGGTCAGCTCCTATCTGTTCAACGCCCAGCTGGTGACCCTGCCGGGGGGCGGCATGGCTTTGGTCCTGCCGGGCGAGGCGAAGGAGAATGTCGCCGTCTGGTCCTGGCTGGAGGCGATGGTCGCCGGGAACGGACCGATCCGGCGGCTTTGCGTGGTCGATGTGCGCCAGTCCATGGCCAATGGCGGCGGGCCGGCCTGTTTGCGCCTGCGTGTGGTCGCCAATCCGGAGACAGTCGATCCACGCTTCCTGGTTGACGAGGCGAAGCTCGACCGGATCGCAAAGATCATCGAGGCCTGGTGGCCGGAGCGGATCGACCCGGCGGACCTCGCCAATGCGGAGCTGGTGGGTCGGATCGCGGCGGCGCGCTCGGCCTTGCTGTCTGCGCTGGACCTGGGCGAGCTGGCCTCAATCTCCATCCCATCACGGCCGACGATGATCCGGCCGCGATAATGGCGGCGGACGCCTTCGATCCACATCTCGTCGGTGAGATTGGGGCCGGCGGGGACGAGGTGGCTGAGCACCAACGTGCCGACGCCCGCAGCCTCTGCCACGCGGCCGACCTCCTCGGTCGTCGTATGGCTGCGCAGCAGATGGTCCATCAGCCGCGGCGCATTGCCGTCGGTGATCGTGCGGAGCGCGGACTCCAGCATCGCTTCGTGGACCAGCACGTCAGCGCCGCGGGCCAAGTCGATCAGCGCGTCGCTGCGCCGCGTGTCTCCAGAGAAGACGAAGCTCCGGTCCGGCGTGTCGAAGCGATAGGCGTAATCGACGGCATGATAATGATCGGCGCGGGCGCAGCGGACGCGGACCTTGCCGTCCGCCATCACCGGCCCGTTGACGATCTCATGGGTGTGGACGAGCGGGACGAGCGGCGGGCGGCCCTCCTCGTCCATGCGAACGTCGATATCATATTGGTTGGCGGCGAGATGGGCGGCGACCAGCCGCTCCAGCGGCGGCGGGCCGTATATGTCGACCGGGGTCTGCAGGCCCGAGCCCCAGGCGAGGATCAGCAGCGCGCCGAGCCCGGCCTCATGGTCGCTGTGATTGTGGGTGATGAAGATGTTCTTCAGGTGCGCCAGATCCACGCCGGCCTGGACAAGCCGCGAGGCAACGCCGTCGGGCGCATCGATCACATAAGGCTCGCCATCGACGACCAGCAGATTGGAGGCCGGGGCGCGGAAGCGGCTGGGGGTCGGGCCGCCCTTGGTGCCGAGCAGGACGAGGCGACTGCGGCGCGGCGGCTGCGCTTTGGCGAGCGACGGTGCGAGCAACGCGGCCCCGCCCGCGCCCAGCAGCATCCGTCTCGTCCACATGCCCATGGCTTCTCATCGCCGGAACGGTGGCGTCGCGCCAGCCGTTTAACGGGCGAAGGAGAAACATCATGCCCGCCAAGTCCGCCGCCCCGCAGAAAGCCGCCGGCGCGGCCCTCTCCGCCAAGCGCGGCGACACGCCCAAGAGTCACCTCAGGGGCGCGTCAAAGCAGATGGAAGAGTCGATGTCGGAGAAGCAACTGCAGGAATTCGCCCACACCAAGCGCAAGGGCAAGCCCGAGCATGTCGGCTAGGAATAGTCATCCCGGCAAAAAGCCGGGATGACTCCTGTTCCCTAGTGCCGGGGCGCCTTCGCGGGCCGCGCCGTGCGGCGCTTGCCGTCGCTGTCGCCGACCGGCATCGGCTGCACCTGGACCGGCGCGAGCCGGCGCTGCTGCGGCAGGTTCGCGGTCGAGGCCGAGGCCAGCCGCACCACCACATCGTCAATGTTCACGCCGCCGCGCTCGACCAGGATGTTCTGGAAATTCTGCTGGTCCTCGCGGGTCTCGGCGGGGATGTCGCCCTCGCGGCGGAAGCGGCGACGGACATAAGTGGAGAGCTCGCCGGCAGTGACGATGCCGTCGCCGTCATCGTCCGCCTCGCCCTGCAGCGCGGGCCGCAGGAAGTAGGACAGGAAGCCGCCCGCCTTGAAGCGATCCGCCACGAGGCTGGTCAGGTCCTCCTCGGAGCTGAACATGCCCATCACGTTCGGCCGGTCGATCAGGTTGCGGAAGCCGCCCGAGAAGCAGGAGTCGAGCACGACCATCGACATGCGGCCGTGGACGCTGTCGAAGAGCGGCTTGAGCTGCGCGTCGGTCATCGCGTCGTCAAAGAGCTCGATCGTCTCCGCGCGCCCGTCCAGTTCGGCCGCGCTCACCGGCACGTCGACCTGGTTGCCGTGACCCGAATAGAAGAACAGGAAAAGGTCGTTCGGCCCGGCCTGCGCGGCAGCGCGGGCAAAGGCGTTGGCGACATTCTTGGTGGTGGCTTCATCATTGACCAGCAGCTGGCTGGCGGGATGCAGCAGGCCGGCGCTGCGCAGGCTGTTGTACAACTCCCGCGCGTCGGTGTCGGTGTTCGGCAGGTTGCTGGTGCGCCCGCCATAATCGGACACGCCGACGGCCAGAGCGATCACGTGCGCGCCGCCGGGCACGCGCGCCTGGCGCGGCAGGCCGGGGCTCTGCTGGAGGCTCAGGCGATAGGAGCCGGTGGTGTTCGGCCGATAGGTGGTGGCGACGATGACATAATCGCCATCCTCGGCCAGCACCGTGTCGATGCGGCTGTTGAGCGATGACTGGCCATCATATTCGGCATCGTCATTGGTGTCCTGCGAACCGTCAGGGCGGCGCAGCATCAGATAGGTGTCCATGTCGTTGACCCCGGTCAGCTCGATCCGCACGCGCTGGCCGCGGCGGGCGCTGAACCGGTACTGGTCCTGATATTCGCCCGAGGCGAGCCGGCCATCGCCCTGGGCGAGGCTGCCGTTCACGACCTGCCCGATGCGGATCGGAGCCGCCGGCTGCGGCCTGCTGACCGCGACATTGGCGGCCGGGACGCTCGCCTGGATGCGATAGGCGCCGGTCTCGCCGGAGCGGAAGCTGGTCGCCGAAATACGATAGGTGCCGTCGGAAGGCAGCTGGAGGACAAGGCGGCTGTTGGTGGATTCGCTCTGCCCCTCCTCGTCGTCATTGGACATGGAGAAGCCGCCCGGGCCGTTGACCACCAGATACGGATCGAACGCCTCTGACATGAGGCGCAGGTCGATCCGGTCGCCCTGGCGGCCCTGGATCAGATAGACGTCCTCATATTTGCCGGAGCGGCGCTGCGTATCGTTGGCGCTCAACTCGCCGTTGATGCTCTGGCCGGCGGCCAATGGGCGCGGCGCTGGCGCGTTGTCGCTCTGGCCGATCGCGGAAGACGACAGCCCGAAGGCGACCGTGGCAAGCAGAAAAGCAGTCCCAAGACGTTTCATGTGACCCCTCATGACCCTGTGCCGGCGCCGCACAAGCACGGTTCGCCGCGTCCGTTGTATGTCGATGAGTCGTGCTGAAGGAAGGGTGAATGGAGAAGTAGGCTGCGATTAATGCAGCGCGCGCCGCGACGAAGCCGCGGCTGGCGGGGAGGATGATGGGAAATGGCGCGCCCGGAAGGATTCGAACCTCCGGCCCCCAGATTCGTAGTCTGGTGCTCTATCCAGCTGAGCTACGGGCGCGCGGGAAGAGGCGACATAGGGGGAAGGTCTGCGGCGCGCAACCCCTTGTCGCCAATGGTTGAGGCCGGTGTTGCCGGAGGCCGCCGGGCGGCATAGGGAGGAGGTGATGAAGCCGTATCGCGTCCTCGCCATCGCCGCCGCAGTCTTGCTCTCCGGCTGCATCACCCACGGCCCCTGGCCGTCGCTGGCGCAGCGTCCTGACGAGCGGCTGACGATCGACGAGCCGGTGCGCGAGGCGCCGGTGATCGCCGACGACAGTGCACTCCGCGTGCGTATCAACGCTCTCGTCGCCGAGGCCCGCGCCGGCAATGCGGAGTTCGAGCGCGATTACGGCGCGGCCGCGCAAGCCGCGTCCCGCGCCGGGGCCGAAGGCTCGGACAGCTGGATGGCGGCGCAGCAGGCCATCTCCCGGGTTGAGGCGGCGCGCGGCCGCAGCAGCAGCGCCGCCGCCGAACTCCACGAACTCGCCACGGCGCGCGCCAGCCAGCCGACCAGCGCCAGCGACCAGGCCGCGCTCGAGGCGGCGATCGATCAGGCGGACGGGGTGGTCGCCGCGCAGCAGGCGCGGCTGAGCCGGATCAGGCGCTAGCCGCTCTCACCGCTTCGGCATGGCGCTTCGCCAGCGCGACATAATGGGCGACGCCGGCGCGCATGCCTGCAAGATCGGCCTCGCTGAGATCGCGGACATATTTGGCGGGGCGGCCGGCCCAGAGCTGGCCGGATGGAACGCGCTTGCCGGGCGTCAGCATCGCGCCGGCGGCAAGCATTGCGTCGCCCTCGATCTCGCAGCCGTCCATCACGATCGCGCCGAGCCCGACAAAAGCGCGGTCGCGGAGCGTGCAGCCATGGATCATCGCCATATGGCCGATCAGCACCTCCTCGCCGATCAGGCAGGGATAGCCGTCCGGGGGGCTGCCGGGGCGCGGCGGATCGACATGGATGACGGTTCCGTCCTGGATGTTGGAGCGCGCGCCGATCCGGATCCGGTTCATGTCGCCGCGCAGCACGCAATTGTACCAGATGCTGGCTTCGGGCCCGAGGTGGATGTCGCCGATCAGCCGCGCGCCGGGGGCGACGAAGCCGGCCGGGTCGATCACCGGCGCCTTGCCGGCGAAGGGAATCATGAGGCTCACCGGATCAACTCGCCGGGGCGGAGGTCGTAGATGATCGTGGGGTTGAGATCGGGGAAGCGCGGATCGTCATAATCGAGCTCCGGCCGGCGAGTCATGCCGAGCCGCTGCATCAGCCCCCAGCTCGCTTCGTTCTGGATGCAGGTGAGCGCGACCACCCGCTCGGCACCGAGTGTTTCGAACGCATGCTCCAGTGAGGCGATCGCCGCCTCCTTCGCATAGCCCTGCCCCCAGGCATCCTCGCGCAGCCGCCAGCCGACCTCGACCATGCCCTCGACCGGCGCGCCGGCGGTGTCGGCGATCTTGAGGCCGCAAAAGCCAAGCAATTCCCCATCGGCCTTACGTTCGACCACCCAAAAGGTGAAGCCGCGCTCCACCTGCCAGCGCATCAGCCGGGTACGGATGATCTCCTCCAGCTTGTCGCGGCTGTTCACGCCGCCGAGCCAGCGCATCACATTCGGGGTGTTCGTATGCCGGTCGAACGCATCGATATCCGTCTCGCGCCAGTCGCGCAGGAGGAGGCGCTCGGTCTCGACCGTCATCTCACCGGGTTCCGCGCGGCAGGAAGGATTCGAAGTTGATGATCGACAGGATCGAGGCGTGGTCGTCGGTCCAGCCGGTGAAGCCGGGGCGAGGATCGACCGTCCGCCATGCGGTGGCATCGTCGCCGCTGAGCTGCGCCAGGCGGTTCAGCATCTCCGGATTGCGCGACATCGCAATCCAGACGGAGATGGTCGCGTTCTGCGCCTGCTCCTCCTCGGTCGGCACATATTCCAGCATTGCCGCCGCCCAGCCGCTGCTCTGCGCCAGCTCGGCGATGACCGGCCTGAGGTCCAGATAGCGATTGGAGATGTGGAAGAGGACGATGCCGTTGGGCTGCACCGCGCGGCCATAAACCTGCAGCGCCTCATGGGTCAGCAGGTGCATCGGCACCGCGTCGGACGAGAAGGCATCAACCGCGAGGATATCGATTGAATTGGCCGGCTGCCGGGCGATGCTCAGCCGCGCGTCGCCGAGCACGATCTGGGCCTGCGGCGCGCAGCGGTTGAGGAAGGTGAAGCGATGACGCGCCACCTCCACCATCGCCGGGTCGATCTCGAAGATCGTCCAGCGCTCGTTGGGATGGGCGTAGCAGGAGAGCGTGCCTGAGCCGAGGCCGACAATGCCGACGCTGGGATGCGCACCGTAGAGCGAATCCGCATTGGTGAGCGCGATGCCGACACCGGAGCGCGCGGCATAATAAGAGGTGGGCACCAGCTCATGCGCCGGATCCAGATTCTGGATGCCATGGAGCGTCGTGCCGTGGGTCAGCACCCGGGCGCTGCCGTCCGCCCGGTCATAGACTTCGTAAATGCCGAAATAGGAGCGCGTCCGGCCGCCGGTGAAGCTAGTCTGGAGCACGCCGCGATCGTCATAGCTGACCATCAAAGCGAGCAGGCAGACGGCAAAGGCGACGCGGCGGCCGAGACAGGCCAGGGCGACCAGCGAGATTGCGATCGAGCCGACCAGGATGAACTGCGCGCTCATGCCGCGCGAGCGCATCAGATAGACGGCGACCGCGAGCAATATGGCCATAGTCGGGAGAGCGAGCCGCATCAGCCATTCCTGCCCCTTGATCCAGGGAACGAGCGGAATCTGCGGCACCAGCAAAGCGGCGCCAAGGACGAGCAGCGGATATTCATAGGCCCAGTCGAAGACCAAAGGCGCGACGATCGCGCAGAACAGACCGCCGAGCATGCCGCCGACCGACATGGCGAGATAGAAGCGGGTGAGATGGCCGGCTGCGGGGCGCAGGCGGAACATCTCGCCGTGCAGCGCGACCGCGATCGCGAACAGCAGCAACAGGCCGAGCGTCACCGGATAAAGCGGATTTTCGGTGCCGCGCCCGAAGACGAGCCCGCCGGCGACGAGGATGATGATCGGCGCCAGCATGGTGATGAAATTGGCGGGTTTCCGCCGCGCGGAGAAAGCAATGACGAAGCTCAGCAGATAGAGCCCGAGCGGCAGCACCCAGAGCATCGGAATCGCGACAATGTCGGTGGTGAGGTGCGTCGTCGTCGACAGCATCAGGCCGGAGGGCACGGCGGCAAGCGCGATCCAGTGGAGGTAGCGCCTCGTCGTCGGCGGCGCTTCCGTCTCTTCCGGCAGCACTTCCACCGCATCGGCCGGCACGGTGAAGGCGCAGGCGACGACGAGCAGGACGAGGAAGGCATACATCGCCGTCCACAGCCAGCTCTGCTGGCTGAGGCTCATCAGCGGCTCGACGATCAACGGATAGGAGATCAAGCCGGCGAAGCTGCCGAGATTGGAGGCCGCGTAGAGCGGATAGGGATCGCCGCGGCTCGTCTCCAGCGCATACCAGCGCTGCATGAGCGGCGCCTGTGCCGAGACGATGAAGAAGACCGGGCCGATCGAGCTCAGCAGGAACCAGGGCACCCAGAGCGCCGGCTCGAAATTGCTGGGCGGGATGGCTGAGGTCAGGCCGATGGGCAGCCAGAGCGCGGCGACGCCGAGCAGGACGATGTGCAGGCCCACCTGCCGGCGGGGCCGGAGCCGCGCCGCCCAATGGGCATAGGCGTAACCGGCGAGCAGCAGCAGCTGATAGACCAGCATCGCGCTGTTCCAGACGGACGGCGCGCCGCCGACCCGCGGCAGCGCCATGCGCGCGATCATCGGCTGGGTGAGGAAGAGGAGGAAGGAGCCGGTGACGATGGTCAGCACGAACAAAGGCCGCGCGTAACGCTCGTTCACGCGCGGCGCGGCCGGCTGCGGCTTCGCGGCGGTCTCGCCCTCGCCGGCTTTCGCTTCGTTCGCCGCCGCGAGCTGTCTCCGGTTCCGTTTCGTCATCGGCTCCTCAGGCCCCCGGCCAAACGGTGATGATCAGCGCAGACCGGCTGAACGGGCCGTGAAAGGGGGCTTGAACGGCCACGTATATTTCCTTCATTCTGCTTGCAGCGCGGCCGCGGTCGCGGCCAGCACGTCGATGATCTCGTCGATATGCGCCAGATGCGTGCGAAACGACAATATCGCACAGCGCAGCCAGGTGTCGCCGTCGATCTTCGTGCCGCTCAGGAACACCCGTCCGTCCTGCTGGATACGGGTGAGCAAGCGGTCGTTGAAGGCGCTGCCAGCGCGATGGCGGAACGCGACCACCGAGAGATCGGGCGACGGCCCGGCGTCCCAGTCCGGCATCGCCGAGAGGCGGGCGTGAAGATAACGGGCGAGGCCGATCTTCTCGGACTGGCAGGCGCGGAAGGCGGCAACGCCGGCGAGCTGCAACGGCAGCCAGAGCCGGAGCGCCCGGAAATGGCGGGTCAACTCGGGGGAGAGATTGGCCGGCGACGGGCCGACATCGGTCGCGGCGAATTCCTGGATATAATCGGCACTGGCGCTGAACGCGTCAAAGAGCTTGCGCCCCTCCCGCAGCACGAGCGCGCCGGTGCCGTAGGGCAGGAACAGCGTCTTGTGCGGATCGAGCGCGACGCTGTCCGCCAGCTCGATCCCACCAAGCGCCGCCCGCCCCTCCTCGCACAGCATGAAGAGGCCGCCATAAGCGCCGTCGACATGGAGCCAGGCGCCATGCTCGGCGGCGCGCGCGGCGATCTCGCGCAGCGGATCGACGGAACCGGTATCGACGGTGCCCGCCGAGGCGACGATCAGCCAGGGACGGATGCCCTCGGCACGGTCGCGCTCAAGCGCCTCGGCCAGGGCGGCGGCGGACATCCGGTGGCGGTCGTCGGTGGCGATCGACCGGCGTGGCGAGCGCGCGCGCCCGGCGATGCGCAGCGCCTTGTCGATGCAATGATGGGCGAAATGGGTGAGGTAGATGGCGCCGCCGCCGTCCGGATCGGCGGCTTCCCGCGCGGCGACGATCGCGGTGAGGTTCGCCATCGAACCGCCCGAGGTCAGCACGCCGGCGGCGCCCGCCGGCATGTCGATCACCTCGGCCAGCCAGTTCGACACGGCATTTTCGAGCCGCACCGCCCCCGGGGCAGCTGGCGCGAAGCCCGAATATTTGTTGCTCGCCGCGGCGAGGAAATCGCCGAGTGCGGCATGGAAGAGACCGCCACCGGGGATGTAGCCGGCGAAGCGCCCCGACGCCGTGGTGATGCCGGGCCTCGCGACGCAGGCGTCGAACTCGGCGAGCACCGCCTCGGGATCGCGGCCGGTTTCCGGAAAGGGTGCGGCCAGCGCGGCGGCTTCTGCCTCGGTCCAGGCCACGTAGGACGGGCCGTCTTCAAGCGCGGTCAGGAAGGTCTGGGCATGTTCGACAGTCAGCCCGGCAAGCGCCGCGCGTTCGTCCGCGGCCGGTTCGAGCGGCGCGGCGGCCCTCGCCAGTGCTTCGAGCCTGGGCCGCAGCGCTTCAGTCATTTCCCGCCGAGCAGCCGCGCCGCAACCGGCGCATGATAGGTGAGGACGCCGGAGCAGCCGGCCCGCTTGAACGACATCAACGTCTCGAGCACGAGCGCGTCACGCTCCCCTGCTCCCGCCGCGACCGCCGCCTCGATCATCGCATACTCGCCGCTGACCTGATAGGCGAAGACCGGCACTTCGAACCGTTCCTTCACGCGGCGGACGATGTCGAGATAGGGCAGGCCCGGCTTCACCATCACCGTGTCCGCGCCCTCGGCAAGGTCGAGCGCGACCTCGCGCAGCGCCTCCAGCGCATTGGCCGGGTCCATCTGATAAGTCTTCTTGTCGCCCTTCAGCAGACCGCGCGAGCCGACCGCGTCGCGGAACGGACCGTAGAAAGCGGAGGCATATTTGGCGGCATAGGCCATGATCTGGACATTGACGTGGCCGCCCTCTTCCAGCGCGCCCCGGATCGCGCCGATCCGGCCGTCCATCATGTCGGACGGGGCGATGATGTCCGCGCCGGCTTCGGCCTGGACGAGGGCCTGATCGCGCAGGATGGCGCTGGTCGTGTCGTTGAGGACGTAGCCGGCGGCGTCTACGATCCCGTCATGACCGTGGCTGGTGTAGGGATCGAGCGCGACGTCGGTCAGCACGCCGACTTCGGGCGCCGCATCCTTGGCCGCCTTCACCGCGCGGCAGATCAGATTGTCCGGATTGAGCGCCTCGCGGGCATCCTCGGTGCGCAGATTGTGCGGCGTGTTCGGGAAGAGCGCGATGCAGGGAATGCCGAGGTCGCGCGCCTCCTTCGCCCGCGCGGCGATCAGGTCCACCGACCAGCGCGAGACGCCCGGCAGGGTCGCGATCGGCTCCTCGACGCCCTGCCCTTCGGCGATGAACAAGGGCCAGATCAGGTCGGAGGCGGAGAGTGTGGTCTCGGCGACCATCGCCCGGCTCCAGGGCGCGGAGCGGGTGCGGCGGAGGCGAAGTTGCGGAAAGGAGGCGGAGGTCATGACGGGGAGCGGCTTAGCGCCCCCCGCCCGCCCTGCAAAGGGATGAGTCTCAGCCCGTCGGGCTGATGCGGCCGCCCGGCTCGGTGTCGGCCTGCGCCTCTTCCTCCAGCTCAGCGCGCGGCGGCGGGGGCGCGAGCATCCGCGCCTTGCGCCAGCCGCCATGCATGTAGAAGGCGATGGCGAGCAGCATGTTGCAGAGGCTGCTGACCGGGAAGCTGAGCCAGAGCGCATCCGCGCCGAGCCAGTGATAGGCGCCGAGCGCAAAGCCGAGCCGCACCGGATAGAGGCCGATGGTGAGGATGATGAGCGGCCCTAGCACCGCGCCGTTCGCCCGGACCGTGCCGAAGATCACCATGGTCACGCCGAACAGGAGGAAGCTCCAGGTCGCCAGCCACTGGATATGCTGGGCGATGGGCAGAGCCGGGCTGTTGCCGCCGAGGAACAACGCAAGCGCCGCGCGGTCGAAGATGGTGAGCAACACCACGAGGATGCCGGTGATGACCAGATTGTAGGTGATGCCCGAGCGGGTGACGGCGCTGACCCGGTCCCACTTGCCGGCGCCGATATTCTGCGCCGCCATCGTGCTCGCGGCGGCGGCCAGCGCCATGGCCGGCATCTGCAAATAGGTCCAGAGCTGCATCGCCACGCCGAAGGCGGCGGTCGTCTCGACGCCCTCGCGATTGACCAGGCCCAGGGTCGCGAGCGCAGAGGAGGAGACCACGATCATCTGCAGGCCCATGGGCAGGCCCTTGGTGACCATGGCCTTCAAGAGAGCGCGGTCCGGCTTCAGATAGCGCAGCTCCGGCCCGCGCAGGCGGATCGGCAGGTCGCGGATGTAGATCCAGGCGATCATGCCCAACAAGGCGACAAAATTGGCGATGACGGTGGCAGTCGCCGAGCCGGCAATGCCCATGGCCGGGATCGGGCCGAGGCCCAGGATGAAGACCGGGTTGAGGCCGCTGTCGAGCACGACCGAGACGATCATGAACCAGAGAGGGGAGAGCGAATCGCCGGTGCCGCGCAGGCCCATCATCATGATGATCGCGATCAGCATGAACGGCATCGCGATGAAGATGACGCGCAGATAAGCGAGCGCGAGCGGGGCGCTGGCGGGCGGCGTCGCCAGCAGCTTCAACAGGTCCGGCGCGAAGATCCAGCCGAGGATGCCGATCAGAGCCGCCATCGGCGCGAAACCGCCGATCGCGGTGCCGATCGTGCGGCGGACGCTGTCTATGTCCTTGCGGCCATAAGCCTGGCCGATCAGCACCGTCGCCGCCATGCCGAAGCCGAACACGAAGGCCATCAGTAGGAACATGGTCATGTTCGCGTTTGAGGTGGCCGCCAGCGCCTGCTC
>JBGAHY010000042.1:0-23517 GCA_044225925.1 Allosphingosinicella sp.
GATCGAGATCAGCGGCGACGCCCAGCTCGCCGGGCTGACGGCCGACGACCTCATGGTCCAGCGGGCCCGCGTCCATGTCGATCTGCGCAACGGGGTGGGGACGGGCCAGCTGTTCGCGGAGGGGCGCCGCGGCGTTCCCTTCCGCGTCGCCGCCGCCGGGGAGCAGCATGGCGACCAGGCGGTGCTCGCCATGCAGGGCCAGCTCAACAATATCGGCTTCCGCTTCGCCCAGCCGGCCCAGTTGCAGCGCACCGGCAAGACCTGGGTCATGGCCCCGACCACGATCAATCTCGATCAGGGCCGGCTGCGGCTGGCCGGCCATTATGGCGAGGATCTCGTCGTCCAGCTCCGCATGGACGAATTCAACCTGTCGATGCTGAACGCCTTCTCGCCCGGGCTCGGCATTGGCGGCCGGGCCACGGGCAGCCTCGATTTCTCCGAGCAGGCGGGCGCCTTCCCGCGCGCCGAGGCGCGGCTCAACGTCACCGGCTTCACCCGCACGGGCATCGCCGTCCGCTCCTCGCCGGTGGATATCGCCTTGGCCGGGGCATTGACGCCGGAAGGCGGGCAGGCCGGGGCGATCATCCGGCGCGGCGGCGCGATCATCGGGCGGGCGCTGGCGCGGCTGCAGCCGCTCGGACCCGCGGCGGGAAGCTGGCAGGACCGGCTGCTCGCCGCCCCTCTGTCCGGCGGCATCCGCTATAACGGGCCGGCGGACGTACCCATGTCCTTTGCCAATCTTCCCGGCCACCAGCTGACCGGGCCCGTCGGGATCGCCGCCGATTTCGGCGGACAGGTGAAGGCGCCGGTCTTCACCGGCGGCGTGCTGCGTTCGACCAACCTGACCTATGTCAACGAGGCCTATGGCACGCGGATCACCAATCTCGCGGTCAATGGCCGCTTCGACCAGTCGCAGCTGATCATCGAGTCGATGACCGGCCAGGCCGGGAACGGCACGATCCGGGGCAGCGGGACGATCGGCGTATCCGCCGCTGCCGGCTTCCCGGTCGATCTCAACGTCAGCTTCCAGAATGCCCGGCTGGCGCGGAGCGATGATCTCAGCGCGACCGCGACCGGCCAGCTGCACATCGTCAACAATGCCACCGGCGCCGCGATCACCGGCCGGTTGGAGCTTGGCGAGGTCCGCTACGAGCTGGTCCAGCAGGCGGCGGCGGAGATCCCGCAACTGGCCGGGGTCAGGCGGCGCGGCGAGCCGTTGCGGCCTCCGAACGAGCAGAATGCGACGGCGGTGGCACCGAGCATCTGGCGGCTCGACATCGAGCTGGTCGCCGACAACCGCATCTATGTCTCCGGCATGGGCATGGAATCCGAATGGCGGGCGGACAATCTGCACGCGCGCGGCACCACCGCGACCGCGCAGCTCTTCGGCCAGGTGCGGCTGCTCAGGGGGACGCTCAGCCTCGCCGGGCGGCGCTTCCGGCTGGACGAGGGCGCGGTCAGCTTCCAGGGCCTGCGCCCGCCGCGGGTCGACCTGAATGCGAGCGCGACGATCGATCAGGTCGATGTCGGGATCGACATCTCGGGCAACGCCTATAGCCCGCAGATCGCCTTCACCTCATCACCGGGCCTGCCGCAGGACGAAATCGTCTCGCGCATTCTGTTCGGCAGCTCGGTGACGCAGATTTCGGCGCTGCAGGCGGTGCAACTCGCCGCGTCACTGAATTCGCTGCGCGGCAGCGGGGGTGGGCTCAATCCACTCGGGCGGCTGCGCTCGGCGACCGGCATCGATCGCCTCCGCATCATCGACGCCGACAGCGCGACCGGGCGGGGGACGGCGGTGGCCGCCGGCATGTATCTGTCGGACGATATCTATGTGGAGATCATCACCGACGCGAAGGGCTATACCGCGACGCAGATCGAGATCTCGCTCTCCCGCACGCTCAGCCTGCTCTCGCAATTCGGCACAAACAGCGGGACGAACGTGAACATCCGCTACAATCGCGACTATTGAGGCGCGCGTTCAGGACTCGGCTTGTGCGCTGATTCCCGTATATCAACCGAATATGGCGGGGATCATGCAAGACGAAGGAGGGCAGCCTGCAGCCGATATGGTTTGCCGCCTGCTGTGCGGCGTCTTCGACTGCACGGTCGACCTGGCAAATCATATCCTGGGCCGCGGCAGACTGCGTCAATTCGAGGGACGCACGACGATCGTCAGAAGAGGCGACCGGATTTCTGCGCTCTACGTGATCATTACGGGCCGGGCGCACGCGATCGTCTATTCGCTGGATGGCCAGATCGTCCTGCTCCACGAATTTCGCTCCGGCGATTTCTTCGGCGTCGTAAGCCCGCCTTATACGACGATCCATGACGCCGATGTCCTGGCGGTCGAGGAGGTTTTCTCCTTTCTGCTCGAGGGCAATGTGCTGGCCCTGCTGGCCGAGCAGCATGGCTGCATCGGCCTCGCGCTGCTGAAGGCGATGGTCGACCGGCTGCAGCAGACCCAGTCGCGGATGTACGAGCATGTCGCCCTGTCCGCGGTCGGCCGGGTGCACGCCGAATTGCTGCGCCGGGCGCGGCAGAACCCGGACCACAGCATCCGCCCGGCCCCGGTGGTCGCGGATCTGGCGCTCCAGGTCTCGACGACGCGCGAGACCGCCTCCCGCGCGGTCAATGCGCTGGAGCGGCGTGGCATCATCCGCCGCGACGCGGAATGCCTCGTCGTGGTCGCGCCGCACCGGCTGGAGGAATTAATCTTCTGAGGCGGCCTTCGTGGTCAGGGCGTAGAGGCCGATCGCGCTCCCGCCGTCGAAGGCCTGCAGCTCCCCGATCCAGTTGACCCCGGCGGCGCTGCCGCTGTCCGCAGCAAGCAAGGCTGCGAAATCGTGCGAGACGCACAGGGTGTCGGGCGGGATCGCGCCGGCAATCTCCCGCACCATCGCAGCGCCCTCCTCGGTCGGCCGCAATGTGCCCGAAAAGGGATCGCGGACGCAGGGCGTGAGGCCGTGATGACCGGCGATGCGCAGCGGCATGCGTCCGCGCAGCGCCGCGTGCAGCGACCGCGCCGCGGCGGCCGCCGCTTCGGGCCCGGCATAGCCGATCAGGATATCGTCGCCATCGAGCCATGGCGGCAGCGCGGCCGGCCCTGTGGCCGCGACCGCTGCGCCGACCTCTTCCAGCCGCCCCTCGAAGCCGGCATCGCCGCCCGCGCCCACGCTGACCGCGAGCAGGGACAGTTCCGGCATTCGGGGATCGTCGCCCGGCTTCGGCTTCGTGACCGGCATGCCGTAGGCCTCATACAGAGCGGCCTCGCTCATCAGCCGTCCCGCATTGAGGATGGCCCCGCCATGCGCGATCCGCCGCGCCAGCACGATCCTGCGCGCGTCGGGCTCGCCGTCGAGCGGTCGGACATGGCTGACCGATTCGGCTGCGACCAGCACCCTTTCGGCCCGGTCCTGCGCGACCGGCAACCGGTTGACCGCCGCCGGCAGCACCAGATGCAGCTCCAGCCCGGCTTCCACCAGGGTCTCGGCAATGAGCAGATCGGCGGCACCCGCGAGCGAACCGAAGGCAAAGCCCGCGTGATTTTCGGCGGCGATATCGGCAGCGCTGCTGCCCAGCCACTCGTTCGGGGCGCCGTCGAACCCGAAATAAGCGAGCGAGCGCGGCGGGCGCAGCAGATCGAGCCAGGCGGGATCGCCGCCCAGCTCCGCCTCGATTGCGACGAACTGGCGCAGGGTCGAGCCATGATCTTCCCAGGCCCGCGGCGCCGCCGCCACCGCCGCCGCCAGCGCGTCCCGCGCATCCTCCCGCCGGCCGAGCAACAGCAGGGCCTCCGCCTCGGTGGCGGCGCGGTAATAAGGCGTCTCGGGCTCGTCCGGCGCCGCCGCGATTCGCGCCAGCACTTCCCGCGCGATCTCCTCCGCCTGCCGGCGGTCGCCCGAGAGCAGGGAAAGCGTCGCGGCGTTGATCAGGGGATAGGTGGCCGGCTGCAGCGCCGCCGCCAGCCGATAGGCTTCGGCCGAGCGCAGATAATAAGCGCGCCGCGCCTCTCCCCCGGCGCGCAGCGCATGGTCCTTGAGCAGCCGGCCCCGGACGGTCAGTGCGGCCGGATCGCTGTCGTCTTTGTCGTAGCCGGCGGCGCAATATTGCGCCCACGCATGATCAAGCGCCCCCGCACGGGCGAGGGCGATGATCGTTGAGAGGGGCGTGGCGGAGGTCATTCGTTCCTGGTCATCTCCTTACCCGGAGCCAGTGGTCTGGAGAAGCATCGCCGACCGATCGAGCCCGGTCCTGCGCACCTAGGCATCAATCAGCGGCGGGATCGGGCCACCCTGGTTGGTCCCACCGTCGTCCCGATAGAGCAGCGCCCGGTTCTTGGGGGGCCGGATCGTGAAGTGAAACTTCTCGAATTCTCCGAACTGCAGTTCGCGGTCCTGCATGTTCAGCATGAGATTGGTACAGTAGAACGCAGTGAGTTCCTCGCCACCGGCGTCGATCGTCATCAACCTCGCATTGAAGAAGGAGTGGTTCACCTCCTCCGGGAAGCCGGTGAAATCGATGGTGACGTTGTCCGTGTCGCTGAATTTGTGGACCGGATCGTCGACCATCAGGACGATATAGGCGCGTTTGCGCCATGGCACGGAAGAGAAGCTGCTGCCGCAGGGCGGCGGGACGAAGTCTCCGATTCTGGCATTCCAGGCGAGCGACGAGACGAGTCCTTTCAGATCATCTTCATCCTTGATCGGGGTGCTGTGATCATGCTGGTAATAGACCCTCATCACAGGGTCCGCTTGCGGGTTTCCCAGCGGATAATATATATAATAGAAGTAGATGGTGTGGATGGCCGCTACCGACGGCCGATCCCTGATTATGCTTTCGGTGCTCATCTTCTGTCTCCTTGAAAATCATGCGCGCACTTGATTTCGCAACGCGAGGCAACGCCGCAGGCCGGCGACGCGTGCATCGCTCGATCCGGCGGCCTCGATGACAAGGGTGATGTCCCGCGCGAGGCCCTCGGCGCTGAGCGGGTCGCGCACCTCCGGCGGGGCGTAGATGAGATCGCAACGGAGCGAAGCGGAGAAGAAGCGCCACTCCGCGTTGCGCGGGTCGCGCTCCGCAAGCTGGTTCGCCCATTCATAGGCGGCCCGGAAATGGGTCCGCGCGTTGGGCCGATCGCCGATCTTGAGATAAGTCTTGGCGACGCCCCGCTCGGCCACGGCCAGGCGGTAGCCATTTTCGGCGTTCGCCGGGTCGCGCTGGTAGAATTGCTCGACGATGGCCAGCTGGCGCTGACGGGCTTCATGGGCCTGCGGCCACATCTCGCGCATCCAGAAGCTGTCGGCGAGATAGGCCCAGGCATTGGCGAGGGCGCGGGCCGCTTCCTGGTCGCGCGGTCTTGCGCGCACGGCCCTGTCGAACCACTGGATCGACCCCTCGTAGGAATGCTGGGCACCGGCAAAGTCACGGGTGCCGTTGAGCTGGACATTGCCGAGGTTCAGGGCCCCCCAGCCAGCGACCATGGCGTAATCCGGATTTTGCGGGGCAATGGCTGTCAGCCGGGTGCCGGCGTCCGCGGAGCTGCGATAATGCTGTTCCGCGCGCGGCCAATCGTGCTGCAATTCGTAGACGCGCCCGACCAGATCGTCGCTGCGCGCATGATCGCGCAAGCGCTCCGGATCGTCCGGAAACAGCTGCAATTGCGCGGCGGTAATCCGGTGCGCCTCGTTGGCGACCGCCAGCGCCTCGCGGCTGTGGCCGAGATCGAGATCGACGTCGGCGATCGCATGGAGCACCCTGGCGCGCCGTTGCAGCGAATCCGCCGGGAGGTCGGCGGGATCGCCCTGGTTGCCGTAATAGCCCAACGCCCGGGCGTTCACGGCCTCCATCACTTCGAGGCGTCCGACCCCTTTCAGCCTGCTTCCCAGATCGGTCAGCATGAACTCGACCAGCCCTTCCGCTCCGGCGCGTTGGCGCTCCGCGTCGCGGCGGGCGTCAATCGCGAACCAGGTCAACACCGCCATCATTAGCATCGCCGCCAAGGCCCCTGCCGTGACGGCCATCACGCGGCGGACGCGCCGGGTCGCGTCGCGCTGGACGAGATCGTCCAGCCCCAGGCCGGTAATCCCGGCGATCAGCTTCAGCAGGCCAAGCCGCTCGCCGTCGCGGTGGCTGCGCAGGTCCGTCGCCAGCGGCTCATGGCCGTCACCGGGCGCCCGGAGCAGAGCGGGGAAGCAAGCGGGCGGATCGCCGTCGAGGATCGCGGCGAGAACCGGGCGCGCGGGATGGAGCTCGCGGAACACCCTGATTTCCTCGGCCACCCAGAGCGACCCGGCGGCGTTGGACGAGCAGAGGATGATCAGCGCGCCGGATTGCGCCAGCGCCTCTCGCACCGTCTGGCTTAGGTCGGTCGCCGCCGGCAGTTCCTCCCGGTCGCGGAAGATCGGCCAGAGCCGGTCGGGCACCGGCCCGCGGGCCGTGTCGCGGCCGGCCAGCCGTTTGGGGATGCGATAGGTCTCGAGCCTGCGGTGCAGCCGCCCGGCGGCGCCGGCGTCCTTGTGGCTGTAGCTGAGGAAGGCCCGATAGCGAAGCTCGTCGCCAGCGCTCTCGGCCATGGCTTCCCCCTTTTGCGGAGGCGACTCCAGTTCCCCCGTACCCCGCCCGAACGGTGCCAGATTCAATCGGCCCCGGCAAGGATCGGGCAAGTCAAGCCGAAGACAAACCGGCGTGACGGCCGTCACGGGCAAGTCGCGCCGCCTACGGGCATTTCGGGCCGACAAAAGAGGAGGCAGTGATGAACAACGGATGCTTGCCTTGCGCCCCGGTGACGCGTGCGGCCATAGTGAAGGGAGGCGATCAGTGAACGGGATCGCTTCCTATTTCGATCTGACCGCGGGCCATGCCCAGCGCAGGGCGGCGGCGCCGGCAATGCCGCCGCGCCCGCCGGTCATTCCCCAATATCTGGCGCTGGCCGCCGGCATCGTGGCCGAGCCATTCGTCCACCGCGTCATCGCGCACCGGCCGATCGAGCTCGGCTCGCTGTGGCAGCAGGCTTTGTTCGGCCTGGTCATCGCGATCATCATCTTCCCGGCGGTCTACCGCAACGCCTTCGATCCGGAGCGCCCGATCTTCGTGCAGCTCTGCGCGATCTTCGCGTCCGGCATAGGCTGGCAGTCGCTGTTCCAGGCGGGGACCGGCGGAGCGCCATGAACCGGCCGGAGCGTCCGGCACACGATCCGCGTTTCTCGGACCGCCAGGCCGGCGACGCGGTGACGCCACCGGGTGGTTCTGATCCGGAAAACGGCGACCGGAGACGGAGGCCCGCCGCGCGTCAATTACCGCGCGCGCGGAGACGCCAATGAAGGCGATTCGCTTGCCGGATTATGCGGATGAATCGGCGGAAAACCGGCGATTCCGACGGCACGAAAGCCGCTCGAAGACCGATTGCGTCTCCGGTTTCAAAAAGGAGTGGTGCCCAGGGACGGAATTGAACCGCCGACACCGTGATTTTCAGTCACGTGCTCTACCAACTGAGCTACCTGGGCTTATCCGGCGAATGCGGAAGCGGGGCCTATAGAGGGGGTCAACGGTCGCTGTCCAGCCCATCCTGTCCAGAGCCGGGGAGGTCCGGATCGGCGGCCGGGCCGGCGACGCGATAACCTTCGCCCAGCCAGTTCAACAGGTCGCGATCCTTGCAACCTTGCGAGCAGAAGGGCTTGTGCGCGGGATCGGTTGGCTTGCCGCAAAGCGGGCAGGCGTCAGGCTTGGACTTGCTGGACATGTCCGTCCGATATGGCGAGGCCGGGATTGGGGAACAAGGCCGCTTCGCCGCCGGTGCGGCGCGCGAGTTCGGCGAGCCAGAGCGGCCGCGATTTCAGGTTGAGGATGACGCGCGGCGCAGCGTGGATCGCGACCTTGCCTTGGAGCCTCTCGGCCCGGCGCAGCAGGGCGCGGGCGGCGGCGGCGGCGGGGTCGGCGCGCAGGATTTCAGGGATGGAAGCCCGCGTGCGGCGGCGGACGATCTGGAGGAAGCCGAACCCGTTGACCGCGGTGCGCTCGAAAGGCTGGGGGAGGATGGCGTCGATGGCTGCCGCTGCGGCCTGACGCCGATCCTTCGGCAAGGTCGGCAGGTCGATCCCGATCGAGCCGGCGATGCCGAACCGGCGAATGGCCCTGGCGGCAGCCCTGCCGCCAGCCTGCGCGAGCGCTTCCGGCGGCAGCGTGCCATCGACGTCGAATAAGGTCATAGCCGGCGTAAGGCTCATGCGCAGCGCGCCGCCCGGGAAAGCGATCTCGCCGGTTCGCGCTTCCTCCAGCAATTCGGACCAGCCTGCCGCCTCGAACAGGTCGTCCCCAACCTGCGGCGCGAGTTTGCCGGGGAGGGGTGGCGGCGGGCCCGGCCGCTGATCCGAGGGCCGCAGCTTGGGTGGCTTCGGGCGGCCCGCCTCGGGGATCGCCTCCCGCACCACTTCGGCGATGAACGACGCGCCTTCGCTGACCTTTGGCAAAGGCTCGACCACAGCCTCGCCGCCGCCCGGCAAAGCGGCGATGCCGGCAGTGCTGACCAGCTTCGCCTCGATCACCGCGCCGACGCGGAGGCCGGGCAGTGAAATCATCGCCTCGAGGATTTCGCCATCCTCGACCAGGATCGCGCGGGTCTCGCCGATCCCTTCTTCGTACAGCCACTCAGCCAAGCGGATAGCCGGCGGCGCGGAGCAGCGCGCGCGTCTCGTGGAGCGGCAGGCCCATCACGCCGGAATAGGAGCCGCTCATCGCCCGGATCAGCGCCTCGGCGCGGCCCTGGATCGCGTAGCCGCCCGCCTTGCCGCGCCATTCGTCGCTGGCGAGGTAAGCGTCGATCTCCTCGGCGGACAACCGCTTGAAGGTGACGGTCGAGCTGGAGAGCCGGTGCCGCGCCTTGCCGTCGCCGTCGATCAGGGTGACCGCGCAAAGGACACGGTGGCGGCGCCCGGAGAGCAATTCCAGGCAAGAGCGGCCCTGCGCCTCCGTCTCCGCTTTCGGCAGAATACGGCGGCCGGCGGCGACGACCACATCGGCCGCGAGGGTCAGCGCACCGGGCTCGGCGACCGCCGCCGCCTTCGCCGCGGCGACGCGCTTCACATAGGGGATGGGCAATTCGCCCTTAAGCTCGGTCTCATCGATATCGGCCGGAATCACCACGTCCGGCACGACGCCAAGCCGCGCGAGCAGTTCGAGCCGGCGCGGGCTCTGCGAGGCAAGGATCAGGCGCATCTGCGCGCTGCCCTACCCTTATTTGAATCGATAGGTAATCCGACCCTTGGTCAGATCATAAGGCGTCAGTTCGACCAGCACCTCGTCGCCAGTCAGCACGCGGATGCGGTTCTTGCGCATCTTGCCGGCGGTATGGCCGAGGATCTCGTGGTCGTTCTCGAGCTTCACGCGGAACATGGCGTTGGGCAGCAGCTCGACCACCTGCCCGCGCATCTCGAGGAGTTCTTCCTTGGCCATTCAAATCCCTGGGTCAGCAAAAAGCCGGCACGACTTAGCGGCTCGGAGGCGAATTGGAAACCCCGGCACACCTATCGCGCGGGAGAGGCCGGCGCGGCCGCCGGCATCGCAGGCGCCGGGGCTGGCCCGGCCGGATTGTGCCGGGCGAGGAAGGTTTCGACCCGGCGCAGGAAATCGACGCTGTCCTGCGGCCGTGTGAAGCCGTGCGCGGCCTCGGGATAGAAGACTGAATCCATGACGACATGGCGTCCGGACAGCGCGCGGATCAGGTTGCGCGATTGTGCGGGGGGCACGGTCGTGTCCTTTTCGCCATGGGCGATGAGCAAGGGGACGCTGATCCGATCGATCTGCCGGATGGGCGAGACCAGGCTGAGATCGGCATCCGTCTCGCCGCGCAGCTGCCGGCGTCGTTCGCGGGCGTAACGCGGTGCGGTGAAGCGGCGGTTGTCATAGCGCGCCATCGCGGCGAGATCGGAAATGCCGGCGAAGCTGATCGCGCAGCGGTAGCGCTCCGGATGCCGCACCGGCGCCCAGAGCGCAGCATAGCCGCCATAAGAGCCGCCGAAGATGCAGACGCGGCTGCCATCGACGATGCCTTCATGCACCGCCCAATCGACCCCGTCCTCCAGATCGTCGATCATGCCGCTGCCAAGCTGGCCATAGCCCCGCTCCACCCAGGCGCGGCCATAGCCGGTGGAGCCGCGGAAATTGACCTGGAGCACGGCATAGCCGCGGCTGGCGAGGAACTGGACCTGGGGATCGAAGGTCCAGCTGTCGCGCGCGAACGGCCCGCCATGCGGCATCAGCACCAAAGGCAGATTGTGCGGATCGCGGCCCGGCGGCAGCGTCAGATAGCCGGGAATGTCGGAGCCGTCCCGGCCGCGAAAGCTGATTGGGCGGACGGTAGCGAAGCTCCTGTCGATCAACTCGCCGTAGGGCGACATGAACGGTTCGAGCCGCCGGGCGGTTCGATCGAACACATAATAGGTACCGGGGTCGTCGGCGGCGCTGGACCAGACCAGGAGGCGCTGGTCGTTCGCAACGCTGTCGACGACGAGGTTGACCTTGCCGGGCAGCGCCCGGTCGAGCGTCGCCTGCAACTGGCGGTAGGCGGGATCGATCCAGTGGATCCGGAATCGGTCGTCCTCATAGGCGACCCCCCGCACGGTGCCGTCCGGAGCCATATTGACGGCGGTCACATCCGCTGTCGGATGCTCGAAAATGGCGTCGCCCCGCGCGTCCGTCGCGAAGTCGTAATTGTAGACCGCGAAGCGGCCCGTCACAGCGTTGGTGACGATGACGCTCCGGTCGGTGCCGGAAAAGCGCACCGCGTCGATCATGCTGTCTTCCTGCGGGTAGCGGCGCGTGTCGATCCGGCGCAATTCCTCCCCGGCCGTATTGCGGTAGTAGAAGCGGATGCGCCGCTCGCCATAGTCGATGCCGAGGCGCACCACACCCTCGGCATCCGCGAACCAGCTCCAGACGCCGTCGCGCGAGCGCTGGATCTGCGTGCTCTCGCCGGTGGCGAGATCGACCCGATAGACCGCGGGATATTGATCGAGCATCGGCTGGCTGGAGATCAGCACATAGCTGCCGGAGGGTTCGACGAAGATCACATTGTCACCGATGAAGCCCTGCCCGACGTTGAGCATCCGCACCGACCAGGTCGAGCCGCGAGTCATGTCCATGGCGATGACGCGGCTGATCGGCAGCCTCAGGCCTTCGTAGATTCCAGTCGTCACCACGCCGACCAGCAGACGATCAGGGCCGGCCCAGCGTAGCCAGCGCAATTCGTAATTTTCGTGCGAGAGCATGCGCGGCGGCGTGCTGCGGTTGCGCAGATCCCAGACGGTGATCCGGCTCTGCCCCTGGATCGTGACCTGGGCGGCTATGCGATAGCCGTCCGGCGACAACGTGGGACTGGCAAGCTCCGGCAAGGCAGCCAGCGCCTCGATGGGCAGCGGGCCCGGTGTCGCCGGCGCGGCGCGCGTTGCGGGGGCGGGTGACGCGGCGGGAGTCTGCGCGGGCAAGGGCGCTGCGATCGCAAATGTCGCCAGGCAGGCGATCAGCCAGTGACAAGATTTTGTGCCCCACGCCCCCATGGGTTCAGCCTAATCGTCTGGGCATCGTCATGTAAAGCCAAGAAAAAGGCCCGCCGAACCATGGTCCGGCGGGCCCGCTTTCTTCCGGTTCCGAAAGGATCAGTGCGCCATTCTCGCCGCCAGCGCCGCGAGCAGCAGCAGGGCAACGATGTTGGTGATCTTGATCATCGGGTTCACCGCCGGGCCGGCCGTGTCCTTATAGGGATCGCCGACCGTGTCGCCCGTGACGGCGGCCTTGTGGGCTTCGGAGCCCTTGCCACCATAATTGCCGTCCTCGATATACTTCTTGGCATTGTCCCAGGCGCCGCCGCCCGAGGTCATCGAGATGGCGACGAACAGGCCGGAGACGATCACGCCGAGCAGCAGGGCGCCGAGCGCGGCGAAGCCCGCGCCCTGGCCAGCGACCCAGGTGATGACGAAGTAGACCACGATCGGCGTCAGCACCGGCAACAGCGAGGGGATGATCATCTCGCGGATCGCGGCCCTGGTGACCAGATCGACGGTGCGGCCGTAATTGGGCCGAACCGTGCCTTCCATGATTCCCGGATTGTCGCGGAACTGCGCACGGACGTCTTCGACCACCGAGCCCGCCGCGCGGCCGACCGCAGTCATGCCGAACGCGCCGAACAGATAGGGAAGCAGGGCGCCGAGCAGCAGGCCGACGATCACGAACGGATTGGAGAGCGAGAAATCGACCTGCACCCCAGGGAAATATTCGTGGAGGTCGGTCGTGTAGGCGCCGAACAGCACCAGGGCGGCGAGCGCGGCGGAGCCGATCGCATAGCCCTTGGTCACCGCCTTGGTGGTGTTGCCGACCGCGTCGAGCGCGTCGGTGCGGGTGCGGACGTCGTCCGGCAGGCCGGCCATTTCGGCAATGCCGCCGGCATTGTCGGTGACCGGGCCGTAGGCGTCGAGCGCCACGACCATGCCGGCCAGCGCCAGCATCGCGGTCGCGCCAAAGGCGACGCCGATCACGCCGGCGATCTGATAGGCCGCGACCACCGCGACCACGATCACGATCGTCGGCAAGGCGGTCGATTCGAGACTGATCGCCAGACCCTGGATGACGTTGGTGCCGTGGCCGGTCTGCGAGGCCTTGGCGATCGACTTGACCGGCCGGTAGTTGGTGCCGGTGTAATATTCGGTGATCCACACCAGCGCGCCGGTGAGGCCGAGGCCGATCAGCATGCACCAGAAGAGCTTCATGCCGGTCAGCGGCATGAAGTCGCCGCCGACGCCGGTGATCGTCGTGAACTCAGCGTTCATGTCCCCGATCACATATTGCGTCGCGAAATAGACGGCGACCGCGCCGAGGACTGCGGAGGTCAGGAAGCCCTTATAGAGCGCCCCCATGATCGACTGCTTCTTGCCCGACAGGCGGACCATATAGGTGCCGATGATCGAGGTGACGATGCAGGCGCCGCCAACCAGCAGCGGCAGCGTCATCAGCTTCAGCAGCAGGTCGGGACCGACGCTTCCCAGGGTGAGCGCGATCGAGACCATGGTGACGCCGAGCGTCACGACATAGGTCTCGAACAGATCGGCGGCCATGCCGGCGCAGTCGCCGACATTGTCGCCGACGTTGTCGGCGATGGTCGCCGGGTTGCGGGGGTCGTCCTCCGGAATGCCGGCCTCGACCTTGCCGACCAGGTCGGCGCCGACGTCGGCGGCCTTGGTGAAGATGCCGCCGCCGAGGCGGGCGAAGATCGAAATGAGCGAGGCGCCGAAGGAAAGCGCGACGAGGCCGTTGATGACGGCACGCGAGTCCGGCGCGTTGCCGGCCGGGCCGATCAGGTACCAGAAGAAGCCGGCGATCGCGAGCAGGCCGAGGCCGGCGACGAGCATGCCGGTGATCGCGCCGGCGCGGAAGGCCATGGTGAGGCCGCCCTGCAGCGAGGTGCGGGCCGCTTCCGCGGTGCGGACGTTCGCCTTCACCGAGACGTTCATGCCAACGAAGCCGGTCACGCCCGAGAGGACCGCGCCGAGCACGAAGCCGACGGCCGGGACGACGCCGAGGAACACGCCGACGAGGATCGCGACGATCACGCCGACCACGCCGATCGTCATATACTGGCGCTTCAGATAGGCGCGGGCGCCTTCTTGCACGGCTCTGGCGATGTCCTGCATCCGCTCGTTGCCGGCGGGCGCTTTCAGAACCTGCATGATGGTGAGAAGGCCGTAAAGAACGGCCAGCAGGCCGCAGCCCAAGGCAATATAGACGACAGTCATAGGAATTCTTTCCCCTGGAATATCGAGCAGGAGGAGTCCTTCGCCGTCGCGCGGCGGAACCCCCGTTTGCGGCGAGAGCCTTAAGGGGGATGGGAACAGGATTCAACCGTGCTCGAAACCGAGCCTTTCCGGTAGCGGGATGGGGGCACCGTTCTCGGTCAAGGCGAGGCCGCTGCCGGCGGCGAAGGCGCCGATGCGGGTGAGGGGCAGGCCGAGCTCTTCCGAAAGCGCGAGGATAGCGTTCGCCTGATCAGGGGCGGCGGCGAAGAGCAGTTCGTAATCGTCCCCGGCGGTGGCGGCTTCCAGCCGGGATTCGCCGGCATAGCCCATATAGGCTTCGGAGAGCGGGACGGTGTCGAGGTTTATCGTGGCGCGGCAGCCGCTCGCGTCGGCCATCCGCCTCGTGTCGATCAGCAGTCCGTCGGAGACGTCCATCATTGCCTTGACCAGGGGCACGAGCCGCTCCCCCGCCTCAAGCCGGGGGCGGGGATTGCGGTAGCGCTCGATCAGCTCGGGGGCCTCGACGCCGTCCAGCAGCGCCTTGAGGCCCGCGCCGGCATCGCCGATCGCGCCGGTCACCCAGAGCTGGTCGCCGGGGCTGGCGCCGCTGCGGTTCGGCGGCACCCGCTTCGCCTGGCCGATCGCGGTCAGGCCGAGCACCCGTGTCGGCGCGGACACCGTGTCGCCGCCGAGCAGCGAGATGCCGAAGGCGCGGAGCACCTGGCCGAGGCCGTCGGCAAAGGCCTTGTCCCATGCCGCGTCGCCAAGTGTGAAGCCGAGCAAAACGCCCATCGGCCGTGCGCCCTTGGCGGCGAGATCGGAGAGATTCACCGCGACCAATTTCCAGGCGACGTCGGCGGGCGGATCGCCGGGGAGATAGTGGACGCCCTCGACCAGCATGTCGTGGGTCAGCACGATCGCGCTGCCGCCCGTCTCCAGCACCGCCGCATCGTCCACCAGCCCCCGCGCCGCCGGATCGGTCGCGAGCGCGCGGAGCGTGTCGATGAAGGCGGATTCGCTGCTCATTGCCCCCTCCCCCTGGATGGGGGAGGGTTGGGGTGGGGGTGGCGGCCGTGCACCGCCTCGGCAACCTTCGCCCAAACGCCCTCCGGATTGCCAAGCACCTCGTTGTTCCAGAAGCGAATGACCCGATAACCTTCCGATTCAATCAGCCTCGTGCGGCCGGCATCCCGCTCCGCACGATGCTGCCCGCCATCAATTTCGATGACCAGCCGTGCAGCGTGACTGGCAAAGTCAGCCGTGAACATTCTGAGCGGCACCTGAAAGCGGAAGCGTGCGTCCGGGAAGCTCTCGCGAAGAAGTCGCAGCATTGCGCGCTCGGCCTCGGTTGCATTGGCCCGAAGCGCCCGGGCGCGAGCGGTCGCGCCGTCTGAGGGGCGGTACTTCATGGGTAGCGTCTTACGACGAACGCCACCCCCACCCAACCCTCCCCCATCGAGGGGGAGGACTTTTCGGCCTACGCCCGCACCTCCTTCGCGATGGCGTCGAGCAGGCCGTTGACGAAGCCGGTCTCGCGGGCGTCGTAGAAGGCCTTGGCGACGTCGATATACTCGCTGATCACCGTCGCGGTCGGCACGTCGGCGCGCGCGGCCAGCTCATAGGCGCCGGCGCGCAGGATCGCCTTCATCGGCTTGTCGAGCCGGGTCAGCGACCAGCCTTCGGCAAGGCGGCCGGCGATCAACGTGTCCAGCTCCTCCCGGCGGGCATCGGCGCCCTTCACCAGATCGTCGAAGAAATCGACCTCGGCTTCGGCATATTCGACGCCGTCGATCGTGGCGCCCAGCCGGTGCTGGTGGAATTCGTGGAGCAGGACGGCGACGGGGGTCGCCTCCATCTCCTGCTGATAGAGCGCCTGCACGGCGGCGAGCCGGGCGGCGGAGCGGGACAGGGATTTCTTGGGAGTGGTGGCCATGGCGCGGGGCCATAGCCCGTCCCGCCGCCTGACCTCAACCCGCGTAGATCGTGCCGGCATCGACGAAGCAGAGCGGATTGCCCCAGGGATCGTCGGCATAGAAGCTGCGCTCGCCCCAAGGGCGGACGACCGGCTGGCCTGCGGGCGTGCCATGGACGTCGCCGGCGGAGAGGCAGCCAAGGTCCTCGGCGCGGGCATGGACCGCGTCGAGATCGGCGACCGCGAAATAGAGCGCCTTGGCGGCGGGGTGCGGGGCGGACGCCGCGACGATCTGCAAATTTACCGGTCCGGCGCCGAGATAGATGCGGGTGCCGGGTTGCGGGCGCGGGGCGCAGTCGAACAGGGCGCCGTAGAAAGTGGCGGCCGCGTCAATGTCTCCAACTTCGAGATTGAGCCGGAACAGGCGGGGCGTCTCGCTGGTCATCTCCAAGCTCCTTTGCGGTGACGGGGTCGCGGCCGAACCAGTCCAGCCAGTCGCGGGCCAGCGCGAGACGGGGACGGTCCAGCCGGTAGAGACGGGCGCGGCCCTGCCTTTCGTGGCGGATCAGCCGGGCGGCTTCGAGGGACTGAAGGTGGCGGGTGGTCGTTGGCCAGGCATGGGCGAACAGGCCGGCAAGCGCGCCAGCGCTCATCTCGCCGCCGGCGAAATGGAGGGCGATCAGGATTCGGCGCCGCGCCGGGTGAGCGAGCGCTGCAAAGATCGCCTCATACGAATCGGGAATCTGACTTTCGGTCATGCCAAATATTTAGCACCAGCGCTAAATATGATCAACCGCGCTGCATGAACTCGTCGATGGCGCGGAGCACGGGGCCCGGCTTCTCCCACGGGACGAAATGGCCGGCGTCGGGCACCTGGACGATCTTCAGGTCCTCGATCAGGTCGTAGAGCCCGCCGAGCTGGACCGGGAGCAAGGCGGTATCGCGCATCGCCCAGACGACGAGCGTCGGCACTTTCAGTACCGGGAAGGGCATTTTCGTCCAGGCGGGCAGTTCGGCCGCCTCGCCCGGCGCAGGTACCAGGATATCGCTCGCCCGGTACCAGTTCAGCATCGCGGTGAGCGCGCCGGGCGCGCCCCAATCGGCGAGATAGGCCGCGCGTTCCTCGGCGGAGACTTTCGAGATGTCGGCATGGCTGGCGAAGGTCTTCGCATAGAAAGCGTCGAGCCCCATCGCCTCCAGCCCCTTCTCCATCCCCGGGTTGCGGAAGGCGGTGATATATTGGCTGGCGGCGCGCTGGTGCGCGTCCTCGATCAGGCTTTTCTGGAAGACCCAGGGGTGCGGCGCGTTGACGATGACGAGCCGCTTGATCCGATCGGGATGGCGCAAGGCCGCGAACCAGGCGACCGCACCGCCCCAATCGTGGCCGACCAAAGTGAAGCGCTCCAGTTCGAAATGGTCGGCGAGCGCGAGCAAATCCTCGACGATCCGGTCGGCCCGGTAATATTCGACGCCGAGGGGCTTGTCCGACGCGCCGAAGCCGCGCTGGTCTGGCACGACGACGAAATAGTCTTCGGCCAGCACCGGCGCGATTTCCCGCCAGGTGCGGTGCGATTCCGGGAAGCCGTGGAGGAAGACGATCGCCTCCCCGCCCCGCGGCCCCCCCGTCTGGACGTTGAGGGTGACGCCGGTGGGCAATTCGATGCGGGTCTGGGTCATGGTCATGACCGAAGCATAAGCCGGGCCGGCGGCAAGAAGAAGCCTTCCGGTCGGCGCGGCTTTGCGATTAGGCTGCGCCCATGCGTACCTCCCTGATCGTCGTCGACGATTTCCTGGACAATGCCGAGGGGCTTCGCGAGGCGGCGCTCGGGCTCACCTATCCGGAGCAGGAGGGGGCCTTTCCGGGGCGCAACTCGCTGGAGCGGATCAATATCGGCGGCCTGGACGGGCTGATCTCGCAACTGGTCGGGGAGCCGCTGCGGCCACTCACCAACCTGTCGCACAGCAAGAGCCGGCTGACCCTCGCCGCCGACAAGGGCCGGGCGCGGGTGCATATCGATCCCAGTTATTGGTCAGGCATCCTCTATCTCAGCCGACCCGAGGACTGCCAGGGCGGGACCGACTTTTTCCGCCATCTGCCCACCGGCACCGACCGGGCGCCCGTCGACGAGGCCGAACTCGCGGCGCTTGGCTATGCCTCCTATGAGGAGATGCACGCCGGGATCATCGAGCGGGACAGCCTGGACGAGAGCAAGTGGGAGTGCGTGATGCGCGTGCCGATGCGCTTCAACCGGCTCATCCTCCTGCGGCCTTGGCTCTGGCACACGGCCGGGCCCGCCTTCGGCGATCGGCCCGAAAATGGCCGGCTGGTCTTCCTGCTCTTCTATGGCGATGCCGCCGGGGTTCAGGGATAGCTGACCGTCAGCGGGACTTCGGGAAGGGGGATAAATTCGTCATGGTCGTCGGGCGGCAGCGCGAAGCGGCCGGCCTTCCAGTCCTCCTTCGCCTGGTTGATCCGGTCGCGGCGTGAGGAGACGAAGTTCCAGAAGACGTGGCGCGGGCCGTCCAGCGGCGCGCCGCCGCAGAGCATGACGCGGGCGCCGCCCGCGGAGCGCAGGGTGGCGGCGATGCCGGGGCGGAGGAGGTAGAGGGTGGAGGGTTCGAGGTTGAGTCCGTCGAGCGTGGCGTCGCCCTCGGCCAGATAGAGAGCGCGCTCGTCGGCCTCCGGGTCGATCGGCATCGCGCCGCCGGCCGCGAGCGCGATGTCGGCATAAATGGTCGGGCTGTGCTGGGTGACCGGTGAGGTCGCGCCCCAGAGGGTGCCCATCACCACCCGGGCGCTGGCGCCGCTGCCCTCGATGAGCGGAAGGGCGTCCTTTGGGACATGCTCAAAGGCCGGGTCCATTTCCTCCTTCGCCGTGGGCAAGGCGAGCCAGGTCTGGATGCCGGAGAGCGCCGGGCCGGCCGCGCGCAGCGAGGCGGGCGAGCGTTCCGAATGGGTGATGCCCTTGCCGGCCGTCATCAAATTCACCGCGCCGGGCTCGATGGTCGCGAAGGTGCCGAGCGAATCGCGATGGTCGATCGCGCCGGCGAACAGATAGGTGACGGTGGCGAGGTTGATGTGGGGGTGGGGCCGCACGTCGATGCCGGTGCCGGGCGCGAGCTTCGCCGGGCCCATCTGGTCGTAGAAGATGAAGGGGCCGACCGTGGTGCGTTCGCGGTTCGGCAGGGTGCGGTGGACCTTGAAGCCGCCCAGATCGTGGGTGGTGGGGGTGAGGGTCAGGAGGAAGGGATTGTCGCTCATTTCTGCAGCTCCGCCTCGTATGCGCCGTCGATCAGGATGAAGGCCATGCGGGCCGGGCGGCCGGAGCGGTTGGCCCAGGCGTGGCTGGTGCCGCGCTGGATGACGACGTCGCCGGCGCGCAAGGGGGTCTCGCTGCCGTCGAGGACGAGGACGAGCTCGCCTTCGAGGACGAGGCCGTAATCGACCGTCTGGTGGCGGTGCATCAGGGGATGGGGCGAGGGGCCCTCGGGAATGGCGCTCGCGGCGTTGATCGCGGTGAAGGCCGCGCGCACGGCCTCGGGGGTGAGCTGGGCCAGCACGCCTTCGTTCTCCGGCGGGAAATCGACGATGCGCAGGCGCGTGCCGTTGGCGGGCGGGAAGAGGTGGACGCCCTGCTCGGGCGGCTCGCCGGAGGCGCGGTCGATCGGCGCCGGGGTGGCGCGGGTGGTCCAGAGCTCGACGAAGGCGCTGCCGCGGCCGTCGAGCGTGAACACGCGCGGCGCGGGGCCGTCCGAGAGGACGATCGATTTCCCCGCTTTGTCATGGCCGGTCACGATCCGGCGGATGTGCGGTCCTTCCATGCTCACTCTCCCGGCGGTGCGATCCGCTTCTCGATCGCCATAATTGTGCATGGGCTCTCCGGCGAGCGCGAAATCACGGCGGTCAATGCGGAGTGAGGCATGCGGCCGTATCGACTCCCGGCCGGAGCAGTTTATTCAGAAAAGTCGCCGCTTAGATGAACGATGCCTGTCGAGTGCGTTCAGACCCGCCTCAAGGCCGGACGCCTAGACCGCTCCTCGTGCGAACATACAGGAGCACCCCAATGCGTAAATTTCTTCTCTCACTCGCGATCGTTTCGACCGCCCTCGCCGCTGCTCCAGCGATGGCGCAGGGTTATGGCCAGCGTGGCCCCGAGCAGCCCTATAATCGCGACGGCGGCCCGCAGGCCGATGGCCGCTATGGCGACCAGAATCGTGGCGGTTACGACCGCGGCGACCGCGATGGCGGCTTCAATAATGGCGGCAGCCGGCAGGCCGTGTTCGAGCTGAGCCGCGATCTCGACCGGATCGACATGCGGATCGAGCGCGGGATGCAGCGCGGCAATCTGTCGCGCCGCGAAGCCTTCGGCCTGCGCCGCGACGCTCAGCAGATCCGCTTCCAGCTGCGCCGCAGCGGGCGCGACGGCATCGACGGCCGCGAGCTTGGCCGGCTCCGCTTCCAGGTCGCCCAGCTCGAGCAGCGCCTGCGTGCCGAGCGCAACGACCGGGACGGCCGCCGCTTCTAAAAGCGTCCGACGTCAATTCGAAAGGAGGGGGCGGCTGGCGACGGCCGCCCTTTCCAATGTCCGCCAGCGACCCATTGCGGACCTTTGATCACGGGGCTGGATTCGGTTTGAGCTTGGAGGCAGCACTGCTCCAACTCATGCTTTTAACGGGCCGAGCCGGCCAAGGCCCGGCCCGAGCACCGGAAGTCCGAGACCTCGGTGCCATGTTCATTGTCATTGATGCTGGCGAGGTTGGAATCCGGGAACTTACCTATGGAACACCTGCAGCCCTCGGCGCCTTACCTGCAAAGGCTGACAATCAAAGCCTGAATGAGTCCGGCACGAAGGAGCGACCAGTCATGCGAAAGAAGACCTTGCTGCTCGCGGCAGGCATGGCCGCCGCATTACTGTCCCTGACCGCCTGCGTTGGACTGCTGAAGCGCCACCCTGTGGGAAACAGGGCGGTTCCGGAGCCGAGGCGGGCGGTGGAGATCCAGCGTTACCTCGGACGCTGGTTCGAGATCGCGCGCTACGAGCAGGGCTTCCAGAGGGGATGCGAGGGGGTAACGGCCGACTACAGCCTGCGCCCCGACGGCAGCGTCAGCGTCTTGAACCAGTGCCGCAGGCCCGATGGCAGGATGACGGAGGCGCGGGGTCGGGCGCGAATCGCCGACGAGGCCAGCAACGCCAAACTCAGAGTCAGCTTCTTCGGCCCGTTCTCTGGCGACTATTGGGTGCTCGACCACGCGGACGATTACAGCTGGTCGATCGTGGGAGAGGGGTCAGGCCGCTATCTTTGGCTTCTGGCGCGGGAGCCCACCGCCGGAGATCCCGAAGTCGCCGCGCTGATAGAGCGGGCCAGGGCGATGGGCTACGACACGTCAATGTTGCGGCGGACGCGGCAGCCCTGAGGTCTGACGAAGGTTACTCCCCGGGCGCCCTGGCCCGGATTGCCAGCGCATGCACCCGTCCCTCAAGCATATGCCCAAGCGCCGCATTGACCGCGCGCTGGCGGTCTACGCGGCTCTTGCCGGCAAAGGCCTCGGCCTCGATCTCCACCGTGAAATGGCTTTCGCCGCTGCCGTCGTCGCCACTATGGCCATGATGTTTCGCGCTGTCGTTGAGCACGGCGAGGCGGGTGGGAGAAAGGGCGGCGCGCAGCCTTTCCTCTATCTCGCGGGCGATCGGGCCGGTTAAAGACTGGGTCATGCTGGCCTATATAGCGGGGCTGGTTGATTCAGGGAGCAGGTATTGGCGAGCGCGGGCAAAAGGTTTCACGGGCGGGTTGAAGGGCAGGCGCAGCATTGCGCCGAGCCCGGCTGCGACGCGCCCGGGGAGTTCCGCGCGCCCGGGGGCGCGCGATCCGGCTTCGACGGGCCGGGCGAGTGGCGCTGGCTCTGCCTCGACCATGTCCGGGAATTCAACACGCGCTACAATTATTTCACCGGGATGAGCGCCGAGCAGATCAGCGAGGCGCAAAATCCCTATGGCGGTTGGGAGCGGGAGACGCGCGCCTTCGGCACCGTCGGCCAGTCGCAGACGCCGCGCTGGGCCGATTTCATCGATCCGCTCGACGCGATCGGGGCGCGCTTCCGGGCGCGGGCCGAGGCGACGAGGGAGCGCAAGGACGGCAGGGTGCTGAGCGAAGGCGACCGCAAGCATCTGGGGACGCTCGGGCTCGACGTGGATGTCGACCGCAAGGCGCTCCGCACCCGCTATGCCGAGCTGGTCCGCCGCTACCATCCCGACCGCAATGGCGGCGACCGCAGCCACGAGAAAGCGTTGCAGCAGGTGATCGAGGCTTATACGGCGCTCAAGGGACGGCCGCTCTTCGCCTGACGGCCCAGAGAATAGAGACGGACGATGGCAGACATACCCAATGTGAACCCTGACAGCCGCGCCGCGACGGTGATGGACATGCCGGACCGGATGCTGAAGGTCCGCGAGCTGTTCGGCATCGACAGCGACATGGAGGTGCCCGCCTTCTCCGAGGCCGACGAGCGCGTGCCGGATCTGGACCCGGCCTATGTGTTCGACCCGGACACGACGTTGGCGATCGCCGCGGGCTTCGCGAAGAACCGCCGCGTGATGATCCAGGGCTATCACGGCACCGGCAAGTCGACCCATGTCGAGCAGGTCGCCGCCCGGCTGAACTGGCCTTTGATCCGGATCAATCTCGACGCGCATATCAGCCGCATCGACCTGATCGGCCGCGACGCGATCGTGCTGAAGGACGGCCAGCAGGTCACCGAATTCCGTGAGGGGCTGCTGCCCTGGGCGCTGCAGACGCCGACCGCTCTGGTGTTCGACGAATATGATGCCGGCCGGCCGGACGTGATGTTCGTGATCCAGCGCGTGCTGGAGACCGAGGGCAAGCTCACCTTGCTCGATCAGAACCGGGTGATCCGCCCGCATCCTTATTTCCGGCTGTTCGCGACCACAAACACGGTCGGGCTCGGCGACACGACCGGCCTCTATCACGGCACCCAGCAGATCAATCAGGGCCAGATGGACCGCTGGAACATCGTCGTGACGCTCAACTATCTCCCCGCCGAGACCGAGGCGCGGATCGTCCTCGCCAAGTCGGGCGAATATGACCATGAGGGCGGCCGCCAGGAGGTCGAGCGGATGATCAAGGTCGCCGACCTGACCCGCCGCGGCTTCGTCAATGGCGACATCTCGACGGTGATGAGCCCGCGCACCGTGATCAGCTGGGCGCAGAACAGCCTGATCTTCGGCGATGTCGGCTTCGCCTTCCGGCTCACCTTCCTCAACAAGTGCGACGAGGCGGAGCGGAGCGTGGTCGCCGAATATTATCAGCGCGTGTTCGGCAAGGACTTGCCGGAAAGCGTGGTGGGGAAGGCGTGAGACTGCGCTCGACACGCAAGTTCTCGATTGCCGGGCCGATCGCGGCCGTCCTTGTTGGGTGCGTGTTCCCGGCCGCGGCAAACGCCGAGGCCTATCGCGTCACCAGGTTGCCAGCGGTCGTCCTGCCGGGAGCCGGCGACAAGTTGGTCGGCGTTACGGTCGAACTGGATGCCAACCAAACCCTGATGACCGCCAACCTCGGCTATTCCAAGGCCGCCCGGCTGTACGCCCCGATTGATGTGACGATCGCCGGCCAGCACGTCGCTGCGGCCGCAGGAGACTTTCTCCCCGCTTTCCGGGCGACCGGTGGTGGCCTCGGCGATGCCGGGCAGATCGTCTATTGCATGGCGCCCTACGAGGCGCCCCGAGGCGCGCATCTGGCGCGGGAGATCCAACCCTGCTTCGTCGATCGGGACGGCGACGGTCGCCTAGATATGGGATTTCTCGTGGG
>JBGAHY010000001.1:0-197133 GCA_044225925.1 Allosphingosinicella sp.
GAGCCGGCTGCAGAAGCCGCTCCGGCCGAGAAGAAGCCCGCCGCGAAGAAGGCTCCGGCGAAGAAGTAAGCCCGATCCTTGCCACACCCGTCACCCCGGCCTTGTGCCGGGGCCCACGGTGCCGCAAGCTAAGGACTAGAGGCTCCAGCTTTTCGCTTGGCCTCCCGGTGGGCCCCGGAACAAGTCCGGGGTGACGTTGGGGGTTGAATGACTGACGCACGCATAGCCGTCCTGCTGCCCTGCTATAACGAGGAAGCCGCGATCGCGCAGACCGTGGCGGGGTTCCGCGCGGCGCTGCCGGGCGCGACCGTCTACGTCTACGACAACAATTCGAAGGACCGCACGGTCGAGGTCGCGCGCGAAGCAGGCGCGGTCGTCCGCAGCGAGCGCATGCAGGGCAAGGGCAATGTCGTCCGCCGCATGTTCGCGGACGTCGAGGCCGACATCTATGTGATGGCCGATGGCGACGCGACCTATGACGCCGCCGCCGCGCCGGAAATGGTCCGCAAGCTCCTCGACGAGCAGCTCGACATGGTCGTCGGCGCCCGCAAGTCGGAGGTCGAGGAGGCCTATCGCCGTGGTCACGCACTCGGCAACAAGCTGTTCACCGGCCTGCTCTCCAGCCTGTTCGGCCGCACCTTCACCGATATCTTCTCCGGCTACCGGATCTTTTCGCGCCGCTTCGCCAAGAGTTTCCCGGCCTTGTCTCGCGGCTTCGAGACGGAGACGGAGATCAGCGTGCACGCGCTGGAGCTCGCCATGCCGGTCGGCGAGGTCGTGACCAATTACGGTGCCCGCCCCGAAGGCTCGGTCTCCAAGCTCTCCACCTATCGCGATGGCTGGCGGATCCTGAAGACGATCCTCCACCTCTACCGGATCGAGCGGCCCGTTCTCTTCTACGGCAGCTTCAGCCTGTTCCTGGTAGCGCTGGCGGTCGTCCTCACCATTCCGCTGGCGATCACCTATTTCCAGACCGGCCTCGTGCCCCGCTTCCCGACCGCGATTCTCGCCACCGGCCTGATGATCCTGGCCTTCCTGAGCTTTTTCTGCGGCCTCATCCTCGACACCGTGGTGAGGGGGAGGCGCGAGGTCAGGCGACTCTTCTATTTGAGCTTTCCGGCGCCTGGCGCGGACCGCGACTGATCGCGGCGCCGGAACCACTGCCCCGCTGACAACGTTTCTCTCCCGTATCCGCGCCCGCCCTGACGGCGCGCGCTAAAGGGAGTTAACGTCATGCTCTGGTCGCTCATCGTCCTTCTGCTCATCCTCTGGGTCCTCGGCTTCTCGTTCCACGTCGCCGGTGGGCTCATCCACCTCTTGCTGGTGGTCGCGCTCGTCGTGTTCGTGTTCCAGCTGATCACCGGCCGCCGCGCGGTCTAGCGTCACGACAGGCCCGGATTCCGGCCATGTTTGAACGAACCGGCGGGTCGCGCGGAAGGGTTGTAACACTTCTGCAACGACCCGCCGGAATTCGTGCACGACCGGCCCGCCGGCTGCCCTTTTCGCTTCCGCTCAAATTGGCCCGCGCCTAGCTTCCGGGGCGAGGGGTCCGGACGCCCGTGTTGGTCGTACACGCGCCCCGAACAGGGAGCGCCGTGTCATGATTACTCTCTCCACCCGTGCCCGTCTTGGCTGCGCGATGATCGCCATTGCCGCCGCCGCTGCGTCGCCCGCTTATGCCCAGCCGGGCACGACGCCGCCGGACGCCAATGCATCGCAGGGGGGGAATGATGTCGTGGTCACCGGCTCGCGCATCCGGCGCGATCCGCTCGATCAGTCGCAGCCTGTCGTGTTCGTGGACCGCGCCGATATCGACCGCACCGGCCTGACTTCCACCGCGGACGTGCTGCAGCGCCTGCCGGGCTCCGGCGGCGCGCTCAACAGCCGCTTCAACAACAGCGGCAATTTCGGCAATCCCCCGGACGGCGGCGGCGTCGGCGCCGGCGCGGCCGAGGTAGACCTGCGCTATCTGGGCTCGCGCCGCGTGCTCGTGCTGGTCGATGGCCTGCGCTATGTGAACGGCGCCTCGGCCAGCGGCGTGCCGGGCTCGATCGATCTCAACTCCATTCCCGAAGGCATGATCGACCGGGTCGAGGTCCTGCAGGGCGGCGCGTCCTCCATCTACGGCTCGGATGCCATTTCCGGCGTCGTCAACATCATCACCCGCCAGCAGCAGAACGGCCTCCTCGCCTCCGCGCAGCTCGGGGTGTTCGGCCAGGGCGACGGCTTCTCGCAAAATTATTCGCTGAGCTGGGGCACCGGCAACAGCGACAGCGGCACGCGCTTCGTGATCGGCGTCAATTATGTGAAGCAGGATGAGGTCAGCTCGGCCGACCGCTCGATCTCCCTCTTCCCAACGCCGGGCACCACCGCCTGCGATTCCTCCTGCAGCTCAGGCACGCCCCGCGGCCGCTTCATCATCGGCAATAGCGATCTGACCCTGATCGCGCCGGTCATCGGCCGCGCCCCCGTGCTTGCCGACTACCGGGCCTGGGCCGGCGCTTCGGACCGGTTCAACTTCGCCCCGTTCAACCTGATCCAGGTGCCGATGGAGCGCTATGGCGGCTTCGTCAACTTCACCCAGGATATCGGAACGAACACCCATTTCCGGCTGCGCGCCGTCTATAACCGCCGCAATTCGGCCAACCAGGCGGCGCCGCTGCCGTTGTTCGTCGGCCCGGATTCCGGCAACGGCAATCTGCTCGACAACATCACCATCGACGCGACCAATCCGTTCAACCCGTTCGGCCAGCTCCGCTCGGGCCGCAATCTCGACGGCACCTCGAACGGCCAGATCCCGAACTACGCCTTCATCGGGCGCCGCGTCGTGGAGAACGGGCCCCGCCGCTACGAGCAGTCGGTCGACACTTATTATGTCTCCGCGACGATCGACGGGCAGTTCCAGGCGTTCGGCCATGACTGGTATTGGGACATCAATGGCGTCTGGGGCCGCAACAAGGCTCAGCAGGATGTCCACGGCAATATCAATGCGTCGAATCTCGCCCGTGCTCTGGGCCCGGTCGCGGCCTGCACTGCGCCCTGCGTGCCGTTCAACATCTTCGGCGGCAACGGCTCGATCACCCAGGCGATGCTCGATTATGTCGCCTTCACCCAGCATGACGAGAGCCGCCAGCGGATCTGGGATTTCTCGGCCAACGTGTCGGGCGGCCTGTTCGATCTGCCCGGCGGCACCGCCAGCATCGCCCTGGGCGTCGAGCATCGCTCGCTCTCCGGCCGCTTCGATCCGGATCCGGTTGTCGCCGCCGGCCTCGGCTCGGACATTCCGGCGCTCCCGACCTCGGGCAGCTATCATGTCAGCGAGGCCTTCGCCGAAGTCCGGCTGCCGTTCCTCGCCGACACGCCCGGCTTCCATCGCCTCGAACTGACCGGCGCCGCGCGTTATTCCGATTATTCCACATCGGGTTCGACGACGACGTTCAGCGCCGGGATCAACTGGGAACCGGTCGAGAATCTGCTCTTCCGCGGCAGCTGGGCGGAGGGCTTCCGCGCCCCGAGCATCGGCGAGCTCTTCGGCACGCCGTCGCGCTTCGACCAGGAGGTGGTCGATCCCTGCTCCGGCCTGACCAACGCCTCGCCGGCCAATATCCGCACCAATTGCATCGCGGACGGCGTCCCGGCCAATAACAGCTACGTGCAGCTCAACGCCCAGCTGCCGGTGGTCACGGGCGGCAACCAGAATCTCGATCCTGAGACGTCGAAGAGCTGGGGCGTCGGCATGGCCTGGCGGCCGAACTTCGCGCGCCGCCTCTCGATCGAGGCGAATTATTACAACATCACCGTCGACGGCGCGATCGCGGCGATCGACGCCGAGGTCTTGCTCGGCCGCTGCGCCCAGTCCGGCGATCCGTTCAGCTGCGCGGCGATCGATCGCTCCGCCTCGGGCCAGGTCACCCAGATTCGCGGCTTCCTGCAGAATATCGCGAGCATCGAGACGGACGGGGTCGACCTGACCCTGCTCTACCGGGGCGGCAACGGCCCGATGGGGACGTTCAACCTCACCTGGACCAGCACCTTCCTGTTCAACTACCACGTCACCGTGCCGGCCACGACCGGGACGACCCTGATCGAGCGCGAAGGCACCGAGCAGGGCAGCCCCGACCAGGCCTTCCCGAAGTTCAAGTCGACCGGCATCATCGACTGGAACCTCAACGAGGTCGGCGCCTCGCTCACCGGCCGCTATATCGGCGGCGTGACGGAGGGGAATGGCAATCGCCTCGGCGCGCGCTTCTATACCGACCTCCAGCTCCGCTGGAGCCCGGGCTGGCTGCACGGCATGAGCTTCGCGATCGGTGCGAACAACCTGTTCAACGTCGATCCGCCGGCCTGCTTCACCTGCGGCCTGAACAATATGGACCCGACCACCTATGACGTGCCGGGCACCTTCTTCTACGGCCGCATCACCTTCCGGATGTAGCGGCGGGCATGCTAGGTCCCCGGTTCAACGACCGGGGACCTCAGCATGACACATAAGGGCTCCTGCCTCTGCGGCGCCGTCAGTTTCGAGGTCGAGGGCGAGCTCAAGCCCGGCGACGCCTGCCACTGCGTCCAATGCCGCCGCCAGTCCGGCCATTACTGGGCTTCGACCAACGTGCCCCGCGACAAGCTGACCGTCCACGGCACGGACAAGGTCACCTGGTTCCAGTCCTCCGAAAAGGTCCGCCGCGGCTTCTGCGCCACCTGCGGCTCCGTCCTCTTCTGGGACCCGCCCCATCTCGACTGGACGTCGATCGCCCTCGGCGCCTTCGACGCGCCGACCGGCACCCATCTCGAGATGCACATCTTCACCAGCCAGAAGGGCGATTATTACGAGATCGCCGACGGCTTGCCCCAGAACGAGCGCTGAGCACCCACCGCCCGAGGCCCCATGACAAATCCGCTGCTCATGCTATCCGCGGGGCCAAGCGGCTGCCCACCGCACGACGACCTGGAGACCAATGATGCTCGACCCCGCGCTCTGGAACACCTTCCCTGACGGCATGCCCACCGCCATCTTCCCCCGCCGCTTCGCCAGCGCGCCGATGGGCGGCGAGGGCGTGCTGCTGGTCGAATATGCCGAGCATCCGGAAGAGGTGCAGACCGGCCCCTGGAAGACCATCCAGATCTACCTGAACCCGGCGCTGGCCCAGCATTTCCACACCCTCATCGACGCCACCATCGCCGAGGCGCCGGCGGAGGAATGATCGACCAATCCAAATACGCGGCGGGTGGCCATGGCTGCCAGGCGCGTGCATCATGTTGCCAAAGGGAGAAGCCGCCATGCACCGCCCCACTTTCCTCCTGACCGCCGCCGCTTTGCTCGCGCTCGCGGGCTGCAACCGCGGCGCCCCCGCCAACAACGGTGCTGCCAACGCCTCCGCCAACGCGCCCGGCAACGCCGCCGCGCCCGCCGCTCCGGCCAATGCGGCCAAGCCTGAGGGCCCCGCCAACAGCAGCGCTTCCGCCCCGGCCAATGGCCTCTGGGGCGTGGCCGAGGAAGAGGATGCGGCCTCGCATCGCGGGATCGACTTCGTCGCCTTCAACCGCACCGGCCGCTCGATCACGGGACTCGCGATCAGGCCTGAGGAGGGGGAGCCCGGGGTCGGGACGCCCGAGGATCCCTGGAGCTCGAACATCCTGACCCAGACCGAGCTGCCCGACGGCACCCGCGCCGCCGCCCATTTCGAGGCCGATATCGAGCTTTGCCGCTGGCAGCTGCGTGTGACCTTCGCGGACCGGCAGACCCGCAATTATCCGGCCGTCGATCTCTGCAACACGATCCGCGTCGATCTGCGCTGACCGCCGGCGGCCTCGCAAGAAGGAGAATAATCTATGCTCGATCCCGCAATCTGGGACGTTGGCGCCGACGGTACGCCGGTGGTCGTCTTCCCGCACGGCATCCAGGCCGCCTCGACGGGCGAGGAGGGGGTGCTGCTGATCGAATATGCCGAGACCCCCGAGGCGGTGCAGACCGGCCCCTACAAGAAGATCCAGATCTACCTGAACGCCGGGCTCGCCGAGCATTTCCACAAGGCGGTCGACGCCGCGGTCACGAAGTAGCGGGGCGGCGAGCACGGGGGCTTGAACCTCCCCGGCAAACCCCCGATGTAGCCTACAGCACTACACATCACAGGGACGCTCTCGCCGCCATGGATCATCTGGACATCGTCAACGGGCTCGTGCCCATCGTCATCGAGCAGTCGAACCGCGGCGAGCGCAGCTTCGACATCTATTCGCGGCTGCTGCGCGAGCGGATCGTGTTCATCACCGGCGGGGTGGAGGACCATATGGCCTCTCTGATCACCGCCCAGTTGCTCTTCCTCGAGTCCGAGAACCCGAAGAAGGACATCTACATGTACATCAACTCGCCGGGCGGCGTCGTCACGGCGGGCATGGCGATCCACGACACCATGCAGTACATCCGGCCGCGCGTCGGCACGGTCTGCGTCGGCCAGTGCGCCTCGATGGGCAGCTTCCTGCTCGCCGCCGGCGAGCCCGGCATGCGGGTCGCGCTCACCAATTCGCGGATCATGATTCACCAGCCCTCCGGCGGCGCCCAGGGCATGGCCGCGGACATCGAGATCCAGGCGCGCGAGATCCTGCGCATGCGCCACGACCTGAACATGCTCTACGCCAAATATACCGGCAAGAAGCTGGACGAGATCGAGAAGGCGATGGACCGCGACAAGTTCATGTCCGCGCTCGAGGCCAAGGAGTTTGGTCTGATCGACGAGGTCTTCGACAAGCGCCCGACCCCGGCAGAGGGCGAGGCGGCGGCGAAGGCGGCCTAACGCCCGGCCTCCAGTCGCGGCGCCGGTGGCGTCGCGACCCTGAACCACAGCCGCCCTTGGCCGGCGTCCACCAGGAAGACCATGTGGCCGAGCAGCCCCATGCCGACATGGCCGTCCCCATCGCCCGGTGCCACTGCCTCCAAGACCACGCTGACGTTGCCGATCGGCACATCGCCGAGCATGATCTCAGGTAGCACGCCGAGGCGCGAGTCCTCGCCTTGCCCTTGCGCATGGCTCACCGTCCACGGGCGGGTGTCGGCCCCTTTCGGGGCCAGGCTGTCCCAGAGGTCGGCGCGGAGCCCAACGACATGGTTGGACCCGAGGTCGACGGCGAACGACACTTGCGTGCCGTCGATGCTGACCGGAATCCGGCCGCGGGCGGACAGTCCGACCGAATGCGCACCGGGTGGCGGCGGCAGGAGACCGGATGGCGCGAGGCTCAAAGCCGGCCCGCGCGGATCGACGAGGAAAGCGATGCGGCCGAGTATATCCCAGCCGAGCACGGCACCGACCGGCCGGCCCAGCAACCTGGAGACGGGACCGAGATCCGCCGATCCCGCCAGCGACAGGTGGATGGTCAGCTGGTCGGCAATGGCGATGTCGAGATCGTCGACGCGATGGCCGGCAAGGGCGCCGCTCGGCGTTACGATCGGCATCGGCGCCGGTTCGATGTGCAGCCCGGCGTCGTGGGCCAACCCGGCGTCGACGATCGTCCGGCCGGCGCCGGTGTCGAGCAGGATCCAGGCGCTGTGGCCGGCGACGGTGCCACGCACAAGGAGGAGACTGCGCGCCGTTTCGTACGGGACGGGATGTCGCCGGCCTACGCCGGCAAAGCGGAAATCGGCCCGGACGGTCCGATTCGAAGGCTGGGAGACGGTTGCGGCCGGCGGTGCCGCTGCCGGTCTGGGCGGCTGCGCCAATATCATCATCGCCGCCAGGATGGGCACCATCTCCCAAGGCTATCCCCGGAGGCGCCACCCTTCAAGGCAGGGGCTTGCAGCCCTCCGCTCGCGGGGCCACATGAGTCTCGAAACGCGTTGTGGCGCTTATGCCGCAGCGGAACGGCTTAACGTTTAGGCCATTGTCCTGTCGTACATTTGTCGTCAGGATGCCGGGCTGACAGAAGGGAAGGGGCTGCGGCCCCCTGAGATTGTATGACGAAACTGAGTGGCGGCGACAGCAAGAGCACGCTCTACTGCTCCTTCTGCGGCAAGTCCCAGCATGAGGTGAGGAAGCTTATCGCCGGCCCCACCGTGTTCATCTGCGACGAATGCGTCGAGCTGTGCAACGACATCATCCGCGAGGAGACCAAATCCGCCCTCGTCCGCACCCGCGACGGCGTTCCGACGCCTGCGGAGATCTGCAACGTGCTGGACGATTATGTGATCGGCCAGAACCAGGCGAAGCGCGTCCTCTCGGTCGCGGTGCACAACCACTACAAGCGGCTCGCTCATGGCGCGAAGGGCGCCGAGGTCGAGCTCGCCAAGTCGAACATCCTGCTCGTCGGCCCGACCGGCTGCGGCAAGACCCTGCTCGCCCAGACCCTGGCGCGCACCTTCGACGTCCCTTTCACCATGGCCGACGCCACGACCCTCACCGAGGCCGGTTATGTCGGCGAGGATGTCGAGAACATCATCCTGAAGCTGCTTCAGGCCAGCGACTATAATGTCGAGCGGGCGCAGCGGGGCATCGTCTATATCGACGAGATCGACAAGATCAGCCGCAAGTCGGACAATCCGTCGATCACCCGCGACGTTTCGGGCGAGGGCGTGCAGCAGGCCCTGCTGAAGCTGATGGAAGGCACCACCGCCTCCGTCCCGCCGCAGGGCGGCCGCAAGCACCCACAACAGGAATTCCTGCAGGTCGACACGACCAACATCCTCTTCATCTGCGGCGGCGCCTTTGCCGGCCTCGAGAAGATCATCGGCGACCGCATGGAGGGCAAGTCGATCGGCTTCGGCGCGCATGTCGCCGCGCCGGACGAGCGCCGCACGGGCGAAGTCCTGCGCCACACCGAGCCCGAGGATCTGCTGAAGTTCGGCCTGATCCCCGAATTCGTCGGCCGCCTGCCGGTGATCGCGACGCTCGAGGATCTCGACACCGAGGCCCTGGTCAAGATCCTGAAGGAGCCGAAGAACGCCCTCGTCAAACAGTATCAGAAGCTGTTCGACATGGAGGACGTGAAGCTCACCTATACGGACGACGCGCTCATGGCCACCGCGAAGCGGGCGATCGAGCGCAAGACCGGCGCCCGCGGCCTCCGTTCGATCATGGAGAATATCCTGCTCGACACGATGTTCGATCTGCCCAGCATGGACGGCGTCGACGAGGTGCTGATCGACAAGGACGTGGTCGAGGGCCGCAAGGACCCGGTCCGCGTCTATTCCGAAGAGAAGGCCGAGGACGCGGCCTGATCATGCGTGACGGCTGGCGCTGGCTGGCCGCCATGGCCGGCCTGCTCATTGCGGCGCCGGTTCAGGCCCAGCCGCCGTCTCCCATCGTGCCGACGGCCGAGCGCGCCGGCATCAACCTGCCGGTCGAGTTGTGCGCGCTGCGCCAGGAGCGGCTCGACACGGGGCCGGCCAGCCTCGATGCGACCTACACGTTTGCGCCTGACAGCTCCCTCCGCGTCTCCGTGGTCCGCGTAGCGCAGTCGGTGGACGGCGAGTTCAACGACGTCGAGCGGGCGATCGCCGGCTATTTCGGCGATGTCGTCATGGTTCGCGATCTCGACGTCCCGGCGGGCGCAGGGGAGGGGCGGGCGCGGCTCTGGCGCGGCATCTTGGATGGCGGGCGGGTGATGACCGGCCTTTGGCTCTGGCACCATGACGGCTTGCGGATCAAACTCCGCGGCACCGTCCCGCTCGGCGATGCCGGGCGGCTCTGGCCGGAGATCGAGTGCGCGGTGCGGATGCTGACCGCGTCCGGCTGACCGAAAGTCCGCTGATCAGCGCGACGGGGTCGCCCCCCGCCACGGCACCGTCGCGACGTTATAGCGGTTCACCTCGGCCTGGGTGAGGCAGCGGCGGGTGGAGCGGTTCTGCCCGTCCTGCACCGCGCTCTGCCGGTACATGACCTCGGTCAGCAGGTTGCGGGAAATGCCCATGCGGATCAGGAAGTTGTTGTCTTCGCTGGCGAGCAGGGCCGATTGCTGCTCGATGTCGCCGATCAGGCCGACCGTGCCGCGCTCGCCGCTGTTCGTCGCCTGGCGGATCGCCTCGCGATTGCTGGTGAAGGTGAACATGTGGACGATGAACAGGCCGTTCGCGTCCACATAGCGGACGACTCCGCCCATGAAGAGGAAGTTGCAGGCCGAGAAGCAGGCCCAGCCCGCCGGGATCCGCGTCGTCAGATTGTTCTCGCGGATGAACCGGCCTGCCTGGTTGCCGACCTCGGCATTGCCGCCGGGCGAGCGCAGCCAGATTTCGTCGCCATTGAAGCCCTGAATGGCCTGCCGCAGCCGGGGCATCAGGTCGTCGTCGATCTGGCCCTCCGCGAGCAACACGGTGCGCCCGCCGATGGTCTGCTGCGTGAAGGTCATCCGCGGGTTGGTCGACCAGTTCGGGCTCAGCGGGCAGGTGGGGTTGTCCGGATCCATCCGGGCGCGCTGCGCCTCGGCCGCGGTTCCGGGGAGCATGCCGGCAAGCGCAGCGGCCGAAGCGAGGGCGCGAAACCGCCTGCCCATGATCAGACCCGCATGTAGCGGTTGTTCGGCGGCCGCCGGCACATCCGCTTCGGGGCGCTGGTTTCCTGGCCGTCGACGATGACGACGTCGGTGACGGTCATGCAATCGTCGCCGGGCGTCGTGTTCACCGCGGTCACGGTCGACGTCCCGGTCACGCCGGGGCGGCTGTCGCTCTGCCAGGTGGCGCTGTCGCCGACATTGCCGCCGCGCACGGCGGTTTCGGTCGCGGTCGCGGCCTGCTCCTGCTCGTGGCAGTCGAGCATGTTCATGATCGCATCGCCCAGCATCGAGCTCATCGGCATCATCACGATATTCGCGGCGCCGCCGCCGACCCGGCCGAGCAGGCCGCGGGCGATGCCGCCGATCGCATTGCCGGCCTGGCGGCGGCCTTCGTTGCGGTGCTGGCAGGTTTCCCCGGTGCGGGATTGGGCGATCGCGGCCCCGTCGATCGGCGCTGAAGGCAGCGAGACCGGGATCAGAAGCAAGGGCGCGGCAAGAAGGAAAATACGGTACATGGAGGCAAACTCCCTTTCTGGAAGCACAATTTTTCTAGTCTCCACCCGTGTTTGGGTCAATCGCACAGCAAGGCTGAAGAGAATCTGAACAGGCCTTTCATTGATGCGTAGGGGCTTTGGTCCCATATAGGTTTCCAACAAGCCGCGCTCCCTGCGCGGACCACGGAGTCCAGATGAGCGTCACCTATCCCGTCCTTCCCCTGCGCGACATCGTCGTCTTCCCGCACATGATCGTGCCTCTGTTCGTCGGCCGCGACAAAAGCGTCTCCGCGCTCGAATCCGCCATGGCCGCGGACAAGAGCATCTTTCTTGTCTCCCAGCTCGACCCCGCCGAGGACGATCCCGATCGCGAGGCGCTCTACGATCTCGGCGTCGTCGCCACTGTCCTGCAGCTGCTGAAGCTGCCCGACGGCACGGTGCGCGTGCTCGTCGAGGGCAAGCACCGCGCCACTCTGCGGACCCTGCATTCCGACGCCGGCCATCTCACCGCCGAGATCGACGACGTCGAGACCAGCGAGCCCGAGGGCGTCGAGGTCAAGGCCCTGGTCCGTTCGGTGATCGAGCAGTTCGAGAATTACTCCAAGGTCAACCGCAAGCTGCCGGCCGAGACGGCGGTGCAGCTCGGCCAGATCGAGGAGCCGTCGAAGCTCGCCGACGCGGTCGCCGCCAACGTCAACATCAAGGTCGCCGACAAGCAGGCTTTGCTGGCCGAGCTGGACCCGGTCCGCCGCCTCGAAATGGCCTTCGCCTTCATGGAGGGCGAGCTTGGCGTGATGCAGGTCGAGAAGAAGATCCGCAGCCGCGTGAAGCGGCAGATGGAGAAGACCCAGCGCGAATATTATCTGAACGAGCAGCTCAAGGCGATCCAGCGCGAGCTTGGCAATGAGGGCGAGGAAGGCGGCGGCGACGAGCTGGCCGAGCTGACCCGCAAGATCGAGCGCACCAAGCTGTCGAAGGAAGCCAAGGCCAAGGCCAATCAGGAGTTGAAGAAGCTCCGCGGCATGGCGCCGATGTCGGCCGAGGCCACGGTCAGCCGCAATTATCTCGACGTCCTGCTCGGCCTGCCCTGGGGCAAGAAGTCGAAGCTGAAGCATGACATCGCCGAGGCGCAGCGGATCCTCGACGAGGATCATTATGGCCTGGAGAAGGTGAAGGACCGGATCGTCGAATATCTCGCCGTCCAGGCCCGCACCAACAAATTGAAGGGCCCGATCCTCTGCCTCGTCGGCCCGCCCGGCGTCGGCAAGACCTCATTGGGCCGTTCCATCGCCCGCGCGACGGGCCGCGAGTTCGTGCGCCAGTCGCTCGGCGGCGTCCGCGACGAGGCCGAGATCCGCGGCCACCGCAGGACTTATATCGGCTCGCTGCCCGGCAAGATCATGACCAACCTAAAGAAGGCCGGGTCCTCCAACCCGCTCTTCCTGCTCGACGAGATCGACAAGCTCGGTCAGGATTTCCGCGGCGATCCTGCCTCGGCTTTGCTCGAGGTGCTGGACCCGGAGCAGAACAACAAGTTCCAGGACCATTATCTGGAGATCGATTACGATCTGTCGGACGTGATGTTCGTGACCACGGCCAACTCGCTGAACCTGCCGCAGCCTCTGCTCGACCGCATGGAGATCATCCGGCTCGAAGGCTATACCGAGGATGAGAAGGTCGAGATCGCCCAGCAGCATTTGATCGCCAAGCAGATCGAATCGCATGGCCTGAAGGACGGCGAGTTCACCCTGACGGAGGAGGGGCTGCGCGACCTGATTCGTTATTACACCCGCGAGGCCGGCGTCCGCACGCTGGAACGCGAAATCGCCAAGGTCGCCCGCAAGGCGCTTCGCCAGATCCTGGAGGGCAAGGCGGAGAGCGTCATCGTCACGCCGGACAATCTCGGTGATTTCGTCGGCGTCCGCCGCTTCCGCCACGGCATGGGCGAGGAAGAGGATCAGATCGGCGCCGTCACCGGCCTGGCCTGGACCGAAGTCGGCGGCGAATTGCTGACCATCGAGGCGGTGACTGTGCCCGGCAAGGGCATGATCAAGACCACCGGCAAGCTTGGCGACGTGATGCAGGAGTCGATCCAGGCTGCCTTCTCGTTCGTGAAAGCGCGCTCGCCGAGCTACGGCGTCAAGCCAAGCGTATTCAGCCGCAAGGACATCCACGTCCACCTGCCCGAGGGCGCGGTCCCTAAAGACGGGCCGTCCGCGGGCATCGGCATGGTCACCGCGATCATCTCGACCCTGGCGGGCATCCCGGTGCGCCGCGACGTCGCGATGACCGGCGAGGTTACCTTGCGGGGTCGCGTGCTCCCGATCGGCGGCCTCAAGGAAAAGCTCCTCGCGGCCCTCCGCGGCGGCATTTCCAAGGTGCTGATCCCAGCGGAGAATGAAAAGGATCTCGCCGAGATCCCGGCCAATATCCGTGAGGGGCTGGAGATCGTGCCGGTCAGCCATGTCGATGAGGTGCTTGCTTTGGCACTCGCGACGCCGGTCGTGCCGATCGAATGGACGGAGGCCGACGAGCTGGCGGCGCTGCCGCCTGCCGAGATTGCCGCGGCCGGCGACGATACTGCGGGTCTTTCGGTACGGCATTGACGTTGATCAAGAGCAGGGCGGGTCCGGGACTTTGATTGACCTGGAACCGCTCTTCTTTCCTTTGACTCCTGTCTCAACGTAGGCATGTAATCGCCGCTTCGTGAGTCTAGGCCACCACGAGTCTCTAGGCGCAGGGGTAGAGAGATGAACAAGCAGGATCTGATCGTGCAGGTCGCGGACGCGACCGGCCTTGGCAGGGCTGAGGCATCGCGCGCGGTCGAATCGGTGTTCGACGTGATCAGCGGGGCGTTGAGGCGGGGCGACGAGGTCCGGCTTGTTGGCTTCGGCACCTTTTCATGCTCGCGCCGCAAGGCTTCGACGGGCCGCAACCCGCGCACCGGCGAGCCGATGCAGATCAAGGAATCCACCCAGCCCAAGTTCAAGGCGGGCAAGGGCCTCAAGGACATGGTCAACGGCTGAGCCCACTGGGAAGCTGGACACCGGCAGGGGCGGCGGTTATGGGCCGCTTCCCGCACAGGCGTGGGCGTGTAGCTCAGTGGTAGAGCACACCCTTCACACGGGTGGGGTCGCAGGTTCAATCCCTGCCACGCCCACCACGCCTTCCCGGCCATGACCGCCCTCGACATCGTTGGTCTCGTCAAGCGCCACGGCGACCGCGCCGCGCTCGACGGCGTCAGTCTGTCGATCCAGGCCGGGCAGTTCGTCGCGCTGGTAGGCCCCTCCGGATCCGGCAAGACGACCCTCCTCAAATCGATCAATCGCCTCGTCGAACCCGACGAGGGCACGATCACGCTGGAAGGCCGCGACGTCCGCGACCTGCCGGTTGCGGAGCTGCGTCATGGCATCGGCTATGTGATCCAGTCGATCGGGCTGTTCCCGCACATGAATGTCGCCGAAAATATTGGGATCGTCCCGAGACTGATGGGGAAGGGGAGCGAGGACCGGTCAGCCGAATTGCTCGAACTGGTCGCTCTGCCCGCCATGGCCGCCCGCTATCCTCGCGAACTCTCCGGCGGGCAGGCGCAGCGGGTCGGTTTCGCCCGGGCGCTTGCCGCCAATCCGAGGCTGATGCTGATGGACGAGCCGTTCGGTGCGCTCGATCCCGTCACCCGTGATTCGCTCGGCCACGCCTATCGCGCGCTGCACGAACGGCTTGGCCTGACCACCCTGATGGTCACCCACGACATCGCCGAGGCCTTGCTGCTCGCGGACCGGATCGTCGTGCTGATCGACGGCCGCATCCGGGCCGACGGGGCGCCGGCCGAATTGCTCGCCAATGACGACCCCGACGTGAAAGCGATGATCGACGTTCCTCGCCGCCAGGCGGAAAGGCTGGCGTCGCTATGAGTCCGGCGCTTGCCGAAGCCCTGAGTGAACTGCCGGCGCTGATCCGCGCCCATCTGCTGCTGAGCGGCTCGGCAGTGGCAATCGGCGTGCTCGTCGGGTTGCCGCTCGCGATCATCGGCGCCCGCCGCGCGGCGGTGCGGACGCCCTTGCTTGCCTTTGCCGGCCTGGTCCAGACGATCCCCGCGCTCGCCTTGCTGGCGCTCTTCTATCCCGCCTTGCTGGTCCTCGGCCGCGCAACCGGCCTCGCCATTCCGGCGCTCGGTTTTCTCCCGGCGCTGATTGCGCTCAGCCTCTATGCCTTGCTGCCGATCGTCAGAAACGGCGTCGCCGCCTTGCAAGGCCTCGACCCTGCCGTATCGGAGGCGGCGGACGGCATCGGCATGACCCGGCGTCAGCGGCTGACCATGGTGGAATTGCCGCTTGGGGCGCCGGTGATCCTCGCTGGCATCCGCACCGCGGCGGTCTGGACGATCGGCGCGGCGACTTTGGCCACGACCGTTGGCCAGCCCAGCCTCGGCGATCTCATCTTCTCCGGCCTGCAGACCGAGAACTGGGTCCGCGTCCTCACCGGCTGCGCCGCCGCCGCCGCGCTCGCCCTGATCGTCGATGGCCTGCTCGCCCTGGTCGAGGCGGGTCTGCGCCGCCGCTCGCGCTGGCGGGTCGGGGTGGGGCTCGGCGCGTTGATCGCCGCGCTCGTTCTGGCGTTCCTTCCCCTATCGGGCACGGTGTCCAGCCGCGGCGAGACTGTGGTCATCGGAGCCAAGAATTTCTCGGAGCAATATATCCTCGCCAGCGTCATCGAGCGGCGGCTGCAGGCGGCGGGCTATCATACCGAGCGGCGCGACAATCTCGGCTCGACCGTCGCCTATCAGGCGCTCGCGGCGGGCGATATCGACGTCTATGTCGATTATTCCGGCACGCTCTGGGCCAACATCCTCCAGCGCACCGATACGCCGCCGCCAGAGGCGATGCGCGAGACGTTGACTGGCGAACTGAATCGCCGGGACGGGGTGCTGCTGGTCGGCGCGCTTGGGTTCGAGAACGCCTATGCGTTGGCAATGAAGCGGCAGCGGGCGGAGGCGCTCGGCATCCGCACCCTCGACGACCTGACCCGCGCCGCCCCGCAACTCCAGCTCGGCGCCGATCTCGAATTCCTGACCCGGCCAGAATGGCGCTCCGTCCAGAGCCGTTATGCGCTCCGCTTCGCCGGCCAACGTTCCTACAGTCCGACCTTCATGTATCGCGCCATCGCCGACGGCTCGGCTGACGTGATCACGGCTTTCTCTTCCGACGGGCGGATCGCCGCACTTGATCTCGTCACCCTCGCCGATCCCCGCCGCGCCTTGCCGAGCTATGACGCGGTGCTGCTCGTCGCGCCGCGCCGGGCAGGCGAGGAGCGCTTCCTTGCGGCGCTTCGCCCGCTGATCGGCGCCTTCCCGGTCGAGCGGATGCGCCAGGCCAATCTGATGGTCGACCGTGACACGGACAAGCGCACGCCCGCCGAGGCGGCGCGTTGGCTCGATGCCGGTCAGCGCTGACGGGGAAGGCGGCGCGCGGCTGCGCGTCCGCGTCACGCCGCGCGCAAAGCAGAGCGCGCTGGCCGGGCTTGCGGGAGTGGACGGCAGGCCGGCCCTCGCCATCCGGCTGGCGGCCCCTCCTGTCGATGGCGCTGCCAACAAGGCCTTGATCGCTTTCCTCTCCAAGGCGCTGCAATTGCCGAAGTCGAGCCTCCGGATCGTTGCCGGGGAGACGAGCCGCCTGAAGGTCGTCGCGATAAGGGGCTGTTCGCCCGGCATGCTGCAGGAATGGATTCAACAGGCCTCCTGAGCCGTTCCCCCCCATGACAGGGGCCAATGCTTATGCCCTCTAGGGGAGGACTCATGGAAGACGATCGCGCTTATTACGCCCGCCGCGCCCAGACAGAATTTGGCGCCGCCGCGTCGGCGACGGATGCCGAAGCGCGCCGCCGCCATTTCGAACTGGCCGAAATGCTGCGCGTCAAATCCATGCTGAACGGCCCCCGCCGCAGCGCCACCCTCCTTAAATAGGTTCCGCTACGTCACCCGCCTTGCGGCGGCTTGCAGCAGTCCTTGACGCTCAGGGGTGCACGCCCCTATGTGCGCGCTCTCATCTGCGTGGCGGCCATAGCTCAGCTGGTTAGAGCACCGGTTTGTGGTACCGGGGGTCGCGGGTTCAAGTCCCGTTGGCCGCCCCATTTTTTCAGTGTCTTAGGACAGGATTTTGATGACCTCGCTCTGGGATCTCCCCGATTTCGACGAGCATGAGCTCGTGCATTTCGTTACCGACACGGCGACCGGCCTCAGGGCAGTCATCTGCGTCCACTCCACCCATCTCGGACCCGGCGCCGGCGGCACTCGCCTCTGGCATTATGCGCGGCCCGAGGATGCGATTTCCGACGCGCTGCGCCTGTCGCGCGGGATGAGCTACAAGAATGCGATGGCGGGCCTGCCGCTCGGCGGCGGCAAGGCGGTGATCCTCGCCAATGACGCGATTCGGACGAAGACGCCGGAAATGCTCGCCGCCTTCGGCCGCGCGGTGGACGGCCTCTGCGGCCGCTACGTCACGGCCGAGGATGTCGGGATGAGCGTCGCGGACATGGTCGCGATCTCGAAACAGACCAGATATGTCGCTGGCCTGCCGGTCGCCGAGGGCGCCGTCGGCGGCGACCCGGGCCCGCACACCAGTTATGGCGTCTTCCTTGGCGTCAAGGCGGCGGTGAAGCGCGCGCTCGGCAAGGACAGCCTTGCCGGCCTCCATATCGCTCTCCAGGGCGCCGGTAGCGTCGCTTCGGGCCGCGCCCGCCGCGCCGCCGCGGAGGGCGCCCGGCTCAGCATCGCCGACGTCGATCAGGCCAAGGCGCAGGCTCTCGCCAGCGAGCTGGGCGGCGCTGTCGTCGCGACCGACGCCATCATGAGCCTCGAAGCGGACGTCTTCAGCCCGAACGCGCTCGGCGCGATCCTTACCGACGCCTCGATCGCGGCGCTGAACGTGCCGGTCGTCGCCGGCGGCGCCAACAACCAGCTGGCCACCCGCGCGGACGGCGACCGCATCCAGGCCCGCGGCATCCTCTACGCGCCCGATTATGTGATCAACGCGGGCGGGATCATCAACGTCTCGACCGAGTATCTGGGCGACGGCGACCGGACGATGGTCCGCCAGCGGATCGAGACGATCCCCGGCAAGCTGGAGCAGATCTGGGCGGAGAGCGCCGAAACCGGCCGCAACGCCGCCGAGGTCGCCGACGCGATGGCCCAGCGGTTGATCGGCCGCGCCTGATCAGAGCGGTTCGGCGGCGGGCTCCTTCGCACGGTCCCGCCCGAGCTTGTGCTCGCGGTAGAGCGTGTAGAGCCCGCTCCCCACGATGATCGCGGCGCCGAGCCAGGTCGTCGCTGCCGGGTGCGTGCCCCAGAGCAGCCAGCCGAGCATCACCGCCCAGAGCAACTGCGAATAATCGAACGGCACCACCACCGGCACCGGCGCGAAGCGGAGCGACGAGGTGAGGAACAGCTGCCCGATCCCGCCGGCGAGGCCGAGCCCGAGCAGGATCGCCCAGGTCCCGGCGTCGTGCGCCTGGCCGTAGAAGGGCATGAACAGGCCGGTCCCCAGCATCGAGAAGAGGGTGAACCAGAGCACGATGGTCGGAGTCCGCTCGGTCTTGCCGATCTGGCGGAGCGTGATCGTGACCCCGGCGACGCCGAGCGCGGCCAGCACGGCGAGGCCGAGGCCCAGCGGGTTCAGGTGCGTGCCCCCCGGCTGCATCACCACCATGACGCCGGCCAGCCCCACCGCCACCGCGGTCCAGCGATACCTCCCCACCTGCTCGCGCAGAATGACGGCGGAGAGCGCGACCGAGAAAAGCGGGGCGATGAAGCTGAGCGTGGTGGCCTCAGCCAAGGGCAGCAGGGTGACCGCGGTGAAGGCGAGCAGCATGGTCGACAGCCCAATCGCGCCGCGCCAGGCATGGGCGAGCGGCCGCGTCGTCCGCCAGGCGCCCAGACTGCCGCTCAACGCCATCCAGAGCAGCAGCGGCGGCAGGCCGAAGGCGAACCGGTAGAAAATGGACTCGACCAGATTGACGCCGTGGCCGGCGCCGAGCTTGATCGCCGCGCCCTGGAAGGCGAAACAGGTCGCCGCGCCGACGCGCAGGCCGATCCCGAGCAGGCGGTTCTGCTGCAGCGGAAAGGCGGCGACGTCCTTGGGCACGGCTTCCCTTAAGCCCAAGCTTCCCCGCCGCCAAACCCTCCGCTAACAAAGGCGCCGATCATGCACGTCTTCGCGAATCCTGCCCGTTTCCTGAAAATCGCCCGTCCGCTGACAGCCTGGCTCGGCTGGCTCGGCGGGGCGATGATCGCGGGCGCGCTCGCCTGGGGCCTGCTGCTCGCCCCCGCCGAGCGCTTCCAGGGGGAAAGCGTGCGCATCCTCTACATCCACGTCCCCGCCGCCTGGCTCGCCATGGCGGGCTGGACCGGGATCGCCGCCGCGAGCCTGATGCAATTGGTCTGGCGCCATCCGCTCGCCGCCGTTGCGGCCCGCGCTATCGCCGTCCCCGGCGCCGTCTTCACCTTCGTCTGCCTCGCCACCGGCTCGCTCTGGGGCAAGCCGACCTGGGGCACCTGGTGGGAATGGGATGGCAGGATGACCTCGATGCTCGTCCTGCTCTTCCTCTTCCTCGGCTATATCGCCCTCTCCGGCGCGGAGCGGGAGAAGCAGGGGGAGGGACGGCTGACCGCCATTTACGGCCTCGTCGGCGCTGTGAACCTGCCGATCATTCATTACTCCGTGACCTGGTGGAACACGCTCCACCAGGGGCAGAGCATCGATTTCGTCCGCGGCACCTCGACGATCGACAAATCGATGCTCTGGCCCTTGCTGGTCGCCGCGCTCGGCTTCACCCTTTTGTTCGGCGCGATCGTCCTGATGCGGATGCGGGCCGAGCTCGCCCGCAACAAGGTCGAGGCCCGGCTCCGGCGGATGGCTGCCTCATGAGAGTGGATCCCTGGCCCTTCATCATCGCGGCTTATGCGATCGCGATCCTCGGCACGCTGGCTTTGACCTGGTGGTCGTGGCAGGCGATGCGCAAGGCCGAGCGCGACGCCGAAGCGGTCGGCAAACGCCAGGATGCCGACGCGTGAAGAGGAAGCATCAGCGCCTGACCCTCCTGCTCCTCGCCATCGGCGCGGTGCTCGGCGCGGTCCTGCTCGCCATGTGGGGCCTCAGGAGCAATGCCAGCTTCTTCTACGCGCCCGCCGATATCGCGCGACAGGGCAGGCCGCCGGCGGACCGCGCCGTCCGCGTCGGCGGCATGGTCCGCAGCATCGAGCGCCAGCCGGACGGGGTCAGCATCCGCTTCACCATCGGCGACAACAGCCCGAACCAGATCCAGGCCCGCTATACCGGCATCACCCCGGAGCTGTTCCGCGTGAACAGCGGCGTGATCGCCGATGGCCATTTCCAGGCGGACGGGACCTTCGCCGCCACCGAAATCCTCGCCAAGCATGACGAGAATTACATGCCGCCCGAATTGACCGACCGCGGCATGCACAAGACGGACGCCGTCCGGTGATCGCCGAAGCCGGCCTTGCCTTGCTCTGGCTCGCGGGGGCCATGGCCCTGCTCCAGTTCATCCTGGGCTGGGCGGCGCTGCGGCCCGGCGCGGACCCCGGCCTGGTCAAGCTCGTCCGCCCGGTGGCCATCGCCCAGGGCCTGCTCGCCGGCCTCTCCTTCCTCAGCCTGATCTGGCTGTTCCTGGAGACCGATCTCTCGGTGAAACTGGTCGCCGCCAACAGCCACTCGCTGAAGCCCTGGCTCTACAAATTCGCCGGCGCCTGGGGGAATCACGAAGGCTCGATGCTGCTCTGGGTGACCGTGCTCGCCGTCGCCGGCGGCGCCATCGCCCTGCTCGAGCGCAAGCTGCGCAGCGACACCCATGTCGCGACTTTGGCCGCGCAGGCCGCGATCGGCCTCGGCTTCTATGCCTATATCCTGATCGCCTCGAATCCGTTCGAGCGGCTGAACCCGGTCCCGGTCGAGGGCAATGGCCTCAATCCTTTGCTGCAGGACCCGGGCCTGGCCTTCCATCCGCCGACCCTCTATTTCGGTTATGTCGGCATCTCGATCGCCTTCTCCTTCGCGGTCGGCGCCCTGATCACCCGCGATGTCGGCCCGGCCTTCGCCCGCGCGATGCGGCCCTGGATTCTTGGCGCCTGGATCTTCCTGACGCTCGGCATCACCGCCGGCTCCTACTGGGCCTATTACGAGCTGGGCTGGGGCGGCTGGTGGTTCTGGGATCCGGTCGAGAATGCCTCGCTCATGCCCTGGCTGGCGGCGACCGCCCTGCTGCACAGCGTCACCGTACTGGCGACGCGGGCGGGCCTTCGCGCCTGGACGATCATGCTCGCCGTGGTCGCCTTCTCCATGTCGATGATCGGCACCTTCCTGGTCCGCTCCGGCATTCTCACCAGCGTGCACAGCTTCGCGGTCGATCCCTTGCGCGGCACCTTCATCCTGATCCTGCTCGCGCTCTACATTGGCGGTGCCTTGCTGCTGTTCGGCCTGCGTGTCCGCCACGTCCGGGAAGGCTCGACCTTCGAGCTGGTGAGCCGCGAGGCGGCGCTGGTGATTAACAATTTGCTGCTTTCGGTCCTGCTCGGCATCGTCTTTTACGGCACGCTCTACCCGCTCGTCTCGCAGGCCTTCGGTCATGACGTCTCCGTGGGCGCGCCCTATTTCAACGCTTTCGCGGGGCCGATCGCGCTTGTCCTGGTCGCGCTGATGGCGATCGGGCCGATGTTGCGCTGGCGCCGCGACAAATTGCGCGAGACGGCCCGCCGCGTCGCCATTCCCGCTTTGCTCAGCGCAGCGACCCTCGTGCTGATCCTCATCCTCGCGCCCGGCACCCGGCTGCTGCCGATGTTCGGCCTCGCCGTGGCGGTGGGTGTCGGTGTTGCCAGCCTGGCGCCTCTGTGGGGGCGCAATCTCCGCCGCACGCCGCTCTTCACCTATGGCATGGTCGTCTCGCATCTCGGCATCGCCGTGGCCCTTGCCGGCATGGCCTGCGAAAGCGCCTTCATCAAGGAGACCCTGGCCGCGGTCAGCCCGGGCCAGACGGTCCAGGTCGCCGGCTTCTCGGTCAAATATGTTGGCGCGCAGCCGGTCACCGGACCCAATTATACCGCGGTCCGCACCGAGCTTGAGGTGCGCCGCGGCGATGGCGAGCCCTTCTTCATGTATCCGGAGGCGCGCCTATTCCCGACGCCGCCCCAGCCGACCAGCGAGGCCGCGATCCGCACCATGTGGGACGGCCAGCTCTATCTCGCCGCCGGGGATCCCACCGATCTCGACAATCAGGGCGGCCGCCGGCAGCTCCGCTTGTGGTGGAAGCCGATGGTGACCCTGATCTGGTTCGGCGGCTTCCTGATCGCCTTCGGCGGCTTCCTCGCCCTGATCGGCCGCGTGCGCCGCGATCGGCGCAGCAAAGCGCCCGCGACCGAGACCGGCGGAGTGGAGCCTGAGGCGGTGCCGGCATGAAGACCCTGCGCCTCATCCTCTGGGTGCCGTTGATCGGCTTCGTCATCTTCCTGATCGTCTTCGCGATCGGGCTGAAGCAGCCGGCTGAGAAGACGATCCCCTCCGCCCTGATCGGCCAGCCCATGCCGGAATTCACCCTGCCGGCGGCGATGCCCGGCCGCCCGGGCCTGTCCAGCGCGGCGCTCCGCCAGGGCGGACCCCATCTCATCAACATCTTTGCGAGCTGGTGCCTGCCGTGCCGCGTCGAGGCGCCGCAGCTCGAGCAGCTCCGCCAGCGCGGCATTCCGGTCGACGGCATCGCGGTGCGGGATCGGCCGCAGGACCTCGCCATGTTCCTCAGCACATATGGCGATCCGTTCCGCTCGATCGGCGCGGATGTGGATCGGCGCGTCCAGCTCAACCTCGGTTCGGCGGGCGTGCCGGAGACCTTCATCGTCGATGCCCGCGGCATCATCCGCCACCAGCATATCGGCGCGATCACGGCCGACGACGTCCCGGCCATCGTCGCGGCCTTCGAGGCGGCGCGGCAATGAGGCGCGTCTTGATCGCCCTGGCTATTTTCGCGGCGGCGCCGGCCTTCGCCGATTCGCTGCTGCCGCCGGCCCGCTGGGCGAATGTGCAGCTGCCCGATCCGGCGCAGGAACGGCAGGCGCGGGCGCTGATGGATTCGATCCGCTGCCTCGTCTGCCAGGGCGAATCCATCGCCGACAGCCCCGCCGAAATGGCCGGCGACATGCGCTCGCTGGTCCGCGAACGGATCCAGGCCGGTGAGAGCCCCGAATCGATCCGGCAATGGCTGATCTCCCGCTATGGCGATCAGGTCAGCCTGCAGCCGCCCTTCGACTGGCAGAATATCTCGCTCTTCATCCTGCCGGTCGTCCTGCTCGCCGGCGGCCTGTTCCTCGCGCGCGGCCGCTTCCGCCGCCGGAGGAAGACATAATGGGCTGGCTCCCGGTCATTCTGCTCGTGCTGGCGATCGTCGCGGCGCTCTATCCCTTCTTTCGCAAGGACAAAGGCGCGTTCCAGTTCCTCGCCGCGGCCCTGCTGCTCGCGCTCGCCGGCTATAGCTGGCAGGGCAAACCGGGCCAGGCCGGCAGCCCGAAGGCGGCGGAAGCACCCCGCGAAGTGGGCGACGACGATTTCGCGATTCTCCACCCGGATCTGCTCGGCCGTTTCGACCGGGCCTATGCCTGGATGCAGCTGGCCGATGCCGACCGGCGCGAGGGCAATCCGCTGGGCAGCGCGCAGATCCTGGAATCGGCGGTGCGCGCCAATCCGCGCAGCTACGCTTTGTGGACCGCTTATGCCTACGCTCTGGTCGCGGTCAGCACCGGGCCGGAAAGCCCCACCGGGATGATGAGCCCGGCCTCTCAACTGGCCTTCGAGCGCGCCTATCAGCTCGCGCCCAACCATCCGGCGCCGATGTTCTTCTACGGGCTGGCGCTCGCGCGCAGCGGCAATTGGGATCAGGCCGAGCAGGTCTGGCGTCAGCAACTCCAGAATCTCGGCAGCGAGTATCCGAATTATCGCGCGGCGGTGGAGGAACGGCTCGCCGCGATCCGCCAGGCGCGCTCCACCGGCATGCCGGTCGCGCCCGCCACGCCGCCACCACCGCAAAATGGCCAGGCAGCGCCCGGCGCCCCTCCCGGAGCTCCCCCCGGCGGGGGGGGCAAGGCGCCCGCACCCGCGCGGGACGGCAACAGCGTCAACTGATCAGGCAGGCTCGTAGGGAAGCCCGAGCGCCTCGGCGACCGCCTGGTGGCGGATCTTGCCGCCGGAGACGTTGAGGCCCGCCGCGAGATGCGGGTCCGCCGCCATCGCCGCGTCCGCGCCCTTGTTGGCGAGCTTCAGCACAAAGGGGAGGGTCGCATTGTTGAGCGCAAAGGCCGAAGTGCGGGCGACCGCGCCCGGCATGTTCGCCACGCAATAATGGATGACGCCGTCAATCTCGTAGACCGGGTCGCTGTGCGTGGTCGCCTTCGAGGTTTCGAAGCACCCGCCCTGGTCGATCGCGATGTCGACGAGCACCGAGCCGCGCATCATCGTCTTGAGCTGGTCGCGGGTGACGAGCTTCGGCGCCGCCGCGCCGGGCACCAGCACCGCGCCGATCACCACCTGGCTGCGCTTGATCGCCTCGGCGATCGCCGACTTTGAGGCATAAGCGGTCTTGATCTGGCTGCCGAAATGCATGTCGAGCTCGGCCAGGCGCTCGTTGCTGATGTCATAGATGGTGACGTCGGCGCGCTGGCCGGTGGCCATCTGCGCCGCATTGATGCCGGCGACGCCGCCGCCGAGGATCGCGACCTTGCAAGGCGCCACGCCGGGCACGCCGCCGAGCAGTTCGCCGCGGCCGCCCTGCTCCTTTTCCAGATAGTGGCTGGCGACCTGGATCGACATCCGGCCCGCCACTTCCGACATCGGCTTCAAGAGGGGGAGGGCGCCCGAATCGGAGGTCACCGTCTCATAGGCGATGCAGGTTGCGCCGGAGGCCATCAGGCCCCTGGTCTGCTCGGGGTCCGGCGCGAGGTGCAGATAGGTGAACAGCAAATGCCGCGGCTCGAGGAGCGCGATCTCGCTCGCCTGCGGCTCCTTCACCTTCACGATCATATCGGATTTGGCGAAGACCTCGGCCGCACTGGCGGCGATGGTCGCGCCGACATTGATATAATCCTGGTCGGAGAAATCGATGCCGGTCCCGGCCTTCGTCTCGACGATCACCTCGTGGCCGGCGGCGGTCAGTTCCGCGACCGAGGCCGGAACGAGGCCGACGCGATATTCATGAACCTTGATTTCCTTTGGCACGCCGACGCGCATCTTCTGGCTCCTGTGGTAGAAAGTGGCGCGTCTATAGCGAGGCGCAAACCCTTTGTCGCCGTTGCGAAGGCGAAAGGCCGGTGCTAATGCGCCCGCCGCTCTGTATAGCGGGGCACCAACAGAGGAAGTCGGACGTTCGTCCCTGACCGATGAGCGATAGCCCCGCACCAGAGCTGCCAGCCGACCGACCGGCGGGGCACCATCACCCGCAAGCGGGCATGCTCGGTCTCGCCGTCGGCGCGATCGGTATCGTCTTCGGCGACATCGGCACGAGCCCGATCTACGCCTTCCGCGAGACCTTCCACGGCCATCACCAGCTGTCGGGCGCGGACAACGAGATTCTCGGCGTCCTCAGCCTGATCTTCTGGTCGATGATGATCGTGGTCGCGATCAAATATGTCCTCGTGATCATGCGCGCCGACAATAAGGGGGAGGGCGGCAGCCTCGCTCTGCTGGCTTTGATCAACCGCAAATCCTCCGAAGGCGGCAAACGGCGACGATGGACGGCGGGAATCGTCCTGCTCGGCGTCTTCGCCTGCGCGCTCTTCTACGGCGATTCGATGATCACCCCGGCCATCTCCGTGCTGTCGGCGGTGGAGGGTCTCACCACGGTGCAGAGCGGCCTCCAGACCTGGGTCGTGCCGATCGCCATCGGGCTGCTGGTCGGGCTGTTCGCGATCCAGGCGCGCGGGACCGCAAAGGTCGGCGCCTTGTTCGGCCCGATCATGATCCTCTATTTCGTCACCATCTCGGTGCTCGGCGTCATGCACATCGCCGAAAGCCCGATGATCATCCTGCAAACGATCAACCCGCTGAACGCGGTGAACTTCTTCCTCGCCGACGGCTGGAAGGCGTTCCTGGCGCTTGGCTCGGTCGTGCTGGCGGTGACCGGCGCCGAGGCGCTCTATGCCGATATGGGCCATTTCGGGCGCAAGCCGATCGGCATCTCCTGGCTCGTCTTCGTGATGCCCGCCTTGATGCTCAACTATATGGGCCAGGGCGCGATGATCCTGCAGCTGGACGGCCCCGCGGTCTCGCACGCGCTCACCAATCCCTTCTTCTTCCTCGCGCCGGAGAGCCTGCGCCTGCCGCTCGTCATCCTCGCCACCTGCGCCACGATCATCGCCAGCCAGGCGGTGATTTCCGGCGCCTTCTCGGTCACCCAGCAGGCGATGCACCTGGGCTTCATCCCGCGGCTGCGCATCCAGCACACCAGCGCCAGCGCCGCCGGCCAGATCTACATTCCGGTGGTGAACTGGGCGCTGATGATCATGGTCATCCTGCTGGTCCTGTTCTTCAAGACCTCGACCAACCTCGCCGCGGCCTACGGCATCGCGGTGACCGGGGCGATGTTCATCGACACCTGCCTGCTCACCGTCGTGCTGTTCGTGTTGTGGAAGTGGAAGCCCTGGCTCGCCATCCCAGTATTGGCGGTCTTCTTCCTCGTCGATATCGCCTATTTCGCCGCCAACCTCACCAAGGTGCCCGACGGCGGCTGGTTCCCGCTGGCGGTCGGCCTCGTCGCCTTCACCCTGCTGACCACCTGGGCGCGCGGCCGCCAATTGATGATCAAGCGGATGAACGAGGCGGCGATGCCGGCCTCGATCTTCATCAAGTCCGCCGCCTCCAGCGCCACCCGCGTGCCCGGCACCGCCGTCTTCATGACCACCGCGGCCGACGGCGTCCCCCACGCCCTCCTGCACAATCTCAAGCACAACAAGGTGCTGCACGAACGGGTCCTGCTCCTCACCGTGAAGATCGAGGATGTGCCCTATGTGGAGGAGCAGAAGACCTTCCACCTCGACGAGCTCGGTCAGGGTTTCTACCGGCTGATCGTCCGCTACGGCTTCATGCAGGAGACGAATGTCCCCGCCGCCCTCGGCCGCCTCGACAATTGCGGGCCGCAGATCCGGATGATGGAGACCAGCTTCTTCCTCGCCCGCCAGACGCTGATCGCCAGCCCCAAGCCCGGCATGGCGCTGTGGCGCGAGAAGCTCTTCGCCTGGATGCTGCGGAACGCGGAAAGCGCGATGGAATTCTTCAACCTGCCCCCCAATCGCGTCGTCGAGCTGGGCAGCCAGGTCGAGATTTGAGCGCACCCCTCATCGTCACCGCCTTGTTCGGGCCCGGCGACGATGGCTGGCTGCAGCAGCTCCGGCAGAATCATTACCCCGCCGGGCGCAACCAGGTGCCCGCGCACCTCACCCTCTTCCATCAGCTCCCGCCGAGCCTTTCCGACGAGCTGTCCGACCGCCTCGCTGCGGCGACCGCCACGCCGCCGCCCCCCGCGACCATCACCGCCATCGTGAACCTGGGGCAGGGGACCGCCCTCCGCGTCGAGAGCGAGGCGCTGGCCGACATCCGCGCCGACCTCGCCGACGCCTTTCACGGCCTGCTCATGCCGCAGGACCAGACGCCCTGGCGCCCGCACGTCACCATCCAGAACAAGGTCGAGCCCCGTATCGCACGCGCGCTCCAGCAGCAGCTGACCGCGACCTTCGAGCCGCGCCCGCTGGCGATCCGCGCTCTGGCGTCATGGCGTTATCTGGACGGACCCTGGGAGCGGCTGAAGGTGCACCCGTTCCGCCGCTAGGGGTCAGTCGACCTGCCCGATCCCGTCGCAGCTGAAGTCGAAGGCGGCCAGCCCGGCTTCGAGATACCCGCCGAGCAACGGCATATCGAGCAATTCGTCGATCCTCTGCTCGCCATTGAGCTCACCCGCCTCCGCGAAGGCTTCGTCCCACTCGCTGGCGTCGTAGGTCCCCCGCCCGACCCAGGCCAGGGCGACCACCTCCGCCAGCTGGTCCTCGGCAAGGTCGTCCAGCACCGCCCGGACCTCTTCCTCGACGCCGTCGTTCAGCTCGTCCTCCAGCGCCGACAGGGTGCCGCCGCCTTCGCCGTCATCCTCGAAATCGTCGACATCGTCCGGATCCTCGTCCGGGTCGTCGGCGGGCACCTGCGCCTCCATCTCCTTGGCGCGCAGGATCAGGCGGCAGATCGTCTCGAGCGGGGTCAGCAAATCCATGCGGCGTCCTCCATCCTCCCGAAACGACAGGGCCCGCGCCCGGTTCCGGGGCCTTGAAATCGCGACTCGTCCGCGCCAGTTGACCGCCAGTGCGGCGCTTTCTATAGCGCCGCCTCGCCCAGGGTCCGAACGGCTTGTCCGTGGGGGCCGGCATGATGGTGGGGCGGAGTAGCTCAGCTGGTTAGAGCAGCGGAATCATAATCCGCGTGTCGGGGGTTCAAGTCCCTCCTCCGCTACCATCGCTTTTTTCGCACCTCTTCCATCCGCCGCTGACGCGCCTATCTAGGCGCGATGCGCGCTGTGTCCGCTTTGCTGGCCTTGGGCCTGTTCACTGCAGCTCCGGCGGCAGGGCAGGGTGCCCAGCCCGCGCAAGCCGCCGAAGCTCCCGCCGCCAATCCCTATCGCGACCTCTTCACCCGCTGGGATGGTGCCAATCGCGCGTCGCTCGAGGCCGAGGCCGGCACGGTGGATCCCGCGGCACCGGCCGAAGCCCAAAGCAATGCCGTCCCCGCTTATTCGCCGCTTGTCGGCCGCTCCGAGGAAGAGGCGGTCGCGCTTGGCCGCCGCGTCGGGGAGGTGGTGCGCGGCGGCGACTGCGCGCAGGGCGAGCGGATCGCGCGCGAGGCGGGCGATCTCGCCCTCGTCCGGGCCGTCCGGGAGCATTGCCGCCAGCCCCGATAACGCTTGCGAAACGTTCGCAATCATATTGATTGTCAGGGCCGTCTAACCTGTTATCCCTCCTGCAGCCTTTGGGAGGAGGAAATTATGAAGCCATCACGTCGCCTGAGCCGGCGCTCATTTCTTGGCCGGGTTGCCGGCGGGGCCATCGTTGGGGGCGCGGCACTCACCGTGCTCGGGACCAGCCCCGCCAAAGCCCAGGTTACCGATCAGGATCCGACCGATGGCGCCGGCCATGGCCGGGGCGCGCTGACGGACAGTGACAGCGGCGCCCGCGCCGATCAGCCCGGTCATGGCCGCGGCCCGCGCCGGACCAGCTGCTCCGATCGCGACAGCGGCGATTCCGCCGGTCATGCCGCCCACGGCCCGACCGACGGCGACAGCGGCTCCAATGCCGACGCGGCCCATTGCGGCCGCGGCCCGCGCCGCCGCTGATCCGCTTGCACTGCGCATAAAAAGGAACCCCGGCGATTGCGCCGGGGTTCTTTTTTGTCTGGCTCAGTCTGCAAGGCTCAGGAGGTGAGCCGCTCCAGATAGCCGCCCGCCCAGAGCGTGCGGATAATCTCTTCGGGCTTTTCCGTCTGGAGATCGGCGGCGGTGAAGGGCTCGCCGCTCAGCGCGATGTCCAGCGCATCGCCTTCATCGGCCTTGAACTCCAGGTCGCCGCCCGGGCCGATCAGGATCAATTTGCCCTCGTCGTCCGCGACATTCCACGGCACGAAGCGGCGGCGGCGATAACGGTCGTCGGGCTTCGCGGTCGCGAAGGAGGAGATCACCCCCGAGACGTTCGGGCGCCGGCCGCGCACGAAATTGTCCGCCAGCAGATCGAAGGCGCTGTCCATCCCGGCGCCCGCGGCGACCTGCTTGATCAGGCTGTCGAAATGGGCGCGTGCCGTCTCGCGGTCGAAGTCGCGATTGGCGAAGCCGGCTGGGAGCGATCGGCGGAAGTCCGGCGAATTCAATGCCAGCTCCGAAATCGATTCGAGCAGCAGGTCCGCCCAGGTCTTGGTGATCATGCCGACGGTGATGTGCAGCGAGGGCTCCTCGCCGACATTCTCGGCATCATGCATGATGCCGCGCGGCAGATAGAGGCAGTCACCGGCATTGAGAGTGAATTCCTGCGACACCTCGCCCGGCTCGTGCTTCCCGACCTCGAAGCGCTCGCCGCGGAACGGCGTCGCCACGGCGGTGCCATAGACGCGCCAGGCCTTGGACCCGGAAATCTGCATCACGAACACGTCGTGATTGTCATAATGGGGCGGGAAGCCCTGATTGGCCTCGCCCTCCTGGATCACCTGCGGCGTCAGGTAGATGTTGGTCTGCATGTGGCAGGAGAGAACCTCCTCCAGCGCCCGGCAAAATTCGCCCAGGTTGAAAATCGAATCGTGCAGCTGCGGCAGGATGATGGTCGCGCCGTTCAGATATTCCTCGGCCACGATCGCGCGGCTGATCCGCCCATCGTCCTCGATATAATCGTTCCGCTCGATCCGGTTGCGATGGTTGGTGAGATCGACCAGCCCTTCGCGCAGGTCCGCCGAGTTGATGAAATGATCGACGATGTCGAGCGTCAGCAGGTCCGCATAGCGGTCCGGCTGGTTGCGGATGTTGATCAGCGGCTTCTTTTCATAGTAATTTTCGAGGAAGTCCTCGGTGCCGACCGGGTCGATCAGGAAGCCCAGGGCATCCTCCTCCCAGCGCGGCGACGCGCCGGCCTCGTCAGCCTTGAACTGTCCCGTCCGCAACACTTCGGTCATATCAGCCTCTCCACTCTGAGCGGGGAGTGTATCGGTCAGCCTGCGGGTGCGGAAGCGGTTATTTACGTATTGCCGGCACGGTTTCTGGAGGCCGGCGCGGTACCGCTCGAGGCGGTCTCAAGGAGCCGCAAATTGGCTTTGGCCGGCGCTGGCAAAGGCCATCTGCTTCTGCGGAGGCCAGTGGGAGAACTGGCACCTTGTTGAACGGGCCTCCAACCCCCGGCATAGAGACATCCGAAAAGGATGAAACGCGCCCAAAGCCCAGCGTTTTCCGTATACTGATCGGCAGGAGTTTCGAAAACAGATGAGTTTCGGCACGCGCCTCGCAGACGAACGCAAAAGGCTCGGCCTGAAGCAGGCCGAATTCGCCGATCTGGTCGGGACGGACGTCCCCAAGCAAAGTCTCTACGAGAATGACCGGCGTGAGCTGCGTGCCGATTATCTGGCCCGGCTCGCCCAGGCTAATGTGGATATTGTCTATGTGCTGACCGGCAGGCGCGGCGAAGGCGACTGGCTCGATGACGGGCCGAGCGATCTCTTGTCCTGCTACCTCGCGCTGCCATCGGACATGCAGGTGGCGCTGGAAGGGCTCGCCCGCGCGCTCCGCGACCAGTTCACCCGCACCGGCGCCTCACCTACGCTGCACAGCCCGCGCTCCGAATATCGCCCCGGGGGGCGGAGGCGCTAGGAGGCTAGGCCTCCGCCTTCGCCGGGATCACGCCGCGCTTGATCTGGTCGAGCTCGATCGATTCGAAGAGCGCCTTGAAATTGCCCTCGCCAAAGCCCTCATTGCCCTTGCGCTGGATGATCTCGAAGAAGATCGGGCCGACCATATTCTCGGTGAAGATCTGCAGCAGCAGGCCCTCGCCGGTCTCGGGCGAGCCGTCGATCAGGATGCGGCGCTGACGCATCGCCTGCACGTCATGGGCGTGGTTCGGGATGCGCTTGTCGATCATGTCGTAATAGGTCTCGGGGCTGTCCTGGAACTTCACGCCATTGGCCCGGAGCGCATCGACGGTCGCGAAGATATCGTCCGTCGCGAAGGCCAGATGCTGGATGCCTTCGCCCTTATACTCCTTCAGATATTCGGCGATTTGCGAATAATCGTCCTGGCTCTCGTTCAGCGGGATGCGGATCTTGTCGTCCGGCGCGGTCATCGCCCGGGAGAGGAGGCCGGTCTGCAGGCCCTCGATGTCGAAATAGCGGATTTGCCGGAAGTTGAAGACGTCCTCGTAGAAGCGCGCCCAATGGTCCATCCGCCCGCGGTTAACATTGTGGGTGAGGTGGTCGAGCGTGTGGAGGCCGACGCCCGGTCCGCAATCGGCGATCGGCTCGAAGTCGCGCGCATAGAGCGCTTCCGCCGCCGGCCGATCGACCAGATAGAGGCGTGAGCCGCCAATGCCTTCCAGCACCGGCAGGTCCAGGTCGCCGGTGGTGGCGGTAGCGCCGCGCTTCACCGCTTCGGCCATCGCTGCTTCGGCATTGCCGACCCGGAAGGCCATCGCGCTCGCCGAAGGGCCGTGCGCCCCGCGGAACTCCGCGGCATGGCCCTCCGCATCCATGTTCAGCAGGAAGTGGATGTCGCCCTGGCAATAATGGCGGATCGCCTTGCTGCGATGCGTGCCGACATGGGTGAAGCCCAGCTGGCCGAACATCCGCGCCAGCGCCTCCGGATCGGGGCTGGTGAACTCGACGAACTCGAAACCGTCGAGGCCGATCGGATTGTCGCGGGCGGTCATGGCGCAGGGTCTCCGGAAGGGGGGAATCGGGCGGGCTTCTATCAGTGGCTGTGGATAGAAGCAAAAGCGGCATTGCGCGGCGGCAATGACCTTCTTACGTCCCGGTCATGACCGCAACGCACTCCTCCCGCATGATCATCCTCGGCTCCGGCCCCGCCGGGCTGACCGCCGCCATCTACGCCGCCCGCGCCGGCCTCGCGCCGATCGTCGTCCAGGGCATCCAGCCCGGCGGCCAGCTCACCATCACCACCGATGTCGAGAATTATCCCGGCTTCGCCGACGTCATCCAGGGGCCCTGGCTGATGGAGCAGATGCAGAAGCAGGCCGAGCATGTCGGCACGAAGATGGAATGGGACCATATTTCGAAGGTGGACCTCACCCAGCGGCCGTTCCGGCTCGAGGGCGACAGCGGCACCGTCTATCTTGGCGATACCCTGGTGATCGCGACCGGCGCGCAGGCGCGCTGGCTCAATATCCCGACCGAGGAGCATATGAAGGGCAAGGGCGTGAGCGCCTGCGCGACCTGCGACGGCTTCTTCTACCGGGGCAAGAAAGTGGTGGTGATCGGCGGCGGTAATACCGCGGTCGAGGAGGCGCTCTACATGACCAACCACAGCCACGACGTGACCCTGATCCACCGCCGTGATTCGCTGCGTGCCGAGAAGATCCTGCAGGACCGGCTGTTCAGGCATCCGAACATCCATGTCCGCTGGAACAGCGAAGTCGCCGGCTTCGTCGCCGGTGGCACGCCCGAAACCCTGGTCGCCGTCGACCTCAGGGATACCGTCACCGGCAAGATCGAGCGCATGGACACGGAAGGGGCGTTCGTCGCGATCGGCCATTCGCCTGCGACCGAATTGTTCAACGGCCATCTCGATCTGGACGGCGACGGCTATATTCGCGTCGAGACCGGGACGACCCGCACCTCGGTGCCCGGCGTCTTCGCCTGCGGCGACGTGATGGACAAGATCTACCGCCAGGCGGTTACCGCCGCCGGCACCGGCTGCATGGCCGCGCTGGACGCGGAGAAATTCCTGGCCGAAGCGGATTTCGAAACCAGCGAGCCGGCGGAAATGCAGGAAGCATGAGGCCGTCATTCCAGCGAAAGCTGGAATCCCACTTGTTCTTCGCATCCGCTGTTAAGGCAAAGAGATTCCAGCTTTCGCTGGAATGACGTTCAACTCTCGACCTCGTTCAATTCCTGCAGCGCAGTCTCGACCATCGTCAGCAGCATCGCATCGTCGCCTGGGCGAGCGAAGGTGTGCGAATCCGTCTCGATCAACTGGGTGGCGCGGATCAGCTCCGGATGCGGCCAGGCGCGAACCTCGGCATCGGCCGCGATCGCCGTATTGTCGCCGGTGCACAGGATCATCTCGGCGGGGATGCGGTGGCGGAGCAGTGCCTGAGCGACATCGTTGGAGAGGCTGTCCGGCTTGCGGCGAGAGAAGAGCTTGCGAATGCCGCCCCACAACTTCCTGAAATTGACCGCGCCCGTGAATAGACGCTTCAGGCCGCTCCAGCTGAACAGCCGCTTGCGGTAGTGCGCCCGGATCGCCGCGGGGGCAGGGGCGCCTTCCTCGGCCTCGACCAGCCAGGGATTGGCGAGGATCAGCCCGTCCAGGCCCGCTTCATCCCCATAGAGCGCCAGCGCGGTGGCGCCGTCGCAGAGGCCGAAGCCGGTTATCCGGGTCAGCCCCGGCACCTCGCTGCGAAAAGCGTCTGCGGCCGCTTTGAGATCAGGCCCGCTTCCCCGGAACCCAGCGTCAACGCCTTCGCTGTCCCCGACACCCCTCCGGTCATAACGGAAACAGGCATAACCTTTATCTGCCAGTGCTTTGGAAAGCCTTTCATACATCCGATGTGAACCGATCCGGGTCTGGCTCCCGCCGATGACCAGCAACACGCCCATGTCGCGTTGCGCGGCACTTTCGCCAACATCCACGCTCCCCGCCAGGGTCGCACCCTCACAGGAAAAGGCGATCAACCGGCGCATGCGCGGCTCCATTCTGCGAGGTCCGCCGCCAGCGCATCCGCCAGCGCGTCCGAGGTCCCCGGCTCCGACCGCCGCCAGAGCGCCGGCCCGTCCACCTTGAGATCCGCCGGCTGCGCATCCGTGTCGAGCCGCACAGTCCGCAGCGGCGTCACGTCCTTCTGAGTCGCCCCAGCCAGCCCCGCCTTCAACGCGTCGCCCGGATTGTAGCCGGCCCACTCAACGCCCGCGAGTCCGGCCCGAACCATGTCCCGCTGCAGCGCGAGCCCGTCCACCGGCGCGAACCGCCACCAGGCCCGCGCCGCCGCGCCGTCGTCGAGCAGCACGCCCCCGCGCAGGCTGGCCACCAAGGGCTTCCCAGCCTTCGCGGTGACATGGGCGGCGGCGGAAGTGACGTCATGCCGCCAATCGTCCCAGCTCGCGTCGCCTAGTTCCCGCTCGCTCTCGCCCGTCCCGCTCAGGTCCGGCAGCCAGCAGCCAAAGCCCTGCGCCGCCAGCCGCCGCAGCACGCCCGCAAGCAAGGCCCGGGTGCGATTCATCTCTTCGAACAGGGGGGGCACGAACAGGATAGCAGGCGCAGCCTCCGCCCCGATCCGCATCAGCCATTCCTGCCGGCCGCCGCTCTCGAACGGCGCGAAGGCAAGGCTGGCCGCGGCTGCGCTCACGTCAGCGTCTTGTTTCTGGCGAAGGTCAGCAACGCGCCGAACGTCTCCATCATGTCGGCGTCGACCTCATGGTCCTCGATCAGAATGCCGAGCCGCTCCTCGAGCTCAGTCAGCAGGCCGGCCACCGCCATGGAATCGAATTCGGGCAGGGCGCCGAACAAGGGTGTCTCCTCGCGGAAGCTCGCAACGCGCGCCTTGTCCAGGCCGAGCACGTCCGCCAGCACAGCGCGCAACGTCGCTTCAACTTCAATCCCGTCATTCGGCGCTGCGGCCATCTGCCCCTCTTCCTCCAGCGGATGGGGCCGGACTAACCGCTGCGAAGCCGCCCCGCAAGCGCCCGCGCCGCGCCGGTCAATCCTTTGAGGGTGCCGGGATTGAAGGCTTGAAGCCGCCAGAGCGGGCGCCGTTCGTCCATCCAGTCGCGCTTATAGGCGTCGTCGCCGGTGCCGTAATCGATGACTTTAACCCGGTCCGTGTCGATCGCCCGCCGGAACATCGCCTCGCCGAGGATGGTGCCGGGCGAAAGCTCCTTGGCATCCTCGCGATAGGCGAGCTTGTGGATCACTGCCTCGCCGTTTTCGACGAGCCAGAGCTGGACGGCGAGCGGCTTGCCGTCCTTGCACGCCACGCCCAGACGGAGCGTCCCCGCGGCGCCCTCCTGCTCAGCCAGGGTGCGCAGGAAAGCGAAGGAACCTTCCTCCGGCTTCCAGCTGGCCCGGTAAACCTCCTCATAGGCGGCCCAGGCATCTTCATCGAAACGATCGAATATCTCGATATCGAGTCCCGCGGTCTTGGCCTTGCGTTTCGCGGTGCTGCGGAGCTGCCCGGGTCGCTTCGCCCAATAGGCCGCGAAATCTTCACCCTCGGTGGTGACTCGCCAATTGCCGGTCTTCTCGGTCAGCCGCACCTGCCAGCCAGCGGCGCGGAGGGCGGCGGCGAGCGGTTCCGGATCCTCAATCGGCGCCAACTCGAGCTCGGCGATGCCGCTCTTGCGGATCGCTTCGGCGAGTGGCGTCATGACGTCATTTTCGCCTATCCCGTTGAAACGAAGGCTATACCAGGCGGCGTAGGCAGCCGCCCTCTTCCCGTCGACAGCCAGGAACAGCCAGGCGGTCTTGTCACCATCGCGGGCGCGCCAGACGGCGAGCCTCCCCGCGGGTGCGACATGGCTATGCAGCAGGCGAAACCACTCCAGCCGGTCGTAGAGGCTCGCCTGCCGTCCACGATCCAGTGCGCCGGCGGCATCCTCGGCCACGGCGTCCAGATCGTTGAACAAAGCGATGTTAACCGTCACGGGTTTATGCCCCTTCGTCGCCGCCCTATCATGACGTCCTTTAAGCAGGAATGAAGTTGACCGCTCTCGACCCGACCCCGCTGCCGCTCGATCATCTGACCCGGCGCGGCGATCCCGCGGCGGACGCCTTGCTGACGCGCGAGGGGCTGCTCGATTATGCCGGGCTCGAGGACGCTGTCGGGCGCCTTGCCGCGGCGCTGCAGGCGCGGGGGCTCGGCCATGGCGACCGCATCGCTTCCTGGTTGCCCAAGAACCGCCTCACCAGTCTGCTCCCGCTCGCCGCGGCCCGCGCCGGCCTTGTCCATGTGCCGGTCAACCCACTGCTGAAGCGCATGCAGGTCGCCCATATCCTCGCCGACAGCGGCGCCTCTTTGCTTATCAGCGGCGCCGCCAGGCTCGCCACGCTGGAGGAGGGTGATTCAAGCTGCCCGGTTCTCGATGAGGTGGAGGCTAACGCCCTGTTCGAGCATCCGGACGCGCTCGGCCCGTCAAGCCACGATCCCGACGATCTCGCGGCCCTGCTCTACACCTCCGGCTCGACCGGCCGCCCCAAGGGCGTGATGCTGAGCCACGCGAATATGTGGCTCGGCGCGATCAGCGTGGCTCATTATCTCCGTTTGACCCCTGACGACCGCACCCTCGCCGTGCTCCCGCTAAGCTTCGACTATGGCCAGAACCAGCTGCTCTCCAGCTGGGCGGCGGGCGGCGCGGTCGTGCCGCTTGACTATCTCACCGCGCGGGATGTGATACGCGCTGTAGAACGCAACCAGATCAGTACCTTGGCGGGCGTTCCTCCCTTGTGGGTGCAGCTGATCGAGGCGCCTTGGCCGCCCGAGGCTGCGCTTTCGCTCCGTCGCCTGACCAATAGCGGTGGCAAGCTCGCCCCCTCGGTAGTCCGCCGCATGCGCGAGGTCTTCCCGGCCGCGGACATCTATTCGATGTACGGCCTGACCGAGGCTTTCCGTTCCACCTATCTCGAGCCGGCCTTGCTCGACGCGCATCCGGATTCGATGGGCGCTGCCATTCCTTTCGCCGAGATCATGGTGATCGGTGCTGACGGCAAGGAAGCCCCCGAGGGCGAGCTCGTCCATGCCGGTCCATTGGTCGCCAAAGGCTATTGGCAGGATCCCGCCCGCACCGCCGAGCGCTTCAAGCCGGCCCCATCAGGCTCCTCTTATGGCGGCACCGCCGTCTGGTCCGGCGACATGGTCCGCCGCGATTCCGAAGGCCTGCTCTATTTCGTCGGCCGCGAGGACGGGATGATCAAGACCTCGGGCAACCGCGTCAGCCCCACCGAGGTGGAGGAGGCGGCGATCGCCTCGGGCCTCATCTACGAAGCGGTCGCGCTCGGCTATCCCGACGACCGGCTGGGCGAGGGGATTGCGCTCATCGTCCGCCCGGACCGGCACGACCAGGAGGAGGCGTTCCGCGCCTTCCTCAAGGGTCAGCTCCCCAATTTCATGCAGCCGGGCCGGATCATCTGGCGCGACGAGCTGCCGCGCAGCCCCAACGGCAAGCTTGACCGCAACCTCCTGAAGGGCGAGCTGAACGCATGAGCAAGCCCATGGGCCCGATCCCCGCCGGTTTCGCGGCGGACCAGGATGGCATGCTGCTGGTCGGCGGCCAGCGTGCCGATGCCCTGGTCGATAAGGCGCAGAGCACGCCGCTCTTCGTTTACGACCTCGCTTTGATCGACGCGAAGATCGCCCGCTTCCGCGCGGCGATTCAGGGCGTACACCTCCATTATGCCATAAAAGCAAACAGCTATCAGCCTTTGCTGAATCATGTTGCGAGGCAGGTAGACGGGCTGGACATCGCCTCGATCGGAGAAATGGATTTCGCGCTGGAGTCCGGCACGTCCGCGGACAATGTCAGCTTCGCCGGCCCCGGCAAACGCGACGGCGAGCTTGGCGAGGCGATCCAGGCCGGGGTCACGCTCAACACCGAATCCGAAGGCGAGGTCGAGCGCGCGCTGACGCTCGCCCGCAAGGTCGGCCGCCGGCCGCGGCTGGCTGTGCGCGTGAACCCGGAATTCGAGATCAAGGGCTCCGGCATGCGCATGGGTGGCGGCGCCAAGCCGTTCGGCGTCGACGCCGCGCGCGTCCCCGCTCTGGTCCGCCGGATCATCGAGAGCGGCGCGGAATGGCGGGGCTTCCACATCTTCGCCGGCTCGCAGGCGCTCGATGCCGACGCCCTGATCGAGGCGCAGGCCGCAACCCTCGCGCTGGCGGCGCAGCTTGCCGAAGAGGCCGGCACGGTTCCGCCTCTGGTCAACCTGGGCGGCGGCTTCGGCATCCCGCATTTCCACGGCGAGCAGCCGCTCGACATCGAGAAGGTTGGCGTCGCGCTTGGCGAGGGGCTGGCCGCGCGCGCGGCGATCCTCAGGGACAGCCAGTTCGCGATCGAGCTTGGCCGCTGGCTGGTCGGCGAATGCGGCGTCTATCTGACCCGCATCGTCGACCGCAAGGTGAGCCACGGCAAGACCTTCCTGATCGTCGATGGCGGCATGCACCACCAGCTCGCCGCCTCCGGCAATTTCGGCCAGCTGGTGCGCCGCAACTATCCGGTCGCGATCGCCACCCATTTCGGCAAGCCGGCCGAGGAGGAGGTCAACATCGTCGGCTGTCTCTGTACGCCGCTCGACCGGCTGGGTGATGACGTCATGACGCCACGCGCCGACATCGGCGATCTGGTCGCGGTCTTCCTCGCCGGCGCCTATGGTCTCTCAGCCAGTCCGCAGGCCTTTCTCACCCAGCAACCGGCGCTGGAAATGGTATTGAACGAGCGTCGTTAACGCCTGACGCCGGCTTGGTCCCGATCCGGGACGCCGTGCCGCAGACGCTTTGTTCCTAACGCTAATTTTACCTCTTGCTCGCATAGCAGACCGGTTTCCCGCGCCTTGCATCCCCTTTGGGGACGCCCGGCACATGGGATCGTAGCGAGTGAAGAGGGTTCGATCATGCGCGTTTCCGCCAGGTTCTTCGCCGGCCTTGCCGCCTCGGCCAGCATGGTTGCGCTCGCCGGATGCGGGGGCGGCAGCACGGGCCGCAGCCTGCCGCCGGCCGCCAGCGCCTCCGACGCCAGCGCAGCCCAGGTCGGCGAGAGCTACATCATCGGCCCGATGGACGAGCTGACGATCTTCGTCTGGCGCAATGCCGAGCTCGGCGCCAACGTTCAGGTTCGCCCGGACGGTCGCATCACCACGCCGCTGATCAACGAAATGATTGCCGCCGGGAAAACCCCGGCCCAGCTCGCCGACGACATCCGCCAGGCTTTGGTCCGCTACATCGTGGACCCGCAGGTCTCGGTGATGGTCAACCGTCCGCAGGGCACCTTCTCGCAGCAGATCCGCATCGTCGGCGCCACCGCGCGCCCGGCGGCGATTCCCTATCGCGCCAACATGACCCTGCTCGACGGCATGATCGCGGTCGGCGGGCTTTCCGAATATGCCGCGGGCAACCGGGCCCGCCTGATCCGCGTCGACCGCGCCACCGGCCAGCAGCGCGAATATGATTTGAGGATCACCGACCTGCTTCGCCGGGGCGACGTGCGCGCCAACGTCCGGCTCGAGCCGGGCGACGTGATCATCATTCCCGAAAGCATGTTCTGACGCGCGCCGCGCACCCGCAACACAAGGATCGCTGCCGCTAATGGATGGACTTTACAGCCAGATCAGGATTGCCGTGCACCAGGTGTGGCGCCGCCGCTGGCTGGCGGCCGCCGTGGCCTGGGGCGTGGCCGTGCTCGGCTGGCTGGTCATCGCGCTCATCCCGAACAGCTATGAGGCGAAGGCGCGCCTGTTCATTCAGCAGCAGCAGGTGCTCGCCAATCTCCCCGGCAGCACGATCGAGGACCGTAACGCGCAGATGCTGCGTCTGAAGCAGACCCTCATTTCGAACGACAATCTGGTCCGCGTGGTTCGCCGCACCGATCTCAACTCGCTCGTCTCGAACGATCGCGACCTGGCCGCCGTCGTCGGCGCCCTGCGGCTTCGCATCACCGTCACGCAGCAGCCGGATGGCGGCCTCGAGATCAAGGCGACCTCGAACATTGCCGGCTTCTCCAACGCCCAGAATGCGCGCACCGCCGCTGGCACCGTCCAGGGGCTGATCGACGCCTTCCAGGAACAGAATATGGCCGGCGACCGCCAGGATACCGGCCAGGGCCTGCAGGTGCTCGACGAAGAGCTGACCCGCCGCGAGGCCGCGCTCCGCGAGGCGGAGCAGCGCCGCGTTGAGTTCGAGTCCCGCTATATGGGCCAGCTGCCCGGTACGGGCACGATCGACGACCGGATGAATGCGGCGCGGACCGAAATGGCGGGCCTCGATCAGCAGATCGCCGCGGCCAATGCCTCGCTTACCGCGATGCGCAGCCAGCTCGCCTCCACCCCGCAGACCATCCCCGGCATCGGCGGCGACAATAGCGGCACCGCCACCGGGCAGATCGCCCAGCTCCAGGGCCAGGTCGCCCAGTATCTGGCGCGCGGCTGGACCGAATCGCATCCCGACATCGTCGCCGCGCGCGCCCAGATCGCGCGCCTCCGCCCTTATGCTGCGCAGGAGCGCAGCTCGGGCAATACCGGCGGCATGTCCAACCCCTCTTACGTCTCGCTGCGCGCGATGATGGCGGAGAAGGAGGCGCAGCTCAGCGCGGCCCAGACCCGCCGCAACCAGCTCCAGTCCGATCTCGGCCAGCTCTCCTCGCGCCAGTCGACCGAGCCCAGCCTTGCCGCGCAACAGACCCAGCTGACCGGCGACTACAACACGTTGAAGGCGCAATATGATCAGCTGGTCGCGCAGCGCGAGCAGATCCGCCTGCGCCGCGACATCAACAGCCGCACCAGCCCGATCAGCATTTCGGTGGTCGAGCCGCCGTCCGTCCCGAGCGCGCCCGCCGCGCCGAACCGGCCGGTCTTCCTGACCCTCGTGCTGATCCTCGCGCTCGGCGCGGGCGTCGCCGCGGCCTTCGTCAAAGGCCAGCTGCAGACCACCTTCCCGACCGCCGGCCGCCTCGTCCAGGTCACTGGCCTCAAGGTGCTGGGCACGGTCAGCGAAGTGGTGAGCGCGGCCGAGCGCACGCGCCGGCGCAAGAAGCTCGTTCTGCTCGGTGCCACGATGGCGGCGCTTGGCGGTGCCTGGGTGGTGTTGATCCTCATCGAATTCTGGCAGCGCAGCGGGGTCGCGTGATGACGAAGCACAATCCCCGCTCCCTGCTCGAACGCGCCGCCGAAATGTATGATTTCGGCGCGGCCCTGCGCGGTCCGGCCGCCGCACCCGAAGTGGCGCCGGAGCCTGTCGCGGCACCTGCACGGCCGCCGGTGGAGCTTGCACCGGCGCCGACCACCGCCGAGGCGCCGAAGCCTGTGCCCGCGCCCCTGCCGGTTCGCCCCGCCGTCGTGGTTGCTCCCGCGCCAGTCGCGGGCGGCAATGAGGCAGACATCAGCCGCGAGATGCTCGCCGCCAACGGGTTCATCGTCCCGGGCGCGCCGATGACCGCGCTCGCCGAGGAATTCCGTCTGCTCAAGCGCCAATTGCTCTCCGACGTCGCGGCGGCGAAGCGGCAGAGCGAGGAGAAGAGGCGCTCGATCCTCGTCTGCTCGGCCCAGCCGAAAGAGGGCAAGACCTTCTGCGCCATCAACCTCGCGCTCAGCCTTGCTGGCGAGAGCGAGCTGGAGGTGCTGCTGGTCGAGGCGGATTTCCTGAAGCCCGATACGCTTGGCCGGCTCGGCATTCCGGGCGGCCCCGGTTTCGTCGACGCACTTCTCGATCCTGACGTGGACCCCGAATCCTTTGTCATCCGCACCGACGTGCCGGGCCTCTCGGTCCTGCCCGCCGGCGCCAAAACCAATAATGTGCCAGAGCTGCTGGCTTCGGATCGAAGCAGGGAGGTGCTGGCGAAGCTCGTCGCCGGCAATCAGCGGCGGATCGTGATTTTCGATTCCCCGCCCGTGTTGATGGCGTCTCACGCGACCGTGCTCGCCGGCCTTGTCGGCCGGGCGCTCGTCGTCGTGCGCGCCGACCGGACAACCGAAGCCGACCTGCGCGAGGCCATTGGCCACCTCCAGGGATGCGAGATCAGCCTGATGCTCAATGGAGCAGGCCTCGCCGTCACGGGACGCAAGTTCGGCTCCTATGATGGATATGGCCATGACGACTGAGCTTGCCCTCGCGCGCCGGATGACGCGCCTCACTCTGGCGTTCGGCGCCGCCGTCGCTTTGGCGACCGCCGCCGACGCGCAAGAGAGCCCGCGCCTCGGCTATGGCGGCTATGGCGGCACCGAAGCCTCCGGTCAGGATGGCGCGCAGAATGGCGACGCCCAGGACGGCAATGCGCCCGCCCGCAGCGGCGGTCAGGAACGGCGTCGTCATACGGATGTCGGGGCCTATCTCGAAGTTTCCCAGGTGCTCAGCGCCGACCTTTCCAATGGCGGCGATACGCTCACCTATACGAGCGTCGCCGCCGGCGTTGACGGCCAGATCCAGACCCGCCGCGTCACCGCCCAGGTCAGCTATCGCTACGAGCGCGATATCGACTGGCAGAATCACGATCTCGACCAGGATAGCCATGCCGGTCTCGCCATGGTCAACGTGCAGATCGTTCCGGGCGCGGTGCAACTCGACGCGGGCGGCCTCGCCACGCGGACGGGCGGCGACGGCCGCGTGTTCGGCGTCACCAACCGCGACGGCAATGTCGATGTCTTCTCGGCTTATGTCGGCCCGACCCTGTCGACCCATGCCGGTCCGGTCGCGCTCAACGCCTCCTACCGGCTCGGCTCGGTCTGGGTGAACGACCATCGCCTGAACGGAACGCTCGACGACGATTTCGACCATTCGACCGCGCACAGCGCCACCGCCAGCGCCGGCATGGCGCCGGGCCATGGCCTGCCGTTCGGCTGGACGGTCGGTGGCGGCTATGCCCGCGAGAGCACGGCCGGCCGCTTCAACCAGCGCTTTGAGGGCTATTATGTCCGCGGCGACGTCGTCGTGCCGGTTGGCCCGACCCTCGCGCTGACCGCCGGCGTTGGCTATGAAAATATCCAGTCCAGCCAGCGCGATTTCGTCCGCGATCCGGGCGGCGCCGTGGTCATCGGCCCGAATGGCCCGACGCCGGATCCGTCCGCGCCGCGGCTGCTCACCTATGACCAGTCCGGCCTGATCTATGATGGCGGCATCATCTGGCGCCCGAGCGCGCGCACGGAGCTGCAGGCCCGCGCGGGCCATCGTTATGGCGGCACCACCTATACGGGCTCGCTCAACCATCAGTTCGACGAGCATCAGGGCATCCATGCCGAGGTGTTCGACACGGTCGAGACCTTCGGCCGCTCGCTGACCAACGATTATGCCGGTCTGCCGGCGGACCTGGACGTCGACCGCAATCCGCTGACCGGTGGGCTTGGCGGCTGCGTGTTCAGCACCAGCGGGCAGGGCGGCTCCTGCTTCGACCGTTCGCTCTCGGCGATCTCCGGCTCGACCTTCCGGATGCGCGGCGGCAGCCTGGTCTTCTCGGGTCAGCGCCGCCTGTGGAGCTACGGGGTCGGTGCCGGCTATGCCCATCGCACCTATGCCCGTCCGTCCGTGCCTGGCGTCGCGGCGTTCGCGCAGAGCGACGATGCCTGGTCGGTCTACGGTACAATTGGCCGTCAGCTCAGCCGCGTCTCGGACGTCAGCTTCAACGCTTTCGCCAGCTGGTATTCGAACGACGTCGATCCGAACACGGTCCGTTCGCTCGGCGCGACGCTCAGCTACAGCCGGCGGATGTTCCTGGAGCGGCTGCAGATGATGGCCACGGTGGGCATCTTCAACAACGATGACGGCGTCGACAGCTCGACCAGCGCCTCGGCGCAGGGCGGCCTGAGGTACACGTTCTAGGGGCCAGTAATCTAAGGGCTTTGCCTGCGGAGAATTTGTAGATGTACACCGACCATTATGGCCTGACCGGACAGCCTTTCCAGCTGACGCCCGACGCGCGTTTCTGGTTCGACAGCCGCACGCACAAGAAGGCGATGGCCTATCTGGGCTACGGCCTGGCGCAGGGTGAGGGCTTCATCGTCGTCACCGGCGAGATCGGGGCCGGCAAGTCCACCCTGGTCGCGCATGTCATGGCGAATATCGACCGGGCCCGGCTCAACGCGATGAGTGTCGTCTCGACCCAGGTCGAGGGTGACGACATGCTGCGGCTGGTCGCCCAAGGGCTTGGGGTGAGCACCGCTCTGGTCGAGAAGGCACAGCTCCTCGATGCGGTCGAGCGCCGGCTCGAAGAGGAATTGCGGGCCGGCAAGCGCAACCTGCTGATCGTCGACGAGGCGCAAAATCTTCCGGTCTCCGCGCTGGAAGAGCTGCGCATGCTCTCCAACTTCCAGATCGCCGGGCGGGCGCTGCTGCAGATCGTGCTGCTCGGCCAGCCGGAATTCCGCGACAAGCTCGGCCAGCCGGGGCTGGAGCAGCTTCGCCAGCGCGTCATCGCCACCCATCATCTGGAGGCAATGGACGCTGACGAGGTCGCCGCCTACATCCGCCACCGGCTCACCCGCGTGGACTGGCAGGGCAGTCCCGATTTCGAACCCGAGGCCTTCGCCGCGGTCCACCGCCACAGCGGCGGCATCCCGCGCAAGGTCAACCAGCTGATGCAGCGCGTGCTCCTCGCCGCCGCACTCGAAAATGCCGAGCTGGTCACGGCGGCTCAGGTCGATGCGGTGGCCGCCGATCTCGGCGTCGATGCCTCGCCCAGGCCGGTTGCCGTCGAGCCCGCGCCCGTTGCCGCTCCCACGCCCGAACCGGCGCCGGAAGAGAAGGTCTTCTCGCTCCGCTCCGCGCGCCGCTCGCTTGAGTCAGTGCCCGCGCCAGCGCCGATGCCCGAACCGGTGATTGTCGCCGATCCGCAGCTCGAGCAGCGTATCTCCGCGCTTGAAGCCCGGGCCGAGGAGCAGGAAGCGACGCTGCGCCGCGTCCTGATCCTGCTCGTTGACTGGGTCGAGAATGGCAGTCAGGACACCGCCTACCGCACGCACGCGGCCTGAGCGGGAGGGGCGATGCGCAACGCGCTCTCCGTCGATGTCGAGGACTGGTTCCAGGTCGGCGCCTTCGAGAAGGTGATCGACCGCGAGGCGTGGGAATCGCTCCCGCGCCGCGTCGAGCTGAACACCGATCGCGTGCTCGCGCTCTTCGACAAGGCTGGCGTCAAGGCGACCTTCTTCACGCTTGGCTGGGTGGCTGCCCGTCATCCCGCCCTGATCCGGCGGATCGCCGGGGCCGGTCACGAAATCGCCAGTCATGGCTGGGATCATCAGCGCGTCTTTACGATGGACGAGAAGGCCTTCCGTGCCGATCTCGACAAGGCGCACAAGGCGATCGAGGACGCGTCCGGCGCTTCGCCGAGCGGCTATCGCGCGCCCAGCTTCTCGATCGACGCGCGCACGCCCTGGGCGCATCCGGTGCTCGCGGAGAAGGGCTATGCCTATTCCTCCAGCGTCGCGCCGATCCGTCACGATCATTATGGCTGGCGGGAGGCGCCGCGCTTCGCGTGGCGTCCGGTCGAGGGCGCGAGCCTGATCGAATTGCCGGTGACCACCGTCAATGTCGCCGGGCGGCGTTTCGCCGCGGGAGGAGGGGGCTTCTTCCGCCTACTGCCCTATGGCTTTTCCAGCTGGGCTATCCGCCGGGTGAACCGCGACGAGGAACGGCCCGCCATCTTCTACTTCCATCCCTGGGAGGTGGATCCCGAACAGCCGCGGGTGCAGGACGCGCCCGCGCGTTCCAAGATCCGTCATTATACCAATCTGGAAATGATGGAGGGCAAGCTCCTCAAATTGCTGCGCGATCATGAGTGGGGCCGCACCGACGAAGTGGCCGCGGTTGAACGGCAGCGGCTGCAATGAACGCGCCCGCCGCGGTCGCCCCGCTCGCCGTGCGTGTCGCCGACCCGGACGATGCGCGGCTCGACGCCTTCGTGCGCGCGCACCCGGAAGGGCGCCTCTTTCAATTGCCCAAATGGACGGCCGCAGTCGAGAAGGGCACCGGCCAAAAGGGCCATTATCTGGCCGCGGAGCAAGGCGGGGCGCTGCGCGGCGTGTTGCCCCTGACCGAAATCCGCTCGCGTCTGTTCGGTAACGCGCTCGTTTCCGCGGGCTTCGGCACGGGCGGCGGCATTCTCGCCAATGACGACCGCGCCGCCGATGCGCTGGCGCGCGCGGCCTGGGAGCTGGCGGGGCGGCTCGGCTGCAAGTCGGCGGAGCTGCGCGGCGGCCCGGTCCCGGATGGTTGGCTGGCCACCACCGGCACCTACGCGAATTTCGACCGGACGATGTCGGGGGACGCCGTCAGCTTGCTCGCCGCCGTCCCGAAGCGGCAGCGTGCCGAGGTTCGCCGGGCGCTGACGTTCAATCTCGAAAGCACGTCGGGAACTGACCGGCGGCATCGCGACGCCCATTACCGGGTCTATGCCGAAAGCGTGCGCAACCTCGGCACCCCCGTTTTCCCGCGCCGGCTGTTCGAAGCCATGCTCGACGCCTTTGGCGATGACGGCTGGATCAACATCATCTGGAAGGACGGGCGCCCGCTCGCCGCCTTGCTCGGCTTCAATCATGCCGGCTCCTGCTGCCCTTATTGGGGCGGCGGCACGTTCGAGGCGCGGCAATGGCGGGCCAATGATCTCATCTATTACGAAACCATGCGCCGCGGGCTCGAAGCGGGCTGCACACATGCCGATTTCGGTCGCTCGAAAATCGGCACCGGTCCCTGGGAACGCAAGCTTCTCTGGGGCTTCGAGCAGACGGTGCTGACCTATGTCGCACGCGCGGCCGATGGTGAGGCGCCGCGGGCGCTCAATCCGCTCGATCCCAAATATCGCCGCAGGATCGAGGTCTGGCAGAAATTGCCGCTCTGGGTGGCCAACCGGATCGGCCCCTTCATCGCGCGGGGGCTGGGATGAAGCCCGAGCTCCTTTTCCTCGCGCACCGCATTCCCTATCCGCCGGACCGCGGCGACAAGATCCGCTCCTGGCATGTGTTGCGGCATCTGGGGCAGTTCGCGACCATCCATCTCGCCTGCTTCGCGGATGACGAGGCCGACGCGGCGCACCTGCCTGCCTTGCGCGAGGCGATGGGCGGCAGCCTCGGCGAGGCCTTCGTCACGCCGATCCGCGCCAACAAGCTGCTCTGGCTTGCCAAGGCCTATACGCAGCGGCTCACGATCAACGAGGCCGCGATGTCCAGCGCCGGCCTGCAGCATTTCGTCGAACGGATCGCGGCCGAGCGGCCGATCGCCGGCATCTACGCCTTCTCCGTGCAGATGGCCCGCTTCGTGCCCGCCAGTTTCCGGCGCCCGTTCGTCATGGATTTCGTCGACTTCGATTCCGCGAAATATGCCGACTATGCGCGCGCCGGCGGTTTCCCCAACCGCCTCGTCTATGAGCGCGAGGCGCGGAAGATGTTCGCGCTGGAAAGGGCGACCGCCGCCCGCGCGGACGTCAGCCTGTTCGTCAGCGAAGCCGAGGCGGCCCTGTTCCGGGCCGAGGCGCAATTGCCGCTTGCCGACATCCGCGCCATGTCGAACGGCATTGACTTGGACTTCTACAATCCCTCGGCCAGTTTCCCGCCGATCGATCCACCGCGCCCGCCGGTGATCGTGTTCACCGGCCAGATGGATTACCGTCCCAATGTTGAGGCGGTGCAGGCCTTCGCCCGCAACGTCATGCCGACCATTCGCAAGGCCTATGACGCCCGCTTCGCCATCGTCGGCCGGCGGCCCGATCCGGCCGTCCAGGCGCTGCACGGCAAGGACGGCGTGATCGTCACCGGCGAAGTGCCGGATGTCCGCCCCTGGCTCGCCGCCGCCTCCGTCGTCGTCGCACCGCTGACGATTGCGCGCGGCATCCAGAACAAGGTGCTGGAAGCGATGGCGATGGGCCGCCCGGTCGTCGCTTCGAACGGCGCCTTCGAAGGCATTGATGCGGTGCCGGGGCGGGATCTGGTTGTTGCCGAAAGTGCCGCGGAACAATTCGATGCCATCCTTACCCTGTGGGAGGAGCCAGAGCAGGCGGTAGCCATGGGCAAGGCCGCCCGGCAGCGCATGATCGATCATTATAGCTGGGAGGCCCAGCTCGCACCGCTGGCCGCCATGTTCGGCCTCGATGGCCAGAAGGCTGCGGCATGAGCGCGGCGATCGCCATCCCGCAGCCCAGTCCGCTGGCCACAGGCTGGCGCCCCCACCTATACGCACTCGGCTTCGCCGCCGCGGCGATCCTTTTGCTTTTCTATCGCGACGCCCAGGCCATCGCCGCAATCTGGTGGAACAGCGCCACCTTCAACCATTGCCTGCTGATCCTCCCTATCCTCGGGTGGCTGGTCGCGCAGCGGAAGGAGCAGTTGGCGCAGCTGACCCCCGCCGCCTGGTGGCCAGGGTTGCTGCTCGTAGCGGCAGGCGCATTCGGCTGGATGCTAGGCGAAGCCGGCGCTGTCGCCTCCGCGCGCCATCTTGGGCTGCTGTTCATGCTGCAGGGAGCGGTGATCGCGATCCTCGGCAAGGATGTCGCCAAGGGGCTCGCATTTCCGCTCTTCTTCGCCTTGTTTCTCGTGCCGTTCGGCGAAGAGCTGATCCCGGCGATGCAGACGCTCACCGCCCAGATCGCCTCCTTTCTGCTCTCGCTGACCGGCGTCCCCGCCCATCTCGAGGGTATCTTCATCACGACGCCAACCGGCTATTTCCAGGTCGCGGAGGCCTGCGCCGGCGTGAAGTTCCTGATCGCGATGGCCGCGCTCGGCGCTTTGGTCGCCAACGTCTGCTACCGGAGCTGGAAGCGCCGGCTCGCCTTCGTCGCGGTCTCGCTCGCGGTGCCGATCCTCGCCAATGGCATCCGCGCCTGGCTCACCATCTATGTCGCGCACAAGACCGGCAGCGTCGATCTCGCCGCCGGCTTCGACCACGTCGTCTATGGCTGGTTCTTCTTCGCGATCGTCATCGCGATCATCATGTTCCTCGGCTGGCGCTTCTTCGACCGTGGCGTCAACGACCCCTGGTTCGATCCGAAGACGCTCCAGCCTGAAGCACCGCGCGGCGCCCGCCTCAACGCGGTTGTCGCTACGCTCATCGGCCTGATCGTCACGCCGGTCGTCTGGCTGTTCCTGATGAGCGCTGCCGGCGCCCGCCCCGTTCCTGCCGAGATCGCCTTGCCGCAGGTTGCGGGTTGGCAGATCGTGCCGCAAGGCCAGGGGAGAGCCTGGCAACCCCATTATGTCGGCGCCGACCGCATCCGCCTCGCCCATTATCGCGATGCGCAAGGGCGAACCGTAGATCTCGCGATCATCGTCTTCTCCAGCCAGAGCGAGGGCCGTGAGCTGGTCGGCTTCGGCCAGGGCGCGGTCGAGCCGGACACCGGTGCCTGGGCCTGGACGGCCGATGGCGCGGCGCCGTCCGGCGGGCGCGCGGAACGGATTGCCTCCAACGGGGTGGAGCGCGAGGTGCTGAGCTTCTACAGGGTCGGGAACGTGCTGACCGGGAGCGGGGTGCAAGTGAAGATCGAGACGCTGAAGACGCGCCTGCTCGGCGGGCCGCAGCGCGCGGTCGCGGTCCTGGTCTCGGCCGAGGACAGCGCCGCCGGCGTCAGCGCGCGCCCCGCGATCGACGATTTCCTCCGCGCGCTCGGCCCGCTCGACCGGCTCGCCGACCGCTCCGCCGGGCTGGACTAGGCCCATGTGCGGCATTGCCGGCATCTTCCATCCCGACGTGCCGAAGCCGGTCGATCCGGCGCGGGTCGTCGCCATGGCGGACGCGCTGGCGCATCGCGGCCCCGACGGCAGCGGCGTCTGGACCGCGCCCGGCGTCGGTCTCGGTCATCGCCGTCTCGCGATCATCGATCTCAGCGAGAAGGGCGCCCAGCCCATGCTCTCGCCCGACCGGCGCGAGGCGATCACCTATAATGGCGAGATCTACAATTATCTGGAGGTGAAGGCGGAGCTGGAAGAGAAGGGCTTCACCTTCCGATCGACCAGCGACACCGAAGTGATCCTCGCCGCCTGGCGCCAATGGGGGCCGGACTGCCTCGCCAAGCTCAACGGCATGTTCGTCATCGCGCTTTACGACGCCTCGACGGATTCGCTCTTCCTCGCCCGCGACAGGCTTGGCGTGAAGCCGCTTTTCTATGCAGAGCTGTCGGACGGCGCCCTGATCTTCGCCTCGGAGCTCAAAGGCCTGCTCGCCCATCCATTGCTGCGCCGGAATCCGAGCGCGCAGGCGGTCGAGGACTATCTGGCTTATGGTTATGTTCCGGACGATGCTTCGATCATCGAGGGCGTGAAGAAGCTCCCCGCCGGTCACTTCCTTCAGATCCGCCGCGGGCGCCCGGTGCCGCAGCCGGTGCGCTGGTGGGACGTGGATTTCTCCAATCCCGTCCGCGCCTCGGTGAAGTCGCTCGAGGAGGAAATGGTCGAGCGGCTGCGCGAGGGCGTGCGCTCGCGCATGGTCGCCGACGTGACCTGCGGCGCCTTCCTCTCCGGCGGCGTCGACAGTTCGGCGGTGGTCGCCTTTATGGCCGAGTGGAGCAAGGGCGCTGTCGAGACCTGCTCGATCGGCTTCGACGCCGCGGACCATGACGAGACCGCGCACGCCGCCCGCATCGCCGAATTGTTCGCCACCAACCACCGCACCCGCATCGTTGCCGCCGAGGATTTCGGCCTGATTGACACGCTGGCCCATGCCTTCGACGAGCCTTTCGCCGACGCCTCCGCCTTCGGTACCTATCGCGTCTCTGAACTGGCGGTGGAGAAGGTGAAGGTCGCTTTGTCCGGCGATGGCGCCGACGAGGCCATGGCGGGCTACCGGCGCTACAAGCTCTTCTCCGCCGAGGAGCGCGTGCGCAATCTGTTGCCTGCGCCGTTCGCCCGAGCCGCCGGCATGCTGGGCGACCATTATCCGAAAATGGATTGGGCCCCGCAGGTCTTCCGGGCGAAGACCACTTTGCAGGCTTTGGGGCAGGGGAGCGGGGCAGCTTATGCCCATGCGGTCGGCGTCACGCCGCCCCATCTCCGCCGCCAGGTGCTGACCGCCAATCTCCACGGCCACGACGCCGAGGCCCGCTACGTGAAGGCGTTTGATGAGGCGCCCGCCAAGGATTCGCTCTCCCGCGCCCAATATGCCGACATGAAGATCTGGCTACCCGGCGATATCCTGACCAAGGTGGACCGTGCCTCAATGGCGGTGAGCCTGGAGGCGCGCGAGCCCTTGCTCGATCACCGCTTCGTCGAATTCTCGGCCCGGCTCCCGGCCAAGCTCCGGCTCAAGGGCGGCGTCGGCAAATATCTGATGAAGCGCGCGCTTGCCTCGCGACTGCCGGAGGACATTCTCTACCGCAAGAAGATGGGTTTCGTGACTCCGGTCTCCGCCTGGTTCCGCGGGCCGCTGGCGCACGAGGCGCTCGCCATCGCCCATGCGCCGTCATTTGCCGAGCTTGGCTGGTTCGACGCCTCGGCAATCCGCCAGCTGGCCGAGGCGCATCTCGCCGGGCGCTCGGACCATGGCCGCCTGCTCTGGCAATTGGTGATGCTCGACAAGTCGCTGCAGCGCCTGTTCGGTCTTGGCGGCGGCGCGGCGGCGGTCAGCCGTCCGGATACAGCGCCTCGACAAAAAAGAGCCCGTCAGGCGGCGCGTTGAAGCCGAGCGCAGCGCGGTCCGCCGCGTCTAACGCGGCCTTCAGATCCGCCTTTGTCCATTTTCCCCTCCCGACCAGCTCCAGGCAGCCGACCATCGAGCGCACCTGATGGTGCAGGAAGCTGCGCGCGGCCGCCTCGATCTCGATCGTCTCGCCGCGCCGGCTCACGAAGAGCCGATCCAGCGTCTTCAGCGGGCTGTCCGACTGGCAGTGTGCGGAACGGAATGTCGTGAAATCATGCCTTCCGACAAGCACTTGCGCAGCATCGTTCATAGCCTCGGCGTCGAGCGGCACCGGCACGCGCCAGGCCCGGCCCGCCTCCAGCGCCAGCGGCGCCCGGCGATTGGCGATGAGGTACAGATAGCGCCGCCCGATGCAGGAGAAGCGGGCGTGGAAGTCGTCGCCGACCGGCTCGGCTGCAAGGATTGCGACGGGTAGGGGACGCAGTTTCGCATTGGCGCCGTCGGCGAGCCGGTGAGCCGTGATCGCCTTCTCAACATCGACATGGGCGGTCATCGCCAGCGCATGCACGCCCGCGTCCGTCCGCCCCGCGGCGTGGAGGGTGACCTCCTCTTGGGTGATCGCCTGGATCGCTTCCTCGATCGCCTGCTGGACCGACGGCCCGTGCGCCTGACGCTGCCAGCCCATGAACGGGCCGCCATCATATTCGACCGTCAGGCGGAAGCGCGTCACGCTAGGGTCGCGCCGGTGGGGATGGGGTAGCCGCGCAGCAATTCCCGGGTGGACATCGCGCCGCGCCCGGCCCGCTGCACCAGGCTGGGGAGGAGCGAACCTTCGGCGCAGGCGATGGCGAGACTGTCGTCAAGCACCGTGCCCGGCGCACCACCTTGTTCGCCCACCGACGCCGCCAGTACCTTGATCCGCTCGCCGCCATATTCGAAATAAGCGCCGGGCGCGGGATTGAAGGCGCGGACCTGCCGTTCGGCTTCAACCGCACTCTTCGTGAAATCGAGCTTCGCCTCGCTCTTCTCGATCTTGGGCGCATAGGTCGCGCCGGCGTCGTTCTGCGGGATGCGGCCGACCGCCGGCAGCAGGCCGAGCACCCGCACCACCAGCTGGGCGCCGATCTCGGCCAGCTCGGTGGTGAGCTCCCCCGCCGTCTTGCCGCCAACCTCCGCCGGCAGCACCGCCATCATCGGGCCCGTATCGAGCCCTTTTTCCATCTGCATGATGGTGACGCCGGTGCGGGTGTCGCCAGCGAGGATCGCCCGCTGGATCGGCGCCGCCCCCCGCCAGCGCGGCAGGATCGAGGCGTGGACGTTGATGCAGCCATAATCCGGCGCCTGAAGAATCGGCTCGGGCAGGATCAGCCCATAGGCCGCGACCACCGCCGCATCGAGATCGAGCGCGGCGAATGCAGCCTGCGCCTCCGGGTTGCGGAGCGAGACCGGGCTGCGCACTTCCAGCCCCGCCGCCTCGGCGCGCTTCTGGACGGGGGAGGGTGTCGGTTCCTTCCCGCGCCGACCGCCGGGGCGGGGCGGCTGCGTGTAGACCGCGACCACTTCATGCCCCGCTTCGAGCAGGGCATCGAGCGTCGGCACGGCGAAGTCCGGCGTTCCCATGAAGGCGATGCGCATGGTGGGGCCTTAACCGATCCTCCCCGGCACGGGGAGGGGGACAGTTCGCCGCAGGCGAATGGTGGAGGGGGCCCGGCGCCGCATCGTTCTCAGGGGCCCCTCCACCATGCTGCGCATGGTCCCCCTCCCCGTTCCGGGGAGGATTTGACGCCCCGCTTCACCCTCCATATCTCACTGGCATGGCATCGCAGGAAATCGAGGCGCTGACCCAGGCGCTGGCGCGGCTCCCCGGGCTCGGCCCCCGCTCGGCCCGGCGCGCGGTGCTGCATCTGATGAAGAAGCGCGAGACCGCGCTCGTCCCGCTGCTCCGCGCGCTGGAGCAGGTCAGCACCAATCTCTCGGTCTGTGAGACGTGCGGCAACGTCGACACGGTAAATCCCTGTGGCATTTGCGCCGATCCGCGCCGCGACCAACGATTGCTCTGCGTGGTCGAGGAGGTCTCGGACCTCTGGGCGCTGGACCGCTCCCGCCTCTTCCCTGGCCGCTTCCATGTCCTTGGCGGACGCCTATCGGCGCTAGAAGGCGTCCGCCCGGAGGATCTCGGCATCGACCGCCTGGTCTCCCGCGTGGCCGCGGGCGGCGTAGACGAAGTGGTGCTGGCGATGAACGCGACCCTGGAGGGCCAGACCACCGCGCACTATCTCGCGGAGCGGCTCGAGCGTTTCCCGATCCGGCTCACCCAGCTTGCCCATGGCCTGCCGGTTGGTGGCGAGTTGGATTATCTGGACGAGGGGACGCTCGCCCAGGCTCTGCGCGCCCGCCGCCCGGTCGCTTGAAGAATCGGCCTTTTCGACTTATCTCGCCGCCATGGCTTTGCTTGAAATTCTCGAAGTGCCCGATCCGCGGCTGCGTCAGAAATCCACGCCTCTGGCGGAGGTGACCGACGAGACGCGCCAGCTGATCGCCGACATGTTCGAGACGATGTACGAGGCGCCCGGCATCGGCCTTGCCGCCGTGCAGGTGGGCGTGCCGATCCGGTTGCTGGTCATCGACCTGCAGGAGCCGGAGGAGGAAGGCGGCGAGCCGGTCAAGGATCCGCGCGTCTTCATCAACCCCGAGCTGTACGCGCATAGCGACGTCGAGGTGCCCTATAATGAGGGCTGCCTTTCCGTACCGGACCAATATGCCGAGGTCGACCGCCCGGACCGCATCCGCGCCCGCTGGCTCGACGAGAATGGCAAACAGCATGACGAGGAGATTGACGGCATGCTGGCGGTCGTCCTCCAGCACGAGATGGACCATCTCGAAGGCGTGCTCTTCATCGACCACCTCTCCCGCCTGAAGCGCGAGATGATTCTCAGGAAGATCGCCAAGGCGCGCAAACAGGCCGCCTGACCGACCGGAGCCAGCCGGCTTCCGTTGAATCCCCTATGTCGCCCTGGCCCGCATGTGCGCACCATGGCGGCATGACCAAGCCCCGCTCGGAAATCGCCTCGCGCACCACCGTGCACTCCCTGTCCGGCTGGGTCGCGAATGCCGCGTCGCAGCCGGTTGCACAGGCCGGCCTTGTTATCTTCTGCGGCGGTTGGTGGATCATCGGCTTGCCGACCAACGTCCTGACCGCGACCCTCTCCATCCTTGCCATCACGCTGACCCAGATGGTCCTGAACAGCCAGAGGCTGCGGGAGCAGGACGACCGCCGCCGCGATGTCGCCATGCACGCGAAACTGGATGAACTGCTTCGGGTTGAGAAAGATGCCCGCAAAGAGCTGACCGGGATCGAGGAATTGGAGACGGAGGAAATCGCGGCGCTCAAGCTTCGGCTCCGCGCCCTCGGCAGCGATGCCGCTTGAGTTGCCCATGATGCTGGGATAGGTTCGCTTTTCGTTCCACCGAAGGCGCAATCCATGGATCCCGTCACGCTCCTCATCATCGCCGCGTTGGTCATCGGCGGGATCGCGCTTGGCTGGGTGCTGGGCAAGGGGCGGGCAGGGGCCGTCGCCGAGGAAAGGGGCAAGGCCGCCGAGCAGCTTCGCGCCGATCTCGCTGCTGTTACCGGCGAACGTGATACCACCGTCCGCGAGCTTGCCGCGCTCCAGGCCGACGCCCGCAATTTCGAGGCGCGGATGAAAGAGCTGATGGAGGCGAAGGAGGCGCTCACCGCCCAATTCCACGAAGTCGGCGCCAAATTGCTCAGCGACGCGCAGCGCCAGTTCCTGGAACGTGCCGACGCCCGCTTCCACCAGGCCGGGGAGAAGAGCGAGGCTCAGCTGAAGGCGCTGCTTCAGCCCGTCGAGGCGACGCTGAAACGCTACGAGGAAGGCCTCACGAAAGTGGAGAAGGAGAGGGTGGGCAGCTATGAGGCGCTGCGCGAAGCCGTGACCCAACTCAATGCCGGCCATACACAGGTCCGTGACGAAACCCGAAACCTGGTCAACGCGCTCCGCTCGAGCCCCAAGGCGCGCGGGCGCTGGGGCGAGCAGAGCCTGAAGAACGTGCTCGAGCAGGCCGGCCTCTCCCAATATGCGGATTTCCAGACCGAGGTCTCGGTGGACACCGAGGACGGCCGCCTCCGCCCCGACGTGGTCGTGCGGCTGCCCGGTGGGCGCAAGTTGATCATCGACGCGAAATGCTCGCTCAACGCTTTTCTCGACGCCAATGAGGAAGTCGACGATACCGCCCGGACCGCCCATCTCAAGGCCCACGCCGCCTCGATCAAGAATCACGCCCAGCAGCTCGGTTCCAAGGCCTATTGGGAGCAGTTTGGCGACGCCGCCGATTATGTCGTCATGTACATTCCCGGCGAGCATTTCCTGACCGCGGCGCTGGAGCAGGACGACAATCTCTGGTCCTGGGCGTTCGAGCGGCGGGTGCTGCTGGCGACGCCGACCAACCTCGTCGCCATCGCCCGCACCGTCTCCTCAGTCTGGCGGCAGGAGAAGATCGCCGAGGAGGCGGCGGAAATCGCCCGGCTCGGCAAGGAATTGCACAGCCGCCTCGCCACGATGGGCGGCCATGTCGCCCGCATGGGCCGCAATCTCGAGCTGGCGACCGGCGCCTATAACGCCTTTGTCGGCAGCCTCGAAAGCCAGGTGATGACCTCGGCCAAAAGGTTCGAGACGCTGGAAGTGGCGGGCGGCACCAAGGAGGTCGAGCCGCTGCCGGTGATCGAGACCTCGCCGCGCCCGCTCACCAAGCTCTTCCCGTCGGAAGGCGACGGCCAGCCCAATTAATCGGGGTTCAGCCGCGCGGTGCCGTGGCTGCCGGTGAGGATCAGCGTGTCGCCGTCCACGAAGCTGATCCGGGACCTGCCGGTGAAGATCTGGAGCGCGCGGCGCTCGCGATCAGGGCTCAGTCTCCTGACCAGCCCGGTGCAGTCCCCGCGGTTGAGCGTCATCCGGCCGAACTACACGAACGGCCGCCGTTCGCTGTAGGGCACCGAGAAACTGCTGCACCCGATCGTGCCCCGCACCACATTGTCATAGGCGAACAGGAAATTGGAATCCTCTCGCTGGAAGGCGACGCCGTTGAGTGATCCTAGCCCCCAGATGGTGGCATTGAGGCTCGCCGGGGCGATCGGCCGGCCGCCACAGCCGCCCTCGGCCACGCCAGTCACGTAGACGGTGTCGGCGAACGTGCGCGAGCTGTAGGAGTCGCACCGTACGTGCCGGACGGTGATGGTCAGCTGGCGCGACACGACGTAGCGATAGCCGTTGCGGATCGGCCGCCGGGGCGGGGTACGGACCCTGATCGTCGGCCTGTCGCCCATGTTCGGCGTGAAGGTCAGCCACCCGCCCTCGATGACGAGCTCCCAGAAGGGTTCAAAGCCTCCGGCCTCGTAGCGCGGCGCGGGCGCAGCGGGACGGCTCGGACGAGGCGGTCCGGTGCCGATCGAGGCCTGCCACAAAGGCGCGGTGCCGAGCGCGCCATAAGGCTGGGGCTCGGCAGGCTGCGCGGCCACCAAGGCGAGCGCGGCGAGACCCATCATTGGCGGAGCAACGTCAGGTAGATGTTTGGGTCGCCCTGGTCCGACTGCAGCGTCATCTGCGTCCCGCCATTATAGTTGATCCGGATCGGGCCCTGCAGAAGCTGGGTGAGCCTGGCCTCGCGCTCGGCCTGGTCGGGCGGACAGGCCATGCGGGTCGAGGCGATCGGGCCCGGGGTCAGGAGATGGCTGCGCTGCCTATAGGGGCCTGACAGGCGGTTGCAGCCCACCTGCGCGGTCAGTCGCCCGTCTTCGAACGTCACGACATAGGCGCTGTCGCCCACCAAAAAGCCGGCAACATCGATGATCCGCCAGTTGGTATTGGCCAACGTCGCCGGCGGCAGGCTCCCGCCGCCGCAGCCCTCGAGCCCGCCGGTGCGGCTGCGTCCGAACCGGATGCGGACCGTGTCCGCATATTCGAACTCGCTCATCCCGTCATTGCAGCGGCCTTCGTGGCTGATTTCCACGGTGAAGCGCGGCGTCCGGTAGATATGGACGCCGGCCCGGGTCGTCGTTGGCCGCGGGCGGGGCACCTCGATCCGCTCCTCGTCCTGGTGGAGGATGATCTTGCCGTCCTCGAAGGTCACGTCCCAGAAGGGCTCGGTCCCGAAGCCGCTGTAGACTTCGCCCTCAGGCTCCGGCGGTTGGGCGGCAACGGGGCTCGCGACGGCGAGCAGTGCGAGGGTCACCAAGCGCAGTTTCACGGGTCCGCTCCATCGACGAGTCGTGCTTTCTCAGCGATGAACGGAGTATTTGAGCTAGGAAAGCCCTTCGATCAACCCCTTCTCGTCGATCCGCATTCCTTCCGCCGATGGCACCTTGGGCAAGCCAGGCATGGTCATCAGGTCGCCGCAGACCGCGACGATGAAGCCGGCGCCCGCCGCGAGCCGCACTTCGCGCACCGGCACGACATGGTGGCTCGGCGCGCCGAGCAGGGCAGGGTCGGTGGAGAAGCTGTACTGGGTCTTCGCCATGCACACCGGAAAATGGCCATAGCCGTCCTTCTCCCATTGGCGCAGCTGGTTGCGGACCGAGGCATTGGCGATCGCCTCGTCGGCCCGGTAGATGCGCTTAGCGATCGTATCGATCTTCTCGAACAGGCTTAGTTCGGCTTCGTAGAGCGGCGCGAACTGGGCGCTGTCCCCGTCCGCGAGCGCCGCCACCCGGTCGGCCAGCTCGGCCGCGCCCGCGCTCCCGTCTGCGAAATGCGTGCAGATCACCGCCTCGACGCCATGCGCGGCGGCGATCTCCTGGATCGCGCGAATCTCTGCCCCGGTGTCGGAGGCGAAGCGGTTGATCGCGACCACCGCCGGTACGCCGAACTGGCGAATATTCTCGAGATGGCGGGCGAGATTGACGCCGCCGGCCCGCACCGCCGCGACATTTTCGCTGCCCAGGTCCGCCTTGGCGACGCCGCCATTATATTTGAGCGCGCGCACCGTCGCGACGATCACCGCCGCGCTCGGCTTCAACCCCGCCGCCCGGCATTTGATGTCGAAGAATTTCTCGGCGCCGAGGTCCGCGCCGAAGCCGGCCTCGGTCACCACATAATCGGCCAGCGCCAGCGCCGATTTGGTCGCAATCACGCTGTTGCAGCCATGGGCGATGTTGGCGAACGGCCCGCCATGGATGAAGGCCGGGTTGTTCTCCACGGTCTGCACGAGATTGGGCGCCAGCGCCTGTGACAGGAGCACGGTCATCGCGCCTTCGGCCTTGATGTCGGCCGCCGTCACCGCCTTCTTGTCGCGCGTATAGCCGATCACGATCCGGCCAAGCCGTTCGCGCAGATCGTCCAGATCGTCGGACAGGCAGAAGATCGCCATGACCTCCGACGCCACGGTGATGTCGAAACCGGATTCGCGCGGGAAGCCGTTGCCGACGCCGCCGATCGACTGGACGATCTCTCGCAAGGCACGGTCGTTCATGTCGAGCACGCGCTTCCACGTCACGCGCCGCACGTCGATGTTCAGCGCATTGCCCCAGTGGATATGATTGTCGATCATTGCCGCCAGCAGATTGTGGGCGCTGGTGATGGCGTGGAAATCGCCGGTGAAATGGAGGTTGATCTCCTCCATCGGCACGACCTGCGCATAGCCGCCGCCCGCCGCGCCGCCCTTCATCCCGAAGCAGGGGCCGAGCGAGGGCTCGCGCAGGCACAGCATCGCGTTCTTGCCGATCCGGGCGAGGCCGTCGGTGAGGCCGACCGAGGTGGTGGTCTTGCCTTCGCCCGCCGGGGTCGGGTTGATCGCCGTGACCAGGATCAATTTGCCCTGCTTGCCCTTGCGCTTCTCCGCCAGCCACTGGAGCGAGATCTTCGCCTTGGTGCGGCCATAAGGCTCGACCGCCTCCTCTGGGATGCCGAGCCGCGCGGCGATCTCCCCGATCGGGCGCATCTTGGCGGCCCGCGAAATCTCGATGTCGGTCAGCATGCCTGTCCTCTCTGTTCTTATCCGGCGCGGCGCCTCTGGTTCAGCACTTCATAGGCCATGACCGCGGTCGCCACTGCGGCGTTGAGGCTGTCCGCCTTGCCGAGCATCGGGATCTTCACCAGCAGGTCGCACTCTGCCTCATAGGCGGGCGGTAGCCCCTGCGATTCATTGCCGACGAGCAGGAAGGTCGGCGCTTGGTAGCGCGGTTCCTGATAATCGTGGCTGGTGTTGAGGCTGGTGCCGACCAACTGGCCCGGTCCGGCGCGCAGCCAGGCGGTGAACTCCTCCCAGCGCGCCGTCGCGATGCGCTGCGTGAACAGGGCGCCCATCGAGGCGCGCACCGCCTCCACGGAGAATGGATCGGCGCAATCGTCGATCAGGATCAGGCCGCCGGCGCCGACCGCGTCGCCGGTCCTGAGGATCGTCCCGAGATTGCCTGGATCGCGCAACGCCTGCGCCACGATCCAGAGTGGCGCTGCAGCCCGGTCGAGGGCCGTGAGGCTGGTATCGAACTGGCGAAACACCCCGACCACCGCCTGCGGATTCTCCTTGCCGCTGATCTTGTGGAGGATGTCCTCGCTGGTCTCGATTGCATCGCCGCCGGCGGCCTCCACCGCTTCGATCAGCGCCTCGACCAGCTTGTGCGAAGCATCACTGAAGAAGATCCGCTCCGGCAGCCGGCCCGCCTCGCGCGCCTCGGTCAGGATGCGAAGCCCCTCGGCCAGGAACAGGCCTTCGGCGCGCCGATGCTTCTTCTCGCGCAGTGCCCGCGCATGCTTGACCAACGGATTGGAGAAAGAGGTGACCGCCTTGATCATGCGGGTTCAGACGTCCTCGTGGAACTTCGCCTCGACCAAAGCGGAGAGCTGCTCCACCGCCTGTTCGGCGCCGATGCCGCTGGCGCTGATCGTGATCGAATCGCCCATCGCCGCGCCAAGCATCATCAGCCCCATGATCGAGGTGCCGCAGACCTTGTTGCCATCCTTCTCGACCTCGACCGCGGCGTCGATCCCGGATGCCATGGTGACGAATTTCGCACTCGCGCGGGCATGGAGGCCGCGCTTGTTGACGACCTCCACGGTGCGCGAGACGGCGCTCAAGCGGCCGCCTCGCCCAGAACCTCGGAGGCGACCGAGATATATTTGCGGCCCGCCTCGCGCGCCGCCGCGACCGCCCCGCGCACGTCCATCGTCTTGCGGGCGCCGTCGAGGCGAATCAGCATGGGCAGGTTGACGCCGGCGATCACCTCAATCTTGTCGGATTTCATCAGGCTGATGGCGAGGTTGGAAGGGGTGCCGCCGAACAGATCGGTGAGGATGATGACGCCGACACCCCCGTCGACCGCGCGGATCGCGTCGGCGATCTGGCCGCGGCGCTCCTCCATGTCATCCTCAGGGCCGATGCAGATCCCCTCGATCTGCTGCTGCGGGCCGACGACGTGCTCCATGGCGACAATGAACTCGGACGCAAGCCGTCCGTGCGTCACCAATACCAGACCGATCATCATTCCACCTTAGCAGCCGTCTGCCCAATTCACTTGGAGCTATCCCCTTGCGGACCGCTCGGTACCGTCACGAGGCGGCGTCGGCGAGGTCGCGATGGTCGAGTCTGGGGGAAAATCCCGCCGCACGCAACCGTCCAGCGACGTGCTCGGCCACATGAACCGAGCGATGGCGGCCGCCCGTGCAGCCGAACGCGACCCGCACCTGGGCTTTTTCGTCCGTCTGGTAGAGCGGGAGCAGGGTGGTGAGCAGGGCCTCGATCCGCGTCAGAGCGTCAACATAAGCATCATCACCGGCGATATAGGCGCCCACCGGTTCGTCCAATCCGCTCAGCGGGCGCAAATGCTCCTGCCAATGCGGATTGCGCAGGAAGCGCATGTCGAACACCAGATTCGCCTCGGGGGGCTCGCCCCGCGAAAAGGCGAAGGACATGATGACGAGCTGGCTCATCCGGCCGGAAGCCCGAGCAGGCGCAAGGCCGCCTCGACCTTCAGCGGCGCCGAGACATGATGGCCGTCGAGCGCGAGCGAGGGGATGGAAATGCCCGCCACCATGAGCCGGTCCTTACCCTCAGGCAAGCGCACCGGCTCGCCGGACAGGTCCACATAGAGCGCGACCGGCACGCCCTGGACGTTCGCCATCTCCTCGATGCCCACGCCGCGCACCTCGATCTTGCCTATGATCCGCTCGGGCGCCGAGGCGATCGCCTGGCCACCGACACGCCGCACAAAGGTATAATCGTCGCTGACCAGCACCGCGCCGCGGTCGATCAGGCGCAGCGCCAGATCCGACTTGCCTGCGCCGGAGCGGCCGCCGATCAGCACCGCGCGACCGTCTATCGCCACGCTGCTGACGTGGATGGTTTCGGACGAAAGAGACGGCGCCATCATGGCTGGGCTCCCGCAAAATGGACGACGAAGCGGGCCCCTGTCCGTCCGTCCTGACGATCCTCGACTTCGATCCGTCCGTCATGCCCCTCGACAATCGCCTTCGCGATGGCAAGGCCAAGCCCGCTGTGGCGGCCGAAATCCTCTTCCGGCCTGATGCTATGAAAGCGGTTAAAGATCGCTTCCCGCGCCTCGGGGGGGACCCCGGGGCCGTCATCCTGCACCCAGATCATCACCTCCTGACCCAGGCCGCAGGCGCCGATTTCCACAAGCCCGCCGGGCGGAGAGAAGGAAATCGCGTTGTCGACGAGACTGCCGAGCATGCGGGCCAGCCGCGATTCATCACCCATGATGATGGCGGTGCCGACCCGCGGTCGGGCGAAGGCGATCTCGGCTTTCCCCTCTGCCTGCCCCTCCCACATCGGGACCAAGGCCTCGATCATCTTGCCCAGGTCGATCGGCTCGAGCCGGGCGCGGGACAGCTCGGCGTCGAGCCGCGATGCCTCGGCGACTTCGACCACCAGCCGGTCGAGCCGGCGCACGTCCTGACGCACCACGTCGAGCAATTGCTGGCGGATGACCGGATCCTGGACGCGGTCCAGCGTCTCGACCGCGGAGCGCAGGGAGGCGAGCGGGTTCTTGAGCTCGTGGGTCACGTCAGCGGCAAAAGCGTCGGTGGCGTCGATTCGCTGCCTGAGGCTCTGCGTCATGTCGTGCAGGGCGCGGGCGAGCTGGCCGATCTCGTCGGTCCGCAATGGGAGGGTGGGGACGTCCACCTCCCGCGCGCTGCCGCGCCTGACCCGATGCGCGGCATGGGCGAGCCGGCGCAGCGGATTGGCGATGGTCCGCGCAAGAAAGCGGGAGAGCAGGATTGAGACGATCAGCGTCGCGAGCAGGACCAGGAAGAGCGAGAAGCGCTCCGCCCGGACCACGCGGCGCACGTCCCGCGCGTTGACGGTGAGCAGCAGCACCGAGCGGTCGGCGCTTTCCAGCCTTTGGCCCGCGGCGATGAAAGGCGTGCCATCCGGTGCGCGGCGGACCAGCCGTTCCGGTCGGCCGCTGCCCAAAGCCGCCACCGCCTCCGGCCAGTCGACCAAAGTGTCGCTGGCGCGGGGCACATAATCGGGTGGGGGCGGCGCACCCACCAGCCGATCGAAGGCATTATCGAGCCAGACGGCGGCGCCCCGATACCAGGGCTCCTCATTGGGATCGCGGAGCGTGTAGGTCGGCGGGGCGCCGTCCCAGCTGTCGGCCACTCTTTGCCCGGTCGGCGCGTAGAGCCGCAGCCGCGTCCCTGAATCCCGGCCGATCTGCTTCAGGATCGGCTCGCGCGCCGCCGGCGGCACCGCAGCCATCATATGCGCGATCATCACCGCTTCGGATTCGGCCTGCTCGACCCGCGCCTGCGTCAGCCTGGTACGGAAGCTGTCGAGATAGAAGATGCCGCCGAACAGGATGGCGATGGCGAATATGTTCACCGCCAGGATGCGCTGACGCAGCGTCAGCCGCTTGGTCCAGCGGCGGAACCAGCCGACCTTGCGCTCACTCTTCGGCAAAACGGTAGCCGACGCCATAGAGCGTCTCGATCGCGTTGAAACTGTCGTCGATCGCCCGGAACTTGCGCCGCATCCGCTTGATGTGGCTGTCGATCGTGCGGTCGTCGACATAGATGTCGTCCTGATAGGCTACGTCCATCAGCTGGTTGCGGCTCTTCACCACGCCCGGTCTTTGCGCCAGCGCCTCCAGGATCATGAATTCCGTGACGGTCAGCGTGACATCCTGCCCGCTCCATTTCACGCGGTGCCGGGCCGGATCCATGACCAGCCGGCCGCGCTCGATCTCGGCCTGCTCGGGCGCCTCATCCTCCGTTGCCGGCCGGGCGCGCATCTCCGTCCGCCGCAGCACCGCGCGGATGCGGGCGATGAGCAGACGCTGCGAGAAAGGCTTGGCGATATAATCGTCCGCGCCCATGGCGAGCCCCAGCGCCTCGTCCAGCTCCTCGTCCTTCGAGGTCAGGAAGATCACCGGAAAGTCGCTCTTCTCGCGCAGCCGCCGCAGCAGTTCCATCCCGTCCACGCGCGGCATCTTGATGTCGAGCACGGCGAGGTCAGGCGGATTCTCCACCAGCGCCTTCAGCGCCGCCTCGCCGTCCGAATAGAGGCGCGTGGTGAAGCCTTCGGACTGCAGCGTGACCGAGAGCGACGTCAGGATGTTGCGGTCGTCATCGACGAGCGCGATCGTTATCGACATTCCGGTCCTGCCTGACGCTTTGCCATCTGGCCTCGGGCTTTAGCCAACGGCACTCCGGCGCGCTAGGCCACTTGGAGTCCGCGATTACTGGGTGTGGTAGCCTGGCGGCATGACTAGACTGGGGAGGCGGTCGAGGAGCAAGCGCCATCAAACCCGCCTTCACGCCCTCCGCCCGCAGCGAGGACGTTTGACCGTCGGCAGTGCATTTGCGCGCCGCGGATGTGACTAAGCGCTTTGCCGCTACTTGTGTCCCTTTCGCGGCTCTGTAAGACAACGGAACCTTGAGGGGGCCTTTATTAGAATATTCGGGGATGATGTCAGCATGAGGATTTGGATTTTATTCTCGGCAGCTGCCGCGTGCCTGATTTCTGGCTGTGACGGCCGGGGAACGACGACAACAGAGAAAGCCGCGGGTGCACCTCAGAATTCTTCAGCACCCCAGAACTCTTTCAACGCCACTCCAAGCCCCCGAAATGAAACCACCTCTAATCCGGCAGAAAGCCTCGGCGAAGAGACTGCACGAGCAAGTCTTACTCCGTCCCAAAATAACGCGGTAAGGTCTGCAGAGCAGTACCTCAGCATGACAGGGTTCTCGAGGAACGGGCTTATTCAGCAGCTTTCCTCCGACGCCGGAGATGGCTATTCTATTTCAGATGCCACTGCCGCAGTGGATAGCCTGAGTGTCGATTGGAATGAAAATGCGGCACGGTCTGCGAGGCAATACCTAGAGATGTCTGGCTTCTCTTGCCGTGGTCTCATTCAGCAGCTTTCATCGAGCGCTGGCGACAAATACACAGTGGCACAAGCCACCTATGGTGCGCATGCGGCCGGCGCTTGCTAAGGATGGCTTAGTTTGGGGAAAGCTAGGCGCTACCTCCAAGCGGCTCCTAAATGCCACCGCTAGGCAAACGCCGCATCGCTCGCCGCCGACGTCCGCTTTCCACACGTTGGGGACGTTCACATCTGTAGTGTCCAGCGGGCTTGAAAGGCGTGCCGTCGCGCCACCCTTTGACGAGTCGCCCCCGCTCCGATATGCGCGCCCGCATTGAAAGCCCGCACCCCCCGGCGCGCAACAAGCTAGGTTTTAAGAGAGGAATTCCGAGGTGGCCAATACGGTCCCGACCTTCGATCTGTCATATCAGGGCATCGACACCGACGCGGCCCTGCACTGGAATCTCGGCACCGCCCGCCTCGTCGAGGAGGCGCTGAAGCGTGGCGAGGGCCTGCTCGCCAAGGACGGCCCTCTGGTCGTGAAGACGGGCAAGCACACCGGCCGCTCCGCCAGGGACAAGTTCATCGTCCGCGACGCCGAGACCGAGGGTAATATCTGGTGGGATAACAACGCCTCGATCGAGTCCGGCCACTTCGCGGCTCTGAAGGCCGACTTCATGGCCGCCCTGGCCGAGAAGAACGACCTGTTCGTGCAGGACCTGTACGGCGGCTCGCAGCCCGAGCATCGCGTCCGCGTCCGCATGATCAACGAGCTCGCCTGGCACAGTCTTTTCATCCGCACGCTGCTGGTCCGGCCCGAGGACAGCGAACTCGCCGGGTTCGAGCCGGAATTCACGATCATCGACCTGCCGGGCTTCCGCGCCGACCCGGCCCGCCACGGCACGCGCAGCGAGACCGTGATCGCCGTGAACCTGACCGAGAAGTTGATCCTGATCGGCGGCACCCAATATGCCGGCGAGATGAAGAAGTCGGTCTTCGGCATCCTCAACTATCTGCTGCCGCCGCAGGGCATCATGCCGATGCACTGTTCGGCCAATATCGGCCCGGACGGCGACACCGCCGTCTTCTTCGGCCTCAGCGGCACCGGCAAGACCACCCTGTCGGCCGACGCCTCGCGTACCCTGATCGGTGATGACGAGCATGGGTGGAGCGACACCGCGGTCTTCAATTTTGAAGGCGGCTGCTACGCCAAGATGATCCGGCTTTCGCCCGAGGCGGAACCCGAGATCTACGCCACGACGAAGCGGTTCGGCACCGTGCTCGAGAATGTCGTGATGAACGAGGAGACGCGCGCGCTCGACCTCGACGACCCCAGCCTCGCGGAGAATACCCGCGGCGCCTATCCGATCGACTTCATCCCGAACTGCTCCGAACACAATATGGGACCGGTGCCGAAGAACGTCGTCTTCCTGACCGCCGACGCGTTCGGCGTGCTGCCGCCGATCGCGCGCCTCACGCCCGAGCAGGCCATGTACCATTTCCTCTCCGGCTATACCGCCAAGGTCGCCGGCACGGAGATCGGCGTGACCGAGCCGGAAGCGACCTTTTCGACCTGCTTCGGCGCGCCCTTCATGCCGCGCTTCCCCTGGGTCTATGGCAACCTCCTCAAGGAGCGGATCGCCAAAGGCGGCGTGCGCTGCTGGCTGGTCAACACCGGCTGGACCGGCGGCAAATATGGCGAGGGCAGCCGGATGCCGATCAAGGCGACCCGTGCCCTGCTCAACGCCGCGCTGGACGGTTCGCTGAACCATGTCGAGTTCCGCATCGACCCGAATTTCGGAGTCGAGGTGCCGGTCAGCGTGCCGGGCGTCGACAGCGCGATCCTAGATCCGCGCGGCACCTGGGCCGACAAGGCCGATTATGACGCGACCGCGGCGAAACTGGTGACCCTGTTCACCAACAATTTCGCCAGGTTCGCCGACCATGTCGATGCGGCGGTCCGTGGGGCCGCGCCGCGCATCGCGGGGCAGCAGGCCCAGCAAGCCCAGGCGACCGTGATTACGGCCTGACGCCCAGCCACGAGCTCTTGCCTTTGAAGGGAGCGTGCCGGGGTCCGGCGCGCTCCCTTTTGCTATGTAAGGAAATGAACATGACGACGACGACCACCCCCACACCGCGGCTCTGGCCGCATGACGACGCGATCCGCGATGTCGGCACGCGCTTCCTCGCGCGCATTTTGCCCAAGGCCGAGTGGACGCACGAAGCCCATATCTCGACCACCTGCTGGCTCATCCTCGAGCGGGGCGAGATCGCGCCCAAGCGCGACCTGCCGGACCTGATCCGCCGCTACAATGAGAGCGTCGGCGGCGTGAACAGCGATACCGAAGGCTATCACGAGACCATCACCCGGGTCTTCATCCGCATCTTGCGGACGGTGTTGGCGAAGAGCGAAGGGCAGGGGCTGTCCGCGCGGGTGAACGCCGTGCTGGAGGCGCCGGAAGGCCAGCGTGATTGGCCGCTTCGTTTCTATTCGCGCGAGCTGCTTTTCTCAAAAGAGGCGCGGCTGGGCTGGGTTGAGCCCGATCTGGGTCCTTTTCCGCCCTCTTGAAGTTCCGCAGATTGTACCTATTTGGTTCTTTCATTTCTCGGGAGAGACGAACCTATGGGTCACATCGTGGAGCCGGCGCGGGCCGGCGCGCTCGGCTTCGATGCGAACACGCCGCTCACCAGGGCCAGAGCGACCGCGCTGAAGCAGGGGGGTTTCGCCTTTGCGGTGCGTTACCTCAGCCGCAAGGCGACCCCGCCCGCTTACGATCTCGGCAAGGCGGAAGTGACGGCGATCCTGGACGCCGGCCTGGCCCTGATGGCGGTCCAGCACGTCGCGGCGGCGGGCTGGTCGCCGTCCGTTGCGCTCGGCGCCGAATATGGCGCCAATGCCGCGGCCCACGCCAAGGCCGTAGGGCTGCCGGTCGGCACGGCGGTCTTTCTCGATCTCGAGGAGGTGAGCCCGAAGGCGACGCCCGCCGACATCATCGCTTATTGCAACATCTGGCATGGCGAGGTGGCGGCGGGGGGCTACGTGCCCGGCCTCTATGTCGGGTCCAGTTGCGGCCTCACGCCCGACCAGCTCTACCGGCGGCTGAAGTTCACCCACTATTGGAAGTCGGGCAGCAAGGTCCCGGCCATCCCGCACCGCGGCTATTCGATGGTGCAGACCATCATCCCGAACGACAAAGTCGCCGGCATCGCGATCGACCGGAACCTGATCACCCCCGACGCTTTCGGCGCGACCCCGCCATGGGCCCGCGCCGTCGGCGAGACAGGGGTCAGTTGCCCGGCGGCGGAGGCGCCGGCGCCATCGCGGCTTGGGCCGCCGCCCGCTCGGCGTCGCTGATCGTGCCATTATGATCACTGTCGACCCGGTCGAACAGGGTCAGCAGCCCGGCTGAATTCTCGGCCGCGGAGAGCTTACCGTCATGATCGGTGTCGAGCCGCGCCAGCGCCGCCTGCGCGCGCTCGCCAAGCTCGCCCGCGTCGAGGAAGCCGTCATGATTGGCGTCCTGCCGGGCGAAGATCGCCTGCGTCATCGCTTGCATCTCGGTGCGGGTCGCCGGCAGCATGTTGAGATTGCCGCCCCGCCGCGGCCCGTCGCCGCGGCCGCCGAAGCGCGCCATCACCGCCTGGCGCTCGGCATCGTCGATGCGGCCGTCATGATTGGTGTCGGCGCGGTCGAACTGGCCCAGCGCGCTGGCCGTGGCCTCGGCGACCGAGATCTTCCCGTCATGGTCGGCATCCTGCCGCTCGAGCAGCATCGCCCCGCGCTCGCCCAGCTCGTCGCCGGAGAGGAAGCCGTCATGATTGGCATCGCGCTGCTGGAAGCGGTCGCGGACCATCTGCTCGACCTCGGCCCGGGTGGAAGGCAGCATTCGCATGCCCCCACCCCGGAAACCGCCGGGGCCGCGGGGACCGTCGGGACCACCCATAGGCGGCGGCCCGCCTTCGGGCGGTTGCGCGGCGAGCGGGGCGGAAAGGGCGGCGGCGACCAGAGCAGCGAGCAGGTGAAACTTCATGATGGATTCCTCGACTGACGGCGCCGACGCCGGGTGCAGCGGCGGCGCGGGCCGTTCAAGTGACTAAGGCGTGGGCGATTAGGGCAGGGCGGCTGAACGGCGCCTGTCGGTTTGGCGCACAGGGCAGGGATCGCAACCGGAAAATGGTCGCGAAATGTCGCGGGTGGCGCACCAAAGTTCTGGCTCGCCTCTGAGGCTTGGCCCTCAACGGGGTCGAGAAGGGTCCAGCCCGTGGCTCCTCGCGAAGATCATCGAACCCAGCGCTGGTATCGCGCCCGCCCCGGCAGCGACGAGCCAGTCGCCGGTTGAAACCGGTTGCAGATGCGCGATCGCAGCGAACGGGCGAACCTGGACCAGGAGGAAAGCGCTGGTAAGTGACGCCGCGGCAATTGAGTTGGGCAGCCAGGACTTCCTGCCGGTGAGAGCGAAGAGCAGCACAGCGAGGCCGCTCACCAGGCTGACAAGCGCAAGGGAGCGGGCGTGGTCCGGGCCCGAGCCTGAAGCGATCGCGATCAGGAAGGCGGCAAGAACCGCGCTCCCGATCATCGCGCCCGTCACCCCGATCGCCACCCACTCGCCCAAGGTGAAGAAATGGCGACCGGCTCCTTCCTCTGATCGGCTTAGCCGCCCACCGGCCCCCTGCTGGAACCCGAGGATCGCGGCTGGATGGATGAGAAGCTCGAGCCAGACAATGTGCACCGGCAGGTAGAGCAGCGGATAGCCGAGAAAGGGCGCCAGCGCCGCTGTCGACACCAGCGGGAGATGGATCATGAGCAGGAAGGCGAAGCTCCTGCGCAGGTTCTGGAAGAGCTGCCGTCCCTCGGCAATAGCGGTGACGACGGTCCGGAAATTATCATCCATCAGCACGATGGCGCTGACTTCGCGGGCGGTGCGCGTCCCGCGCAGCCCCATCGCAATTCCGACATCGGCGGCGCGCAGGGCCGGAGCATCGTTCACGCCATCGCCAGTGACCGCCACGATGCGGCCGGTGCGGCGAAGCGCTTCCACCAGCAGGACCTTCTGCGCGGGGGTGGCTCTTGCGACGACGGCAAGCTCGCGCAGCTGGTCTTCGCTCATCCGGGCGAGGGTCGACAAAAGCTCGTCGCCGAGGATGACCAGCGGGGCTTCGGCGATGCCCGCCCCGCGCGCGATCGCGGCAGCTGTTTGCGGGTGATCGCCCGTGACCATGACGATCTGAATCCCGGCGGCGCGCGCCTGATCCACGGCCTCGCGGACGCCAGCCCGGATCGGGTCGGTCACCGAGATCAGACCTGCCAGCCTGAATCCGGCCGGGGGCTCCGTGGCTGGCGCAGCGGTTGCTTCCTGCCACCCGCACGCAATCACCTTTTCGCCTCTGGCCGCGGCGGTGTCGGCCAGCTGGCGCCAGTGCAGCCGATCCGCCTCACCGAGATCGCAAAGCGCCAGGATCGTCTCCGGCGCGCCCTTCACGGCAACCACGACCGCCCCCGATTCGCGGCGCCAGCTCGCGGTCTCCCGCCGCCGCCCTTCGGTGAACGGGAAGACGGCCAGCCGCCGCCACGCCGGCGAGAGCTTCGGCGCCGCTGACAGGATCGCCACGTCCAGCGGATCGCTTGAGTCCTCCCTGGAGGCGAGGGCGCCGACGCTCAACAGCCATTCGTCCGGCACGCCCGGGGCGGTCAACCCGGCGTGATAGACAAGCCTGCCTTCGGTAATCGTCCCGGTCTTGTCGGTGCAGATGACCGAGACCCGGCCCACATTCTCGACCGCGATCCCGCGCCTGACCAGGGCCTTGGCGCGGGCCAGCCGATAAACGCCGACACCAAGAAAGAAGGTCAGTACGACGGGGAATTCCTCGGGGATTGCCGCGACAGCGAGGGTCGCCGCGCTGAGGAAGGCGTCAACGGGGCCATGACCTTGCCAAAGTCGGACCCCGGCCAAAAGCACGCATATGAAAGCGGCCACGCCCAACAGGATCTTTACCAGCGTGCTGACCGATTGCTGAAGTGGAGTGCGACCTGGAGGCCCGCCCACCGCCGCGTGGACGATCTCCCCATAGATGGTTTCCCCACCGGTGAAGATCAGCCGTATTTCGGCCGACCCGGTCAGGAGCCGGGTTCCGGCGAATACCCATGCCTCCTCCTCGGGCGCCGCCAGCTGCCGCGCGGGGCGTTTCACGACCGGGTAGGCTTCACCGGTCAGGGAGGATTCCTCGGCCTGAAGCGAGCTGCCGGACACAATGATGCCGTCGGCCGGAAAGGCCTCGCCCGCTGCGACGCGCACGAGGTCCCCGGGAACCAGCTCATCCGCTCCGACCTGGCGCTCCGCCGTTCCCCGGACGACTCTCGCGGTCGCCGCCAGCACGCTCCGCAGGCCTTCAATCGATGCCTGCGTGCGGCGGTGGAGATAAAGGTCCATTCCGACCAGCGGTGCGATGGCTGCAGCCAGCACAGCCATATCCGTATACTGCCCGATCGCCCCGAAGATCGCGCTTGTCACGACCAGAAACCAGATCATCGGGTCGGCAAGGGTATCCTTCGCCAGCCGCGCGGCCGAGCCAGGCGGATGTTCGGCGATGAGGTTTGTCCCATACTGTCCGGCCAGCGCGGCAACTTCAGTCTCGGACAATCCCTGCTCTCTTTGCCTCGCGAGCAAGGCAAGCCGCTCTTCCGGGATGGCGCGCTTCATCCGCCGGGAGCTTCCGCGGCGCTGTTCACTCCCTGACGACCAGGACCGAGCAGGGCGCATGGTTGACGACGTGCGCCGCGTTTCCGCCCAGCAGGTAATCGCGCAGTCGGGGCCGATGGGATGCAAGGACGATAAGATCGGCATCGGCGGTGGCCGCCAGATCCAGGATTCCCCGGCCGACATGGCCACTGCCGACAAGCACGTCATGGGGCTGGTCGCCACATCCGGCGGCAAGGCCGGACAACCGACCGCGAGCAAGCTCGACCCTTTCCCGGTAGCCGGCCGGGGACCACTGGTCGGCCATCGCCTCCAGGTCGGTGATTACGGTTGCCAGGGTGAGGCGGGCACCGCCCATGCGCGCCATCGGCAATGCAATCGGCAAAGCTCGAGACCAGGAGGCCGGTTCATCGAGGTCGATCGCAATCAGGATGCTCTTGAACATCGAACTTCCCATCGGCTTGCGGATAGACTCGCACGTTCCTACCGCCTGGACATTGGCGGTCATTACGGGACATTCCGTAGAGTAATAATCCCGGATATCCCGACGATAAGAGCGGGAACCCATTCGATGCATCAGGCCAGTCACGCCGTCAGCAGCGTTGCGCGGCCGGGATCCAGAAACCGGGGTGGGCCATCGACCCACCCCTGCGCCTCTCACAGCCCGTCCACCGCCTTGCTGACCAGGATGCTGACCTGGACTCGGCGATTCTGTGCCTGGCCCTGGGGGGTGCTGTTGTCCGCCGCCGGATCCGCTTCCGCCATCCCGGTGGGGGTCATCATGCGATAGGGCAGCCAGTGGCAGGCCTGCTGAAGATAATTGACGACGGCGCCAGCGCGCCGCTCACTGAGCGCCTGGTTGACCTCCTGGCTTCCCGTGGAATCGGTGTAACCGACGACGAGCAAAAGGGCGTTGTCGATCGCCCCGGCGGCGGTGGCCGTCGCGCAGAGATCGGCTTTCGCCTGATCGGACAGGGTCGCCCGGCCGAAGGCGAAGGTCACGTTCATCGTGCTCCGGACATTATACTGGTCGATGCTGCCGATCCGGCTGCGCAGCGCCGCCGTCGCGGCCGTCTGCTCGGCGAATTGCTGGGCGGTGCCGCCATGGATCATCGCCGCGGTCCTGAGGTCCCGCTCCCGGAGATCGATCCGCCGGGCCACAAGGCCGCCGCCGCCGGTCCGCAATGTATCGACGCTGACCGGCAGGCCGTTGAGCAACCTGTCCCCGGCGAGCCGGGTGCGGCCGAGGCTCAGGAAGCCGCCGCGGGAAGTGATCCTTGTATCGCTGCCAATGGCGATCATCGTGCGGGCGCCGTCGGCGGTCATGACCTGCAGCAGGTCGCCATGGCGCGCGGTGATGATGCCCTCGATCCTCGGCCCCGGGGTCGCGGCGGCTTCGGGCGGGGCGGGAACGCTCACCGAAAGGTCGGCGGGCGGCGTCTGCGACTGTGCCGCCAGCACGCCCGGGACTGTCCCGGCAATCATGGCGAGGAGGAGGCGGGTTGGCCTTCCGGTCATGGCAGTCATTAGGCTGTTCCTTCGAAATCGAGCGGGCCCGCAAACGCAATTCCCCCCGGGGCGGACGGATGCCCGGCCCGTGTTCGCGTTAACCTTTCGCGCAGATGAACAAACCCGGCGGCGGCGCGCCTCGCGACGGTCGTCGGAGGGGATTGCGCGACGAACGGCAGGCGGGGCCGTTCGCTGCGCACCGGCGCGTCAGGCCAGCTCCACCGTCAGCAAAGTCCCCTCCGCCGCCACGATCCGCACACTCGTCCCAGCCGGCACATCCGGCCCGCTCGCATTCCAGACGCCGTCGCCGACACGCACCCGGCCCTTGCCGTTCTCGATCGCGCTCTCGACGGTGACGACCTGGCCGATCAGCCGGCTGGTGCGGGTGTTGAGGTGAGGGTCCGCGCTCTCGACGGGATTGCGGGCATAATATTGGCGGCCCGCGAAGACGGTGACGAATGCAAGGACGACGAAGATGACCAGTTGCCACGCCAGCGCCATCGGGGCGAGCGCCACGATCACCGCGGTGATCCACGCCGCCACCGCAATCCAGATCAGGAAGATGCCGGGCAGGAGGATTTCGAGGATGCCGAGCACCGCGCCGGCGCCAACCCACCACCAATGATAAGCGAGCTGGCTCAACCATTCGCTCATTTCTGGTCCCCTTCGAACGGCCCGCGCCGCCCGCCCGTCGGGGGCGTGCCGCCGCGCCCGCTGATCGCTTCCCTGGCAAGCTCGCCAATGCCGCCGAGCGTGCCGATCAATTGCGTCGCCTCGACCGGGAAGAGGATGGTCTTGGCGTTGGGCGAATCCGCGAACTTGCCGACCGCCTCGGTATATTTGAGGGCGATGAAATAGTTGATCGCCTGGGTCGAGCCCTTCTCGATCGCCTCGGAGACGAGCTGGGTCGCCTTGGCTTCGGCCTCGGCGGAACGCTCGCGGGCCTCGGCGTCGCGGAAGGCGGCTTCGCGGCGGCCCTCGGCCTGCAGGATCTGGCCCTGCTTCTGGCCCTCGGCCTTCAGGATCTCGGAGGCGCGCAGGCCCTCGGATTCGAGGATCAGGGCGCGCTTCTCTCGCTCCGCCTTCATCTGGCGGCCCATCGCGTTGACGATGTCGCCCGGCGGGCGGATGTCCTTGATCTCGACGCGGGTGATCTTGACCCCCCAGGCCTCGGTCGCCTGATCCACCACGACCAGCAGGCGGGCATTGATCTCGTCGCGCTTGGAGAGGGTCTCGTCCAGATCCATCGAACCCATCACGGTGCGCAGGTTGGTCGTGGTGAGCTGCATGATGGCGACATAGAGGTCGGACACCTCATAGGCGGCCTTGGCGGCGTCCAGCACCTGGAAGAAGACGATCCCGTCCACCCCCACCATCGCATTGTCCTTGGTGATGATCTCCTGGCCCGGAATTTCGAGCACCTGCTCCATCATGTTCACGCGGCGGCCGACGCGGTAGAAGAAGGCCGGAAAGAAGTTCAGGCCCGGGCGCGCGACTGTCGTAAATCGTCCGAAATATTCTATCGTATATTGATAGCCTTGGCGGACGATCTTTATACTCGCGAATAGGTAAAGCAGGCCGAGTGCAACCAGAATTCCAACCGCGCCGAGCATCGTTTCACTCCCTTGCTTGACCGGCTCCATCATGTCGATAAACCGGCCTTGTTCCAAGCGGAAACATGGGGCGCGCCATGACCGATCTTCGCACCTGCCGCAGCTTGCTTTTCCTCCCTGCGTCCAACGAGCGCGCTATCGAGAAGGCGCGGGAGCTGCCGGCGGACCTGATCATCCTCGACCTGGAGGACGCGGTGCGCGCGGAGGAGAAGAACGAGGCGCGGCGGCTCGTCGTCGAGGCGACCGAGCAAGGCGGCTTCGGCGGCCGTCCGGTGGCGGTCCGGGTCAACCAGGCCGGCACCAAGACCTTCGGCGAAGACGTCACCACAGTCCGGCATGCCAAGGTCGATCTCGTCGTCCTCGCCAAGGCCGAGACGGTGAAGGATGTGCACGACGCAAGTGTGCTGATGGCGAAGCCGGTGCTGGCGATGATCGAGACGCCCAGGGCCGTGATCGACGCCGCCGCGATCGCGCCGCATTGCGCCGGCCTGATCGCCGGAACCAACGATTTGTCCGCCGCGCTCGGCTTGCCGGCGCAGGAGGCGCGGGAGGGCCTGGTCTATGCGCTGCAGCGGATCGTGCTGACCGCGCGCGCCGCCGGCATTCCGGCTTTTGACGGGGTCTATAACCGGCTGGAGGCCGATGCGGGGCTGGAGGCGGAATGCCGGCAGGGCCGCGCCTGGGGCTTCGACGGCAAGTCGGTGATCCACCCGAGCCAGATCGAGGTGACGAACCGCCTGTTCGGCCCGACCGCCGAGGAGCTGGATGCGGCCCGCCGCCTCGTCGCCGCCGCGACCGGCGGGGCCGAGCGGCACGAGGGCAGGATGATCGAGGCGATGCATGTCGAGAGCGCCCACCGCCTGATCGCCAGGGCGCGCGGCTAAGCCGTTTCGAATCGCTTGCGTGGCTCCACGCCGCTCCTTAAGCAGCGCCATGTTCAAGACCCTCATCCGCGCCGCCGCGCTGCTTTTCGTCAGCTGCTCCGCTCCACTCGCCGCGCAGGGACCGGTCACCCCCGCCGACCTGCTCCGCCACATCCGCGTCCTCGCCAGCGACGAGTATCAGGGCCGCGCGCCCGGCACAGATGGTGAGCGCCGCACCACTGCCTACATCGTCGAGCAATTCCGCGCCCGCGGCCTCGAGCCAGCCGGGGAGAACGGGACCTGGTTCCAGACCCTGCACCTCGCTTCCCGCCGTCCCGAGACGGCGACGGTCGGTTGGACGGGGACGCAGCCGGGCCAGCTTGGCGCGGACGATATCGTCGTCACCGGGCGCAGCGCGCATGAAGTGCTGGCCGATGCGCCCCTGATTTTCGCCGCGCATGGCGCGCGGCTGCCGGATCGCGGCATCGACCAGCTGGCCGGCGCCAATGTGCAGGGCGCGGTCGTGCTGATCCTGTTCGACGGCCCGCAGGTCGAAGGCTTCCCGCCGATCGCCGAGCGGGTCAGGACCGTCGCCGCCGCCGGCGCCGCCGCGGTGATCGTCGTGATCGGCCCCGAAGTTCCCTGGGATCAGGTCCGCAACGTGGTCCGCCGCGGCGCGTTGCGCCCCGACGATCCCAGCGTGCCGCGTTTCTCCGCCGTCATGCCGATGGCCGCTGCGCAACGCATGGTTGCCGGCGCCGGCGGCGACATGGCCCGGCTGCTGAACGAGCAGCCCGGCTCCTCCTTCCGCGCGGTCACCTTGCCGGGGCGGGTTTCGATCGACGCGACAACGGCGGTCAACCGGATCGAGACCAGTAACGTCATCGGCCGCCTGCGCGGCACCGGCACGACCGGCGAGAATGTCATGCTGCTCGCCCATTGGGACCATCTCGGCCTCTGCCGGCCCGAAGGCGCGCCCGACCGGATCTGCAACGGCGCGGTCGACAATGCCAGCGGCATTGCCGGCCTGATCGAGACGGCCGGCCAGCTCTCGCGCGGCGACCATCCGGTGCGCGACGTGCTGTTCATGGCGACCACCGCCGAGGAGGTCGGCCTGGTCGGCGCGGGTTGGTATGGCGATCACCCGACCGTGCCGCTCACTTCGATCCTCGCCGCGATCAATATGGACACGATCGCCATCGCCCCTGCCGGCACCCCGGTCGCGATCATGCCGAGTAACACGCCCGGGCTGAACGCGCTGGCCGCGTCGACCGTGACAGCTGCGGGCCGCGCGCTCGATCCCGACGACGAGGCTGCGGAACTGGTTCGCCGTCAGGATGGCTGGGCCTTGGCGCGGCACGGCGTCCCGACCCTGATGATCGGCGGCTCCTTCTCGAACATGACCCTGCTCGGCAACTTCCTGGAGCATGGCCGCTATCATTCGCCGGACGATCAGGCCGACAGCCAGCTGGTCCTGGACGGCGCCGCTGAGGACATGAACCTCACCGTCGCTCTCGTCCGCCGTATTGCCGATCCCAGCGTCTATCAAAGACCGCAGCCGATCCCTGCGCAGAGGCCCGCCCAATGACCGCTGAGATCCCCCTGGGCCTGACCTTCGACGACGTGCTGCTGAAGCCGGCGGCCTCCGCGATCGTGCCAAGCCAGGCCGATACGCGCAGCCAGCTGACCCGGGACATCAGCCTCAACATCCCGATCCTCTCCTCAGCCATGGACACGGTGACCGAGGCGGAGATGGCGATCGTGATGGCGCAGCTCGGCGGGCTCGGCGTCCTCCACCGCAACATGGACGTCGAGGAGCAGGCGGCGGCGGTGCGCGCGGTCAAACGCTATGAGAGCGGGATGATCGTCAACCCGATCACCATGGCTCCGGACCAGACATTGTCGGACGCGCTGGAGTTGATGACCCGGCACAAGATTTCGGGCATCCCCGTGACCGAGAAGAATGGCCGCCTGGTCGGCATCCTCACCAACCGGGACGTGCGCTTCGCCGAGCATGCCGGCCAGCCGGTCTCCGAGCTGATGACGCGCGACAATCTCGCCACCGTCCGGCCCGGCGTCAGCCAGGACGAGGCGCGCAAGCTGCTCCACCAGCGGCGGATCGAGAAACTGCTGGTGGTCGATGACGAGGGCCGCTGCGTCGGCCTGATCACCGTCAAGGATATCGAGAAGGCGGTCACCTACCCCGATGCAACGAAGGACGCGAACGGGCGCCTCCGCGTCGCCGCCGCGACCACGGTGGGCGACAAGGGCTTCGAGCGCTCGCAGGCGTTGATCGATGCCGAGTGCGACCTCATCGTCATCGATACCGCGCACGGCCATAATGTCGATGTCGCCGCCGCCGTCGAGCGGATCCGCAAGCAATCCAATAAAGTCCAGATCGTCGCCGGCAATGTCGCGACCGGCGAGGCGACCCGCGCGTTGATCGACGCCGGCGCGGACGCGGTGAAGGTCGGCATCGGCCCGGGCTCGATCTGCACCACGCGTGTGGTCGCCGGCGTCGGCGTCCCGCAGCTCACCGCGATCATGGACAGCGCCGCGGCCGCGCGCGGCACCGGCACCCCGGTCATCGCCGATGGTGGGCTGCGCACCTCCGGCGACGTCGCCAAGGCGCTCGCCGCAGGCGCCTCCGCCGTCATGATCGGCTCTTTGCTCGCCGGCACCGAGGAGGCGCCGGGCGAGACCTTCCTCTACCAGGGCCGCGCCTACAAATCCTATCGCGGCATGGGCTCGCTCGGCGCGATGGCCCGCGGCTCGGCCGACCGATACTTCCAGCAGGATATCAAGGATCAGTTGAAGCTCGTTCCGGAGGGCATCGAGGGGCAGGTCGCCTATAAGGGCCATGCCGCGGACGTCGTGCATCAGCTTGTGGGCGGCGTGAAGGCGGCGATGGGCTATACGGGCGCCGCGACCATCGCCGATCTGCAACGTGCCGAATTCGTCCGCATCACCAATGCGGGCCTTCGCGAAAGCCATGTCCACGATGTCGACATCACCCGCGAGGCGCCGAATTATCCGCAACGTTAGGACCCAGAAATGACGCCCCAGGCGCGCCTGCAGGCCGCGATCGAGCTGGTCGACGAGATCATCGCCGCGGCGCGGGAGGGCGGGGCTGCGGCCGACACCCTGATCGCCCGCTATTTCAAGACGCGCCGCTATGCCGGAGCCAAGGACCGGCGCGCGGTACGCGAGCTCGTCTTCCGGGCTGTTCGCCGGGCCGGGCCAAGGCCAGGCTCCGGGCGTGCCGCCCTGCTCGGACTGAAGGAACAACGGCCCTTGTTCGACGGCTCCCCCCATGGCCCCGCGATCGTCCAGGGCAACGAGCCTGCGGCGGAGGCCGGGATCGCGCCGCACTGGCTGCTGAAGCGCCTGGATCCGCTGCTGGAGCGCACAGAACTGCCGGCCCTGCTGGAGCGCGCGCCGCTGGATGTGCGTGTGAACCGGCTGACGGACCGCCCCGACGTGGACGCCGAGCCGACGCCACATTCGCCGATCGGGCTCCGCTTTCCCGAAGGCACGCAGGTTGAGCAGCTGGCCGCCTGGCAGGGCGGGCAGATCGAGGTCCAGGACGAAGGCAGCCAGCTCATCTGCCTCGCCTGCGAGGCGACGGCCGGCGCGACCGTCGTGGACCTGTGCGCCGGTGCCGGCGGCAAGTCGCTCGCTCTTGCCGCGGAAATGGGGAATTGGGGCCGGCTCATTGCCGCCGACACGGACCGGGGCCGCCTCCAGCGCCTGCCGCAACGGGCCGAGCGGGCCGGCGTGACCATCGTCGAAAGCCGTTTGCTCAACCCGGGCGAGGAGGCCGAAACGCTCGCCGACCTGGTGGGGCAGGCCGATCTCGTGCTCGTCGACGCGCCCTGCTCGGGTACCGGCACCTGGCGGCGCAACCCGGAGACGCGCTGGCGGGCGACGCCAGACCGGCTGAAGAGGCTCACCGAGCTTCAGGCGCGCCTGCTCGATCTCGCCGCGACTTTGCTGAAGCCGGGCGGCACGCTCGTTTATGCGGTCTGTTCGCTGCTCCATGAGGAGGGCAGGGACCAGGCCGCTGCCTTGTCCGCCCGTTCATCCCTGGTTCCGGCGCCGGTGCCGATACAGGCCGGGCGCCCTGCCGGTTCCGGTGTGCTGCTGACGCCGGGGCATGACGGGACGGACGGCTTTTTCGTCGCGCGCTGGCAGGCGCCGTGCTAGGGCAGGCACCGTGCTGGACCAGCCCGTGACAGGGAAGATGGAGTATTTAATGCGCCTTACGCCGATTGTTCTTTCGCTTGGGATCGCCGCCGCGACCATGGCCAGCGCCGGCTACAGCCAGCGCCCCGACGATCAGGTCGATCCGCGCTCCACCGCTTTGGTCGCGCAGGCCGAGACCCGCACCGGCGCGGGCCAATATCAGGAAGCGATCGACCTGCTGGAGACCGCGCTCGCCGTCGATCCCGGCAATCGCGGCGCCTATATCCAGCTCGGCCGCGTCGCCCAGGCGCAGCGCCTGCCTGGCAAGGCGATCGGCTATTATGCGGATGCCCTCCGGCTCGAGCCCAATGACGTGACCGCGCTGGCGAGTCAGGGTGAGGCCTATGTCCAGCGCGGCGCCGTCGATCGCGCCCGCCAGAATTTGACGCGCGTGCAGAGCCTCTGCCGCCAGCCTTGCCCGCAGGCAACGCAGCTCGCCGCCGTCATCCAGCGCGGCCCACCGGCCGAAGTTCTCGCGGCGCAACGTCCGGAACAGGGCGCGCCGCCCTCAACCCCGGCCCAGCGTCCGAACTAGAGCAAGCGCGCCACTGCCACGAAGTCCGCGACGGCGAGCGTCTCCGCGCGCCGCTCGGGATCGATACCGAGCTGGTCCAGCGCCTCCACCGCACCCGCCACGCCCGCGAGCGAGCGTCGCAGCATCTTGCGGCGCTGGCCGAAGGCGGCGGCGGTGAGCCGCTCCAGCGTGGCGGCCTTCACGCCCCCCGGCTGTGTTGCAGGCGTGAGGTGAACCACCGCCGACATCACCTTGGGCGGCGGCACGAAGGCGGAGCGGTGGACCTTCATCGCCAGCTTCGCCTCGCTCCGCCACTGGGCAAGGATCGAGAGGCGGCCATAGGCCTCGCTTCCCGCCGCCGCGACGATCCGCTCTGCCACCTCCTGCTGGAACATCAGGGTCAGCGACTTCCAGCCCGGCGGCCAGGCCTCGCCGCCGAGCCAGCGCACCAGCAAGGCGGTGCCGACATTGTAGGGCAGGTTGGCGACGATATGGGCGCCGGCCGGCGGTTCGATCCCCAGCGCGTCGCCCTCGACCACATCGAGGCGCCCGCCTGAGGCCTCCCCCAGTTCGGCGAGGGGCGCGAGGCAGCGCCGGTCCCGCTCCACCGCCATCACCCGCGCGCCGGCCCGGAGCAAGGCGCGGGTCAGGCCGCCGGGCCCGGGGCCCACCTCATAGACCAGCTCGCCCTCCAGCGGGCCCGGCACGCGCGCGATCCGGTCGAGCAATTGCTCGTCGAGCAGGAAATTCTGGCCGAGCGCCTTTGACGCGCTCAGCCCGTGCCGCGCGATCACCTCGCGCAGCGGGGGCAGGCCCTCGAGACTCACGCTTCGGCGAGCCGGCGGGCGCATTCTCCGGCGGTGCGGATGGCGGTGATCATCGCGCAGGGATCGGCGAGGTTCTTGCCGGCAATGTCGAAGGCGGTGCCGTGATCGGGCGAGCTGCGCACGATCGGCAGCCCGAGGGTGCAGTTGATCCCTTCGTCGAAATGCAGCGTCTTCAACGGGATCAGGGCCTGATCGTGATACATGCAGAGCGCCGCGTCGTAATTGCGGCGGCGGCGCTCGTGGAACATGATGTCGGGCGGATGCGGCCCGCTGACGTCAGCGACCTCTTCCCTGAGCCGCTCGATCGCCGGGAGGATGATCTCCACCTCCTCGCGGCCAAGCGTGCCGCTCTCGCCGGCATGGGGATTGAGGCCGGCAACGGCGATGCGGGGATTCTCCAGCCCCCACTGGCGCTGCAGCCCCTTGATCGCGACCCGGCCCTTCAGCACGATCCGCTCGATGCTGAGTGCGTCGGGGACATCGCGCAGTGGGATATGGGTGGTGACCGGGATCACCTTGAGCGTCGGCCCGGCGAGCATCATCGCCACCAGGTCCGTGCCGACGCCGCAGCGCTCGGCGACGAATTCGGTCTGGCCGGGATGGACGAAGCCAATCGAGTAAAGCTGCGCCTTGGAAACGGGGCCGGTCACCAGGGCGGACGCGGCGCCGGAGCGGGTCAGGCCGACCGCGAATTCCAGTGCGTCGAGCGAATTGCGTGCGCCCTCGAAATCGGGCGTGCCGGGCACGACGACCGTGTCGCTCTTCACCCGCAGAATCGGCAGCCCCTCGTCATAGGCGGCAACCGCATTGTGCGGATCCTCGATCTCAATGATCGGGCCGTCCCAGACAGCGCGCACTGCGGAGACGCTGCCGACCGCAAGGAAGGGCGGGACATTCTCGTCCCGCCGCCTTTCCCAGCTTTTCGCAATGACCTCAGGCCCGATCCCCGCCGGGTCTCCCAGCGAGACGGCAAGCGGGAGTGTCGGTTGCTCAGCGATAGTCGATCACCGCATCGCGGCGGAGATCGCGCAGATAACGCTGCGCGCGGCGCTGCACCCTTTGCTCGGTCATCTGGTTCATGATCGCATCGGCATTCGGGTTGTTCGCCTCGGGCGGGTCCTCACGGCCGCACATGACCAGCACGCTGATCCGCTCCGCCGAGCCGAAGGCCTGCGTCGCCTGGCCGACGCCGAGGTTCAGCAGCATCTGCTGGAGCGCCGGCGGCAGCTCGCGGACCGGGACCTGGTCGTTGGAGATCAGCTCCGCGCCGAGCCGCTGCGCGGTCGCCTGCGCATTGCCGCAGCCGCCCATGCGCTGCGCGGCCTGGCCAAGTTCCTGCCCCCGGGCCTCGGTCTGCGCGGGCGTCGACCCGGCTGGCATGGCGATCGACAGCTGCATCAGGCTGAGCCGGGCGTCGCGCGGATCTGCGGTGAGGACGCGCCGGGTATCGACCAGGGCAATGATCGAAAAACCACCCGAATTGGCGATCGGGTCGCTGACCGCGCCGACCGGCATTTGCGGCACGAGCCCGGCAAGTTCCGGCGGCAACTGGTCCGGCTGGATCCAGCCGAGATCGCCGCCGGTCGCGGCGGTCGTCGCTTCGGAATATTGCCGCGCCAGCGCGCCGAAGGGCGAGCCCTGCCGGATCTGTTGGACCAGCTGGGTCATCGTCGCCTGCACCTGCGCCGCCGTCTCCGGCGGGGCACTCATGTAGATTTCGGCGACATGATATTCGGGCGTGCCGCGCCTGGCCACGAGCCGCGCCATCACTGTCTGCACCTCGTCATCGCCGACGGTGACGAACGGCTCGATATTGCGGCGCTGGACGCGCTGCCAGCTGAGCTCGCCGCGGATCAGGCGCCGCAGCGAGCGCTCCGAACTGCCGATCGACCTCAGAAACGCACCGAAGCCCGGCAGCGGTTGCCGGGCCTGCTGCGCGAAGCGGGCATAATATTGATCGACCTCGCGATCCTCGACGCCGATCTCCTGCTGCGTCGCGGCCTGGATCTCCAGCGATTCGTCGATCAGGCCGCGCAGCACCTGCGCGCGGAACCGCTCGACCTCATTGGCCGGCAACTGGATCTGGTTGGCCGCGATCAGCCAGGCCATGCGTTGGTCGACGTCACTGCCGGTGATCACGTCGCCGTTGACGATCGCGGTCGCCTTGCGGACGCCCTGCTCCGTCTGGCCGACGAACTGCACGTTGCTGGGGATGTTGAGCTGGCCGGTGGCCGGGGGCTGTTGCCCGCCCTGCGCCGAGGCCATTGCCGTTGCGAGCGGCGCAATCAACATAATCGCCGCTCTTGCGAACCAACCGAGCTTCATCATTCCTCCAGTGAAAGCAGGCATCTACCCTGCATCGTCCATGCTGAACCGCGGCTTAGCGGAATGTCCCAGCCCCCGTCGCCGCCGTTCTTAGCGTCCCAAATTCCGTAGCGCCACCCGGATCAGGAAGGTGTTCCCGCGCTTGGCGTCGCCGGTATCCTGATAGTCGCGCCGCCAGGTAACGCCAAGTTCGATGCAATCGTCGTCATAGAGGATGCCGAGCCGGTGGCGGATCGGGGTGAAGCCGTCGGCGACCGAGAGCGGATCCTCCTGCCGGCTGGTGAGGTCGATGACCGCCGAGCCGAAGATCGACCAATAGCGTGCGAAGCCGACCCGGCCGCCGAAGCGGACCTCCTCGCGGTCCCGCAGATCCTCGATCGAAGGATCGATGTTCCGGTTGAGCCTGAGATAGCCGATCGTCGCATAGGTGCGGCGCCCGCCGATCGTCGCATCGACCTCGTTGCGGCGGATCGCGAGGCTGTCCTTGTCCAGCCGGAAGCGGTGGGTGAGGTTCACCATCCGCCCCATCCGGATGTTGGTGCGCCCGACAATGTCGGAGAAGCGGTCGGAAAGGCCGGTGCCCGGCGGCAGGATCGTCGCCCGGTCGGACAGGCGGTAGGATTGGCCGATGGTCGAACGGATCGAGACACTCGGCAGGTCCAGAGCCCAATCGGCGCCATAGGTGACGCGCACGCCATCCTCCCAGCGGTCGTAACCGGGGAAGCGGTTCAGCGCGAACAGGTTCGAATCCTCGAGATCGACCGAGCGGGCGTCCTCGTTCGGGATGTTGAGATTGCTGGTCGGTGGCGAGGCAACGAACTGGATGCGCGGCGTCAGCCGTTGCGTGCCCCCGAACAATTGCCCGACGAACGGCCATTTGATGTCGGCCGCGACCGCGCCGATGAACCGGCTGGACCAGCCTTCCTGACCGCGATAGCTGACCGTCTGGGTCAGCAAGGTGTCGCTGGCGTGATAAAGATCGCCTCGTGCGTAGGCGGTGAGCACCACCTCCTGGCCGAGCGGGGTGATGAAACGCCGGTCCCACTGCGCGCTCGCGAACGCGCGCTGCGAATCCTGACCCTCGGTGCGGATGATCGCCAGGCTGTTCGCCTGCAACTGGATCTGGCCCCCTGCGATCGGATCGGCGATCCGCCAGCGGGCGTCGATCGCGGGCAGGACGAAGGGCTGCATCCCATCGACATCGGTCAGCCTCAGGCCCTCGAACGCCCAGCCGGCGATCGAGATATAGCTGTTGTCGGTGATCCGCTCGGCATCGATGAAGCTGCGCAGCCGGTCGTCGCGCGAAATGTCGTAGCGGCGCATGAAGGTACGGTCGGTCGTGTAGCGCCCGAAGCCGGTGATCGTCCATTCGGGGCTGAGAATGATCCGGCCGCCGCCCTCGATATAGGCGCGGACGCTTTCATTGCCGACCGCATTGGGCGGTGCCAGCGGGTCGAGCGCGATCTTCGAGCCATAGGTGAAATAGCCATGGACCGCGAAGGCGCCGTTCGACGTTAGCTGGCGATATTCCGCCTCGAGCATCGGCAGCACACCAGTGAAAACATGCGGCGTGATCGTGGCGTCGCGATTCTGCGAGAAGCGCAGATAATAAGGGATGCTGAGTTCAAGGCCGTTGCGCCGGCCATAGCGGATCTCGGGGACCAGGACGCCGGTGCCGCCGCCCTGGCTACCGTCCGGATGGGAAAGGCCGGGCAGACCGAGGATCGGCTGGCCGAACAGGTTCAGGGTCGCGCCTCGATAAGAGATGCGGTGGCGGACGGGGTCGTGCACGACGCGGACTGCGTTGATCTGCCAGGTCGGGTTCTTCGGGCAGCCGGTCGGTGTGACCACCGCGCAGGCGGTGTAGGCGGCGCGGTAGAGGGTGGTGACGCCATTGCGCCGCTCGGCATGGATCGCCGCCAATCGCCCGCCATCAGCCAGCACGATCAGCATATTCTCGACGACGCCGTCCTTCAGCGTGTCCTCGAGCTGAACCGAATCGCCATAAGCGACATCACCGCCTGGGCTGACGATGCGGACGCCGCCCTCGGCGCGGACCTGCCCGCTGCGGCGGTTCCAGGTCACGCTGTTGGCGGCGAGGTGATAGCCCTCGCGCGTCATCCGGACCTCGCCGGAAGCGGTCACCACATCGGCCTGGTCGTCATAGGTGAGCTGATCGGAGCTGAACTGGACCTCGACCGGCTCTGAGTCGGCATTGGCGGTCACCGGCCCGGCGGGGGCGGGGGTCGCCGGCGGGGGTGCTGGCGGCGACGGCTGGAAGGCAGGCGCCTCCTGCGCATGAGCGGCATAAGGCAGGCTCAGCAGCAGAGGGAGCGCGGTCCGGCAGATCAGATTAAGCCTGTTCACAAATTCCGCTCACGGACCCTTTGCTGAACCGGGATTCACGCGCCAAGATCATGATCTTGAGCCCGATCCCGGTCCGGGCGACACGCGCCAGCCTATTGCACCGGAAGCCTCTCCCTGCAATGGCGCAGGTTTACGCGCGGTTATCCACCGCTTCGGGAGACCTTTCTTGCTCAAAGTCCAGTTCGCAGCGACCCGCCCCACGGGGGCTTTCGCGCTCGCCCTTCCGGTTCGCGGTGACGACATCGTCGAGGACCGTCTCGCCACCCTTGGCGATGCCGGCCGCATGGCCGCCCGAGCCGCCGGCGCGCAGCGCTTCGAGCGCGAGCTTGGCGGGGTCGCCGAGACGTATCTGGCCGACGGCGAAGAATTGCGCCGGCTCCTGCTCGCCGGTCTCGGCACGCAGCCCGAGGCCGATGGCGGCTTCGAGCGGGTGGGCGGCGCGCTCACCGCGCGGCTGCTGACCTCGGGCGAGACGAAGCTGGTCGTCGATCTGTCCGGCCTCAATCTCAGCGGCAAGGAAGCGGCGCGGATCGCCTTCGGTGCCGCGGCGCGCTCCTGGCGCTACGACCAATATCGCACCAAGTTGCCGCGCAAGCAGCAGCCGACGCTCGAGCAGGTGGTGATCGTTGGCGGGGGCGCCGACGTCGCCAAGGAATGGGGCGCCTATGACGCCCTGCTCCTGGGCCTCGATCTCACCCGCACCCTGGTCACCGAGCCGGCGAACATCATCTACCCCGAGAGCTTCGTCGAACGGGTGACCGCGGCGCTCGACGGCAGCGGCGTCGAGATCGAAGTGCTCGACGAAAAGCAGATGGCGAAGCTCGGCATGGGCTCTTTGCTCGGCGTCGCGCAGGGCTCGATTCGCCCGGCGCGTCTGCTGGTCATGCGCTGGAACGGCGGCAAGGCGGGCGCGAAGCCCGTCGCCCTTGTCGGCAAGGGCGTCACCTTCGACACCGGCGGCATCTCGATCAAGCCGGCGCAGGGCATGGAAGCGATGAAGTGGGACATGGGCGGCGCTGGCGCCGTCGCGGGCGCGATAAAGACGCTCGCGACCCGCAAGGCGAAGGTCAATGTGATCGGGGTTTGCGGCCTCGTCGAGAATATGCCCGATGGCAACGCCCAGCGGCCCGGCGACGTGGTCACCTCCATGTCCGGTCAGACGATCGAAGTGATCAACACCGACGCGGAAGGGCGCCTCGTCCTCGCCGACGCTTTGACCTGGGTGCAGCGCAAGGCGAAGCCCGAGGTCGTGATCGATCTCGCGACGCTCACCGGCGCGATGATCATCAGCCTCGGCCATGAATATGGCGGCCTCTTCTCGAACGATGACGGGCTCGCCGGGCAGCTCTACGCCGCCGGCATCGCCACCGGCGACAAGCTTTGGCGCTTCCCGATGAACGACGCCTATAACAAGATCATGGACAGCCAGATCGCCGACATGCGCAACAGCGCGTCGCGCGAGGGCGGCTCGATCACGGCGGCCTGCTTCCTGGAGCGCTTCGTCGAGGAGGGCGTCAAATGGGCGCATCTCGACATTGCCGGCATGGTCTGGGCGGACAAGGCGGCCGACCTCTACGACAAGGGCGCGACCGGCTTCGGCGTGGCGGTGCTCAACCGCTACATCGCCGACAATCACGAAAGCTGATTTCGGGCCGTTTGACGAAGCGGAGATCGCGTTCGTCGAATGGCGCGTGAGCGATGCTCCGCGACAGAAGATCGCGAAGCTCGGATGATCCATCGCCCCAGCCTTATCGTCTCCGGTCTTGCGCTGACCCTCGTGCTCGCGGCCTGTGGCGGAGGGGGCGGCGGAGCGACGCCTTCGCCTCCCCCGGTCACAACTCCTCCATCCCCGCCGCCATCTCCGCCACCGCCATCCCCGCCTCCGCCCCCGCCGTCAGGTACTTTCGACACCTCCGAATATCGCGCGACGAGGGGCGCGGTCTCGATGAACGCCCTCGTCGCTTATCAGGCAGGCGCGACCGGACTGGGCGTCAAGGTTGCGATTATCGACAGCGGTATCGACACCGACAGTTCGCAATTCACCGGCAGGATTGATCCCGCTTCGGCGGACACTGCGGGAAACGGATCAATCGACGATGTCGGCGGGCATGGCACCGCGGTCGCCGAAATCCTGGCCGCCCGCCGAGACGGGAATGGCAGTCACGGCATTGCGTTTGACGCAACGCTGATCGTCTTCCGGACAGATATTCCTGGCACGTGCGCCGCCGGGGACTGTATCTTCAGCCTATCCGCCATTGAGGACGCGATTGATCGCGCACGCCTTGCCGGGGCCGGGATTATCAACCTGTCGGTGATTGCCGGCGGCCTTGGGCCAAGCCCATCCATGCTGGAGGCGGTCGACAGGGCGACGGCGGCCGGCCTCCTGTTCACGATCTGCGCGGGCAACGAGCCGGGCGGGGTCAACCCTCAGTTCTGGGCCAGCGCTATCGCGCTCAGTCCGGAGGCGCGCGGTCAGGTAGTGCTTGCCGGTTTTGTGAACGGCAGCGACGAAATGCTCGGCTCCCGCGCAGGCGTCGCCGCCGCCCACTATATGGCGGCGACGGGAAATTCCTGTTCCGAAACGACGCCGATGGTGGCCGGCGCTTTGGCGCTGCTCGCCCAGGCGAACCCGGGTCTGACGGGCCCCGAACTGCTGGCGCGGCTCTATGCTTCGGCGAGGGACGGCGGCGCGCCCGGGCAGGACGCGGTCTACGGCCGTGGCATCGTGGATCTGACCCGTGCGTTTCCCTGACGCAGATGGCGTCGAGTGCGCTGCCCGATACGCGAGCAAATACGGGGACTGCGCCGCGATCACGCGGTTCGAGCAGTTCGACCGCCCGGTTGAATGGCGCCGAGTGGGGATCACGGAGGCGTTCCTTTACATCCCAAACCAGCTCGTCTTCCGCCCCGCCGGCGGCTAGCGGCGACTTGCCACCGTCATAGTCCCCGTCTAGGGGACGCCCCGAAACCAATCCCTCAGACACGGAGCTTCAGCAGGCCATGGCCGAGCGTACCTTTTCGATCATCAAGCCCGACGCCACCCGGCGCAACCTGACCGGCGCGGTCACCAAGGTGTTGGAGGATGGCGGCCTGCGCGTTGTCGCCTCGAAGCGCATTCGCATGACGAAGGACCAGGCAGAGGGCTTTTACGGCGTCCATCGCGAGCGTCCCTTTTTCAACGACCTCGTCGCCTTCATGACCTCGGGCCCCGTCGTCGTGCAGGTGCTGGAGGGCGAGAATGCGGTCCTTCGCAACCGTGAGCTCATGGGCGCGACCAACCCGGCCAATGCCGACGAGGGCACGATCCGCAAGATGTTCGCGGAGTCGATCGAGGCGAACAGCGTCCATGGCTCCGACAGCGACGAGAATGCGAAGATCGAGATCGACTTCTTCTTCTCGCCCGACGAAATCGTGGGTTGAATTCGGGGCGGTCCCGGAAGGGGCCGCCACCTTCCGCGCCGCCGCTTGTGCGGCGCACTGTTCTGACGTCTATTTCCCATCGCGCGACTCGGAAGGAAGGCTTCCAGCGCGCAGTCCGGGGGGACGTCCGTGCCGACATCTCTGGCACCTTATAAAGGCCGATTGGCGGTCATCGCGCTGGCGTTGCTCGGCGCGATTTCGCTTGGTGTGGTCGCCGTCTGGGCCCCCAAGGCAGGCGAGGCGCGCTCGACCTTGCCGCCCGCAAACGAAGCACCGGCGCCGCAGGCCGCGACCGCCGGGCTCGCCGCCAATCTCTCCGACGCGATGCACGCTGGCCGTACGATCGAGATCGGCGTGTTCGGCGATAGTTATGGCGACGGCATCTGGTGGGCGCTGACCCAGCAACTCCGCGGGGACTCCCGCTTCCGCCTGCACCAGTTCAGCCAGCGCTCCACCGGCTTTGCCGGTTGGGCCGACATGACCGGCGATTTCCGCGCGAGGCTGGACAGCCAGCCGATCGATGCGGCCATCATTTCCTTCGGGGTGAACGACACGCATGAGGTCAATGTCGGCGGCCACCGTGCCGCATTCCTCTCGGACGAATGGCGCGAGGTGGTTGGCGCGCGCCTTGCCTCGGTCGTCGGCCTGCTCAGGGAGCGCGGCGTCCAGGTCTACTGGATCGGCATGCCGCGCATGCGCCGCCCGGAATTCGAAACGAAGATACGGGCGCTGAACGGCTTCTACGCCCAGCGCATGCAGGCGCTCGCCGTGCCCTTCATCGACACCGTTTCCGCGACCACCGACCGCGAGGGGCGCTTTGCCGATCACCTCGTCAATCCCGACACCGGCCAGCCGATGCTCGCCCGCGCCGGCGACGGCGTCCACATGTCGATGAACGGCTACCGGCTGCTCACCCGGGGCCTCGCCCGCCATCTCGTCCGCCGCGCGACGGCGGCGCAGGCGGAGGCGTCGCGCCAGGCCGCCGCGCATGTCTCACCCCCCAATGCGGGCTGACCCGCTTACCGCCTTGGCTCCCAAGGGAAAATCAGCACGGCCCGCCGCGTGCGGCGCTTGCATAGGATTCGCCTTTGGCACATAGATTAACCGGGCGGCGGGAACGGGTTGCGGGAACCCGGCCATAGAGCCTGATCATTTGCGGACGGAGAGCGCCCCACGCTTTCGCCGCATAGCGTCGATCAGGCCCTATCCCTGGCTCGGACCTTGGGCGGCGTTTCAGGCTGGATTCAGGCTGAAACCACCAGGGTTCGGCGTCGCCCGGAGCGGATGAGGGCCTGGATACCCGTGAACAAATTGCTTTTTGCGTTGGATCGAACCGCGGTGCTGTTCATCGGCATCGTCGCCGGCGCCGTCGTCGGCATTTCCTTCTTTTCCCACGGGGCGGGCCCGTCCGGCGGCGGCGATGCCAAGACGGTGCTGACCGCGCCGACCCCGATCGGTTCGTCGCCGACGGCCAATACGCCGGCGCCGACCGTGTCGGACGGTCTCGCGCCGCAGCTTGCCTCGGCTGTGCGCGAGGGGCGGACGATCCGGATTGGCGTGTTCGGCGACAGTTTCGGCGATGGCGTCTGGGCGGGGCTCTACAATATCCTGCGCGGCGACAGTCATTATGAGGTGAAGCAATTCTCCGAGCGGTCGACCGGCTTCACCCGCTATCGCAGCCTGAACCTGCTCGACGATTTCAGCGCCAAACTGGCCGCCAATCCGATCGACATCGCGGTCATCTCCTATGGCGCGAACGACACCCAGGGCATCTACCTGGATGGGCACGGCTACGCCTATATGAGCGAGGGCTGGCAGCGGATCGTGACCGAGCGGGTGACCGCGATCGTCAACCTGCTCCGCCAGCGCGGCATCCAGGTCTATTGGGTCGGCCTGCCGAAGATGCGCGAGCCGCAATTCGACACCGATATCCGGGCGATGAACGCCTTCTACGTCTCGCGCATGCAGGCGCTTGGCGTCCCCTATATCGAGACTGCCTCGCTCAGCACCGGCCCCGGCGGCGCCTTCTCAGCTTACCTGACCGATCCGCGCACCCACGAGCAGTTCAACGCCCGCACCAATGACGGCATCCACATGACGATCCCGGGCTATATCCTCGTCATCCGCCAGCTCAGCGACCGCATCCGCCGCTCGGTGGCGCAGGCGGGTGGGCCGGCGGCACCCCAGCCCGCCGCCCCGAGGCCTGCCAACCGTTCCGCGGACAGCAACCGCCCGGGCCCGGCGCGCGAGGCGTCGAATGACGCTGATCGTCCGCGTGGTCGGTCGCGGGACAATGACCGCAATGACCGCGACACCCGCAGCGACCGGGAGCGGGAGGCGCCCGCGCAGGGCACCCGCGAGGCCAGGTCGACGCGCTGATGCTGACCTTGCTCGCAGCCGCGGCGCTGGCCGCGGACCAGGCGCCCGCTTCTTCCGGCTGCTACCAGAATCTCTGCAATGCCGAGGCGATCGCACCGTTTCTCGCCAGGCTGCGCGCCGCGCGGCCCAATGCCGGGCAGCCGGTCCATATCATCCAGATCGGCGACAGCCACAGCGCCGGCGACAATATCACTCAGGGCTGGCGCAGCCGGCTGCAGGCCGCGCATGGCGCCGGGGGCAGGGGGGTGCTCGCCGCCGGGCGCCCCTATGATGGCTATCTGACCTGGGGCGTGACCGCTTCCCAGACCTCCGGCTGGCGGGTGAATGCGAGCTTCGGCCGCGCCTATCAGGAGGGCGGCGCGCCGCTCGGCATTGCCGGCTTCACCCAGACCGCCTCGGCGGCGGGCGAGGCGGTCGGCGTCACCGCCGACAGCCCTGACCAGAATTTCGACCGCGTCATCCTCTGCGCTATCGCGCAGCCGGGCGGCGGCACCTTCATCCTTCGCATGGGCGGCGAGGAGCATCGCTGGAGCCTCGACGCGCCGACGACCCAGCCCGCCTGCCGCTCGGTGGACAGCCAATATCCGGTCGGCAGCGCCTCGGTCACCACCGAGGATGCCGGCATCGTCACGATCACGTCCTTCGGCACCTTCAAGCGGCGGGGCGGCGTCGTCCTCTCCAATCTCGGCGTGGTCGGGTCGCAGCTCAGCCATTTCGGCCGCACCAGCGACGCCGTGCTCCGCGCCGAATTCGCCGCCTATCGCCCTGACCTGATCGTGCTGGCTTATGGCACGAACGAGGGTTTCTCCCCCTCAGGCTCCGGCGACGGCTTCGAATCCGTGATCCGCGCGCAGGTCCAGCGCATCCGCCGGTTCGCGCCCAACGTCCCGATCATGCTGCTCGGCGCGCCCGACGCCGGCAGCCGCAATGCCGGTCTCTCCGGCGGGATCAGCTGCGGCGATGGCTGGGTGGAGCCGCGCCTGCTCTCGGTCGTCCGCGACGCCCAGATCCGGGTGGCGCGCGACCTGCGCCTCGGCTTCTGGAACTGGTCCGCGGCGATGGGCGGGCGCTGCTCGTCCTACCAGTGGGTGCTGACGACGCAGATGCGCACCGACCATGTCCACTTCACCCGCACCGGCGGGGATCGGATCGGCGCGCTGATCGATGCCGACGTCAGCCGCGCCGCGCAGAATGTCCGCGGCGGCCTCGCCGCGGCGCCGCGCTACCGCGAGGATGTCGAGGGGCTGGTGCCCGACGCCGAAGGGCGGAGGCGGCCCTAGATGCTCTTCCCGACGCTCACCTTCGGCCTGTTCTTCCTGGTCGTCTATGCGGCCGCCTGGTCGCTGAAGGCGTCGAACGAGTGGCGCAAGATCATCCTGCTGATCGCCTCCTGGTATTTCTATGGGGCCTGGGACACGCGCTTCGTCGCCTTGCTGATGGCCTCGGGCATCCTCAACTGGGGCGCGGCGCGGCTGATCGTCTCCGCCGACGAGAAGCCCAAGCTCCGCAAATTCTGGCTCGCGGTGGGGCTGATCATCAACCTCACCATTCTCGGCTTCTTCAAATATTACGGCTTCTTCATGGAGCAGGTCGCCCACCTGCTCCACTCCCTGGGCTGGGAGCGCGACCTTTCGATCATGCAGGTCGTCCTCCCCGTCGGCATCTCCTTCTTCACCTTCCAGGGGATGAGCTACGTCATCGACGTCTACCGGAAGAAGACCGAGCCGGCCGTGCTGCTCGACATGGTCCTCCTGATGAGCTTCTTCCCGCACCTCGTCGCCGGCCCGATCGTGCGCGCCTCGCACCTCATCCCGCAATTCAGGAAGGTGCCGGAGCTCACCCGCGGCATGGCGGCGATGGGCATCGCGCTCATCACCTGGGGCCTGTTCAAGAAGGCGATCATCGCCTCCGAACTGGCGACGACCCTGGTCGATCCGGTCTTCTTCGATCCCCGCGCCCATAGCAGCCTCGATTTGGCCGGCGCGGCTTATGGCTATGCCGTCCAGATCTATTGCGACTTCTCCGCCTATAGTGACATGGCGGTCGGGCTCGCGGCCTTGCTCGGCTACCGCTTCCCGCACAATTTCAACCAGCCCTATCGCGCCCACAGCCTGCAGGATTTCTGGCGGCGCTGGCACATCAGCCTGTCCTCCTGGCTGCGCGACTATCTCTACATCTCGCTCGGCGGCTCCCGCCACGGCCTCTTCCGGCTCTGCCTCGCCCTGATGGGGACGATGCTGCTCGGCGGCCTCTGGCACGGGGCGAGCTGGAACTTCGTGATCTGGGGCGCGCTGCACGGTACCGTGCTGGCCATCGAGCGGCTCTGGCGCGATTTCCGGCCCAAGGCGTGGAAGCCCATCCCAAACTGGCTCGGCATCCTCATCACCTTCCACATCGTCCTGCTCGGCTGGATCTTCTTCCGGGCGCAGGGCTTCGACACCGCGCTCGCCTATATCGGCGGCATCTTCACCGCCGGCGGCGCGATGGCTTTGGTGACGCCGATGCTGCTGGCGATGATCGTGGTCGGCATGACCTTCCACTATTTCCCGCCCTACACGATGCAGCGCACCGCGATGAAAATCCGGACGCTGAACCCCGTCATGGTCGGCCTCGCTGTCGGCCTGTTCATCATGGTGGTCGACGCGATGCGCCCCGAGGGCGTCGCGCCCTTCATCTATTACCAGTTCTGAGGACGGGCGGATGGCGAAGACACCGGAACATTTCGACAGCGCCCGCGACGAGATCGCCAACTATCCGGTCGAGCGCGAACCGCTGCCGGACTCGCTGGGCCTGACCCACACCTCGTCGCCGGTCGACCTGCCCGAGCCGGCGGTGCCGCTGCCGCATGACGGGCTGAAATGGACGACGACGGTGATCCTCGTCGCTTCCGCCTTCCTGCTGATCTTCAACGCCCACGCCCTGCGCGCCTGGGCCTATGAGCTGAGCCCCACCGACACCACCGCCAAAATCGTGAGCGCGAGCGAATCCTGGTACGATTGGACGACCAAGGCTTACGTCAATCGCCCGGTCGAGGGCCTGCACCATTGGTGGCGCGGCATGATGAACCTCCGCTTCCCGGGGCAGGATGCCGCGGCTGTGGACGTTCGGTTGGATAACGATCAGCCTGGGGGGTAGGACTTCGCCCGAATGGGAGACTTGGCGTGATCGAATTCTTGCTCGGAACAGCGTTGGCCCAGCCTTATGCGCCGGCTGTGCCGCCAGTGCCCGACTACAGCCAGACAAGCGATGCCCGCTTCTGCGAGTTGGTTCAGGAGCGCGCTGCTCGTCTGCCCAGGCCCGTGGTGCCCGCCGAAGATGGAATAACGCTCACAGCCCTGGACCTGTCATGCTCCGATCGAACTGTGGTGTTCGTATATGCTTCGGAATTTGGCTTCTCGAGATATGCGGAAACCCTTCAGGCCGAGAATCGCCGCCTGTGCACCGATAGCTGGGCGCCATACCGCATGATGATCGCGCGTGGGTGGCGGGTTACGGCGAAGTGGACGTCTCGCGGTTCAGAAACCGTAAGCCCGTCCCTTACCTGCTAGGAGGCAGGCAAGCACATGCAAAGGAAAAAGGGCGGCCCCGAAGGACCGCCCTCGCTAACTCGCTCTCCCACCCGCCTCAGCGGTAGAAGATATGTCCGGCGATCCGCCCGACGCGGACGCGGCCGCGGAAGGGGGCGGCATAGGCCGCGTGGAAGAACAAGGCGCCCTGCATGACCGGCGGCGCGGAACCGTCGCGGGCCTGGCGGGCCACTTCCAGCGCCCGGAACCAGCGCAGGTCGCGCGGCGGGTTGTAGGCGTGGACGTTGAAGAACTGCCCGCGCTGCATGATCACGCCGCAGATCGTGCGGCCGAAGCGGCCGCGAGGATCGTTGACCCGGTTCATCACCACCTGGGCGACGGCGAGCTGGCCGTCACGGGGCTGGTTGCCCGATTCGTGGACGACGACCTTGGCGAGGCAGGTCAGCTCGGCATCGACCACCTGCGAGCGCGACGGGGTCTCCGTAGCGGGCCGCTCGACGACGTTTCGGAGGCCGCCATTGCGGATCTGGTCCGCCTCCTCGGGCGCGGCGGGCTGCTCGACGACGAGCGCCTCAGTCGGCCGGGGAGTGGCGGGAATGGTGGAGGCCGCAGCGGCGACCCGGACGGTCTCGGATAGTTCATGCGCCTGCGCCGAACCAGCGGCGAGCGCGAAACCGAGGGGGGCCAACGCGGCCCCGGAAAGCGCGACGGCACTCACGGCCACCGCAAAAGGCTTTCCAAAAAACGACATTCAGTACTCCAACAAATGCGCCAAACGGAGCTAATCCGCGCCGGACTTCTGTCCGCGCGTGCCGCGTTTCACGTCTTATCGTGGGATGAGATTACGCTTCCCGTGATCTGCGGAGTCCTGTGGCGGCCAAGGCTTAACGATGCAATGACCGGACGGTGAACCGTTAAGCCAACGGGACGAACGGCGGACCCGAAACGACGTTCCGGCGTGAGGTCAGGCCTGAGTTTCGCCCTCTAATTCCCTCACCGCGCGGCAATATTCCTCCAGCGCCAGCGGATAGAGCCGATGCTCCTCCTCGAGAACTCGTTCCGCCAGCGACTCGGCATCGTCGCGCGGCAATATCTTCACCTTGGCCTGCGCGACGACCGGCCCGGCATCCAGATCCGGGGTCACGACATGGACCGAGCAGCCGCCATATTCGTCGCCCGCCAGGATCGCCCGCTTGTGCGTGTCGAGGCCCTTGTGCAGGGGGAGGAGGGACGGGTGGATGTTGAGAATCCGGCCCTCCCATTTCTCGACAAAGCCGGGGGAGAGCAGCCGCATATAGCCGGCCAAAGCGACGATCTCGATCTCGTGCGCGTGCAGCTGCTCGTCGAGCAGGGCGTCGAACTCCGCCCGCTTCATTCCCTCATGGCTCTTCGCCCAGGTCGGGATGCCGAGCCGTTTCGCCAGCACCAGCCCCCGCGCCTCCGGCACGTTGGAGGCGACCAAAGCGAGCTTGTAGGTGCGCTCGGGGTCGCGCCTTTTATGCTCCGAAAGCGCCAGCATGTTGGAGCCGCGCCCGGAAATCAGCACGGCGACGCGTACAGGCTCAGTCACTGGCCGGCTCAGCCATGATGCGTGGCGCTCCAGGCGTCGCGCGCCGACCAGCTTTCCGCCGGTCCGGCTACCGTGCAGCCGCGCTCACCCACCTGGATGTGGCCGATCCTGAAGACACTTTCTCCAGCTTCTTCAAGCTGTTCAGTGACGCTCCTCACATCGCCTGCGGCCACAAGCAGCACCATGCCAATTCCGCAATTGAACGTGCGCGCGAACTCGCCGGGCTCGATATTCCCCTGCGCCTCCAGGAAGGCCATCAGCCGCGGCTGCGGCCAGGCGCCGGCGTCGATCCGGGCATGGAGCCCCTTCGGCAGCACGCGCGGCACATTCTCCAGCAGGCCGCCGCCGGTGATGTGCGCCAATGCGTGGATCTTGCCAGCCCGGATCACTGGCAAAAGGCCCTTCACATAGATGCGCGTCGGCTCGAGCAAAGCCTCGATCAGCAGCCGGTCCTGGTCGAAGAGGGCGGGGCGGTCGAGCTTCCAGCCCTTGTCCGCCGCCAGTCTCCGCACCAGCGAGAAGCCGTTGGAGTGCACACCCGAGGAGGCCAGCCCGAGGATCACGTCGCCCTCGGCCACCTTGTCCCCGGTCAGCGCCTCGCCGCGCTCCACCGCGCCAACGCAAAAGCCTGCCAGATCGTAGTCGCCCGCAGCATACATGCCGGGCATCTCCGCCGTCTCGCCGCCGATCAGCGCGCAGCCCGCCTGCCGGCAACCCTCGGCGATGCCGGCAATCACTGTCTCGGCGACGCCATTGTCGAGCTTCCCGGTCGCGAAATAGTCGAGGAAGAAGAGCGGCTCCGCGCCCTGCACGATCAAATCGTTGGCGCACATCGCGACCAGGTCGATGCCGACCCCGCCATGCCGCCCGCTGTCGATGGCGAGCTTGAGCTTGGTGCCGACCCCGTCATTGGCCGCGACCAGCAGCGGGTCCCTATAGCCGGCCGCCTTCAGATCGAAGAAGCCGCCAAACCCGCCAAGCGACGCGTCGGCGCCGGGCCTGGCGGTCGCCTTGGCCAGCGGCCCGATCGCCTTCACCAGCGCATTGCCGGCGGCGATGTCGACGCCAGCCTTGGCGTAGGTGTAGCTTTCCTCGTCGCTCATGAGGGCCGCCTACCTAGAACCTGCTTGGATTTCCACGGCCAACTCGCCAAAAGGCGCGCGTGAGGTTCCTGCGTCGCCCATTTGCCCCCCTGATTCCGGTGATGGCGCTGACCTTCCTGCTCGGCGGCTCCTCTTTCGCCCAGCTGGACGGCACCGATCGCGGCATCGATCCCTATGACAGCTCGACCAATTTCGAGATTGGCGGCGTCCAGGTCGACGTCCGCGCGGCCAGCGGTGAGGCGGCGCGAACCGAGGGCTGGCGCCGCGCCCAATTGCTCGGCTGGCGGATGCTCTGGGCGCGGACCCACAATCGCCCGGTCAGCGAGGCCCCGGACCTCCCCGAATCGACGCTGTCGTCGATCATCTCCGGCATCATCATCGAGCAGGAGCAGATCGGGCCGAACCGCTACATCGCCCGGCTCGGCGTGATGTTCGACCGCGCCAGGACCGGGCAGTTGCTTGGCGTCTCCGGCCAGATCGCCCGCTCCGCGCCGATGCTGCTCATCCCGGTGATGACCACCGGCTCGGCCAGCTACAGCTTCGAGTTCCGCACTCTCTGGCAGCGCGCCTGGGCGGAGTTCCGCACTGGCGGCTCGACCATCGATTATGTCCGCACCGCCGGGCGCGGCATCGATCCCTTGCTCCTCAACTATGCGCAGACCCAGCGGCGCGGGCGCGGCTGGTGGCGGATGCTGCTCGATCAATATGGCGCGTCCGACATCCTCGTCGCCGAGCTGGACCTGAGGCGCCTCTATCCCGGCGGCCCGGCGCTGGGCATCTTCACCGCCCGCTACGGCCCCGACAGCCAGGTGCTGGGCCGCTTCGTGCTGCGCGCGGCGAACAGCGGCGCGGTCCGCACCATGCTGGACGAGGGCGTGCGGCGGCTGGACGGCCTCTATCGGCAGGCGCTGGCGGCCGGCCTGCTCCGGCCCGATCCAAGCCTCGTCATTCTCGCCGCGCCGATCCCCGCTGCTCTCGAAGCGCCGGTCGAGGAGCCGGTCGTCGAGAATGGCGTCGCCGCTGCGCCAGAGCCCACGCAGCCGGCTCCCGCAGCGGTGCAAAACTTCAACGTCCAGGTCTCGACCCCGGATGCGGGCTCGGTGCAGCGCGCCGAGCTTGGCGTCAGCCGGGTCAGCGGCGTCGCCTCGGCGATCACCACCAGCCTCGCGCTTGGCGGCAATTCGGTGATGAGCGTGCGCTTCGCCGGCGACAGCGCGGCCTTCGCCACGGCCTTGCGCGCCGCGGGCTGGAACGTCAGTGTCGTCAACGGCAACACAGTGAGGATTTCGCGCTGAGGCCCGCCGACAGGAACCCGCAAACCGTCCTGCCCTTCGCCTGGCCAGTCGCCGACCGGGACGAGGATTTCCTGCTGTCGGACGCCAACCGCCAGACGTTCGAGCATCTCACCCGCTGGTCGCTCTGGCCGGTCATGGCGACGCTTGTCACCGGCCCCCGTAAATCGGGGCGCAGCCTGCTGGGCCGCATCTTCGTCCGCAAGACCGGCGGCCGGCTGTTCGACAATGCCGAGGAGCATGATGAGGAGGCGCTCTTCCACGCCTGGAACGAGGCGCAAAGCTCGCGCCGGCCCTTGCTGATCATCGCGGACAAGCCGCCGCCGGTCTGGGCAATCGCGCTGCCGGACCTGCGCTCGCGCCTCGCCGCCACGCCGCAGGTGGAGATCGGCGCGCCTGACGATGCCTTGCTCGGCCAGCTGATCCTGAAGCTGCTCGGGGACCGGGGCATCGCCGCGCCGCCGGAGCTGGCCGACTATCTGGTCCCGCGGATCGAACGCAGTTACATTTCCGTCATCATGGCCGTTGATATTCTCGACCGGGTGATGCTCTCGCATCATCGCCGGATGACCATTCCGCTGGCGAAGCGCGCGCTGGAGGAGGCCGGCCTTATTCACCGCGCGCGTCAGGCCGGCTGAGATGACCCAACCGATTCCGATCATTCCGGCCAATGATGCCGAGACCGAGACGCCGGAATCGGGCGCTCGCTTCTTCAACCGGGAGCTGAGCTGGCTGGCCTTCAATCGGCGGGTGTTGGAGGAAGCGTGCAATCCGGCGCATCCGCTGCTGGAACGGCTCCGCTTCCTCTCCATCTCGGGCAACAATCTCGACGAATTCTTCATGGTCCGCGTCGCCGGTCTCAAGGGCCAGCAGCTCGCTGGCGTCGAGGAGCGCTCGGCAGACGGGCTCAACCCCGCCCAGCAGCTCGCCGCGATTGCCGCCGAGGCCGACGACCTCACCGCGAGCCAACAGCGCGTCTGGGCGGATCTGCGTGAGGCACTGCGCGAAGCGGGCGTCATCGTCTTGCACAACCGCGAGATCAGCGCCGAGGAGGACGATTGGCTGGAGCGTCACTTCGACGATCACATCTCCCGTGTCCTCACCCCCCAGGCGATCGATCCGGCGCATCCTTTCCCGTTCATCCCGAACAAGGGCTTCTCGCTGATCTTCGACTTGCGCCGCGAATCCGACGGCGAGCAGATCCGCGAATTGCTGATGATCCCCGCCAGCCTGCCGCGCTTTATCCGGCTGCCCGGCGAGGGCGCGCGCTATGTGCCGATCGAGACCCTGATCCGCCGCCAGATCGCCAAACTGTTCCCGGGCTACCGCACGCTTGGCGGCGGCGCCTTCCGCATCATCCGCGACAGCGACATCGAGATCGAGGAGGAGGCCGAGGATCTGGTCCGCTTCTTCCGCAGCGCGATCAAGCGCCGCCGCCGGGGCCGCGTGATCCGGCTGAAGCTGGAGGAAATGATCCCCGACGATATCGAAGCCCTGGTCCGCGAAGGCATCGACGCCTCCGACGCTTTGGTCTTCGAATCCACCGGCTTCCTCGGCATCGCAGATCTCGCCCAATTGGTCGACGAGGACCGCCCGGACCTCAAATTCACGCCCTTCACGGCGCGCTTCCCGGAGCGGATCCGCGAATATGACGGCGACTGCTTCGCCGCGATCCGCGCCAAGGACATCGTCGTCCACCATCCCTATGAGAGCTTCGAGGTCGTCCTCGCCTTTCTTCGCCAGGCGGCAGAGGATCCCGACGTCATCGCGATCAAGCAGACGCTCTACCGCGCCGGCAAGCAGAGCGCCGTCATCAACGCCCTCATCGCCGCCGCCGAGGCGGGCAAGTCGGTCACCGCGGTGGTCGAGCTCAAGGCCCGCTTCGACGAGGAGCAGAATCTGATGTGGGCGACCGCGCTGGAGCGCGCGGGCGTGCAGGTCGTCTACGGCTTCATCGACTGGAAAACCCACGCCAAGATGTCGATGGTCGTGCGCCGCGAGGAGGGGGGCAGCTACCGCACCTACTGCCACCTCGGCACCGGCAATTATCACCCGGTCACCGCGCGCATCTACACCGATCTCAGCTTCTTCACCGCCGATCCCAGGATCGGCTCGGACGTCGCCGACATATTCAATTACATTACCGGCTACATTGAACCCCGCGGCCTCGAAAAGATCGTGATGTCCCCCCTGCATCTGCGCCCGCAGATCGAGGAAATGATCGACCGGGAAATCGCCAATGCCCGCGCGGGCCGGCACGGCGCGATCTGGGCGAAGCTCAACTCGCTGGTCGATCCAGCGATCATCGACAAGCTCTACGAAGCGAGTCAAGCCGGCGTCGAGGTCGATCTCATCATCCGCGGCATCTGCTGCCTCAGGCCGGGCGTGCCTGGGCTCAGCGAGAATATCAGCGTGAAGTCGATCGTCGGGCGCTTCCTGGAGCACAGCCGAATCTGGTGCTTCGGCAATGGCGACGCGCTGCCCAATCGCGAGGCAAAGGTCTACATCTCGTCCGCAGACTGGATGCCGCGCAATTTCGACCGGCGCGTCGAATATGCGCTGCCGATCGAGAACGACACGGTACATGCCCAGGTCCTGGATCAGGTGATGGTCGCCAACATCATCGACAATGAGCAGAGCTGGCACCTCAATGCCGACGGCTCCTACACCCGCTTCGCCTTGCTGGAGGGCGAGACGCCGTTCAACCTGCACCATTATTTCATGACCAACCCGTCGCTGTCCGGGCGCGGCGCGGCGCTCAGCTCCGACGGCGCGACGCCGAGCAAGCTGACTATTCCCCGCGGCCGGGCCTGAGGCCCTGATGTTCGCGGAGCAGCCGGTCGCGATTATCGATATCGGCTCCAACTCCGTCCGTCTCGTCGTCTATTCCGGCGCGACCCGCATCCCCTCGGTGATCTTCAACGAGAAGGTGCTCGCCGGGCTCGGTCAGGGCGTCGGCGAGACCGGCGCGATTGCCCCCGAAGCCGAAGCGCGCGCGCTGGCGGCGCTGGAGCGCTTCACCCTTCTGGTGAAGCAGATGAAGGCGGTCCGCACCCGTACCGTCGCCACCGCCGCCGTCCGTGAAGCCTCCAATGGCGCGACCTTCCTGTCACGGGTCAAGAAGCTCGGCCTCGACGCTCGCATCCTCTCCGGCGAGGAGGAAGGGAAACGGGCGGGGCAGGGCGTGCTCTCCGCCATTCCGGACGCGGACGGGATTGTCGGCGATCTGGGCGGCGGCAGCCTGGAGCTGGTCGAGGTGCGCGGCGGCCAGGTCGTGCGCAGCGCCTCGCTCTCGCTCGGCGTCCTGCGCCTCGACGCGCTGGCCGAGAAGGGCAATTTCGCCCGGCGCGTCGCCAAGGCGGTGGAGGCCGCGGGCTTCGGCCAGGCCTGCGACGGCCGGCCTTTCTACATGGTCGGCGGCTCCTGGCGCGCGCTGGCACGGCTGGACATGGCGCTGACCCATCACCCGCTGCCCATCACCCACCAGCATATCATGGAGACGTCGCGCCCCGCCGCATTGCGCGAGGTGCTGAAGGACAAGGCCGCGATCCCCGATCTCGGTTCGGTCTCGATCTCCCGTTTCCCGACCATGCCCAATGCCGCGATGCTGCTCGAAGCTCTGGTCGGCGCGCTTAATCCCGGCGGGCTGATCGTCTCCGCCTTCGGCATCCGCGAAGGCCTGCTCTATCACGAACTTCCCAAAGCGGAGCGTGCGCTCGATCCTTTGATCGTTGCGGCGCGCGAGGCGGGGGCGGGGCTCGGCCGCTTCGCCCAGCATGGTGACCTGCTCGATGGCTGGATCGCGCCGGCTTTCGACGACGATCCGCGCTGCGCACGCCTGCGCCTCGCCGCCTGCCTCCTCTCCGACATCGCCTGGGCCGCCCATCCCGATTTCCGGGCCGAACGCGGCATCGACATGGCGCTGCACGGCAATTGGGTGGCGATCGACGCGCCGGGCCGGGTGATGCTCGCCCAGGCCCTGTTCTGCAATTTCGGCGGCGGCCGGGTGCTGCCCTATCCGGAGATCGCGGCGCTCGCCACGCAGGGGGAGCTCAAGCGCGCCACCGCCTGGGGCTACGCGATGCGCCTCGGCCAGCGACTCAGCGGCGGCGTCGCCTCCGGGCTGAAGCACAGCAAGCTGCTGCGGGAAGGCGAAACGCTCCGCCTGGAAGTGGACCAGGCCAATCATCCGCTGGTCGGCGAGATCGTCGAGCGGCGCCTGAAGAGTTTGGCCGGCACGCTGGGGCTGAAGGCGGCTTACTAGCCGCAGGTGACCGCCAGCACCTTTTGCTGTGTGTCGACCCGGATGTTCAGCCGGTCGGCGCGATATTCTATCGTGATCATCTGGCCGGGCCGGAGAACGCGGACAGCTCTGGCGCCGCTCAGCCGCTGCGCTTCGGCCGCGAGTTCCGAGCTTTCCTGGCGGCCGACGAGCCCCTGAACGGCCGCGGCATTGCATTCGACATGTTCAGGCGGCAGCGGCGGGACCGGATCTCCGCGCGGCGGCGGCACGCAACCGGCGCTCAGCAATATCAGGCCGCCCAGCAGGATCTTCACGCCGCGTCCTCTTCAGGCTTCAGCCGCGAGCGCACCAGCTTGCCATTGCGCACCGCGAAAGCCAGCCGCCCCTCGACCAGATCGAGCGCATCACGACCGAATTCCTCGTAGCGCCAGCCCTCGAGGATCGAGAGCCCCTCGCGCCGTCCGGCGGCGAGCTGCTCCAGTTCCTCGGAGCGGGCGACCAGCCGCGGCGCGACATTGCTTTCCTTGGCCTTGATCTTGAGCAGCAGCTTCAGCAGGTCCGCGACCAGGGCCCCGTCCTTGCCAAGCCCGGGCCCGCGATCCTCGCGCGCCGGCAGCTCGGCGGCGGGGAGGGGCTCGGCGCCCGCCAGCGCCTCCATCATCCGCGCGCCGATATCGTTGCCCCGCCAGGCCGCGGAGAGGCCGCGGACATTGCCGAGCGCCTCCTGGCTCTGCGGCGGGTGGACGGCGATGTCGGCGAGGGTCTCGTCCTTCATGATCCGCCCGCGCGGCAGGTTCTTGCCTCGCGCCTCCAGCTCCCGCCAGCCGGCGAGCGCCTTCAGCCGGCCGAGCGCGTCGGGCCGCCGCGTCTGGATCTTGACCCGCTTCCAGGCGAGCGCGGGGTCGTTGAGATAATTGGCCGGATCGGCGATCCGCTCCATCTCCTGGTCGAGCCAGGCGCCGCGCCCGGTTTTCTTCAGCCGCTCCAGCATCTTCGGGAACAGCTCGGCGAGATGGGTCACGTCGCCGATCGCATAGTCGATCTGGCGCTTGTCCAGCGGCCGCCGCGCCCAATCGGTGAAGCGCGCCCCTTTGTCGAGATGATGGCCGAGCAGGCTCTCGACCAGATTCTGGTAGCCGACCTGCTCGCCCAGCCCCAGCGCCATCGCCGCGACCTGCGTGTCGAACATCGGGTGCGGGGTGCCGCCGGTGATATTGAAGATGATCTCGATATCCTGCCCGCCGGCGTGGAAGACCTTCAGCACCTTCTCGTTATTGACCAGCAGGTTCATCAGGGGCGTGAGGTCGATGCCCTCCGCCTTCGGATCGATCGCGGCCGCTTCCTCGTGATTGGCAACCTGGAACAGGCACAGGTCCGGCCAATAGGTGTTCTCGCGCATGAACTCGGTGTCGACGGTCACGAAGTCGGACCGGGCGAGCCGTTCGCAGAGCTTTTCGAGGGTCTCGGTGTCGGTAATCAGTGGATGGATTCGCATCAGGCGCGTCTCATAGCGGCGAGACCGCGCATGACAAAGCGCGATCCGCAACCAGCCTCCTTTTCCGCCTCTGAGGTCGGGCGAATTCCCCGGTTCAACCGCGGGGTGGCGGACAATGATCGGCTTCGCGTCCCAGCCAGACAGCGAATTCGCCGAAATCCGGCTGCCGGGCCCGCTCCTGTTCCAGCTGGGCATGCCGCTCGCGCTTGATCCGTTCGACGTCGGCCTGCGTCTTGCCCAGCGAGGTGCCAAGGGTGGACGCGCTGGTCTCGAAATCGAAGGCGGCAAGACCCCGTACGGAAGCGGTGCGACGCATTTCATCCGCTCTGGCGCCCTGCTCCCGCGAGGCGATTGCGGTGTAGAGCCTGCTCATCGCTTCCATCGTGGCCGCGCATTCCGCGAGCTGCCGGAACCCGGCCTCGCCGGTCGGACGGGCCGGCGCGGCGGGAAGCGCTGTCGCCGCATTGCTCGGGGACGTCGCGTCCTGCCCGTTGACCGCGTTGTTCTGCGGTTGACCGGAACAGCCGGCGATCAGGGCCAGGCCGCACGAGGCAGCTGCGATTCTGCTTTTCATGATATCCCCTTTGTTATGTGCCGTCGGCCTATCATGGTTTGTCACCATCGCCGAACGGTCATTCCGCAATGGGGTGACGGCGGAGCGGAGACGGGCTAGAGAGCGCCACTCGCGAGCGCAGGCGCAGCCCGCCCGTCGCTTCCAACCTGTAACGTAGAGCCGATCCGACGATGACCATCCACGCCTACCGTACCCACAATTGCGGCCAGCTTCGCGAGAGCGATGTCGGGCAGAATGTGCGCCTCTCCGGCTGGGTGCACCGGAAGCGCGATCATGGCGGCGTGCTCTTCGTTGACCTGCGCGACCATTACGGACTGACCCAGATCGTCTGCCGCGCCAACAGCGAGGCGCTGAAGGTGCTCGAGCATCTGCGCGTCGAATCGGTGGTCACGGTCGATGGCGACGTCGCGTCGCGCGGCCCGGAGGCGACCAATCCGAACCTTCCGACCGGCGCGATCGAGGTGGTTGCGGACAGCATCATTATCCAGTCGCAGGCCGACGAGCTGCCGCTGCCGGTTGCGGGCGAGGCCGAATATCCGGAGGAAACCCGACTCCGCTACCGCTATCTGGACCTGCGCCGCGAGCGGCTGCACGCCAACATCATGCTGCGCTCGCAGGTGATCAGCTCGATCCGCCGGCGGATGATCGAGCAGGGCTTCACCGAGTTCCAGACCCCGATCCTGACCGCCTCGTCCCCTGAGGGCGCGCGCGACTATCTGGTCCCGAGCCGCGTCCACCCGGGCAAATTCTACGCGCTTCCGCAGGCGCCGCAGATGTTCAAGCAGCTGATCATGGTCGCCGGCTTCGACCGCTATTTCCAGATCGCGCCCTGCTTCCGCGACGAAGACGCCCGCGCCGACCGCAGCCCCGGCGAATTCTACCAGCTCGACTTCGAGATGAGCTACGTCACCCAGGATGATGTGTTCGAGGCGATCGAGCCGGTCCTCGCCGGGGTGTTCGCCGAGTTCGCCAACGGCAAGTCGGTCACTCCCGCCGGTGAATTCCCGCGCATCCCCTATCGCGAGGCGGTGCTGAAATACGGCTCCGACAAGCCGGACCTCCGCAACCCGATCCTGATCAGCGACGTCTCAGACCATTTCCGGGGTTCGGGCTTCGGCCTGTTCGACCGGATCGTCGGCGATGGCGGCGTGGTCCGCGCCATTCCGGCGCCGGGCACCGCGGGCAAGAGCCGCAAATTCTTCGACGACATGAACGACTGGGCGCGCAGCGAAGGCCATGCGGGCCTCGGCTACATCACCCAGAAGGGCGGCGAGCTTGGCGGTCCGATCGCCAAGAATCATGGCGAGGAGGCCACCCGCAAGCTGGTCGAGGCGCTCGGCCTCGGCCCGGACGACGGCATCTTCTTCGCCGCCGGCAAGGAAGGGCAGGCCGCCAAACTGGCCGGCGCCGCGCGCACCCGCGTTGGCGAGGAGCTTGGCCTGATCCCCGACGATAGCTTCAAATTCTGCTGGATCGTCGATTTTCCGATGTTCGAATATGACGAAGACGCGAAGAAGGTCGACTTCAGCCACAATCCCTTCTCGATGCCGCAGGGCGGGCTGGAAGCGCTGGAGACGAAGGACCCGCTCGACATCCTCGCCTTCCAGTACGACATCGTCTGCAATGGCGTCGAGCTGTCGTCCGGCGCGATCCGGAACCACCGGCCCGACATCATGTACAAGGCCTTCGCCATCGCCGGCTATACGCAGGAGGAGGTCGACACCAACTTCCCGGGCATGATTGGCGCCTTCAAATATGGCGCGCCGCCCCACGGCGGCTCGGCGCCGGGCATCGACCGGATCGTTATGCTGCTCGCCGGCGAGCCGAACATCCGCGAGGTGGTCCTCTTCCCGATGAACCAGAAGGCCGAGGACCTGATGATGAACGCGCCGAGCGCGGTCACCATGAAGCAGCTGCGCGAGCTCAGCATCCGGGTGGTGGAGCCGCCGGCCAAGGCCTAGCCCCAGAGCGACCGCCAGGCGACATAGGCGGCGGTGGCGAGGATCATCCCGGCAAAGAGACGCCGGGCGAGGGTGACCCGCGTCGCCAGACGTGACGACAGGCGCGCCCCGACCAGCGCGCCCAGCGCGCCGCCTGCGATCAGCGCGAGAAAGACGGGCCAGTTCACCAGCCCGGACCAGGCGTAGCTGGCGCTTGTGGCGGCGCCGAACAGTGTCACGGACACCAGCGAAGAGGCAGCGGCATGGCGCAGGGTCATCCCGGTCGCCGCCATCAGTCCCGGCACTATCAGGAAGCCGCCGCCAATCCCGAAAAAGCCGGCGGCAAGCCCGGTCGCAAGCCCGACCGGCGCGAGCCGGAGCGCCTTTCCGGTGTCGATGCGCACCGCCGGATCGCCCTCGGAGCCAGGCCGCCGCAGCATGGAGAGGCCGACCAGCGCCATCGCCAGCGCGAACCAGGCAAGGAGTTGCTGCCCGTCGACCTGCTTGGCGAGGTGCGCGCCAGTCAGCGTGCCGACAAGGCCGGCTGCGCCGAACACGACCGCACAGGGCCATTTGACATGCCCCGCGCGCGCCTGGGCGGACAGGCCGAAGGCGGCATTGACAGCCACGGCGGCCGCCGAGGTTCCGATCGCGACATGGGGATCCCGGACGCCGACGACGTAGAGCAGCAAGGGCGTTGCCAGCACCGAGCCGCCGCCCCCGAACAGGGCGAGCAGCAAGGCGATTAGCCCGCCACTCAGCGCGGCGCTGCCATAGGTCCAGAGCGCGTCCATCGGCTCAGGCCGCGGCGCGCCGGTTCCAGGGCATCTGCGCCAGCAATATTGCCATGCCGCACCAGCCCGTCGCGCCGGCGAAGGTCAGCCCGGCGCCGACAAAGGCGGCAAGGCCGAACAGGATCGGCGAAACGGTAAAGCCGAGCAGCACCCCCGCGAGCACCAGCAGACCTGCGGCGATCTGCACCTGGCGCATCAGCTCTAAGGGCGCGGCGCGATCCGCGACGACCGGGAGGCCGGCTGCAGCCCAGCCGTCAACGCCACCTTCCAGGACCCAGGCATCGCCGTCGACGCTTGCCTGCAAGCGCGCGCAATGGACCGATGTCCGGTTTCCGGTGCGGCACGTAAAAATCACATCCTGGCCGGGTTCAATGCGCAGATGTGCCTGTTCAAAGGCTGAAAGCGGGCGCGAAACTGCTCCGGCGACGTGGCGGCGAGCGAATTCGTCAGCCTCGCGAATGTCAACGAGCAGCGCGCCCCGGTTGAGGCGAGCGGCCACGTCAGCGGGCGAGAGAGGGATCAGGTTGGTCATGGCCGGGTTCCTTCGGGCAGAAGATCTCGGCGAGCGTGGCCACCACCTGCAGGGCGGCGGGATCGGCAATCCGGTACCGGATGGTCTGGGCTTCGCGGCGCGTCGCCACGATGCCCTCCTCGCGCAGCACCGCGAGGTGCTGCGACAAGGCGGACTGGGAAAGGCCGACCGTGGGCAGAAGTTCGCCCACCGACCGCTCGCCGTCCGACAGCTGGCACAAGATCATCAACCGCCTTTCATTGCCGAGCGCGCGGAGCAGCTTCGCTGCCTCGCCGGCGCTGGCCTGAAAGTCTGCGATGTCCAGGTTCGCGTTGAACATGACGGCCTATATATTAGTTGATTCTAATTTAGCAAGACCTTATGTTTTGTCCGCAAGGAGAAATTGGCATGAGACCGACCGTCCACACTTATTTCGATCACGCCACGAACACCGTCACCCATCTCGTGAGCGACTCCGGCACCCGTTCGGCAGCCATTATCGATCCAGTGCTGGACTTCGATCCGGCAAGCGGGCGGCTCGGCACCGAAAGCGCCGATGCGATTCTCCGCGACGTCGCCGCGCAAGGTCTGCACCTTCGCTATGTCCTCGAAACCCACGCGCATGCCGACCATCTGACCGCCGCAGACCATATCCGCCAGATGACCGGCACGCCGATCGTGATCGGCGCGCAGATCACGGAGGTCCAGAAGGCCTTCATCCCGCTGTTTGAGGCTGACGACGTTCAGGCCGACGGCGCAGTGTTCAATATCCTGATGGAGGAGGGGGACACGCTCCCGCTCGGTGATCTGGAGATCGGTGTCCTGCATACGCCCGGTCACACCCCGGCCTGCATCACCTACCTAATCGGCGACGCTGCCTTTGTCGGCGACACCTTGTTCATGCCTGATTACGGCACCGCCCGGGCGGATTTCCCCGGTGGCGACGCCGCCACGCTTTATCGCTCGATCCGCAAGCTGCTCGCACTGCCGGCCGATACGCGTATCTTCGTCGGCCACGATTATCTGCCGCAGGGCCGGACGGATTATCGGTGGGAGACCACGGTCGGTGAAGAACGGTCCGGCAATGTCCACGTCCATGACGGCGTCTCCGAAGCCGACTTCGTCGCGATGCGCGCGGCGCGCGACGCGACGCTGGGCGCGCCGCGGCTGCTCCTGCCTTCCCTCCAGGTGAACATCCGCGCCGGCGCGCTCCCGCCCGCAACCCCGGATGGCCACATCTTCCTGCGTCTCCCGGTGAAACAGGCCGAGTGACGCGGGGCTGGCATAAGCCGGCGCCCCGCGGTTAGCATGGCAGCGGAGGTGCCATGTCCATCAACCTGTCCGATTTCGAATCCGGCGTCCCCTATACCGGCGATTATGACAAGGATCTCGCGGCGCTGCAGAAGCGGCTCGCGCATTTGTCTACCGCCAATCATATCTACGGCAAGAACGCGCTCATCGTCTGCGAGGGCTGGGACGCGGCGGGAAAGGGCGGGGCGATCCAGCGCATCACCGCCGAGATCGACCCGCGCAGTTTCGAAGTCTGGCCGATCGCCGCGCCCACCGCGGAGGAGAAGGCCCGTCACTATCTGTGGCGCTTCTGGAAGTGTCTCCCCGGCGCCGGCGAAATCGCGATCTTCGACCGCAGCTGGTACGGCCGCGTCCTTGTCGAGCGGATTGAGGGCTTCTGCACCGAGGCCGAGTGGAAGCGCGCCTTTGACGAGATCAACGAGTTCGAGGCCCAGCTCGCCACCAATGGCAGCCTGATCGTCAAGCTCTTCTTCCACGTCACGCAGGAGGAGCAGGACAAGCGCTTCCGCGAGCGGCTCGATCATCCCTGGAAGCGCTGGAAGATCAACGCGGAGGACATCCGCAACCGGGCCAAGCGCGGCGATTATCTGAAGGCCTATGCCGACATGTTCGCCCATACCGACACGCACTGGGCGCCCTGGACCGTGATCGACGGCAACGACAAGCAAGCCGCCCGCATCGCCGCGCTCACCCGCGTCGCCGACGCGCTGGCCGGCGTGCTGCCCAGGGATCCGCCGGCAGCGGGTCCGGAACATGAGGCGATGAAGGCGGCGCTCGGCGACTGATCGTCTCGCCGGGCGGCCAGCGCCGCCAGCTCTTCCCCAGCCGCACCCGGAATGCCCAGAACACCATCGCGGCGAGCACCGCCAGCGCGGGCAAGTACCAGATCGTCATGCCGCGCACCGCCTCTGGGAAGACCTTCTGCTGCCCCTGAAAGAAGGAGGTCGTTGCGATCAGCAGGGCCGCGCACATCCGCCAAAGATGCCGCCCGAGCCGCTGCGCCCCTGACAATTGCCGCCGGAGAATGAAGTTGAGATCGAGCACCGCGGCGAGCGCGGCCAGCCCGGCGAAGAAGAGCATCGGCTGCCAGGGCAGGAGATCGATGCGTCCGCGCGGACTGTTCATGGCAACCAGACCGAAGCCCAGCTCCGCCGCCATGCAGGCGAGAATGACCGCCAGGGCCGCGACCTCGAACCGGCCTGCCTTCCCGTCCCGGTGCTTTGCCGTCCACCAGGAGGTGACCACCAGATAGCAGGTGATGATCCCGATCACCGCCGTCGCCCGCTCGGGCTTGAACGCGGCTATCAGGCTTCCGGTCAGCGTCATGGCCAGCATGGCCGCGAAGAAGATCGTGCCGATCCGGCCATGCCGGCGCCCACCCTTGCGCAACAGCAACGCAGCCGCGCCGGAAAGCAAAGCGGCGCCGCCCGCGGCGATATGGATCATCATGTCAGGGCCCACGCAAACCTCCCTTGTTTCTGGTCCGGAGGGCCGTATTATCCATCTAATACAGCCTGGCCATGATGCGGGGAGCCAAAGACATGATCGCAGGTTGCATCGAGAGGATGCGGGCCCAGGATTGCGGGGCCTGCGCCAGGCGCGATGATTGCGCCTTCGTCGTCCCCGAATTGCTTGGCCGCCTGTTTCAGCCCGCCGGCGGGAGCGGCGGCGGCGCTGTCCTGCGCAGCCTGTTCGGCGAGATGGCGAAAGCGGCGCGCACGCTGCGGGACAGGCGGCCGGAGCGCAGCTTCCGCCGCCGCGTCGAGGCCGAGCTGGCGCCGCGCCTGGCCGAGGGGGAGCTCGGGATCGCGCCCGTGGCCCGCGCCTTGGGCTGTAGCCGGCAGACGCTGTACCGGCGGCTCAAGGCGGAGGGGCTGACCTTCGCGCAACTCCTCGACGATCTGCGCCGGCGCGAGGCGCTGAAGCTGGTCCGCAATCCGGCGCTCCCGGTGAAGGCGATCGCCTATCGCCTTGGCTTCTCCGACCCCGCTGCTTTCTCCCGTGCCTTCAAGCGCTGGACCGGCAGGAGCCCGCAGGCCTTCCGCGCTCAGCCGGGATAGGCGATCGCCATCACCTCATAGTCCTTCTCGCCAGAAGGCAGCGTCACCCGCCTGAGGTCGCCCACCGCAGCCCCTCGGATCGCGCGGGCCAGGGGCGAATGGAAGCTGATCCGCCCGGCGCCGGCATCCGCCTCATCCTCGCCGACCAGGGTGACGACCCGCTCATGGTCGTCCTCGTCGGCCAAAGTAACGGTGGCGCCGAACCAGACGCGGCTCTTGTCCGGCTGCTGCGCCGGATCGGTGACCTTCGCGTCCTTCATCCGCCGGGCGAGAAAATTGATCCGCCGGTCCACCTCCCGGAGCCGCCGCCGGCCATATTGGTAGTCGGCATTTTCCGACCGATCGCCATTGGCCGCGGCCCAGGCGATCGTCTCCAGCAACTGCGGCCGCTCGCCGCCGAACAAGGCGTCATATTCCTCGCGCAGGCGGCGATAGCCCTCCGGGGTGATGTGGTTGACGCGCTCGGCCATCGGCCCTTCCTAGGCCGCCTTGCCGCTTACTGCGAGGTACTCATCACTTCCGAGCGCATGCCGAGCGCGGCGGAGAGCCGGGTCGGCGGGCGGCCGCCGCGGTTCGGGTTGAACGTGTCGTAGACGACCATATTCTCCATCACCCGCTGCACATAATTGCGCGTCTCGGTGAAGGGGATGTCCTCGATCCAGCGGATCACGTCGGTGCCCGGCAGGCGCGGGTCGCCATTTTGCGCGATCCAGCGGTTCACGTTGCCGGCGCCCGCATTATAGGCGGCCGCGACCAGCACCGGATTGCCGCCATATTGGCTCATCAAGAGCTGGATATGATCGTTGCCCAGCAAAATGTTGTAATTGGGATCGTCGGTCAGCCGGCCGAGTGCATAAGGCACGCCGAGCCGCCGGGCCTGGAAGGAAGCGGTGCCCGGCATGAGCTGCATCAATCCGCGCGCCCCGGCATTGGAGACGGCGGTCCGCTCGAACGAGCTCTCCTGGCGGATGATCGCATGGGCGAAGGCCCACTGGTTCGCATAAGCCGGCGGCATGGGCAGCTCGGGGAAAGCGGGCCGCGAATAGAAATTGTCGCCGCCGCTCCGCGCCTCGCGCGCCGCCCAGACGCCCATGTCCAGCCGGCCGATCTGCCGCCCGAACTCGCCCGCCGCCTCGCGCTCGCGGTCATTGTCGAGCGTGCCGGCCAGCGCGCGGATGAACAGCGACTGGTCGCCCCGCCGCCCGACCATGCCCAGATAGGAGATAGCCTGCGCCATCGGCCGCTGCGCGAAGGCCGCGCGCTCCGAGGCGGTGGCGGGGATCGGGGTCGGCGGCGGCGGCGCATTCCGGCCGAGCCGCTCCAGCGCGAGCTGGCCATAGAATTGATCCGGGCTGTCCGCGGCCCGCGCCATCAGGCGTTGCGCCTCGCCGCTGCGCCCGGCCCGCTCGGCGGAACGCGCCGCCCAGTAAAAGCCCTTGGCCCGCGTTTGCGGCGACTTCGCCGCCTCGCCATAGAGCTGGAACAGCCGCATCGCCTCGGCCGGCCGGTTCAGCTGGTAGAAGGCGGCCTGCCCGCCGAGCCAGGTCAGGCTCGTATAATCGTCGCGCTCGTCATAGGGCCGGTCCGAGACATCGGCGCCCGGCGCGTAGAGATCGTCGACCCGCGCCGCGATGTCATAAGCGGTCTGCCAATTGCGGTCATTGGCCGCGCCGCGCGCCAGGGTCAGCGCCAGATCGATATAGCGCGCCGGATTGGCCGGCGGGCGCTCGAAGCGCGGCCGTGAGGCGAGCAAGGCCCGCGCCGCGGCGCTCTGGTTGGTGTTGCGAAGCCAGGCCGCCTTGTCCGTGGTCAGACCGGCGTCGCGCGCGCCCATGCTTTCCACCGCGGCAAGGCGGCTCGCCGCATCCGCCGCCCGCGTCTGTAGCGCCAGCCGCGCCTCATAGACCGGCCGCCGATCCGACCGCGCCCAGCTCAGCGCCCGCGCCGCGCTCGCCGTGTCGCCATTGTCGAGCAACGCCTCGAGCCGTGCATCATGATCGTCGGGCGAGAAGGCGCCGCTGAACGCGCCGAGCAGCCGCGCCTCGTCACTGGCGCCCATCGCGCCCATCCGCCAGGCGCGCCGCGCCATGTCGCGCGCGTCGCCGTTCCGGCCCACGGCCTGCAGCGCCAGCGCATAATTGGCCATGCCGCTCGCCGATTGCGGCGGCAGCACGGAGAAGAAGCGGATCACCTCGCTGGGCGACGGCGTCTCGGTCGACAGCCGCCGCTCGGCGCTGCGCCTGAGGCCGGCCTCGCCGGGCCAGCCACGATAGCGGGTCAGGAAGGAGGCATAAGACGAGAAGCTGTTATTGTCCGATTGTCTCAGCGCGTTCCACTGGGCGATGGCGCCTGCGACCGGGCTCGAAAGGGCCGCGCTTGGCGGCCGGTCGGGCACGAGCTGCTCCTGCGCGCTGGCCGACACCGCGAACGTCCCCAGAAGGAGGAACAGGCCCGCTTTCCGATGCATGCTGGACAATATGATACGCCCCTCCTTATCAGACCCTGAACGCCCCGTTTCGTTCCCGATCCGGTCTAGACGACGCTAACCGGCGGGGTGAAGGAGACAAAGATGTTCAGGGGCTCGATCCCGGCTCTGGTGACCGCATTTCGCGACGAAGCGTTTGACGAAGAGGCGTTTCGCGCCTTCGTGGAATGGCAGATCGGCCAGGGAAGTCACGGACTTGTGCCCTGCGGCACCACCGGCGAATCCGCGACGCTGCCGGCCGAGGAGCATTACCGGATCATCGAAATCTGCGTCGAGCAGGCCGCGGGCCGGGTGCCCGTCATCGCCGGCTGCGGCTCCAACGACACCCAGGTCGCGCTGCAGAATATGTGGGCCGCGAAGGAAAAGGGGGCCGACGCCGCTCTGGTCGTCCTGCCTTATTACAACCGCCCGAACCAGGCCGGCATCATCGCCCATTTCACCAAGCTGGCGGGCGCCTGCGACCTGCCGATCGTCGTCTACAACGTGCCCGGACGCACGGTGACCGACATCCTGCCCGAGACGCTGGGCGAGATCGCGAAGCTCCCCACAGTCGTCGCCATCAAGGACGCCAGCGGCAATCTCGCCCGCTGCACCGCCCACCGCCTGCTCTGCGGCGAGGATTTCTGCCAGCTCTCCGGCAATGACGACATGGCCTTGGGTTTCAACGCCATGGGCGGAGTAGGCTGCATCTCGGTCACCGCCAATGTCGCGCCGAAGCTCTGCGCGGATTTCCAGAATGCCATGCTTTCAGGAGATTGGCAGACGGCCCTTACACTGAATGACAAGCTCTACCCGCTCCACGCCGCCTTGTTCTCCGACGCCTCGCCCGGCCCGACCAAATATGCCCTGAGCCGCATCCGCCCCGAATTCCCCACGGGCCTGCGCCTGCCGATGACCTGGCCATCGGAGGCCAGCCGCAAGGCGGTGGACGCGGCGCTGGAACATGCAGGGCTGATCTGAGCGCGGCCTTCCTCTCGCCGAACTTCGTCCCTATGTGCCCCTCATGGCCCGTCCCCGCCCCGAGGAATTCGACAAGAAGAAGATCGTCGCCGAGAACCGGCGCGCGCGCTTCGATTATGCGATCGAGGACAAATATGAGGCGGGGATCGTCCTGACCGGCACCGAGGTGAAGTCGCTTCGCTTCGGCGAGGGCTCGATCGCGGAGAGCTATGCCGAGGTGAAGGATGAGGAAGCCTGGCTGATCAACGCCAACATCCCCGAATTCAGCCATGGCAACCGCCACAATCACGAGCCGAAGCGCCCGCGCAAATTGCTGCTCAACCACAGGCAGATCGCCAAGCTGCACGGCGCCGTCGCCCGCCAGGGCATGACGATCGTGCCGCTCAGCGTCTATTTCAACAGCAAGGGCCGCGCGAAGGTCGAGATCGCCCTGGCGCGTGGCCGCAAGTCCCACGACAAACGCGAGTATGAGAAGGAAAAGGACTGGAAGCGCGAGCAGGGCCGCCTCATGAGACAGCATGGCTAGGCAGCAAGGCTGGCTCGACCGCTGGGTGGCGAACAACATGCCCAGCCGCGAGCAGATGGCCGAGAGCCGCTGGATCCGCATCTTCGGCCGGCTCGGGCCCCGCGTCCTGCACAGCGAATATTGGCGCTTCACCCGCCGGTCCGTGCCGCGCGGCGTCGCCATGGGGCTGTTCGTCGGCGTCTTCTTCCTGATCCCCGGCGTTCAGATCATCGGCGCCGCGCTCTTCTGCCTGCCGGTGCGGGGGAACATCCCGCTCGCGGCGGGGATGACCTTCCTCACCAACCCCTTCACCACGCCCTTCCTGATCCTCGCCTCGCTGCCGATCGGCAATCTGTTCGGCTTCCACGCGGACGGGGGCGCGATCATGACCCTGTACCGGAACAGCGCCCCCTTGTCCGACTGGCTGGCCTGGCTCGCTTCCGACGCCGCGCCGGCCCTCGTCATCGGCCTGTTCATCATCGGCGTGGTGAGCGCATTGATCGGCTATGTGATCGCGATCTTCACCTGGCGCTGGTGGGTCGGCCGCAAATGGCGCCGTCGTGCGCAGCGCCTCGCAAGAACGGCAGATTGATCGGCGCTTCGGGAGTGGTATAGCCCCGCCACACACCCGACTCTGAAGGATGCCGCCTGATGCGCAATCTGCTCCTCGCCGCCGCTACGATTTCCCTCGCCACCGTCGCCTTCGCCACCGCCGGGACCCAGGCCGCCCCGGCCGCCAAGGCCCGTGCCGCCAGGCCGCAATATGGCACGTTCGGCTTCGACGCGACCGGCATGGACCGCAGCGTGGCGCCCGGCCAGAGCTTCTACAATTTCGCCAACGGCAATTGGGACCGCAGGACGGAGATCCCCGCGGACCAGGCCAATTATGGCATGTTCAGCGTGCTCGCCGATCTCTCCGAGGCGCGCACCCGCGGCATTCTCGAGCAGGCCGCCCGCCGGCCCGGCAGCCGGATGGGCGACATGTATGCGAGTTTCATGGACGAGGCCGCGATCGAGCGCGCCGGCGTCACCCCGATCCGCCCGATCCTCAACCGGGTGAAAGCGCTTGCGGACCGCAGCCAATGGGCGGCGGAGCTCGGCCGGCTCGCCCATATGGGCATTCGCGGCCCGATCGGCGGCAATGTCGGCAGCGACGAGCGCCATCCCGACGTGATGATCGTCCATCTCGGCCAGGGCGGCCTCGGCCTGCCGGACCGCGATTATTATCTGAGCAACGATCCGGGCCAGGTCGCCAAGCGCACCGCCTATCGCGCCTATCTCGCCCAGCTGCTGACCATGGCGGGCGAGACCAATGCCGACGCGCGCGCCGAGGCGGTGGTCGGGTTCGAGCGCAATCTCGCCCAGGTCCAGTGGACCCGCATCCAGAATCGCGACGAGCAGGCCACCTATAATCGCTGGCCGATGACCGCCTTCGCCAGCCAGGCGCCGGGCTTCGATTGGGCCGCTTATTTCCGCGAGGCTGGCTATGCCGGCGAGAGCACCTTCCTGGTCGCCCAGCCGCCCGCCTTCACCGCCGAGGCGCGGATCATCGGCGAGACCGCGCAGTCGGTGCTCAACGACTATCTGATGCTGCGCGTGCTCGATCGCACCTCGCCCTATCTCTCCAGCAATTTCGTCAACGCCCAGTTCGCCTTCCGCGGCACCGTGCTGAACGGCACCCCGCAGATCCAGGCCCGCTGGAAGCGCGGCGTGGCCCTGGTCACCGGCATGATCCCCGACGATGTCAGCCGGGTCTATGTGCAGCGTTACTTCCCGCCGGAGACCAAGCGCGCCGCCGATGCCCTGGTGCGCAACGTCATCGCCGCGATGGACCGCCGCCTGCAGACGCTCGCCTGGATGGCCCCCGCGACCCGCGAGCGCGCCCGCGCCAAGCTGCGCGCCTTCACCCCGAAGATCGGCTATCCCGATTTCTGGCACGATTATTCCAGCATCCGGATTGGCCGCAATAATCTCGTCCAGAACGTGATGAACGCGCTGGAATGGGATTATCAGTTCGATCTCCACCGGCTCGGCCGGCCGGTCGACCGCCGGGAATGGGGCATGACCCCGATGACGATCAATGCCTATGCCAACCCGGTGTGGAACGAGATCGTGTTCCCGGCCGCGATCCTGCAGCCGCCCTTCTTCGATCCCCATGCCGATCCGGCGGTCAATTATGGCGGCATCGGCGCGGTGATCGGCCATGAGCTCAGCCACCATTTCGACGACCAAGGCAGCCAGTATGACGAGCATGGCGCGCTCGCCGAATGGTGGACGGCGCAGGACCGGACGCGCTTCAATGCGCTGACCGATCAGCTGGTCGCCGAATATGACGCTTATGAGCCGCTGCCGGGTCATCACGTCCAGGGCCGCCTGACCCTCGGGGAGAATATCGCCGATCTGGCCGGCCTCACCGTCGCCTTTGACGCCTATCACGCCTCGCTGGGCGGCCGGCGGGCGCCGGTGCTTGGCGGCTGGACCGGCGATCAGCGCTTCTATCTCGGCTGGGCGCAGGTCTGGCGGCGCAAATATCGCGAGGCGAACCTGCTGCAGCGGCTGCTGACCGACCCGCATTCGCCCAGCGAACAGCGCGTCGCCGTCGTGCGCAATCTCGATCCCTGGTATGCGGCCTTCAATCCGACGCCGGGCAGCGCCCTGTTCCTGGCGCCGGATCGCCGGGTCCGCATCTGGTAGGCATGGCGAGCGCGGCGGGACTGCAAAGAGGAGAGGGACGGGCCAGCCTGTCCCTGATCCTGTTCGGTCTTGCCGCTTTGGTGTCGGCCGGCCTGCTCTTCTGGGCGGCGGGCAGTCTGCTCTTCGCCGCAGCCTTCCTTGCCGGCCTTGTCGCCGCCGGCGGCTTCATCGCGCTCAAGCGACCGGCTCCCGCCGCGCCCGTGGCCGCCGCGCCAGTCGCCATCGACAGCGCCTTGCTGCGTGCCGCGCTCGACACCGCGCCGCAGTCCATGGCGCTGGCGATCACCGATGGGGAAGGGGCGCTGGTCTCCGCCAATGCCGCCTGGTCCAACTGGTTCGTTGGCGCCGCCGCCCCGGCTGAGCTGGCCGCGGACGGCGACAAGGAAGCCATCGCCGCGGCGACCCGCGCCTGCCATCGCGACCGCAGCGCTGTGGTCCCGCCGCTCACCCTCGCCAATGTGCCGGTGCGCGGCGATGTCGCTCAGATCGGCAACGGTCATCTCCTCTGGCGCCTGAAGCGTGGCGAGAGCGAGGATCTCGCTTCCGAGACCAAAAGGCTGATCGCCGGCGAGGCCGGCCGCCGGATGGGCGAAGCAGGGGTGATGACCGCCATCGTCGACGCGGGCGGCATCATTCAGGCCGCGAACGGCGCCTTCATCGCCCGCACTCTCGGGGCTGACGGCGAGTCCCGCATGGTCGAGGGCACGGCCTTTGTCGGCCATCTCACAACCGCGCCGAGCGGCCAGTTCCATTTCGCCGCCGAGGGCAAGAATGCGTCGCCCTTGCGGATTGTCCAGGTTCCCGCCGGCGACGGCGCCGACGCCTTGTCCGCCTTCCTTCTGCTCGACGATGTGCCGGGCCCGCGCGGCGGAGATGATAACGGGCATGTCCATGCCTTGCTCGACAGCCTCCCGCTCGGCCTTGCGCTTGCCGACGGCGACGGCCGCTTCCTCTTCCTCAACAAGGGCTTTCGCGCCGCCGCCGGCCTCTCCGCCGGGGAGAAGCCTTCCTGGCCCGGCGATTTGGTCGTCGACGAGGACAAGGCCGCGGTGTCCGACGCCGTCCGTCGCTTCGGCCGGGGCCGGCCCATGTCGGGCGATCTCGCCGTCCGACTGAAGTCCAACCCGGAGGAACCGGTGGCGATGACCGTCGCCGGCGCCCGCGGCCTCGGCAATGCCGCCGTCCTGCTCAGCCTCAAGGACAATAGCGAGGAGGCGCGGCTCAAGCGCGAGATCGCGCAGGCGACCAAGATGCAGGCGGTCGGCCAGCTCGCCGGCGGTGTCGCCCACGATTTCAACAATATCCTGACCGCGATCCTTGGCACCTGCGATCTGATGCTGATGCGCCATACGCCGGGCGACAGCGACTATGACGACATCCAGCAGATCCGCTCCAACTCCAACCGCGCCGCGAACCTGACCCGCCAGCTGCTGGCTTTCTCCCGCCAGCAGACCCTGCTCCCGCAGGTGCTGCAGCTGCCCGACGTGGTCGCGGAGGTGTCGCACCTGCTCACCCGCCTGCTCGGCGAGCGGATCAAGCTGGAGGTGAAGCATGGCCGCGGCCTCGGCCCGGTTCGCGCCGATCCGGGCCAGCTCGAGCAGGTGATCGTCAATCTCGCGGTCAACGCCCGCGACGCGATGACCGCGAAGGACGGGGCAGGGGGCACGCTTACTCTCCAGACCTTCGCCGTCGCCGCCGAGGACGTGCGCCGCATGTCGAGCGACGTGCTGCCGGTCGGCGATTATACCGCGCTCAAGGTCACCGACACTGGCACCGGCATCCCCCAGTCCATCCTCGGCAAGATTTTCGAGCCCTTCTTCACCACCAAGGAAGTCGGGAAGGGGACCGGGCTCGGCCTCTCGATGGTCTACGGCATCGTCAAGCAATCCGGCGGCTTCATCTTCGCCGAGAGCCAGCTGAAGAAGGGCACGAGCTTCACCATCTATCTCCCCGTCCACCACGCCCAGCCCGGCGAGGCGCGCACCGCCAAGGCGAAGACGAAGGAAAAAGCAGGCGAGCTGTGGGGCACCGGCACAGTTCTGGTCGTCGAGGATGAGGTCATGGTCCGTGCCGTCGCCGAGCGAGCGCTGACCCGGCACGGCTACACCGTGCTCTCCGCCGAAAATGGCGAGGCGGCGCTCGAAATCCTCCAGCGCGAAGGCCGCGTCGATCTGGTGATCTCCGATGTGGTCATGCCGACCATGGACGGCCCAACGACGATCCGCGCCGCGCGCAAGCTGCAGCCCGACGTCCCCGTCCTCTTCATGTCGGGCTATGCCGAGGAGCAGCTCCGCAAGTCGATCGACATCCCCAACGTCTCCTTCCTCGCCAAGCCCTTCTCGGTCCAGCAGCTGGCCGAGACAGTCCGCGACGTGCTGGCCGCGGGCAAGTAGCGGAGCCGGAACAATTTTCTCTTTTCCTTTGCGCAACAAACGCTAAGGGCGGGCGCATGCCGGGGACCAAGTCCATTCTGATCGTCGAGGACGAGCCGCTGATCGCGATGATGCTCGAGGATTTCCTCGATGCGCTGGGCCACAAGGTAGCAGCGAGTTGCGATAATGTCGCCGACGCGCTCGGCCATATTCAGAGCGGCGGTTTCGACGTCGTGATCCTGGATGTCCGCCTCAGGGACGGCGAGCAGAGCTGGCCGGTCGCCGATGCGCTGGCCGATGCCGGCAAGCCCTTCATTCTCGCGACCGGCGGCCATGTCGAGCCGCCGCCCGTTCGCCATGCCGACGCGCCGGTGCTTGCCAAGCCCTATACGATGGACGCGATCGAGCCGGCTTTGGCGCGAGCGCTCGCCCTCTAGTCCATCATGAGGAAACGCCGGCGCATTTTGCTCCTGTTCCTCATCATGACGCCCATCCTGATCTACACCGCCATCTGTGCGGCGGTGTTCGCACTTCAGGACAGAATGATCTTCCCTGTCGCCCAGGTCGGCGCGGCCGGCCCGCTGCCGCAGGGCGCGGAGCGGGTCGCGCTCAACGCCGCGACCGGCGAGCGTCTCGTCGGGCTTCATGTCCCGCCGGCGCCATCGAGCGGGCCGGCAGCGGCGGCGCCCCTGCTCCTGGGCTTCGGCGGCAACGCCTGGAACGCCGATGCGATGGCCGCCTATCTGCACGATCTCTATCCCGAGGCGGAGGTCGTCGCCTTCCACTATCGCGGCTATCCGCCGAGCCAGGGCAGCCCCAGCGCCGAGGCGCTGCGCCAGGACTCGCTCACCATTTACGACTGGGCCGCCCGCCGCTTCCCGGGCCGCAAGATCGTCGCCGCCGGCTTCAGCATCGGCAGCGGCGTCGCCGCCTGGCTCGCCGCCCAGCGCCCGCTCACCGGCGCGATCCTGGTCACCCCGTTCGACAGCCTCGCCGCAGCCGCCGCCGACCATTATCCTTGGCTGCCGGTCTGCCTGCTCTTCCGCCACGAAATCGCCGCCGCCGACTATCTGCGTGCCGGCCGCGTGCCCGTCGCCATCCTCTCGGGCCAGAGCGACACCTTGATCCTGCCGGCCCGCACGGAGGCGCTGCGCCAGGCCGCGGCAAATCTCGCCTATAGCCGCGTCATTGCCGGCGCCGGCCATAATGACATCTACCAGCATCAGGATTTCCGCATCGCGATGCACGAGGCACTGGCGACACTGTTGCGCCGCTAATCTTCACGTCCGTTCCTTTTTGTTCGTTTCCTACTTGTTCCTGTAGAACAAACACGGTACATCGCTTTCCAACATTGATCGGCACCCGCCGACGCAATACGGGGAGCAAGCCAATGACGGCCTCACTTCAGGTGGTTTCCGACAGGAGCGCAATGGACACGGACAAGCAGAAGGCGCTCGACGCCGCTCTGGCGCAGATCGACCGCGCCTTCGGCAAGGGCAGCGCGATGCGCCTCGGCTCGCGCGAGGCGATCGAGATCGAGACCATCTCCACGGGCTCGCTCGGCCTCGATATCGCGCTCGGTATCGGCGGCCTGCCGCGCGGCCGCGTCGTCGAGGTCTACGGGCCGGAAAGTTCGGGCAAGACCACTCTGGCGCTCCATGCCGTCGCCGCGGCGCAGGCCGCGGGAGGCGTCGCTGCCTTCATCGACGCCGAACATGCGCTCGACCCGATCTACGCCAAGAAACTCGGTGTCGACATCGACAATCTGATCGTCTCGCAGCCCGATACGGGCGAGCAGGCGCTGGAAATCACCGACACTCTGGTCCGCTCCAACGCGGTCGACATCCTGATCATCGACTCGGTTGCCGCTCTGGTGCCGCGGGCGGAGATCGAGGGCGAGATGGGCGACAGCCATGTCGGCCTGCAGGCGCGTCTGATGAGCCAGTCGCTGCGCAAGCTCACCGGCTCCATCTCCAAGTCCAAATGCCTGGTGATCTTCATCAACCAGCTGCGCATGAAGATCGGCGTGATGTACGGCAATCCGGAGACGACGACCGGCGGCAATGCGCTGAAATTCTATGCCAGTGTCCGCCTCGACATCCGCCGCACCGGCCAGATCAAGGACCGCGACGATATCGTCGGCAACGCGACCCGGGTGAAGGTCGTCAAGAACAAGCTGGCGCCGCCGTTCAAGCAGGTCGAGTTCGACATCATGTATGGCGAGGGCATCTCCAAGACCGGCGAGATTCTCGATCTCGGCGTGAAGGCCGGCCTGGTTGAGAAGTCCGGCGCCTGGTTCAGCTACGATTCGATCCGCATCGGCCAGGGCCGCGAGAACGCCAAGCAATATCTCAGGGACAATCCCGAGGTCGCCGACAAGCTGGAGCGCGCCATCCGCGGCAAGACCGAGGAAGTGGCCGAGGCGCTGATGACCGGCCCTGACGCCGAGGACGATCTGTAAGGCATACAGCCCCTGACGGGCTGGGGGAGGGCCTGCCGTGCTGGCGGGCCCTTCTTCGTGGATAGCTTGTATAGTTCCGCCTGCCTAGCCCAACGGCGCTTCCGCCTGCTCGGTCAGCTCGGCCGATTCGTTCCGCGCATGCGGCGGCAGGCCGGCATTGGCCCAGATGGCCGCCGCCAGCCCAAGCGCGCCGCAGACCGCGAAGCCGGTCACCATCGGGATCGTGGTACCGTTGAATGATTGGCCGATGACGAGCCCGACCAAAGCGCCGCCGACCGTGCTCAGCAAACCCTGCAACGATGACGCTGTGCCGGCGATATGGCCCATCGGCTCCATCGCCAGCGCGCTCGCATTGGCGCCGACCAGCCCGAAGCAGGTCATGGTCAGCGCCAGCAGGCCGACAAAGCTCCACAACGTCTCGCCGAAGGCGAGCGCGATCCCGAGATGCAGCAAGGCGAACCCGGTAAATCCGGTCAACGCGGTGAGCAGCATCCGCCGCGACCCGAAGCGCATCACCAACCGCGAGTTCAGCCAGGCGCTGATCGCCATCGGCCCGGCAATGCAGGCGAAGGCGAGGCCAAGCATGGCGGGCTGATGGAAGACGTCGGCCACCACCTGCTGGATCGAATTCAGCATGCCGACGAGGGCGCCGAAAATGATGGCCACCGCCAGCGTGTTGCCCGCCGCCGCGCGGCTGGTGAGCATTTCCTTCATCGCGCCGCCGATATGCCGCGCCGACAGCGGCCGCCGATGTTCCTCCGCCAGCGTCTCGGGAAGGCGCAGGGCGCACCAGATGGCGAGCAGCAGTGCGTAAACGGCGAGCACGAGAAAGATCAGGCGCCAGCTTCCGAACGTGAGCAGCAGCTGGCCAAGGCTCGGCGCCAGCACCGGCACGATCATGAACACGATCATCGCCGTCGACATGATCTGCGCCATCGCCGCGCCCTGGTAGCGGTCGCGCACCACCGCCACGACCAGCACGCGCCCGCCCGCCGCGGCGATGCCGTGCAGCATCCGCGCCGCGAGCAACAAGGCGAAGCTCCCCGAAAGCCCGCACAGCAAGGCCATGGTCGCGTAGGCCAGCAGGCAGCCGACCAGCAGCCTTTTGCGCCCAAACCGGTCGGCGAGCGGACCGTAAGCCAGCTGCGCCAGCCCGAAGCCGAACATGTAGAAGCTGATCACCAGCTGCCGCCGGTTCTCGTCGGCCACGTTCAGCGCCGCGCCGATCGCGGGCAGGCCCGGCAGCATCGAATCGATGGCGAGCGCGTTCGACGCCATCAGGGCGGCGATGAGCAGCACGAATTCTCTTCTGCCCGGCCCGCGGCCGGCGGCGCTCGCTTCCATGTTCCGGCTTTCAACGTGGCTGCGCCCGCCCGAAATACCGGGGCGGGCGAGGAGTCCGTGCGTGAGCCTATAGACCCTGTCCCGCCCACCGCAACCGCAAGTCCCGAAAAGCCGCTCGCGCCGCCGACGACGATGCACTAGAGCCGCTTCATGCTCGCGCCCATGGAATGGCAGGGAAAGACCGGCGAGGCCTGGGCCGAAGAATGGCGCCGGACCGACCGCACGCTTGCGCCGCTCAACCAGGCCTTGCTCTCCCGCGCCTTGCCGTTCGAAGGGCGCCGAGTCCTCGACATCGGCTGCGGCGCCGGCGCCACCAGTTTCGCCTTTGCCGACGCTCTGCCCGAGGCCGCCATTACGGGCCTCGATCTGTCCGACGCCTTGGTCGCCGCCGCGCAGGGCCGGACGGGGGACCGCGCCAACGTCCGCTTCGTCCAGGGCGACGCCTCGGTCTGGACCCCCGATGACGGCCGCTTCGACCTGATCGTCTCACGCCATGGCGTGATGTTCTTCGACGATCCCGTCGCCGCCTTCACCCATCTGCACGCGCTTGTGCCGGCGGGCCGGTTGCTTTTCTCCTGCTTTCGCGGCCCCGCCGAGAATGAGTGGATGGCGGCGATGCGCGCGCTCATCGAGCGGCATGCGCCCGAAACGCTCACGGCCCCGCCGCCCGCGGCAGGCCCGTTCACCTTCGCCGATCCGGGGCGGATCGACTTGGTCCTCCGCGGCGCCGGCTTCGCGCCACCGCTGATCGAGCCCTTCGATTTCGACTTCGTCGTCGGGGCGGGGGACGATCCGGTCGCCGAGGCGATGGCCTATTTCAAGCGGATCGGCCCGATGGCCCGGCTGATGGCGGAGATGGACGAAGCGAAGAAAGCCGCGTTCCTCATCGATCTGAAGGAAGTCGCCGGCAGACATCGGCGCGCCGACGGCATCGTCTTCCGCGCCGCCGCCTGGCTGGTCAGCAGCCGGGCATGAGCGCGGGTGAGGCGGCAGGGCCGCTGATCCGCCTGCTCGGCCTGCCGACCGACGAACACAGCTCCTTTCTCCGCGGCGCCGCACTCGGCCCCGCCGCGATCCGCGCGGCTCTGGCCTCCGATCATGCCAATCAGGCGGCCGAGAACGGGCTGGAGCTTGGCACCGATGTCGCGGTCGAAGATGGCGGCGACCTGACACTCTCCGGTACGATCAGCGACCTCGCCGTCATCCGCGATGCGGTCCGCTCCGCACACGCCGCCGGCGCTGTCCCCATCTCGCTCGGCGGCGATCACAGCGTCACTTACCCGCTGGTCGCCGCCCTGGCCGAGATCCACGGCCCGCTGAACATCCTCCATTTCGACGCGCATCCCGATCTCTACGACGAGTTCCCGGTGAGGACAGCCCCCGGCTGTTCTCAGTCCGTCCGGGGGACGGACGGCCGGGAACTTGAGGGCGACCGGCTCAGCCACGCCTCGCCCTTCGCCCGCATCCTGGAGGCCGGCCACGCACGCCGTCTCGTCCAGTTCGGCATCCGCACCCTCAATGCGCATTGCCGCGCCCAGGCGGGACGCTTCGGCGTCGAGATCATCGAGATGCGCGACTTCGCGCCAGGCCGCGTCCCGATCCCCGATGCGCCGCTCTACATCAGTATCGATCTGGACGGATTCGACCCGGCCTTCGCGCCGGGCGTCGCCCATCACGAGCCGGGCGGGCCATCGGTCCGCGAATTCCTCCAGGTGCTGCACCGCGTTCCGGGCGGCATCGTCGGTGCCGACATCGTCGAGCTGCATCCCCCGCGCGACCTCAACGGCATCACCGCCACGCTCGCCGCCAAGCTCGTCAAGGAGCTGGCCTCACTCGTCCCCGGAGCCCGTCTATGATCAAGGTCCACCATCTCGAGAACAGCCGCTCGCAACGCATCCTCTGGCTGCTCGAAGAGCTGGCGCTGCCCTACGAGGTCGTCCTCTACAAGCGCGACCCGAAGACCATGCTGGCCCCGCCATCGCTGAAAAAGGTCCACCCGCTCGGCAAGTCGCCGGTGATCGAGGATGAGGGCAGGGTGATCGCCGAGACCGGCGCGATCGTCGAATATCTGGTGGAGAAGGCGGAAGGCCGGCTTGGCCCGCCCGCCAATCGCGATGCGATCCTGCGCTACCGGCAATTCCTCCATTATGCCGAGGGCTCGATGATGCCGCCGCTGCTGGCCCTGCTCGTGATCAACCGGCTCGGCCTGCTCGGCAAGCCCGCGAAGAAGCCCCTGCTCGGCATGTTCCGCCAGCATCTCGACTATCTCGAAGCCGAGCTTGGCGCCCGCGCCTGGTTTGCCGGCGACGAGTTCACTGCCGCGGACGTGATGATGAGCTTCCCGCTGGAGGCCGCCCGCCAGCGCGCCGGGCTCGGCCCCGCGCACCCGAACATTCTCGACTGGCTGGAACGCATCCACGCCCGCCCGGCTTATGCCGAGGCTTTGCGGCGTGGCGGGCCCTACGCCTACGCCTGAGAGCTCGGCCCGCGCTCGTTGAACTGGTCGTGCGCATCCGACGGATGATGCCCGGACGAGGGCGCGGGCGGCCACTCATCGGCGTTGGGATCGGGCGCTTCGAGCTGACCCTCCCAGCGTGCGACCACCGCGCTCGCCACCGCATTGCCGACCACGTTGGTCGCCGAGCGACCCATGTCGAGAAAGTGGTCGACGCCGATGATTAGGGCGATCGCGCTTTCGGGGATGCCGAAGGTCGGCAGGATCGCGACGATCACGACCAGGCTGGCGCGCGGCACGCCGGCAATGCCCTTGGACGTGACCATCAGCATCAGGAGCATGAGGATTTCCTGGCCGAGGCTCAGTTCGACGCCATAGGCCTGCGCGATGAAGATCGACGCGAAGGTCATGTAGAGCATCGAGCCGTCGAGATTGAACGAATAACCCAGCGGCAGCACGAAGCTGGCGATCTTGCGCGGTACCCCGAACTTGTCGAGCGCTTCCAGCGTCCGGGGGTAAGCGGCTTCCGACGAAGCGGTCGAAAAAGCCAGCAGCAGGGGATCGCGGATGTAGCGGACCAGCTGACGAATGCGCGGCCCGATGAAGATGAAGCCGAGCCCGATCAGGATCGCCCAGAGAATGCCGAGCCCCAGATAGAAGCTGCCGATAAACCGCCCGAAGGTGGCGAGGATGCCAAGGCCTTCCTTGGCGACGATCGCGGTCACCGCCGCGAACACCGCGAACGGCGCGAAGCGCATCACATAATTGGTGACCGTCAGCATGACGTCGACCAACCCGTCCACCGCCCGGACCAGCGGCTTGGCCTTCTCGCCCACCGCGGTGATCGCGACGCCGATGAAGAGGGAGAAGATGACAATCTGCAGGATCTTGTTGTTCGCCATCGCGTCGATGCCGGACTTCGGGAAGATGTCGTTGACGAAATGGTCGAGCGTGAAGGCGGTCTGGTCGACAGTCGGCGCGGTTCCCGATGCAATGCTGAGATCGACGCCGACGCCGGGCTGGAACAGGTTGACCAGGACCAGGCCGAGGCTGAGCGACACCAGGCTCGCACAGATGAACCAGCCCACCGCGCGGAAGCCGACCCGGCCGAGCGCCTTGGTGTCGCCCATATGCGCGATGCCGGCGACCAGGGTCGCGAACACCAGCGGCGCGATGATCATCTTGATCAGGTTCAGGAAGATGGTGGTGACGACGGAGAGCTTGCTGGCGATATCGCCGAGAACCGCGCCGCTATTCTTGCTCGCGTCCACCCATCCCCACGAGATGAAGGCCTGCCGGATGGCCTCGCCATTCGCGTTGAGCAGCCAGCCGGCGAGGACGCCGAGCACCAGGCCCGCGAGAATATAATAAGTGAGCCGCTTGGCCATGGTCGCTCCCCTTCATCGTCGGGGCGACGTCAGCCGATTGTCGCGCCGCGGTCAAGCCGGGCGGGTCCTAGCGGACGACCGGCTCCTGCGGCGGCGTGGTCGTCGGCGTGCGTTGCGGCACCCGGCGGACCACCGTGCCACCATTGGTCGTCCGCGGCGGGGTCTGCGTGGTGCCGGGCACGTTGGTCGAGGGCGGCCGGGTGTTGTTCGGCGGATAACTCGGATTGTTGGTCCCCGGCGTGCGCGGCGGGCGGGTCGGGTTGTCCGGGCGCTGCGGCCGGTCAGGCACGCTGTTGAGGATACCTCCGATCAGCCCGGGCACGTCGATCCGCACGCGCGGCCGCCGGGGCCGCTCGGGCGGCGGCGGGTCATAGGTCACCGGCGGTTTATCGTCGGTGCGCGGCGGCGGCGTGTAGGGCGGCGGCGTATAAGGCGGGGGCTGCTCGACGGGCGGCGTGTAGACGGGCGGCTGCTGCACCGGCGGGCGGGTCGGCGCCGGCCTGTTCGGGCGCACCGGGATTCCGGGCGTCGGCGTCGGGGTTGGCGTCACCGGCGGCGGGGGGGCAGGGGTGGGCACCTCGACCGGCTGGTCGGTCGGCAGCGGCGCTGGCTCCACGGGCGGCGGCGGGGCTGGCGCAGCCTGGTTCTGCGCCGCTTCCAGCTCGGTCACCCGCGCCTGGAGCATGTCCCGGTCCATGACCAGGGTCCGCACCGCGCCCCACGCCCAGACCGCCGCGCCGACCGCGCCGGCGGCCGCGAACAACTGGAAGATCAGCATGATCCAGGCGGTGCGCACGAAGCGCCGCGTGGTCGGGGAATTGTGGTCGCTCATCGGCGGGATGCCCTCGCGATGCGGGTCAGGGTGAAGATGGTCAGCAGCAGCAGGGTCACCGACGCCGCCATGGCGACGAGCGTGAAGCCGCCGAAATATTGCGCGGGGAATGTGCCGGTCGCGACCAGACCGGTGACAATCGAGATCGCGGCGGCAAGCAGGATCGCCGCCCAGCCGAGCAGCGACACCTTGCCCAGGCCCTGCAGCGCTGGCCCGGCCTTCGGCTCATGCGCGTCGACCCATTCGCCGTTGAGCCGTCGCCGCACGCGGCCATCCAGGGTGGTCCACGTCTCCTCGGTCCGCGCCCCATTCCAGCCGCTGAAATCGACGAAGTTCAGCGCCGAAAAAGGCAAAGGCAGCCGCGTCTTGTCGAGATTGATCTGCACGAGCTTGCCGGCGTCCAGCGCCTCATTGGCCTCGGCCCGCACCCAGAGCGATTGCCGCGCCGTCTCCGACCAGGCGACGACCACGCAGGGCGCCGCGTCGATCTGCTGCTCGATCAGCATCGCATAATCGTCGCCCGGCGCCAGCGCCCGGTCCCACCAGACCGAATAGCCGCTCTCCTCCAGGCCATCGCTGACCGTCACGATCCGGTCGCGATTGGCGCGCGAATAGGAAACGAACACGTCGGCCATGACGGCAGCGTATCAAATCACCGCGACTTTGTCAGGCCGGCGCCGTCAGGCCGGCTCCAGTTCCTTCTGCACCACCTTGTCGGCCAGCACGCCGTTCAGCTCGGCAAGATGGTCGAAGACCGCCTCGTAGGTCGCCAATCCCTGGCTCAGCGAACGCAGCTCGGCATCGAAGCCCTGCATCTCCGCTTCGGGGATCATGGCCTCCACCACGTCCCAGCGCGACCAGCCCTCGCGCGGCTCCATGCCGAGCATCTGCCCGCGCCGGCTGGCCACCGCCGAGGTCGCCTTGGAGGTTGCGTGATTGGGCACCGTGATGGTCACCTTCAGCACCGGTTCCAGCAGATGGGGCGCGGCCTGCGCCAAAGCCTCGGCCATGCCGATCCGCCCCGCGGTGCGGAATGCCAGTTCCGACGAATCCACGCTATGATAGGAGCCGTCGATCAGGGTCACGTGCACGTCCACCACCGGGAAGCCGAGCGCGCCCTTCACCAGCGCGTCGCGCACCCCGTCCTCGACCGCCGGGATCCACTGCTTCGGGACGACGCCGCCGGAAATGCGGTCGTCGAACCGGAAGCCCTCGCCGCGGGCTAGGGGCTTCACCTCGATCACGCAATCGCCGAACTGGCCGTGACCGCCGGACTGCTTCTTGTGCCGCCCGCGCTGGGTGACACTCTTGCGAATGGATTCCTTGTAGCCGACCGAGGGCTGGCGGCTGTCGATGGCGACGCCATAGCGCCGCTTCAACCGCTCGAGCGTCACCTTCAGATGCTCGTCATTGACGCCCTTGAGCCTGGTCTCGTGCATCGCCTCGTCCTGCTCCCAGAGCAGGGCCCGGTCCTCCTCGGTCAATTTGTGCAAGGCCGTGGAGAGGCGGACGTCGTCCTTACGGTCCTTGGTCGAGATGGCGAGCGTGTAGTTCCGCACCGGCTGCGAGATTTCGAGCGCGGCCGGCGCCTTGCCCTGGCCGAGCCATTCGCCCGCATGGACGCCCTCCAGCTTGGCGATCGCGACGACGTCGCCGTCCTTCGCCTCGCCGAGCTTCGTGGTCTTCTCGCCCTGCATGCCGAACAGGGTGCCGATGCGGACATGCTCGCCGCCGCTCGAGACCAGCTCCTGGCCCTCCTTCAGGCCGCTGCCAAAGACGCGGGCATAGGACAGGCGCCCCATCGCGCCACCATGACTGACCTTGAACACGATCGTCGCGTTGCCGCTCGCGCCGAGCCGTTCGGCTGCCGCGGACGGGGCAGGCGCTTCGTGACGCAGGGTCTTCAACAGCCGGCGGATGCCCTGGGTAGAGGTGGCCGAGCCGAACAGCACCGGCACGATCTGGCTGGCGCCGGTCTCCTTCGCGAGATCGGAGAAGACGGTCTCGCGGTCGGGAATCTCGTCCATCAGCAGCGCCTCGAGCAGCGCGTCGTCATGATCGGCGAGCTTCTCCAGCATCGCGCTCCGCTCGAGCGCCTCGCGGTCGGCGAGGTCGGCCGGGATGTCCTTCTGCTCGGACGCCTTGCCGGGCTGGTAGTAATAAGCGCGCTCCAGCGCGATATCGACGAAGCCGGTGATCTTCTCGCCGTCCCTGATCGGAATCCAGCGGGCGATGAGCGGCGAATTGCTCATCGGCTGCAGCGCCTCCAGCAGACCCTGGATGGAGCCGCGCGCCTGATCGATCTTGTTGACAAAGATCATGTGCGGAATGCCCTGCGCCTCCAGCGCCCGGAGGGTGGGCTCGGCGAGCAGGGCGCGGTCGGCATCGGGATCGACGACGACGATGGCGAGGTCGGCGACGGCGGCGCCCATCGCCCCGTCGGCGGCGAAGCCCACCGATCCGGGGCAGTCGGTCAGCACATAATGATCGCCCAGATAATCGAAATGCATGAGGTTGAGCTCGGTCGAGCCGCCGCGCGCCCTGGCTTCCGGGCTGGCGTCGCCAATGCTGGAGCCGTCCGCGACGTTGCCCTGACGCCCGATCGCACCCGCCGCAAAAAGAAGGGCCTCGGCTAGGCTGGTTTTACCCGCCCCGCCGGGGCCCATGAGTGCGATATTTCTTGTGCCGGGGGCTCTGGTGGGCATGTTCGTCTCCTCCGTCCGCCTGCGCGGGTCCGCGAAGAAGACGCGGGCCGCGCCTCATTGGAAACGTCCAGCTTCGGACTCTCGATGACCAAGCGCAAGGGGGGAAATTTCGGGCGGTCGGGACAGCGCCACGGCCCGTCACCCGCGCTCTGCTTGCCGCATTGCAGCATGTCGCTTACATCGCCCCCATGACTTCGACGAACGACATCCGCCGGGCCTTCCTCGACTATTTCGGCCGCGAGGGGCACGAGATCGTGCGCTCCGCGCCTTTGGTCCCGCAAAACGATCCGACGCTCATGTTCGTGAACGCCGGCATGGTGCCGTTCAAGAACGTGTTCACCGGCCTCGAGACCCGGCCTTATTCGACCGCGACCAGCTCGCAGAAATGCGTCCGCGCCGGCGGCAAGCATAACGATCTCGACAATGTCGGCTACACCGCCCGGCACCACACCTTCTTCGAGATGCTCGGGAATTTCTCCTTCGGAGATTATTTCAAGGAGCGGGCGATCCTGCTCGCCTGGGATTTGCTGACGAAGGAATGGGGCCTCGACCCCAACCGGCTGACCGCCACCGTCTATCATACGGACGACCAGGCCTGGGATCTGTGGAAGAAGATCGCCGGGCTGCCGGACGAGCGCATCATCCGCATCCCGACCAAGGACAATTTCTGGGCGATGGGGCCGGACGGCCCCTGCGGCCCCTGCTCGGAAATCTTCTACGATCATGGCGATCACATCCCCGGCGGCCCTCCCGGATCGCCGGACGAGGATGGCGACCGCTTCACCGAGATCTGGAACCTCGTCTTCATGCAGTTCCTGCAGGAAAATGACGAGATCGTCGCGGACCTGCCCAAGCCCTCGGTCGACACCGGCATGGGCCTGGAGCGGATCGCGGCGGTGCTGCAGGGCGTCCACGACAATTATGACACGGACACGTTCAAGGCGCTGATCGCGGCCTCGTCCGAACTGACGAAAACGCAGGCCATCGGCGAGCAGAAGGCGAGCCACCGGGTCATCGCGGATCACCTGCGCGCCTCGGGTTTCCTGATCGCGGACGGCGTGCTGCCGGGCCCCGAAGGCCGGGGCTATGTGCTGCGCCGGATCATGCGCCGGGCGATGCGCCACGCCCGCATCCTCGGCGCCGCCGAGCCGCTCATGTACCGCCTGGTGCCGGCGCTCGTCTCGGAAATGGGCGCCGCCTATCCCGAGCTGGTCCGGGCGCAGCCACTCATCGAGGAAACGCTGCAGCTGGAGGAGACCCGCTTCCGCCAGACGCTCGACAATGGTTTGCGTCTGCTCGACGAAGCTACGGCGAGCATGAGCCCCGGCGACACGCTCACCGGCGCCACCGCGTTCAAGCTCTACGACACTTACGGCTTCCCCTACGATCTCACCGAGGACGCGCTGCGCGCCCAGGGCTTCGGCCTGGACCGGGCCGGGTTCGACGCCGCCATGGCCGAACAGAAGGCCGCCGCGCGCGCCGCCTGGAAAGGCTCGGGGTCGAAGGCCAACGAGGATGTCTGGTTCGACATCGCGGAGGAGCTCGGCGGCACCGAATTCACCGGCTATCTCGGCCATGACGGCGAGGGCGTCGTGGTCGCCCTGGTGAAGGATGGCGCGCGCGTCGAGACGGCGGGGGAGGGCGACCGGGTCGTCATCCTCACCAACCAGACGCCTTTCTACGGCGAGAGCGGCGGCCAGATCGGCGACACCGGTACGATCAGTTCCGACAAGGGCTTGCAGGCCGATGTTGAGGACACGTCGAAGCCGCTCGGCAAGCTGCACGCGCATCAGGCCCTGATCCGCAAGGGCGCGGTCGCGGTCGGCGACGCGGTCCAGCTCCACGTCGACGCCGCCCGCCGCGCGAAGGTCCGCGCCAATCACAGCGCCACCCATCTGCTCCACGCCGCCTTGCGCCACCGGCTCGGCGACCATGTGACGCAGAAGGGCAGCCTGGTCGCGCCGGACTATTTCCGCTTCGACTTCTCGAACAACAAGGCCCTCACCCGCGAGGATATCGAGGCGGTCGAGGAAGAGGTGAACCGCCACATTCGCGAGAATGAGCCGGTCGGCACCCGCCTGATGACCCCGGACGCCGCTATCGAGGCTGGCGCCATGGCCTTGTTCGGCGAGAAATATGGCGACGAGGTGCGCGTCCTCTCCATGGGGCGCGCAGACCAGAACAGCTATTCGGTCGAGCTGTGCGGCGGCACCCACGTCAATGCGCTTGGCGATATCCAGCTGCTGAAGATCACCAGCGAAAGCGCCGTCGCCTCGGGCATTCGCCGGATCGAGGCGCTGACCGGCGAAGCCGCGCGGCGCTGGCTGACCGACCGCGACGAGAAGCTCAGGGAGGCAGCCGCCACGCTGAAGGCCGCGCCGGACGAAGTCCCCGCCCGCGTCGCCAGCCTGCTCGACGACCGCCGCCGGCTTGAGCGCGAGCTTGCGGAGGCGAAGAAGGCGCTTGCCCTTGGCGGCGGCGGCAAAGCCGAAGCGTCCGGCCCAGAGCAGATCGGCGACACCGCCTTCATCGGCCAGGTGCTCGACGGCATGGACCCGAAGCAGCTGCGCGGCCTGATCGACGAGGCCAAGGCCCGCATCGGCTCCGGCGTGGTCGCCCTGGTCGCGGTCAATGACGGCCGCGCCACCGTCGGTGTCGGCGTCACTGACGACCTCATCGCCAGCCGCAACGCGGTCGACCTCGTCCGCAAGGCGGTCGAAGTGATCGGCGGGCAGGGCGGCGGCGGCCGTCCCGACATGGCCCAGGGCGGCGGTCCGGATGGCGGCAAGGCGGCGGAGGCCCTGGCGGCGGTGCGGTCGGCGCTGGAGACCGTCGCGGCTTAGCCCTCCAGCGCGTCCCTGAGTCGTTTCCCGCGCTGCACCGGTTCCTCGTCCAATTCGCCTTGCTCCATGATCTGCTGGCGCATCTCCGCGCGCTTTTCGTGGATGGAGGCGATCACCGGGCCCATCGCCATGCCGAGGTCGACCAGCACCGCCTCGGACAATTGCAGCGAGGATTCCAGCGTCTCCGGCACCGCGTCGGTCGCGCCGGCCTTGTAGAGCGCGGCGGCATGCTCGGTGTCGCGGGCGCGGGCGACGATGGTGAGGTCCGGGCACCAGGCGCGCACGCGCTTCACCGTCCGCATCGCTCCCACCGGATCGTCCATGGTGAGAATGAGCGCGCTGGCATGGCCGAGATTCATCTTGTCGAGAAATTCGGGCCGCGCCGCGTCGCCGTACACGATCGAGAAGCCCTCGGCCCGCGCTGCCTTCACCGCGTCGATGTTGGAATCGACCGCGACATAGGGCTTGCCATGCTCGGTCAGCATTTCGGCGACCAACTGCCCGACGCGACCGAAGCCGATGATCACCGCGCGCGGTTCCTCGCGAGTGGGTGCGACGGCAGGCTGGCCGGACTGGCTCTTCTTCTCGATCCGCGCGCCCGCGTCGCGTCCGACCCGAGCCAGCAGAGGCGTCAGGGTCAGGCCCATGGCGGTGACGATCTGCCAGAAGCTCGCCGTCTCGGCGTTGATCAGGCCGGCGGCGCTCGCCGTGCCGAGCACGATCAGGGTGGTCTCCGAAGGCGAGGCCATGAGCAGGCTCGCCTCAGCGGCCACCGCCCGCCGTTTCCCGCCCCAGCGCAGGAAGATCGCGGTCACCACCGTCTTGGCGATCATCACGCCGACCAAAGCCATGAGCAGCTGCGGCCAGTGCGCGGCGATGAATTCCAGGTTCACGCTCATGCCGACGGTGATCAGGAAGATGCCGAGGCCGAGGCCGCGGAACGGCGCGGTCATGACCTCGACCTCGCCATGATAATCGGTCTCGGCGATGAGGATGCCGGCGATCAGCGCGCCGACGATCGGCGACAGGCCCGCTGCGGTGGTCGCGAGGCTGGCGGCGATGACGATCAGCAGGCTCGCCGAGAGGAACAGTTCCGGGCTCTTGGTCCGCGCCGCCTGGGCGAAGAGCGGCGGCAAGAGGAAGCGGCCGAGGATCAGCATCGCCACGATCACTGCGGCGCCGATCCCGAGGGTCGAGAGCAAAGGCCCGATCCCGTCCTGCGTCCGCGGGTCGAGCGCGCCCAGCGCGAAGACGATCGGGACGAGCGCAAGATCCTCGAACAGCAGCATCGCGAAAGCGGACTTGCCGACCGGGCTGGAGGTGCCGACCAGGGGCAGCACCACCGCGGTCGAGGATAGCGCCAGCGCAACGCCAAGTGCGAACGCATTGGTCCAGCCAGCGCCGCTGAAATGTATCGCGACCCCGATCAGGATCGCCGATACCGCGAGCTGCCCCGCGCCCACCCCGAACACCAGCTTCCGCATCCCCCAGAGGCGCTTGAAGCTTAGCTCCAGCCCGATTGAGAAAAGCAGCATGATGATGCCGAACTCGGCGAAGGGCTCGATCGCGTGGACATTGCTGATCGTGACGTAGTGCAGCCATGGCGCACGGTCGCTGATCTGCCCCAGCCCGAATGGGCCGATCAAGATGCCGATCAGGATGAAGCCGATCACCGGGCTGATCCGGATCCGGGCGAAGGCGGGGATGACGATTCCCGCCGCACCGAGGATCACCAGGGCATCGGAAAGGCCGGACGTGCTGAACTCTGCTGGACCTGACATATTGCCTTTATGCAGTTGAAGGGGTTCTTGTCAGCCTCATGACGACGGAAAATCCCGATTTGCTGATTGTCGGCGGCGGCCCGGCGGGCATGATGGCCGGCCTTCTGTTCGCCCGCGCGGGCGTGAAGACCCTGGTGCTGGAAAAGCATGGCGACTTCCTCCGCGACTTCCGCGGCGACACCGTCCACCCCTCGACACTGGAGTTGATGGACGAACTCGGCCTGCTCGACGAGTTCCTGCAGCGCCCGCATGACGAGATCAGGACGCTGACCGGGCGGGTCGCCAATGAGAAGATCACGATCGCCGATCTCAGCCACCTGCCGGTGAAGACGAAGTTCGTGGCGATGATGCCGCAATGGGATTTCCTGGATTTCGTCGCCGACAAGGCGAAACTCTACCCGGCTTTCTCGCTTCGCCTGAACGCGCAGGCGGTCGACCTGATCGCCGAGCAAGGCCGCATCGCCGGCGTGAAGCTGGCCGACGGCAGCGAGATCCGCCCGCGCCTGCTCACCATCGCCGCGGACGGGCGCAGCTCGGTCCTCAGGGAGAAATCAGGATTGCCGCTGCGCGATCTCGGCGCGCCCATCGACGTCCTCTGGTTCCGCCTCCCCAAGGGCGCCAGCGACTTCAAGGAGACGGGCGGCACCTTCGGCAGCGGCACCTTCATCGTCCAGATCAACCGCGGCGATTACTGGCAATGCGCCTTCGTCGTCCCAAAGGGCGCTGCAGCGGAGCTGGAGAGGCGCGGCGTGGAGGCCTTTCGCAACGACGTCGCCCGTGCCGTCCCCGATCTCGCCGACGTCACCGGGCTCGAATCATGGGAGCAGGTGAAATTGCTCTCGGTCTCGCTCGACCGGCTCGATCACTGGTCGAAGCCCGGCCTGCTCTGCATCGGCGATGCCGCCCACGCCATGTCGCCGGTCGGCGGCGTCGGCATCAATCTCGCCATCCAGGATGCGGTCGCCGCCGCCAACATTCTGGCCGCGCGCCTCGCCCGGGGCGAAAATGTCGATGCCATTCTCGAGAAGGTGCAGGACCGGCGGATGCTGCCGGTGAAGCTGATCCAGGGCGGCCAGAAGCTGGTGCACGACCGCATCCTCACCCCGCTCGTCGTCCGCAAGGCGGTGCTCGACGAGGTGCCGTTCGTCCTGAAGCTCTTCAAGTGGTTCCCGATCCTCAGGCGCATTCCCGCCCGGGTCGTCGGCCTCGGCTTCCGGCGCGAGCATATCCGCTCGCCGGAAGCCTAGAGGCCATTCAGGAGATCAGGCCCAGCGGCCCATCTCCGCTTCGAGATTGACGCGAATCGCCTCGAAGAATTGCTCAGTGGTCATCCAGCTCTGGTCGGGACCGATGAGGATGGCGAGGTCCTTGGTCATCGCGCCGCTCTCCACGGTCTTGATGCAGACCTTCTCCAGCGTCTCGGCAAAGCGCACCACGTCCGGCGTCTCGTCGAACTTGCCGCGATAGATGAGGCCGCGGGTCCAGGCGAAGATCGAGGCGATCGGATTGGTCGAGGTCGCCTTGCCCTGCTGGTGCATGCGGAAGTGGCGGGTAACGGTACCGTGCGCCGCCTCGGCCTCCACCGTCTTGCCGTCCGGCGTCATCAGCACCGAGGTCATCAGGCCGAGCGAACCGAAGCCCTGCGCGACCTGGTCGGACTGGACGTCGCCGTCGTAATTCTTGCAGGCCCAGACGAACTTGCCGCTCCACTTGAGCGCGCTCGCCACCATGTCGTCGATCAGGCGATGCTCGTAAACGATGCCGGCGGCCTCGAAACGCGCCTTGAACTCGGCCTCGTAAATCTCCTGGAACAGGTCCTTGAAGCGACCGTCATAGGCCTTGAGGATCGTGTTCTTGGTCGAGAGATAGACCGGCCAGCCGCGATCGAGGCCGTAGTTCAGCGAGGCATGGGCGAAGTCGCGGATCGACTGGTCCAGGTTGTACATGCCCATGGCGACGCCGCCGTCCGGGAAATCGAACACCTCGCGCTCGATCACGTCGCCATTCTCGCCCACCCATTTCATGGTGAGCTTGCCCTTGCCGGGGACGACGAAGTCGGTCGCCTTATACTGGTCGCCAAAGGCGTGGCGGCCGACCACGATCGGGTCGGTCCAGCCCGGGATCAGCCGCGGGACATTCTCGATCACGATCGGCTCGCGGAAGATGGTGCCGCCCAGGATGTTGCGGATCGTGCCGTTGGGCGACTTCCACATCTGCTTGAGATTGAATTCCTTCACCCGCGCCTCGTCCGGGGTGATCGTCGCGCATTTCACGCCGACCCCATGCTCGCGGATCGCGTTCGCGGAATCGATCGTGATCTGGTCGTTGGTCTCGTCGCGTTTCTCGACGCCGAGATCGTAGTAAAGCAGGTTCACGTCGAGATAGGGGAGGATCAGCCGCTCGCGGATCCACTCCCAGATGATCCGGGTCATCTCGTCCCCGTCCAGCTCGACGACGGGGTTCTTCACCTTGATCTTGGCCATGTGAGGGCGCGCTTTCTGTCTCGGGTTGCGTGATTGCTGGCCGTCCTAAGGACGGGGAGGCGGCTGTCAACCGCCGGGCTGGCGGTTGTCTCACTTCGCCGCACCGCTTAAAGGCACCCGATGCCATCCCTCGAAAAGCCGGACCTCGTTACCACCAACGTCCAGTGGCGCTGGCCCTCCGTCCATCCGGAAGGGCGCAAATTCGTCGTCGTCGCCCTGGCGATCGCGCTCCTGTTCTGGTTCGTGATCGACTGGGACTGGATCGGCTATGGCTTCCTCGCGCTCAGCATCTTCATCGCCGCTTTCTTCCGCGATCCGATCCGCACCACGCCGGTCGGCGAGGGCCTGATCATCGCGCCTGCCGACGGGCTGGTGACGATGATCACCAACGTGGCGCCGCCGCGCGAGCTGCAGGGGGAGGGGATGCTTGGCGGCGAGCCGGTCGTGCGCATCTCGATTTTCATGAGCGTGTTCGACGTTCACATCAATCGCTCGCCGATCAGCGGCGTGATCCGCAAGGTCCACTATATCGCCGGCAAGTTCCTCAGCGCCGATCTCGACAAGGCGAGCGAGGAGAATGAGCGCCAGCATATCCTCGTCCAGGCCGAGAATGGCAGCCTCGTCGCCTTCACCCAGATCGCCGGCCTGGTGGCGCGGCGGATCGTGCCCTGGATTCGGGCGGAAGACCGGGTGCTCGCCGGCCAGCGCATCGGCCTGATCCGCTTCGGCAGCCGCGTCGACGTCTATCTGCCGGCCGGCACGTCCAGCCAGGTCCTGCTCGGCCAGCGCACCATCGCCGGCGAGACCATCGTCGGCCGGATAGGCGTCTCCGAACTGATCGAAGGCGTCTCCGAGCTGATCGAAGGCGTCGCCCAGTGAGGCTGGCATGATGAGCCTGCCCCCGCGCGAAGGGCGGGAACGGCCGGGCATCCCGCTCCGGTCTGTGATCCCCAATGCGGTGACCGCGCTCGCCTTATGCTCGGGCCTCTCCGGCATCCGCTTCGCGATCACCGGGGAATGGGACAAAGCGGTGATGTTCGTCGTCATCGCCGCGGTGCTGGACGGCCTGGACGGCCGCATCGCCCGCCTGCTGCGCGGCCAGAGCCGCTTCGGGGCGGAGCTCGATTCGCTCTCCGATGTCGTCGCGTTCGGAGTCGCGCCGGCCCTGATCATCTATCTGTGGGTGCTCCGGGCCTGGCACCCGGCTTATGGCTGGATCTTCGCGCTCGCCTATGCGGTCGGCATGGCGCTCCGCCTCGCCCGCTTCAACGCCCGCATCGACGTGGAGGACCAGCCGCACAAATCGGCCGGCTTCCTGACCGGCGCGCCGGCGCCGGCGGGGGCGGGCATCATGCTGCTGCCGATCATGCTCTGGCTGGCGAGCGACGGGCAATGGGCCTGGCTGAGGGACGGGCGTATCGTCGCGGGCTGGGCGGCTTTGTCCGCCTTCCTGATCGTCTCCAGCATCGCCACCTTCTCGATGGGCGCCCTGAGGCTCAAGCGCGACTGGCGCTTCGTGGCGGTGGTGATCGTCGCCATGATCGGCGTCGCTCTGGTCTCCGCGCCATGGGAGACGCTGAGCGGGATGGCGATCGCCTATCTGGCGAGCATTCCGTTCAGCGTGATGCGCTACGCCGCGGTCAAGCGGCGGCGCGCAGGCCAAGCGGCTGCGGAACCGGCCTTGCCCTTGTCTCCACCCTTGCAGCCGGCGCCGCCGAAGGGCCCCGCAAGGCAGCGGCGATCGCCGCCCGGTTCGCCCTGAACATATGCTCCAGCAGCGCGGCCATCGCCACGAGCAGGCCGAAGAAGAAGATGATCGAAAGGACTTGGCCCACAGCTTTTCCCCTTACTTATCCACAGCGCAAATCCCGAAGGGCGGTCCAGCTCCCTCGGACATTTCTAATGTTCTTGTTTTGTTCTGCTGTCAACGATGAAATGTGACCGAAGCGGGTTAACCCGATTCGGATGAATCCGCCCCGGGCGGGAAAGGCCGCTCCCGGGAGCTTGCCTTCCGCCGCTTTCCCCTCTAAGTGCGCGCCCATTCCACATGTGGGGTCATCATACCGGTGCCGGGGTTCGCCTCGGTCTCTCGGCCCCACAGAGGCATAACCGGAAGGAGAACGATTATGGCGTCCTACGACGTCACCATGCAGCAATTGCTCGAGGCCGGAGCGCATTTCGGCCACCAGACCCACCGCTGGAACCCCAAGATGAAGCCGTATATTTTCGGCGATCGCAACGGGGTGCATATCATCGATCTGTCGCAGACCGTGCCGCTCCTGGCGCGGTCGCTCGATTTCGTCCGGCAGACCGCCGCCGCCGGCGGCAAGGTGCTGTTCGTGGGCACCAAGCGCCAGGCGCAGGAGCCGATTGCGGACGCCGCGCGCCGCTCGGGCCAGCATTTCGTCAACCATCGCTGGCTGGGCGGCATGCTCACCAACTGGAAGACCATCTCCAACTCGATCAAGCGCTTCAAGAGCCTTGAGGAGCAGCTGGCGGGCGACACCGCGGGCCTCACCAAGAAGGAGGTGCTCCAGCTCACCCGCGAGCGGGACAAGCTCGAGCTCTCGCTCGGCGGCATCCGCGACATGGGCGGCGTCCCGGACGTGATGTTCGTGATCGACGCCAACAAGGAAGAGCTGGCGATCAAGGAAGCGAACGTCCTCGGCATCCCGGTCGTCGCGATCCTCGATTCCAACGTCAGCCCCCAGGGCATCGCCTTCCCGGTTCCGGGCAATGACGATGCGAGCCGCGCCATCCGCCTTTATTGCGACGCGGTCGCCGAGGCAGTGCTGGCCGGCAAGTCTGGCGGCGCCGCCAATCGCGGCGTCGATCTGGGCGCGATGGACGAGCCGCCGGCGGAAGCAGCGCTGGCCGACGCTTAATTTCCAGGGGTCTCATTCCCATATCGGGTGAGACCCCATTCCCGTTCGGGCTGAGTCTGTGCTTCGTATCGAAGGACAAGCTCGGGGCGAGCGGTGTTTGGCATGAAACCAAGAGGATAAGTGACATGGCTGAGATCACGGCCGCGATTGTGAAGGAACTGCGCGAGCGCACCGGCGCCGGCATGATGGATTGCAAGAAAGCGCTGGGCGAGACCGCCGGCGATATGGAAGCAGCGATCGACTGGCTGCGGACCAAGGGCTTGGCCGCCGCCGCCAAGAAGGCCGGCCGCACTGCGGCCGAGGGCCTGGTCGGCGTCGCTGTCGACGGCAAGAAGGGCGCGATCCTCGAGGTCAACTCGGAGACCGACTTCGTCGCCAAGAACGACCAGTTCCAGGATTTCGTGCGCACCGCCACGGCGATCACGCTCGGCACCGGCAGCGACATCGACGCGCTGAAGGACGCCTGCTGGCCGGGCGGGGGCACCGTCGAGGAGAAGCTGACCTCGAACATCGCGACGATCGGCGAGAATCAGTCGATCCGCCGCGGCGCCCTGCTGCAGGTGGAAGAGGGAGCGATCACCTCCTACGTCCACAATGCGGCGGCCCCGGGCCTCGGCAAGATCGGGGTGCTCGTCGCGCTGGAGAGCAGCGGCGATACCGCGGCCCTCGAGGCGCTGGGCAAGCAGCTCGCCATGCACATCGCCGCGGCCAACCCGCTGGCGCTGCGCGGCGAGGAGCTGGATCCTGCGATGCTCGAGCGCGAGCGCGCCATCGCCCGCGAGAAGGCGGCCGAGAGCGGCAAGCCGGCCGAGATCGTCGAGAAGATGGTCGAGGGCACGATGGCCAAATTCCGCAAGGAGAATGCCCTGCTTTCGCAGCTCTTTGTCATGGACAACAAGACCAAGATCGAGGACGTCGTCGCCGCCGCCGGCAAGGAAGCCGGCGCCACGGTCACGCTCAAGGCCTATGTCCGCTTCCAGCTGGGCGAAGGCATCGAGAAGAAGGTTGACGACTTCGCCGCCGAAGTCGCCGCCGCCGCGGGCACCGCGAAGCCCGAGCCGGTCGCCTGAACCTCATCAGCTTGGCAGGGTGGCGCGCGCCGATTAAGGTGTGCGCCACCCTTCTTTTTGTCCGCCGTCCATCCTAAGGCAGCCATATGACGCGCCCGCGCTTCAACCGCATCCTCCTCAAGCTTTCCGGCGAAGTGCTGATGGGCGAGGGCCAGTTCGGCATCGATCCGGATACGGTCTCCCGCCTGGCCGAGGAGATCAAGCAGGCGGTTGCGAGCGGCCATGCGCTCTGCCTGGTCGTCGGCGGCGGCAATATCTTCCGTGGGCTGGCCGGCGCGGCCAAGGGCTTCGACCGGGCCAGCGCCGATTATATGGGCATGCTGGCGACCGTGATGAACGCGCTCGCCATGCAGAATGCGCTCGAGAAGATCGGCGTCGACACCCGCGTCCAGTCCGCCATTCCGATGGCCACCGTCTCCGAGCCCTATATCCGCCGCCGCGCCGTCCGGCACATGGAGAAGGGGCGGGTGGTGATCTTCGCCGCCGGCACCGGCAATCCCTTCTTCACCACCGACACCGCTGCTGCGCTCCGCGCCGCCGAAATGGGCTGCGACGCGCTGCTGAAGGGCACCAGCGTGGACGGCGTCTACGATGCCGATCCGAAGAAAGTAGCGGGCGCGAAGCGTTATGAAACAGTCACTTTCAACAAGGTCCTCTCGGACAATCTGAAGGTGATGGACGCCACCGCCGTCGCGCTTTGCCGCGACAACAATATCCCGATCGTCGTGTTCAACATCCGCGAGCAGGGCAATCTGGCCCGCGTGCTCGGCGGCGAGGGCACCGCGACGATCGTCAGGAACGACTGAGGAGAGAGACGATGCCTGCCTATGAGAAGGCCGATATCCAGCGTCGCATGCACGGCGCGGTCGAGGCGCTGAAGCACGACCTTGGGGGCCTCAGGACGGGCCGCGCCTCAACGGCGTTGCTCGATCCCATCCAGGTCGAGGTCTATGGTTCGAACATGCCGTTGAACCAGGTGGCAACGGTGTCCTCGCCGGAGCCGCGCATGCTCTCTGTGCAGGTCTGGGACCGGTCGAACGTCACGCCGGTCGAGAAAGCCATCCGCAATGCCGGCCTCGGCATCAACCCGATCGTCGACGGCCAGAATATCCGCCTGCCGATCCCCGATCTGACCGAGGAAAGGCGCAAGGAGCTCGCCAAGCTCGCCCATCAATATGCGGAAAAGGCCCGGATCGCGGTCCGCAACGTGCGCGGCGACGCCAGGGATCAGCTGAAGACGGACGAAAAGAAGAAGGACATCAGCGAGGACGAGCATAAGCGCCTCGACGTCGAGGTGCAGAAGATGACCGACGATTCGATCAAGGAGATCGACGAGGTTCTCGCCGCCAAGGACAGGGAAATCCTCCAGAAGTGACCGCCGAGCCGGCCAGCGGCCTGCCCGCGACTGGATCCGCCAGCGTTCCCCGGCACGTCGCCATCATCATGGACGGCAATGGCCGCTGGGCGAAGGCGCGGGGGCTGCCGCGCGTGGCCGGCCACCGTGCCGGCGCCGAGGCGGCCCGGGCCGTGCTCCGCGCCGCCGGCGAGGCCGGGGTCGAGTGCCTCACCCTCTACGCTTTCTCCTCCGAGAATTGGCGGCGCCCGGCGCAGGAAATCAGCGATCTCACCGGCCTGCTTCGCTTCTATATCCAGCGTGAGCTGAACACCCTCCACAAGGAGGGCATCCGTCTCAAGATCATCGGCGATCACAACGCCTTCGAGGCGGAGACCACGAAGATGGTCGACAAGGCGGTGGAGCGCACCGCCGGCAATACGCGGATGACGCTGGCGATCGCGCTCAATTACGGGTCGCGGGCCGAGCTGGTCCAGGCTGCACGGACGGCGGCCGCGGCGGGCGAGATTGACGAAGACTCGATCGACCGCGCGCTCGACACCCACGACTTGCCGCCACTCGACCTGTTGATCCGCACCTCGGGCGAGCAGCGCCTCTCCAATTTCCTGCTCTGGCAGGCCGCTTATGCGGAATTGCTCTTCGTCGACACGCTCTGGCCCGATTTCGACGGCGACGCTTTGCGCGCCGCGTTGGCGGATTATGCCAGGCGCGAGCGACGTTATGGAGGCCTATGACCGACGCGCCGCAACCCGAGACGCAGGCCCCGAAATCCGGCTCCGACCTGACGGTCCGCTTCGCCGCGGGCATCGCGATGATCGCGGTCGCGGTTCTGGTCACGATCATGGGCGGTTGGTGGTTCCGCGCCTTCGTCCTGCTTGCCGCGGGCGCGATGCTCGTCGAATGGGCGGACATGCACAAGGTGCCGCGGCTCTGGGCCTGGATCGGCGCGGCGCTCGCCGCAGCCGTTCTGCTCGGCGGCGCGGAATATTTTTATCCCGCGGCCTACGACCCCGACACCTCGCCTTACGCGGTGGACCTGACCTGGCTCAGCCTGGCGCCGGCGCTGGGCGGCGCGCTGCTGCTCGGCCTCGCCAGCCGCAGCCTCACGATGGGCTGGGGCTTTCTCTACATCACGCTGCCCGCCCTCTGCCTCGTCATCCTGAGCTGGGAGACCTATGGCAATGGCGCTCTGGTCTTCTGGACGTTCATCGTCACCTGGGCGACCGACATCTTCGCCTATTTCGCCGGCCGCGCGATCGGCGGGCCGAAGCTCGCCCCGAAGATCAGCCCGAACAAGACCTGGGCCGGCCTGATCGGCGGCATGGTCGGCGCCTCCTTCTGCGGCTGGGCGGCGGCATGGTATTTCGAGCTTGGCTCGCCGTTCCTCTGGATCGGCGCGAGCATGGGCCTGCTCGCCCAGATGGGCGATCTCTACGAAAGCTGGGAGAAGCGCCGCGCCGGGATCAAGGACTCAGGCAGCCTCATCCCCGGCCATGGCGGCGTGCTGGACCGGCTGGACGGCCTGCTCGCCGTCGCCGTCGCAGTGATGCTGATCCTGCTCCTCAATCTGTGGAACCCGCCCGAGCCGCCGCCGGCGGTGGACAGCATCACGGTGATGCAGGGCATGGGGCCGCAGGCCGGGTGAGATGAGCCGCTCAGTCACCATCCTCGGCGCGACCGGCTCGGTTGGACGCTCGACGCTCGATCTGGTCGCGCGCCAGGCCGACCGCTTTGAGGTGGTGGCGCTGACCGCGCATCGCGACGTCGCCGGCCTCGCCGAGCTGGCGCGGCGGCATCGCCCGAGGCTGGCGGTGATCGGCGACACGGAGCTCCATGGCGAGCTGCGGGCAGCGCTCGCCGGTACGGGCATCGAGACGGCGGCAGGGGAAGGCGCGGTCGCCGACGCCGCCGCCTCCGGCGCCGACTGGACCATGGCCGCGATCGTCGGCACGGCCGGCCTCAAGCCGGTAATGCGCGCGCTGGAGGGCGGCCGCACCGTCGCGCTCGCCAACAAGGAAGCCCTGGTCTCCGCCGGCACGCTCATGATCCAGGCGGCCGCGGCGAGCGGCGCGACGCTTCTTCCCGTCGATTCCGAGCATAATGCGATCTTCCAATGCTTCGACCGCGCCCGGCCGGAGAGCGTCAGGCGGATCATTCTCACTGCCAGCGGCGGCCCGTTCCGCGACTGGCCCATGGAGCGGATGCGCGCGGCGACGCCGGAGGAAGCGGTCGCGCACCCGAACTGGTCAATGGGCGCCAAGATCTCCGTCGACAGCGCAACCCTGATGAACAAGGGCCTGGAGCTGATCGAGGCCGACCGGCTCTTCCCGGTCGGCGCGCAGGCGATCGAGGTGGTCGTCCATCCGCAGTCCGTGGTCCACAGCCTGGTCGAATATATTGACGGCTCCGTCCTCGCCCAGCTCGGCGCGCCGGATATGCGCGTGCCCATCGCCCACACCCTCGCCTGGCCGGAGCGAATGGCGACGCCCTGCCAGCGGCTCGACCTCGTCGCGATCGGCCAGCTGGCCTTCGAGGCGCCGGACCTGGAACGCTTCCCGGCGCTCGGCCTGGCCCGCGCTGCACTCGCTGCCGGCGGCGCCAAGCCGGCCATCCTCAACGCCGCCAACGAGGTGGCGGTCGCGTCCTTCCTTGATAAACGCCTCGGATTCCTCGATATTGCATCCCTGGTCGGCGACGTGCTGGCCCAATTCGACCCACGAGCGCCGACGTCCATCGATGCGGTGCTTGAGATTGACGGGGAGGCCCGTAGGGTGGCCGCCGCTTTGACCGGAAAGATCCACGCTTGAGCAACCCGTCCTTCCTGTTCACCATCCTGACGTTCCTTGCGGTCATCGGGCCGCTGATCTTCATTCACGAGCTCGGCCATTATTTCGTCGGCCGCTGGTTCGGGGTGAAGGCGGACACCTTCTCGATCGGCTTCGGCCGCGAGCTGTTCGGCTGGACTGACAAGCGCGGCACGCGCTGGAAGGTCGGCTGGCTGCCGCTCGGCGGCTACGTCAAATTCGCCGGCGACATGAACCCGGCCTCGACGCCGACCGACGAATGGCTGTCGCTGCCGGCCGAGGAGCGCGCCAAGACCTTCCAGGCGAAGAAGGTGTGGCAGCGTTTCCTGATCGTGCTGGCCGGCCCGGCGACCAATTTCCTGTTCGCGATCATCGCCTTCATGATCATCTTCGGCGCCTACGGCTATCCGTCTAGCCCGGCCTCCGTCGGCACGATCGAGCGGGGCAGCGTCGCGCAGGCCGCGGGCTTCCAGCCCGGCGACCAGATCGTCGAGGCGAATGGCAGCCGCATCGAGACTTTCGCCGATCTCTCGACCTATATCGCCCTGCGGCCGAACGAGCCGATGGACTTTCGCGTGCGGCGCGGCGACGGCGAGGTGCAACTCCACGCAACGCCGCGCCAGATCGTTGAGACCGACCGTTTCGGCAATCAGGCCCGGATTGGCCGGCTCGGAATCTCGCCCTCGGGCCGGCTGGAATTCAACCGGCTGCCGCTTTGGCAACTTCCCGGAGCCGCCCTGAGCAAGACCGTGGACAGCGTGCAGACGATGCTCACCGCGCTTGGCCAGGTCATTTCCGGGCGGCGGGCGCTCTCCGAGCTTGGCGGACCGCTGAAGATCGCCCAGGTCTCCGGCCAGCAGGCGAGCCTCGGCTGGCTGAGCTTCTTCTGGTTCATGACGATCGTCTCAATTAATCTGGGATTCATCAACCTCTTGCCAATCCCTCTCCTGGATGGCGGGCATCTGTTGTTCTACGCGATCGAGGGAGTAAGGCGTAAACCGTTGAGGCCAGAGGCCCAGGAATGGGCATTTCGAACCGGTCTCGCGGTGCTGCTGGCGCTGATGATTTTCGTAACTTTCAACGACCTGGCCTCTTTTGGCCTCTTTGAGAAGCTTGGCGGCTTGATCGGTTGACCCGGATCGGGCAGGGCAGGCCGCTACAGGGAGTATCAGGTCCGGGCGAAGCTCCGACCATGCAGTGAAGGCGGGGACGCGTGACGGCGAACAGAGTTTTTCCCAAGGGACGTACCTATTGTGCCGCGCTTCTGGTCGGCACGATCCTCGGCGGCATTGCGACGCCGGCTTCGGCCCAGCAGGGGGCTCGCGCCCCGGCGCCGCGGCCAGCAGCGGCCCAGCCCGCGCCCGCTGCGGCCCAGCCGGCGGCGGCGCAGCCCGTCGCGGCGATCACCACTCCCGCGCCGCAGCGCCAGATCGTCTCGGTCTCGGTGAGCGGCAACCAGCGCCTCGAACCGGAGACGATCCTCTCCTACACCAACCTTCGCCCCGGCGAGCCCTATGACAATGAGCGGCTCGATCAGGCGCTGCGCGACCTGCTCGCCACCGAATTGTTCGCCGATGTGCAGATCGCCGGCGCGGACACCGGCAATCTGGTCATTCAGGTGCGCGAGAATCCGGTCATCAACCGCATCATTCTCGAGGGCAATCGGCGCGTCAAAGACGACAAGATCACGCCGGAAATCCGGCTCGCGCCGCGCCAGATCTTCACCCGCAGCCGCGCCCGCGCCGACGTCGCCCGCATTATCGAGCTGTATCGCCGCCAGGGCCGCTATGCCGCCAGCGTCGAGCCGCAGATTGTCCAGCTCGACCAGAATCGCGTCGACGTGGTGTTCGAGATCAATGAGGGGCCGAAGTCCCGCGTCCGCCGGATCAACATCATCGGCAACGAGCATTTCGGCGACGGCCGCCTGATCAGCGAAATGGCGACCCGCGAGCATGTCTGGTACAATATCTTCAGCTCGCGCGACACCTACGATCCCGATCGTCTCGCCTACGACCAGCAGAAGCTGCGCCAATTCTACCTGACCCAGGGCTATGCCGATTTCCGCGTTGTCTCCGCTGTCGCCGAGCTGACGCCGGACCGGCGCGACTTCATCATCACCTATGTGGTCGATGAAGGCCCGCGCTATCATTTCGGCCATGTCGCGGTGGAAAGCGAAATCCGTGATTTCAGCCCGGAGCAGCTCAGCGCCAACCTGCCGATGCGCGAAGGCCAATGGTATAATGCGCAGCAGATCGAGGACACGGTCACCCGGCTGAACGAGTTGGCCGGCCTGTTCGGCTACGCCTTCGCCGACGTTCGCCCGAACTTCAACCGCGACCGCGAGCACCTCACCATGGGGGTCACCTTCCGGGTGTCCGAGGCGCCGCGCGTCTATGTCGAGCGAATCGACATTTCCGGCAACACGACGACCGCCGACAAGGTGGTCCGCCGCGAATTCCGCCTCGCCGAGGGTGATCCGTTCAACAATGTCCGCGTCCGCCGCTCGCGCGACCGCATCCAGTCGCTCGGCTACTTCCAGGACAATCTGGAAATCTCGCAGACCCAGGGTTCGGCGCCGGACCGCGTCATCCTCGGCGTCGAGGTCGAGGAGCGCGCGACCGGCCAGCTGCAGCTTTCCGCCGGCTTCTCAAGCCTCGAGCGCTTCCTGATCAACATGTCGGTCGAGCAGCGCAACTTCCGTGGCCAGGGCCAGCAGGTCCGCGCCGAGGTCAATTATTCCAGCTATTCCAAATCGCTGCAGTTCGGCTTCACCGAGCCCTATCTGTTCGACCGCAACATCGCGGTCGGCTTCGATATCTTCCGCCGCGACCTGAACAGCTTCAACCTGCTCGGGAACCAGAGGACCACCACCTATACGCAGGTGACGACCGGCGGCCAGATCCGCGCCGGCGTGCCGCTCACCGAGCGGGTCACGCTCGCGCTGCGCTATGGCCTTTCCTATGATGAGATCGGTCTGAGCCAGGCCCTCTACTACACCGATCCGGACGGGACGGGCCCGCTTCCGCCCGCCTGCGACCCGTTGCTCGCCGGCCGCTATCTCTGCGACGTGATCGGCAACCGGCTGAGCTCCACGATCGGCTTCTCCTTGGTCTACGACACGCTCAACAACCGCATCCGGCCAAGCCGCGGCGCGCGTTTCGGCCTCAGCATGGACTTCGCGGGCCTTGGCGGCGACGTCCGTTACCTCCGGACCCGCCTGCAGGCCGCGAAATACTGGACCGTGCTCGGCAATTTCGTCTTCTCGCTCACGGGCGAGGCCGGTTACATCCGCAGCTTCGAGAATGGCGGCCCGGGCATCGACCCGGTCCGCCTGACCGACCGCTTCTTCCTCGGCAGCCCGCAGATCCGCGGCTTCGACATCCGCGGCGTCGGCCCGCGCATCCAGCGCGTGCGCTACACCTACACCACCGACACCAACAATCCTGACGGGCCGGCGCAGAATGTCGCGCTCGATACCGATCCGGCGAACATCACCGACGATGCGGTCGGCGGCCGGGCTTATTATCTCGCCCGCGCCGAGCTCGAAATCCCGCTTGGCGCCAGCGTGCGCGAACTGGGCCTCAGACCGAGCATCTATGTCGACATGGGCGCCGTGTTCGGCGTCAGGTCTCCAAACCTGATCAACATCAGCCCGGACGATCCGCTCGCCTTCAACCAGTGCACGCTCAACGTGGGCGGCACGACGCGGCTGACCCGCGGCTCCTGCGACGCCAACACCGAATCGCTCACGCGCATTGCCGCCACGCCGTTCCAGGAGCGCTTCCTCGGCAATTCGCCGAGCCCGCGCGTCTCGGTCGGCTTCGGGGTCAATTGGAACTCGCCCTTCGGGCCGTTCCGCATCGACATCGCCCGTGCCCTGCTCCACGAGCCGGGCGACGACACCAAACTTTTCACGTTCAACGTAGGGACAGCATTCTAATGAAGACCAAGATCATTCTCGGCGCCGCGTTTGTCGCGCTCGCCGCCACCGCTCCGGTCGTGCTGCGCGCGCAGCAGCTGCCGGCCCCCGTCATCGCCGTCGTCAATACCGACCAGATTTTCGGCACCTGCACCCAGTGCGCCATCGCCAACACTGCGCTCCAGGCCCAGGGCACGGCGCTGCAGCAGCGTTTCCAGGCGTTGCAGACCCAGATCCAGACCGAGGGCACGGCGCTCGAGCCGCTGGTCGCGAACCAGACCCAGGAGCAGATTCGCGCAAATGCGGCGCTCGCCACCCGGATCAACAACTTCCAGACGATGCAGCAGAATGCGGAGCGTGAGATCCAGGCGGGCCGCGAGCGCATTCAGCGGAACCTGAACTTCGTCCGCCAGCAGATTGGCCAGCGCGTGCAGCCGGCCCTGCAGACCGTGGCGCAGCAGCGCGGCGCGACCATCGTGCTCGATTCCAGCGTGGCCTTGGTTTCCTCGCCGGCGCTGGACATCACCCCGGCGGTGCTCGCCATCGTGAACCAGAATAGCACGCCGCTCAACGTGAACGCTCCGGCGCCGACCCCGGCGCCCGCCACGCCGGCGCCGGCTCCGGCCACGCCGAACCGGCCGCGGCCTCAGGGCCGCTAATGGCCGATCAGGAAGGCGGAGCGGCGGCGACAGCCACCGGCGTCCCGTTCGACGTCCGGCGGGTGATGGAGTCGCTGCCGCACCGCTATCCCATGCTCCTCGTCGACCGCGTCGAGGAGATGGTGCTCGATCAGCGCATCGTCGCCGTGAAAGCGGTGACGATGAACGAGCTCTTCTTTCAGGGTCATTTCCCCGGGCGTCCAATCATGCCCGGGGTGATGATCATCGAGGCGCTTGCCCAGGCGGCAGGCGTGCTCGCGGTCGAGAGCCTCGGCCTCGCCCACTCGGGCAAGCTCGTCTATTTCATGTCGATCGAGAATGCGAAGTTCCGCTCGCCGGTCGAACCCGGTGTGCTGCTCCGTCTCGAATGCGATCTGATCCAGCGGCGCGGCCCGGTCTGGAAGTTCGGCGGCAAGGCCTATGTCGGCGACAAGCTCGCCACCCAGGCCGATTTCACCGCGATGATCGCCGACCCGCCGGCGAACGCCTGACTAGGCGACAGGCAGCCAGCGCCCGTCGACCTTCTCGATCCCGAAGATTGCCGCAACATGGGGGCCGTCCAGGCCCTCCGCCGCGATGCGCCCCTTGTCCATGACCAGGATACGGTCCGCATAGCGTTGGGCCGCGTCGAGGTCGTGAATGGCGACGAGCGCCGCTCGCTGCTGCCCCGCCAGTTCGGCGCGGATCAGGTCCATCAGCCGGATCTGCCAGAGCGGATCGAGATTGGCGGTCGGCTCGTCGAGCAGCAGCAATTTGGGCCGCGGCGCCAGCGCCCGCGCGATCAGTACACGGCCACGCTCGCCGGTCGAAAGCGTATCGACGCGCCGGTCAAGCACCGCATCCAGCGCCAGCCCCTCGATGCTCCCGCCGCCGCCAAGTGCGATCAGGTCGCGGGCGAGCAGCGGCCAGGGCAGGTCGCGCGACGCAGGCAGAAAGGTGAAGGCGCGCGGCCGCTCCGTTGGGCCGAGGCTGCGCGGATCGACGCCATCCAATGAAATCGTCCCGCTGTTCTCGCCAATCCCCGCCAGCGCGTGCAGCAAGCTGGTCTTGCCGCTCCCGTTCGGGCCGACGAGGCAGACCAGCTCGCCCGCCTCCACTTCCAGCGACGCGTCGAGCAAGCGCCCGGGCAGATTGAGGCCTGAAGCGCTGAGTATCATGACGTCACCCGCCAGCGCATATGCGCGACCAGCCAGAGGAAGAAGGGCACGCCGATCAAGGCGGTCACCACGCCGATGGGCAGCGTCCGCCCCAAAGGTGCGAGACGGACTGCGAGATCGGCTGCGGTGAGCAGCAGCGCGCCGATCATCGCGGCCGGCAGGATCGCCCGACCCGGATGGCCGCGCACCAGCCGCCGCGCGAAGATCGGCGCGATCAGGCCGATGAAGCCGATCGCCCCACATATCGCCACGCACGCACCGACGCCGAGTGCGGTCAGGCAGACGATTTGCAGCCGCAGCCGCCGGACATTGTGACCAAGCGACTGCGCGACTTCCTCGCCGAGTGCGAGCCGGTCGAGCGCGGGCGCGAGCCGGAGCAGGAGCAGAATGACGATGAGGGCCGGGATCGCGGCAAAGGCGGCCTGGTCGAGGCTGCGGTCGATCAGCGAGCCCATTAGCCAGTCATAGGCGTCGTAGAAGGCGAAGGGGGAGGGGGCGAGCGCCAGCGCCAGCGTGGTGAGCGCCCCCGCCAGTGCGCTGATCGCGAGCCCCGCGAGCAGCAAGGTCGCCGTCTCCGCCTTGGACCCAGCCAGCGCCAGCAGCAGAAAGAGCGCGAGCAAGGCCCCAGCCACCGATCCGATCGCCAGCGCCAAGGGGGCAGAGAGCCCGAAATAATAGGCGGTCACGACCGCACCCAGGGCCGCGCCGCTGGTCGTGCCGGTGAGGTCCGGGGAGGCGAGGGGATTGGCGAACAGGGCCTGCACCGCCGCCCCGGCCGCACCCAATGTCGCCCCATAAGCAAGGGCCAGCAAGGCGCGCGGCAGGCGCAGTTCCACCAGCACCGCGCTACCCAGGTTCGGGTCGGCGGCGAACAGCGCCCGGAGCGGCCCGAACGGCAGCAGCACCGACGCCGCCGTCACCAGCGAAAGCGCCAGCAGCAGCAACAGGCTCGCCCGCGCCCTCATCGCGCCACCTCTCGCCGCAGCCGCTCGATCTCGTCGATCAGCAGCGGCCCCATGCAGGTCCAGCGCCGCCCATCCGTCGGCAGAGTCCGCAGCCCCGCCGCGAACCGCGCCGCCGGATGCGCCAGCCAGCGCTGCCCGTTCGAATATTGCCCGGCGCGATAGTCGCTGCGCAGCAGCAAGGCCGGCGGGGCGGCGATCAATGTCTCGAGCGGCACCCGGTCGCCCTGCAGCGGACGTTGCCGCAAGCCCGCCAGTGCCATCCACTGCGCTTCCAGCCCGGTCGCCTCGACCGTGCGCCCGCCGCCGCCAAGCCAGATCGTGTCGACCCGGAGCGGCGGCCGGCTGCGGATCAGCGCGTTCATCCGCCTGAGCACCGCAGCTCCCGCCTCAGGCCGCCCGATCGCCGCGGCCAGGCGCCGCACATTCTCCCCGACTTCGCCCAGGTTCTGCGCAAAGACCAGGTCAAGCGTCGGAATCCCGAGCCGCGCGGCAATGCCCAGCCGGTCGCGCGTGCCCCCGCCCATGGTGACGATCAGGTCCGGTCGCATCTCCACCACCGACAGCAGGCTGCCATCATTGCGCGGATAGCGGCCCGCCTCGCGCCAGAGCGGCGTCTCCGCTGACTGCTGCGCCAGATGGGTCACCGAGGCGATCTGCTCCGGCGCGGCGAGCAGCAGCAGCAACTCGTCCGTGCACAGGTTGAGCGACGCCACCCGTTGCGGCGCGGCCTCGACCGCACTCGCGCCGAGCAGCGCGAGGCTAGCGGCCAAGAGCGACGCGAAGACCCGCATAGACCGTCCGTCCGGGCGTGTTGTAGCCGACCACGTCCTGATAATCGGCGTCGAACGTATTCTCCATCCGCGCGTAGAGTTGCAGCTGCGGCAGCACCCGGTAGCCGATTCTCACCGAACCGAGCACATAATCATTGAGCCGCACGACGGCCGCCGGGAAGAGATCGAAATCCGCATCCAACCGCGTGCCGACATAGGCAAGGCTCGCGCCCCAACTGAACCGGCTCGCTTCGCCCCAGGCGGCGAGGTTCGCGGTGTTGCGCGGCCGGCGCACCTCGCGAACCTGCGCCGTGCCGGCGACGCGCTGTTCGCTCGCATGGAGCCGGGTATAATTGGCCTCGACGTTCAGCCAGTCGGCATGACGCCACGACGCCGACAGCTCGATGCCCTCACGCTTGCTCCGTGCCGTCGCATTGGCGGTGCCGGAGAGGAAGGTGACGGGATCGAACGTGTCGACGATCTCGTTCCTGAGCCGGCTGGAAAAGCCGGTGATGCCGAGCGTGAGCTTCCCGTTCGACCAGCGGACGCCCGCTTCCCAACCGCGCGACGTCTCCGGCTGCAGGTCCGGATTGCCGACAAAGGAGCCGGGGAAGAAGCCATAGAGATCGTAGAAGGTGGGCTGGGCGACACCCTCGCCATAGGAACCGTGGAGGGTGAAGCCGCCGCCAGGGCGCACCAGCAGGGAGGCACGGAAGGTGGTTGCGTCCGCGAAGGCGCTGAAATCGTCATGGCGCAATGCGAGGTCGGTGACGATCGCCTGGCTCCACTCCGCCCGCCATTCGCCGACGAAAGCTGTGAGATTGCGCGAGCGGTCCTGGTCCGTCCCGCCGAAGAAGTTTGTGTCGCGGGCCCGGAAATCTTCTTCCTGATGGTCGATCGCGGCGATGAGCCTGTGCCCGCCCAGCCGTTTCGAGACCTGCCCGCCGAGCGTCAGCCGGTCGCCAAACGTGCTGTTCAGCGGCGCGCCGGCGAGAAGATTGCGATTGGCGCTGTCGAGATAGGCCGCCTCGCCGCTGACCGACCAGCCATCCCATTCGCCGGAGGCATAGCCACGCACCGCGGCGATCCGGTTCTTCGTGCTGTCGAGCGTGTCGGCGCGCAGGAAGGTGTTGGGGTCAAAGCCGTCATAGTCGGAGCGGCCTTCGACCCAATAGCCGGTGACGCCAAGACGCACCGCGGCCGAAGGACGGGCCTCGACCCTTAGCGAGGCGGCAAGATTCTTGAACCCGTCGCGGTCGCCCGCGCCACCGCCGAGCGAGTCGACCCCGTCGCTGCGCTGCCAGCCAAGGCCCGCGCTGATCCAGACATTGCCCGCGCGCATCGCATAGCGGCCGGCAGCCCGGCTGCTGTCGAGGCTGCCATATTCGCTTGTCGCCTCGAAGCCGGGCCGGCGGAAAGGGTCGGCGGTCTGCACCGCGATCACCCCGCCCAGGGCCTCGGAGCCCCAGAGCGCGGATTGCGGCCCCCGCACCACCTCGAGGCGCGAGAGCAAGTCGCTGGTCAGCAATTCGAAGCGCGCCTCGTTGCCGGCGGCCGGATCGTTGAAGCGGATGCCGTCGACGAAGAGCAGGGTGTGATTGGCTTCGGCGCCGCGGAGGCGGATCTGGGTCTGGGCGCCGCGCGGTCCAGTGGTCGCGACGGCGACGCCGGGAGTGAGGCGGAGCAGGTCCGCCGCATTGGGCAGATCGAGCGCCTCGATCTCCTCCTCGCCGATGACGGATGAGGAAACTGGCGCGACCTCATCGGCAACCGGCACGCGGCCGGCAGTGACGATGATCTCGGGATCGGCCTGAGCCGCCGCAGCGCTGAGAAGAAGTAGGGATAAAGCCATGTTTTTCCTCCTGAAACGACATTTCACATGTCGCCTCGGAGGAACCCCACAGCCCGGACGGCCGCGCGGCGCCACGCACCGCAGGCTGATCCCGGCCGGGTGCGGACGACGGCGAAGGCAGGTCTCCTGGCTCGCGGCTCGGATGTTCGTTCACCCTTTGCGGATGGCGAACTCGCCGCTTACAGTTGCGGGCACAGCGCCGGTTTCGCACCGGCTTCCCATTTTCACCGTCCTTTGAGGGACGGCACCTTCACGGACGCCGGCTTATTGCGCTGCAGCACGGCTTGTCAATCACGGCGCCAGCGGCTAGAGCGCCCGCTCAATTTTCCTCAGGCTGGTCGGAACCAGCCAAAAACCCGGAAGATCACAGAGATGAAAGCCGATACCCACCCCGACTACCACATGATCAAGGTGCAGATGACCAACGGCACCGTGTACGAGACCCGCTCCACCTGGGGCAAGGAAGGCGACACGCTGCAGCTGGACATCGATCCCTCGGTCCACCCGGCCTGGACCGGCGGCAACGCCAAGCTGCTCGATCAGGGCGGCCAGGTGGCGCGCTTCAACAAGCGCTTCGGCGGTCTGACCCTCGGCAAGAAGTAAATGACGGCGCGCGAGGCTCCCCGGCTGGAGACCGCGCGGCTCGTCCTCAGGCCTTTCTCGGCAAGCGACGTCGACGCGCAGGCGGCGATGATGGGTGACGCCGTGGTGATGCACCACCTTGGCGGCCAGCCGCTGGCGCGCGAGGAGGCCTGGCGCAAATTGCTCAACGGCCATGCCGGCTGGAGTTTGCTTGGCTACGGCTATTGGGCGGTTGAACGCCGCGCTGACGGCGCGATGATCGGCCAGATCGGTTTCGCCGACTTCAAGCGCGCCGTGACGCCGTCGATCGAGCATATTCCGGAAATGGGCTGGCTGTTCGCCCGGGAGGCGTTCGGGCAGGGCTATGCCACCGAGGCATGTCTCGCCGCGCTCGCCTGGGCCGATACGGTGCTGCAGGCGCCCGAGACCGTGGCGATCATCGACGCGGACAACCTCGCCTCGATCCGCGTCGCCGAAAAATGCGGGTTCAACGAAAATGAGCCCGCCACCTATCGCGGCGAGCCCATTCTATTGTTCAGGCGAAAGAAGCCGAGCGCCTGAAGCGCTCAGTCGCCGGCGCTGTCGCGGAGCTGCGCCTCGCGCCATTGCGCCGCGGTGCGGCAGACGCGGCGGGCGGCCATGCGCGAGGTGGAAGAGCTCGAAATGCTCCGGCAGATCAGCCGTTCGCCATTCTCGTTCAGGTCGCCAGTGTGCCGCGTGTCGCCGGGCGCGCTGGTCGCGCCACGGTCGGCGCCCGCGCGCGGGCCATCCTGCGCAATGGCCGGCGCCGCGATCAGCGCACCAGCAAGCAAAGCCAACTGAAACTTCATCGAAAATCCCTCCACCCGGTCGAATCCAGCCCTCTGGAACGGGCGGCCATAAAGGCTGCGGCCGTCTCAGGCAAGTGGCTGATCGCTCAGCCTTTATCCCGCTGCGGCGCCACTCGCCCCAGGGCCGGGCTCGGCCCGGCGGCGACCTGCCTCCTGCCGTCGATCACGATCGGCGAGGCGACTCCCGGGACACCGCCCGGATCGATCCGCATCCCGCGCGCCAGCACCTGAGGATCGGCGAAAACCTCGGCGATGTCATTGATCGGTCCAGCGGGAATTCCGGCCGCCGCCAGGGCGGCGAGCAATTCGTCTCGCCGGCGGCGCGCGATCAAGGGGGAGAGCAGGGCATTGAGCGCTGCCCGGTTCCGCACCCGGTCCGCATTGGTCGCGAAGCGAGGATCTTCGGCGAGGCCGAGTAAGGCGAGCAGCCGCTCGAACTGGGTGTCATTGCCGACCGCGACGATCACATGGCCGTCCGCCACGGCGAAGACCTGATAGGGAGCGATATTCGGATTTGCGTTGCCGATCCGGTGCGGCACCTCGCCGCCGACCAGATAGTTCATCGCCTGGTTGGCGAGCACCGCCACCTGCACATCGAGCAGCGCCATGTCGATATGACAGCCCGCGCCGGTCGCCTCGCGGCCACGGAGCGCGGCAAGGATCGCGGTGGAGGCATAGACGCCGGTGAAGATGTCGGCAAAGGCGACGCCCGTCTTCATCGGTTCGCCGGCAGGATCGCCCGTCAGGTCCATGATCCCGCCCAGTCCCTGCACGACGAAATCATAGCCTGCGCGATGCGCATAGGGCCCGTCCTGCCCGAAGCCGGTGATCGAGCAATAGACGAGCTGCGGATTGACCTCCTTGAGCCCTTCATAGTGGAGGCCATATTTGGCGAGCCCGCCCACCTTGAAATTCTCGATCAGGACATCGGCGTCGCGGACCAGCGCACGGACCTGTTCCTGCCCCTCCGCCGTCTCCAGATCGATCGCGACCGAGGTCTTCCCGCGGTTGCAGCCATGGAAATAGGCGGCGCTTCCGTCGGCGGCGAAGGGCGGCCCCCAGCCGCGCGTGTCGTCGCCGCTGCCCGGCCGCTCGACCTTGATCACCTCGGCGCCGAGATCGGCGAGCAATTGCCCCGCCCATGGCCCCGCGAGAATCCGCGCGAGTTCGACGACCTTCAAGCCGGCGAGGGGCCGATCCATCAGCCGGCGTCCATCAAAACGCCGCAATCCCCGTAATCGCCCGGCCGAGGATCAGCGCATGGACGTCATGCGTGCCCTCATAGGTGTTCACCGTCTCCAGATTGGCGGCATGCCGCATCACCTGGAATTCCGCCGAAATGCCGTTGCCGCCATGCATGTCGCGCGCGGTCCGGGCGATGTCCAAAGCCTTACCGCAATTGTTGCGCTTGATCAGGCTGATCGTCTCGGGGATCAGCTCGCCTTCGTCGAGCCGCCGGCCGACGCGGAGCGCCGCCTGCAGGCCCAAAGTGATCTCGGTCACCATGTTCGCGAGCTTCAGCTGCACCAGCTGCGTCGCCGCCAGCGGCCGGCCGAACTGCTTGCGGTCGAGCGTGTAGCTGCGCGCCGCATGGAAGCAGGCCTCGGCCGCGCCCATCGAGCCCCAGGCAATGCCGTAACGGGCGCGATTGAGGCAGCCGAACGGTCCCGCTAGGCCGGAGACGTTGGGCAGCAGATTCTCCTCAGGGACCTCGACCTCGTCCATCACGATCTCGCCAGTGATCGAGGCGCGCAGCGACAGCTTGGCGTCGATCTTCGGCGCGCTGAGGCCTTTCATGCCCTTCTCGAGCACGAAGCCGCGGATGCGGCCCTCATGCTCATCGGACTTCGCCCAGACCACGAACACGTCGGCGATCGGCGAATTGGTGATCCACATCTTGGAACCCGAGAGCAGATAGCCGCCGTCGACCTTCTTCGCCCGCGTCCGCATCGAGCCGGGGTCGGAGCCCGCGTCCGGCTCGGTCAGGCCGAAGCAGCCGACCCATTCGCCTGTCGCGAGCTTCGGCAGATAATTCCGGCGCTGCTCCTCGGAGCCGTAGGCGTTGATCGGGTGCATCACGAGCGACGACTGCACCGACATGGCCGAGCGATAGCCGCTGTCCACCCGCTCCACCGCCCGCGCAATCAGCCCGTAGCTCACATAATTGAGGCCCGCGCCGCCATATTCCGGCGCAATCGTCGCCCCGATCAGGCCGAGCTCGCCCAACTCGTTCATGATCTCCCGGTCGAACCGCTCCTCCATATAGGCGCTGGTCACGCGCGGCTGCAGCCGGCTCTGCGCAAAGGCCTCGGCGGTGTCGCGCACCATTCTTTCCTCATCGGAAAGCTGCGCATCGAGCGCGAACGGGTCCTGCCAGTCGAAGGGCAGGGGTCTGGGGTCGGCCATCATTTCCTCTTCAGATCGTGTCGCAGCCGCCTTGGCGCGCTCCGCCCGGCTTGTCCACATCGGGCTGGCGGACAGGGTGGGATTCGAACCCACGGTGAGCTTGCACCCACGGCGGTTTTCAAGACCGCTGCCTTAAACCACTCGGCCACCTGTCCTTGCGCTGTCGCTTATCGCGAAGGGGCTGGGCGCGCTAGGCCCACGCGGCATTGCGGATCGCCGCACGCTCGGCGTCGGTCACATCCAGATCTTTCAGGTTCGCGTCCAGTGCATAAGCGCGGCCCTTGGGGGAGCGCAGGGCCAGCACCCATTGCTCGCCCTGCGCCGCGCCGGCCGGCGGACGGACGAGCAACGGTTCTTCGCCGGGGCCGAGCGTGGTGATCCAGGCGCGGGTGTCGCCCGGCGGGCGGAAGTGCAGGGTGAGGCGGTTGGCCGGCATTTGCCGGATGGCCTTCTCGATCGGTGCGATCACCGGATTTGGGCTGGCGGCCGCCGCCTTCAGACCGCGGCGGCTGGTGCCCCACCACCAGAACAGGCAGGCGAGGGGGAAGAGCAGCAGGAAGAGCGGGCCGAGCAACTCCGACCAGGTCATCTCCCGGTCCATCTCCGGCTTCAACATCACGCGCGAAGGATCGGCTGGATCGTAATAGGCGCTTGGCGTGAAGATCGGTCCGGCGCCATCCAAATGCACCGGCGCCTGGCGGAGTTCGCCGCCTTCCTCGGGCCGCAGCCGGTAGGTGAGCGTGTAATCGCAGCTGATCGGCGTCTCGCTGCCCGACAACCGGCCGCGGCGTGAGGTACAGCTGCCGTCGGCGTCCAGGGTCTCGGCAGCCATGACGCCATGATCGCGCAGGGCCGTGCGCAGGGCTTGGCCGCTCCAAGCCTTGTAGCCCCAGTAGAGCGAGGGCCCGAACAGGAGCAGGCAAAGGATCAGGGCGATAATCCGGCCGCGTCTGCGCGCCGGCGTGGTGATGAGCGCGATGGGGCGGCGGGGAAAGGCAGCGAGAAACGGCGACGCACTCATGCTGGGAATCCCTTGCGGCAGGATGGCCGTGGCCAGCATGGGGCGAACGCGCCGCGCTGGCAACCAGCCGCAAAAGCCCGCCTTTGCCCTTGCCCCCGCCCGTCCCATGTGGGAGTCGAAGGGCGACGAAGGGGTGACTATGCGTATTGTGTCCGGTCTTGCGGCGATCCTGCTGGTGATGGGGGTGGGCAGCTCGTCGCTTGGCCAGACGCCAGCCGAGGCGCAGTCGACCGGGCTCAGCGAGGCCGGCTTCCAGGCATACCTCCCCCAATTGCGCGCCGACGCGGAGCGGGCCGGCATCAGGCGCGACACGCTGGACCGGATCTTCCCGGCGCTCAGCTTCTCCGCGCGCACCATCCAGCTCGACCGGAGCCAGCCGGGCGGCACGCCGGGCTCATCCCCGCCGGGCAGCTTCACGCCCTTCGCGCCCTATCGGGCCCGCCAGCTCAGCCAGGCTTTGATCGACCGCGGCCGGGCCCGCTACGCCGCCAATCTCCCCCGGCTCCAGGAGTTCAGCCGCCGCACCGGCGTGCCGGGCTCGATCATGGTCGCGATTTGGGGGAAGGAAACCGGCTTCGGCGCCAATATGGGCAATTTCGATCTGCTCAACTCGCTCGCCAGCCTCGCTTATGAGGGCCGCCGCCGCTCTTTGTTCACCACCGAATTCATCGCCACGCTCCGGCTCGTCGAGCGCGGCTTCCCGCGCGACGAGCTGGTCGGGAGCTGGGCAGGCGCCGCCGGCCACCCGCAATTCCTGCCCAGCGTCTATCTGCGCCTCGCCGTGGACGGCGATGGCGACGGGCGCCCGGACATCTGGCGCAGCCACCTCGATGCTTTGGCCTCCATCGGCAATTATTTCCGCGCGTCCGGCTGGCGCCCGGGCCTGCCCTGGGGCGTGGCGGTGCGCGTGCCCGATGGCTTCGACCGCGAGGCCGTCGCCAATCGTCTTCGCGCCCCGCGCTGTCCGCAGGTCTTCGCCCGCCACAGCCGCTGGCTCACCGGGCGCGAATGGCAGCAGCGCGGCATCGCCAATTCGCTTCCCGCAGACGCGATGGCGACCCTGTTCGAGCCGGACGGCCCCGGCGCCACCGCCTACCTGCTCACCAACAATTACCGCGTCATCCTCGACTATAATTGCTCGAACTTCTACGCGCTCACCGTCGGCCTGCTCGCCGATTCGATTGGCCGCTGACCTGCCAGGGGCTGTTTGCCAAGGACTGTCTAAACGTCATGATCCGTAAGCCTTTCTTCCTCCTCGCCTCCGCCGCCCTGATCGCCATGCCCGCCGGAGCCGCGGCGCCGCCCTTCGAGACCGCGGCGACCACCGCCTATATGATCGATCTCTCCTCGGGCGCGGTGCTCTACGCGAAGGATGCGGACCGGCGGATGCCGCCGGCCTCGATGGCGAAGATGATGACCACCCATGTCGCCTTCGATCTGATCAGGCGCGGCGAGCTCAGCCCCAACAAGATGTGCACCGTGCGCCCGGAGACCTGGCAGCGCTGGCACGGCCCCGAGGCGGGCTCGACCATGTTCCTCTCGCCCAACGAGCAGGTCAGCGTCGACAATCTCCTGAAGGGCATCGTCACCCTTTCGGGCAATGACGCGACCGTCGTCCTCGCCGAGTGCATCTCGGGCAGCGAGGCCGCCTTCGTCCAGCTGATGAACCGCCAGTCCCAGGCCATGGGCCTTACCAATTCGCACTGGGGCAATCCGGTCGGCTGGCCCGACAATGGCGTCACCTACACCACCGCCCATGACCTCGCGACGCTCGCGGCCGCGACGATCCGCGACTATCCGCAGCTCTATCACGCTTATTACGGGCTCAGGGACTTCACCTGGGGCCGGACGATGGGCGGCAACCAGCCCATCCGCCAGGACAATCGCAACCCCTTGCTGGGCCGCGTCGCCGGCGCCGACGGCCTCAAGACCGGCCATACCGAGGAGGCCGGCTTCGGCTTTACCGGCTCGGCGGTGCGCGACAATCGCCGGATCGTGATGGTCGTCGCCGGGCTCACCAGTTTCAACCAGCGGATCGAGGAATCGGTGCGCTTCATGGAATGGGGCTTTTCCGCCTGGCAGTCGCGCCCCTTGCTCCGCCAGGGCCAGCATATCGGCGAGGCGCAGGTGCAGGGCGCGACCGTCTCCACCGTCGGCCTCGTCGCCCCGCAGCCGATCGCGGTCACCTTTCCGGCCGGGCTCGGCCAGCATGTCCGCGCGAAGATCGTCTATAACGGCCCGGTCCACGCCCCGATCGCGCAGGGCCAGCACATCGCCGATCTGGTCGTCGAGACCGGCGACGGCTCGCCGCCGCAGGTGATGCCGCTCGCCGCCGAGACCGAGGTCGGCGAGGCCGGCTTCTTCGGCCGCATCTGGTACGGCCTGAAGAGCCTGTTCGGCGCGGCGTGAATTCCGGACGCTTCATCACCCTTGAGGGCGGGGAAGGCGTCGGCAAATCGACCCAGCTGAAGGCGCTGGCCACGGCCCTCCAAACGCGCGGCCTCGACGTCGTCACCACCCGCGAGCCGGGCGGCAGCCCCGGCGCCGAGGCGATCCGCAGCCTCCTGCTCGACGGCCCCGACGAGGGCTGGGGCCCTGAAGCGGAAGCCCTGCTCTTCGCTGCCGCCCGCACCGACCATCTGGACAAGGTCATCCGCCCGGCCCTGGACGCCGGGAAATGGGTGCTGAGCGACCGCTTCGTCGACAGCTCGCTCGCTTATCAGGGCATCGCGGGCGGGCTCGGCCTCGACGCCGTGCGGCGGATCAATGCCTTCGGCATCGGCGATCATTTCCCCGACCGCACGCTCGTCCTGATCGCCGCCGAAGGCGCCGATCGCGCCAGGGCGCGCGACGTCGCCGGCGCCGACCGCATCGGCCGCCGCTCCGCCAAATATCACCGGGCGGTCGAGCAGGGCTTTCGCACCATCGCTGCGGCAGAGCCCGACCGCGTTCGCCTGATCGACGCCTCCGGCACGCCGGACGACGTCACCGCTCGCCTGCTCGCTGCGCTTGAAGACCTCCTCCCGTGACCCCGCTCTACGGCCATGACGAGGCGATCGCCGCCTTCCGCGCCGCCTTGGACAGCGGCCGCCTCCACCATGCCTGGCTGCTCGCCGGGCCGGAGGGGGTCGGCAAGGCGCTGTTCGCCGACAAGGCCGCGCTCCGCGTCCTCGCCGAGGGCGCCGGCCCGCCGGTCACTTTGCCCGGCCTCGACACGCCCGACGATCACCCGGTGTCAAAGCTCGCCGCCGCCGGCAGCCACCCGGACCTGATGCGGCTGGAGCGGCTGACCAGCGAGAACGGGACGGACCTCGCCCGCAGCATCAAGGTCGATCAGGTACGCGGCCTGCATCGCCTTTTCGATACCAAACCATCGCTCTCCAGCTGGCGGGTGGTTGTCATCGACGCCGCCGATGACCTCGAGCGGCCAGGCGCCAGCAACGCCCTGCTCAAAATGCTGGAGGAGCCGCCGGTCGACACCGTCTTTCTGTTGGTCAGCCATATGCCTGAAAGACTGATGCCAACGGTCCGATCACGTTGCAGACTTCTACGGTTCAAGCCGCTCGGTTCAGACGCCATGACGTCAGCAATGCGAGCCGCATTACCCGACGCGAACTCGGAAGAGATCGAATCTCTCGTTCGGGTGGGTGGTGGCTCGCCGGGCCGGGCCATCGCCGGACGCGGGCTCGACATCGCCGCGCTCGATCGGGAGATGGACACTCTGGTGCACTATGGCGATCCGACCAATGCCCGCCGCTCGGCCTTGGCGGGGAGCCTGTCGCTGAAGGCGGCGCAGCCACGCTACGAGGCCTTCCTCGCCCGCGCGCCTTCGCGCATCGCCACCGCCGCGAAGGAAAGGGCGGGGCAAGGCCGCGCCGAGGCGATCAAGCTCTGGGAGCGCGCCGCCAGTCTCGCCGGCAGCGCCCGCCGCCACTCGCTCGACCCGGGCAGCGTCGTCTTCGAGCTCGCCGGCATGCTCGCGGCTTTGGCCGGGGAAGCGGGCCGGGACGCGGCTTGAGCCACCGCGCCAACTCCTCTACGCGCTCTGACAATGTCCGAGCCTTTCTACATCACCACCGCGATCAGCTATCCGAACGGGCGGCCGCATATCGGCCATGCCTATGAGGCGATCGCGACCGACGCCATTGCCCGCTTCCAGCGCCTCAAGGGCCGCCAGGTCTTCTTCCTCACCGGCACCGACGAGCATGGCCTGAAAATGGCCCAGGCCGCGCGCGAGCGCGGCATCGAGCCGGCCGCCTTTGCGGAGGAAATGTCGAGCACGTTCAAGGCGATGGATGACGCCTTGAACATCTCCTACGACCGCTTCATCCGCACGACCGAGCCGGATCATCTCAGGGCCAGCCAGGCCATCTGGCAGGCGATGGCGGCGCGTGGCGACATCTATCTCGGCCGCTACGAGGGCTGGTACTCGGTCCGCGACGAGGCCTATTATGACGTGAGCGAACTGGTCACCGCCGACAGCGGCGAGAAGCTCTCCCCTCAGGGTACACCGGTCGATTGGACGGTGGAGGAGAGCTGGTTCTTCAAGCTCTCCGCCTATCAGGACCGGCTGCTCGCGCATTACGAAGCCAACCCGAACTTCATCCGTCCGGAGACACGCCGCAACGAAGTGCTGCGTTTCGTCGAGGGCGGCCTCTCGGATCTCTCCATCTCGCGGACCAGCTTCGATTGGGGCGTGAAAGTGCCGGGCAGCCCGGACCATGTCATGTATGTCTGGCTGGACGCGCTGACCAATTATCTGACCGGCGTCGGATATCCGGATAATACAGACAATTACCGGACGTTCTGGCCAGCCGATATCCACATCATCGGCAAGGATGTCGTGCGCTTCCACGCGGTCTACTGGCCGGCCTTCCTGATGTCCGCCGGCATCCCGCTGCCGAAGCAGGTGTTCGGCCACGGCTTCCTGCTGAACCGCGGCGAGAAAATGTCCAAATCGGTCGGCAATGTCGTCGATCCGATCGAGCTGGCGCACCTCTACGGGGTGGATGCGCTGCGTTACTTCCTGCTGCGGGACGTGAGCTTCGGCCAGGACGGCACGTTCGGCGACGAGGCGATCGTCACCCGCGCCAATGCCGATCTCTCCAACAGCTTCGGCAATCTCGCCCAGCGCACACTCTCCTTCATCGCCAAGAATTGCGATGGGGTGCTGCCGTCCGGAGGGAAGGGCGACCCCGCGGACGCCGAATTGCTGGCTCTGGTCCGCAAGGCGGTGCGCGAGGAGGTGCCGGCCCAGTTCGAGGCGCTGGCACTCAGCTTCGGCATCGAGGCTTGGCTGCGGGCGGTCTTCGCCTGCAATCAGTATATCGACGCGCAGGCGCCCTGGGCTTTGCGCAAGACCGACCCGGAGCGGATGAATGCCGTGCTCGGCACGCTTTGCGCGGCGATCGTCGATCTTGCCATCGCGATCCAGCCGGTGATCCCCGCCGCGGCCGCCAAATTGCTCGACCAACTCAAGGTGCCCGCGGGCGAGCGCGACTGGGCTGCGCTGGCCGACGAGGGTCGTTACGCGCGCCTCGCCGCGTCAGGCCCCATTCAACCGCCGGAGCCGATCTTTCCGCGTCTTTCGCTGCCCGTCGAGGAGTAGGACCATATGCCGATCCTTCTTGCCCTGACCTTTGCCGCCGCCCTCGGCACCCCCTCCGCGCCGGGCTGCATCGACGGCCGCAGCGGCAGAGCCCTTGTCTCGTTCGAAGGCAGGCTGGAGCGGCGCATCTTCGCCGGCCCGCTCAATTATGACAGCATCCGCCGCGGCGACCGGCCCGAGCCTGCTTACATCCTGACCCTCGACCGGCGCATCTGCATCGACGATGGCGGCCAGTTCGCGGAGCTCAACAACCGTTTCAATCGCGTTCAATTGTTCAGCGGCAGCGGGCGTCTGAATGCGCGGTTACGCGCGGCGGTCGGTCATCGCGTTCGCATCACCGGCGACGGCTTCGCCGCCCAGACCGGTCATCATCATGCCGACCTGATGGTCGATCTCCGGACGCTTGCCGTGGTGCGCCGCTGACCGATGTTCGTCGATAGCCACTGCCATCTGAACTACAAAGGCCTGGTCGAGGACCAGCAGGGCGTGCTCGAGCGCGCCCGCGCCGCCGGCGTCTCGAAGATGCTCAACATCTCCACCCGCGCCGCCGAATGGGACGCGGTGATCGCGGTCGCCGAGCGGGAGAGTGACGTCATGGCGTCGGTCGGGATCCACCCGCACGAGGCGGATGTGCACCCGGATGTCGAGACCGCGACGCTCGTCGAGAAGGCCGCGCATCCCAAAGTGATCGGGATCGGCGAGAGCGGGCTCGATTATTATTACGATCACAGCGATCGCGCCCGCCAGCGCGACAGCTTCCGCAATCATGTCGCCGCCGCCCGTGAGACACAGCTGCCGCTCATCGTCCACACCCGCGATGCGGAGGACGACACCTGGGAGATATTGAGCGACGAGATGGGGAGGGGGGCATACCCGGCCCTGATCCACTGCTTCACCGCCAGCCAGGATTTCGCCGAGAAGGTGCTGTCGCTCGGCCTCTACATCTCCATTTCCGGCATCGTGACCTTCAGGAATGCGAAGGCGTTGCAGGAGGCCGCGAAGGCGGTGCCGCTGGACCGGCTGCTGATCGAGACCGATTCCCCATTTCTCGCTCCGGTTCCGCACCGCGGCCGGCCCTGCGAGCCGGCCTTCGTCGCCGACACCGCGCGTTTCCTCGCCGAGCTGCGCGGCGAGCCGGTCGAGACGCTGGCGGAAGCGACCAGCGCCAATTTCTATCGCCTTTTCAGCAAGGCAGCCGCATGAAAGTGCGCATCCTGGGCAGCGGCACGTCCTCTGGCGTGCCGCGGGTAGGGGACGATTGGGGCGAATGCGACCGGGCCGAGCCCCGGAACCGCCGCCGTCGCCCGTCCATCCTCATCTCCTGGGGGGAAACACGGATTCTGGTCGACACCAGCCCGGATCTCAGGGAACAGCTGCTCGATGCGCGCATCACCGATATCGAGGCGGTGCTCTGGACGCATGACCATGCCGATCATTGCCACGGCATCGACGATCTGAGGCAACTCTATCATTCGCGCCGGCGCCCGGTCGCCGGCTATGCGCGCCGGGACTCGCTGGCGCTGCTGAAGAAGCGCTTCGCTTATGCGTTCGAGGGGAAGGACAGCTATCCAGCGGTGGTGACGCCGCATCTGCTGCCCAATCATGTCAATCTGGGCGGCATTTCGGTCCGCACCGTGGACCAGCCGCATGGCGAGATCACCACCGCCGGCCTGCGCTTCGACGCTGGCGGTGTCTCGATTGGCTATTCTACTGATTTCAATGATTTGACGGATGACATGAGAATGTTGTTCGAGGGCCTGGACCTGTGGGTCGTCGACGCGCTCCGCCGCCGGCCGCACCCGACCCACCCGCACCTGGCCGGCACGCTGGAATGGATTCGCGCGCTGGCGCCGAAGCGCGCTATCCTGACCCACATGGACAACAGCATGGATTATCGCACCTTGTGCGCCGAGCTGCCTGCCGGGGTCGTACCTGGCTATGACGGGCTCGAGGTGACAGTCGAGGCCGACGCATGAGGGACGGCAGCCAAGCTCTTAATCTTGTTTATCTTCTTGTCATTCTGGTTGCCATCCTCAGCGCCTTTTCCCTGCGCCGGATCCCGCTCGGCAAGACGGTCAGGATGGTCCTGGCCTGGGTCCTGATTTTCGCGTCTCTGTTTGCCATCTTCGCGCTTCGCGACGATTTTCGCGCGCTGGGCAACCGGCTCTGGGCGGCGGTCACCGGCACGGACGGGCAGGAGGTGCAGGGCGGTGAGTTGCGCATCGCCATGGCGGATGACGGCCATTTCTGGGCCAATGGCGAGATTAACGGGCGCGCGGCGCGCTTCCTGATCGATAGCGGCGCCACCGTGACCACGATCGGGCCGGAGCTGGCGCGCAATGCCGGCGTCGAGCCCACCGGCGACCGTACCATGGTCGATACCGCCAATGGCATTGCCCAGGTCGATCGCGCCCGCGCGAGCCTGACGCTCGGGCCGATCCAGCGGCAGGATCTCGCGGTGTTCATCGCGCGCGAGGACGCCACCAACGTGATCGGTATGAACTTCCTGTCCACATTGTCGCGCTGGAGCGTCGAGGGACGGACATTGGTGCTGCGGCCGTGAGAGGGCCTGAGCGCGGGGCCCCCCTTTCTACCTCTCTCCATATTTTACATAATGTATATTATCGGACTTATCGATGACTGAGAAAGAGGGCTCCCCCATCGATCGTTTGCTGGCGATCATGGCGCGGTTGCGCGATCCGGCGACAGGCTGCGAATGGGACAGCGTGCAGACCTTCGCGACGATCGCGCCCTATACGATCGAGGAAGCCTATGAGGTGGACGACGCGATCCGCCGCGGCGACCTGGCCGAGCTGAAGGACGAGCTTGGCGATTTGCTGCTCCAGGTCGTCTTCCACGCGCGCATGGCCGAGGAAGCCGGCGCCTTCGACTTCGCCGACGTCGTCACGGCCATTTCCGAAAAGATGGAGCGCCGGCATCCGCATCTGTTCGGCAGCGCAGATGAGGGCGGCCATCATCTCTGGGAGCAGATCAAGGCCGAGGAACGCGACGCCAAGGGCCATGCGAGCGCGCTGGACGGGATCGCCCTGGCCCTGCCCGCCTTGCTGCGCGCCGAGAAGATCCAGAAGCGCGCCGCCCGCACTGGCTTCGACTGGCCCGACCCGTCGGGTGCGCGCGCCAAGATCGACGAGGAGCTTGCCGAGGTCGAGGCCGCGGCCCCCGACGCGCGGGCGGAAGAGATTGGCGACCTGCTGTTCGCGACCGTCAATTGGGCCCGCAAGCTCGGCGTCGATCCAGAAACCGCCCTGCGCGCCGCCAATGCCAAGTTCGAGCGTCGCTTCCGGGCGATGGAGGATGTCGCAGGCGACGCCTTCGGCTCGCTCGATCTCGTGGCGCAGGAAGAACTCTGGCAGCGCGTGAAGGCTACCGAATAATCCACTGGTTGTACTTGCTTTTCTGCCCTCAACTGCCGCGGAGCAGGAACCGGTCATGGTCCCGCGCGGCCATGCGGACCTCGTAAACGACGGTCTCGCCTTTGATCTGCTGGTCGATGACTTCCCCATGCTGATGCAACCAGGCGGCGCCGGCCCCGTCGCTGGCATCCAGCCTGATCGTGTAATGACGATGGCCCTCGGTCAGCCGCGCGGCGATGGCGGTCTCGAGCGCGGCTACCCCCTCCCCGCTCAGCGCCGAGATCGGCACCACATCTTCGCGGCGCGCGGCCTCTGCACGAACGGCCGCCTTCTCCTCTTCCGGGAGCAGATCGAGCTTGTTCCACGCTTCGAGGCGCGGTGTCGCCGTCGCCACGCCGATCTCCGTCAAGACCTGCTCCACGTCGGCGCGCTGCGCCTCGCTGTCCGGATGGGCGATGTCGCGGACATGGACGAGCAGGTCCGCGGAGACCACCTCCTCCAGAGTCGCCTTGAAGGCGGCGACCAATTGGGTCGGCAGGTCCGAGACGAAGCCGACCGTGTCGGAGAGGATCGCCTTGTCGATACCGGGCAGGCTGATCTGCCGGAGCGTTGGATCGAGCGTCGCGAAGAGCAGGTCTTCCGCCATGACGTCAGATCCGGTCAACCTGTTGAAGAGGGTAGATTTTCCGGCATTGGTATAGCCGACCATTGCGATCACGGGCCAGGGCGCGCGCTGGCGCCGGTCCCGGTGCAGGCTGCGCGTTCGGGAGACCTGCTCCAGTTCGCGGCGCAATTTCGCCATGCGGTCGCGGATCAGCCGGCGGTCGGCCTCGATCTGCGTTTCGCCCGGACCGCCGAGGAAGCCGAAACCGCCCCGCTGCCGCTCAAGGTGGGTCCAGCTGCGCACCAGCCGTCCAGCCTGATAATCGAGATGGGCCAGCTCCACCTGCAGCCGCCCCTCGGCCGTCGCCGCCCGCTCCCCGAAAATCTCGAGGATCAGCCCGGTGCGGTCGATCACTTTGGCCTTGGTCTCATTCTCCAGATTCTTCTGCTGGACCGGCGTGATCGACGCATCGACGATGACCAACTCCGCCTCGGCCAACCGCACCGCATCGGCGATCTGCTGGACCTGGCCGGGCCCGAACAAAGTCGCCGGCCGCGGCGCGCGGATGCGAAAATGGAGCTTGTCCTCCACTTCGACGCCGATCGCACCGGCAAGGCCTGCCGCCTCCTCCAGGCGCGCCGATGGGTCGCGCCGCGCCCCATGCTGACCGCCCTGCCCCATATCCGGGAGCGCGATCACGGCGCGGGCGCCGCGCGTCACTTCATTGTCGGCATCCCGGTTGAAAACGCTCAGCCGCTTACTCCTCGGCCTGGGCTTCCTGGAAGTTCACTGGATTTTCGGGCTGCACCGTGGAGATGGCGTGCTTGTAAACCAGCTGACACAGGCCGTCCCGCTCCAGGAGCATGCAGAACAGGTCGAAAGCGCCGATCTCGCCCTGCAGCATGACCCCGTTCACCAGGAACATGGTGACGTGCTCGCCGGACTTCTTGACCGCGGTCAGGAAGACCTCCTGCAGCAGGGTCGGTTTCTTCTTCTCCAATTGCTCGGCGAAGGCCGCCTGGAGGCCGCCTAGGTCGATCGCCTGCGACGGCATGATCGTCGAGATGGCGTGCTTATAAATAAGCTGTGCCTGACCATCCCTGCGGAGAAGGACGGAGAAGTTATCAAACCAGGTGATGATCCCCTGCAGCTTCACGCCCTTCACGAGGAACATGGTGACCGGGGTCTTGCTGCGGCGAAGGCTGTTCAGGAACATGTCCTGGAGGTTGTTGACCTTGTCGGGCATTGCGCTCTCTTCCGTGGTCTTATTGGCGGCAGTCCGCACCGAATCATTATCACGCCGGAACGGCATGCGCCAAGCCGTGCGTTTGTCTCAAATGGTCGCTGCGCGGGCGGATTCCAGCCCCGGTCCGGCGACGAGGGCTACTCGCCCCCCTCCCCGCGCGTGTCGGCGAGACCCAGCGCCTTCAGCTTCCGGTGCAACGCCGAGCGCTCCATGCCGATGAAATTGGCGGTGCGGGAGATGTTTCCGGAGAAGCGCCTGATCTGCACCCGCAGATACTCACGCTCGAAGGTCTCGCGGGCTTCGCGCAACGGCGTTCCCATGATCGCCTTCACCGCCTCATTCGGGGTGAGCTGCGCCTGGTCGTTCAGGATTTCGGGCGGCAGCATGTCGATCTCGATGCAGCCGATCCGCTCGCCCGGCGCCATGATGATCGTGCGCTCGATGATGTTCCTCAGCTGGCGGACATTGCCCGGCCAATCATAGGCCTGCAGCGCCGCCATGGCGTCATCGGAAATGCGCGGGGTCGGCACGCGCTGGTCGGCGGCATAGCGGGCGGCGAAATGCTCGACGATCGCAGGAATGTCCTCACGCCGGTCAGCCAAAGCCGGCAGGTGCACCGGCACGACGTTGAGCCGGTAGTAGAGGTCCTCGCGGAACCGGCCGGCGGAAATTTCTTCCGGCAAGGCCCGCGCCGTCGAGGACACCACCCGCATATCGACCTTGACCGTCCGCTGCCCGCCGACACGGGTGAAGCTCTGATCGGTCAGGACGCGCAGGATCTTGCCCTGGGTGGAGAGCGGCATGTCTGCGATCTCGTCGAGGAACAAAGTCCCGCCATGCGCCTGCTCCAGCAGACCGGGGCGGGCCAACTCGCCCCCCTCCTCCGCGCCGAACAATTCCTCCTCCACGCGCTCCGGCGTCATCCGCGCAGCGGTCACCACGATGAACGGCCCGTCCGCCCGGGCCGACCAATTGTGCAGCAGCCGCGCCGCCACTTCCTTACCGACGCCCGCCGGGCCTGAAATCAGCACGCGGCTGCCGGTCGCCGCGACCCGCTTCAGCGTGGCGCGGACATTGTTGATCGCGGCCGAGGAGCCGGTCAGCTCCATCTCCGTGCCGATCTGCTGGCGCAGCGCCTCATTCTCGCGCCGAAGCCGCTCGGTCTCGGTGGCGCGCGACACGAGATGAACCAGCCGGCTGGCCTCGAACGGCTTCTCGATGAAGTCGACCGCGCCCTGCCGGATCGCGGCGACAGCCGTGTCGAGATTGCCGTGGCCCGAGATCATCAGCACCGGCAAGGTGGGATCGCGGCCCTTCACCACCTCGAGCAATTGCAGGCCGTCGAGCTTCGAGCCCTGCAGCCAGACGTCGAGCAACAGCAAGGACGGGCGCCGGTCGGCGAGCGCCTGCAACGCCTCGTCACTGTTGCCGGCGGTGCGCGTCTCGAACCCTTCATCTTCGAGGACGCCCGCGACAAGCTCGCGGATATCGCGCTCGTCATCGACTATGAGGATGTCCAAAGCCATAATCTTCTCAATCCTCTGTGGGCGCTTCGTCGGAAACGGTAGGCCTGGAACGATCGAGCTGGGCCAAGGTCTCCGCGTCGAACGTCAAACGGACGCGCGAGCCGCCTTCCGGACCGTCCTCGAACTCAATCTGGCCGAAATGCTCTTCGACAATCTTCTTGACGATGGCGAGGCCGAGGCCGGTGCCCTTGGTGCGCGTTGTCATATAGGGCTCGGTGAGGCGGCCGCGCTCAGCGGGCAGGCCGATGCCGGTATCGGTCACCTCGATGACCACCCGCGACCCTTCGGTACGGATCGTCATGGCGATCTTCTCGCCGCCCTTGGCCTTCTTCTTGCCAACTTCTCGTTTCTGCTCGACCGCCTCGACGCCATTTTTAACGATGTTGGTCAGCGCCTGGCCGAGCAGCCGCCGGTCGCAGACCAGCACCGGGGAGGGGTCAGGGATGCTGAGGCTGAAGCCGATCTCCGGATGTGCGACCTCGTGCAGGAACAGGGCCTGGCGGGCGATATCGGCGAGCGGCTCGGCCGCGAAGGCGGGCTTCGGCATGCGCGCGAAGGAGGAGAATTCGTCGACCATGCGGCGAAGGTCGCCCACCTGGCGGACGATCGTCCCGGTCAACCGCTCGAAGGTCGCCGGATCGCTCTCGATCTCCTTCCCATAACGGCGCTGCAGCCGCTCGGCCGCGAGCTGGATCGGGGTCAAGGGATTCTTGATCTCGTGCGCGATGCGCCGGGCGACGTCCGACCAGGCGGCGCGCCGCTGGTCGAGCAATTGCTCGGTAATGTCGTCGAAGGTCAGCACGAAGCCGCCGCGCACCCGCTCCGTCTTCACCGCCAGCGTCCGCGCCTCCCCGCGCGAGGCAAGTTGAACGACATCCTCCGGCTCGTCCGCCGTCAGATGCCGGTCCAGTTCCGGCGCCAGATCGGCGAGCCGCTGACCGACCGGACTTTGTCCCCCCGTCTTCAACAAGGCCTCGGCGGAGCTGTTGATCAGGCGGACGACATGGTCCTCATCCACGGATACGACGCCGGCAGTGACACCGGACAGCACGGCTTCCGTAAAGGCGCGGCGATTCTCGAGCTGCGCATTCGCAGTGACGAGCGCGCCGGTCTGCTCCTCCAGCCTGGTCGTCATCCGATTGAATGCCGAGCCCAGCGCCGCGACTTCATCATTGCCTTCGCTCGGCGGCACCCTGGCGGACAGATCGCCAGCCGTCACTTGCCGCGCCGCATTGACCAATTGCCCCACCGGCCGAACCAGCCGGTCGGCGAGCCGGAGCGCCACCCAGATGGCGAGCACGATGATCAGCAGCGAGACCAGCACCAGCACCAGGTTGAACCGGACCTGCAGCTTGCGGGTGACGTCGAGCGTCGACTGATATTCGCTCGCCGCGGTCTGGGCCTGGCGGATCTGTGCGATCGCATTGGCGTCGACCACGCGTGCGCCATAGAAAAAGATGGGAATGTCCGGGTCGATCCGGATCACCGCCTCGACGCGGTTGTTGGCGAGCATATATTTGATCTCGCCGGCCCGCATCGCCCGCAACGTCGCCACCGGAAAGCGGGTGGTCAGCGGGCGATTGTCGAGGTTTAGCTCGATCCGGCTGTGCACGACGCCATCGGGCCCGATCATCAGAACAGCGGTTTCGGTGAACTGGCGCGCCGCCGTCTGATAGAGGAAATCGCCGCGAAACGCCTCGCTGTCGATCCCGAAGCGATTGATCCGGTCGACCACGTCCCCGCCCATAGCCTGGACGTCGAGGACGAGCCGGTCGTGATGCTCGCGCGCATAGATTTGCGAGACATTCTCGGCGCTGGCGAGCACGGTCTGCGCCTGCTCGGAGAACCAGAAGCGCACCCCGCTCTGGAACAGCACCGACGCAAAGACCAGGACGAGAAGGGTCGGGACGCTGGCGATGATCGAGAACAAAGCGACCAGCCGCACGTGCAGCCTGCCCCTTGCCCCGACATCGGACCGGATCGCGCGGCGGACGGCGAAGCGACGGGCCACCATGATGATCAGCGCCAGCGCCGGGACCATATTCGCGGTCAGCAGGATCGCGATGATCTCGGGCGTGATCGGCGCTTCCGGGCTGCCCCGGCTCAGGATGATGTAGGTGGCGGCAATCGTCGCCAGCAACAGCAGGCCGATGCCGATTTCGAGGGGAAGCACCCACCTCCCCCGCCGCATGAAGACCGCGAGCCGCCGCCGCCAGCGGGGCTTGGTGGGGGACGCAACAGGGATCGCGGCTTCGGCGTTCACACTGAGGCTCTAGCACAACAATGTGGCATAAAGAACACAGTGAATTTTGCCGCCCGCCGCAGCGAGAGAGCAATCCGTCTCAGGCGGCGGCGCGACTAAGCCAGGGAGCGTAGAATTCGCGCAACATGGCGAGCGCGCGCTCAGGGTCGGCCTCCTTGTTGAAGGCGTTGCGGAACTCGGCCGAGCCGTGCAGTCCCTTCGTGTACCAGCCGACATGCTTGCGTGCGCAATTCGAGCCGATCTGCGGACCGTATAGGTCCATCATCGCCCGATATTGCTCGACGATCACCGCATATTGCTCATCGAGGCTCGGGTCAGGCAGCCGCTCGCCGGTCTTCAGCCAGTGCATTGCCTGCTTCAGCAGCCAGGGCCGGCCATAAGCGCCGCGGCCGATCATGACGCCATCCGCGCCCGATTGCTCCAGCGCCGCATCCACGTCTTCGATCGTATTGATGTCGCCATTGGCGATGACCGGGACGGAGACCGCCTCCTTGACGCTGCGGATGAAGGCCCAGTCGGCGGTGTCGCGGTACATCTGGCAGCGGGTGCGGCCGTGCACGGTGATCATCCGGATGCCGAGATCCTCGGCGATCCGGGCGAGTTCGGGCGCGTTCAGGCTGTGATGGTCCCAGCCCATCCGCATCTTCAGCGTGACCGGCACCTTCACGGCCTTCACCGTGGCGTCGATGATCGCGGAGGCGAGCTTCAAATCGCGCATCAGCGCCGACCCCGCCTCGCCGTTCACGACCTTCTTCACCGGGCAGCCCATGTTAATGTCGATGATCGCCGCGCCCCGCTCCTCGTTGAGCTTGGCGGCCTCGGCCATTTCCTTGGGCGAGCAGCCGGCGAGCTGCATCGAGACGGGCTCCTCGCTCGGATCCCATTCCATCTTCTGCAGCGACTGGCGCGTCTCGCGGATCGCGGCCTGACTGGCGATCATCTCGGTGACGGTGAGGCCCGCGCCATAACGCTTCACGATCCGCCGGAAAGGCATGTCGGTGACGCCCGTCATCGGCGCCAGGATCACCGGCGTTTCGATGCGGACGGGGCCGATCTGGATGGGCTTCAGGCGGGACATGCGGCGCGCGAGATAGGAGGAAAGGCGCTGGCGGGCAAGTTTGGGGTCCGCTAGGCGATAATCCATGGGGCGTGTTGTCGCATTGATCGTGGCCGCGGGGAGCGGCAGCCGGGCCGGCAGAGACGTGCCGAAGCAATATCGCAGAATAGCCGGAAAGGCGTTGCTCGCTCATGCGATCGACCATGTCGGCCATCCGCGGATCGACGCCATCCAGGTGGTGATCGGTGCTGGCCAGGAGGCGGCTTATGCCGAGGCGGTGGGCGACCGCGCCCTCCTCGCCCCGGTGATCGGGGGTGCGACGCGACGGGAGTCGGTGGCCAACGGGCTGGCGGCGCTCGCCGAGAACGACGCGGTGCTGATCCACGACGCCGCCCGCCCCTTCCTCCCTGGTGCCGTGATCGACCGGTTGCTCGATGCGCTGGAGAGCCATGACGGGGCGGTCCCGGCCCTCCCCGTGGTGGACACATTGACGACCCGTGATGGGGAGCAGATCGACCGGGACAGGCTGGTGCGGGTGCAGACGCCGCAAGCCTTCCACCTCGACGCGATCCGCGCTGCCCATGCCGCATGGACCGGCGAAGAGCCGACCGACGATGCGCAAGTGGCGCGGGCGGCGGGGCTCGACGTGGTGCTGGTCGAGGGCGATCCTGCGCTCGAGAAGCTCACCTATGAGGCCGATTTCGCCCGCGCTGAGGCGGCGCGCCTCGTGTCGCGGACAGGTAGCGGCTTCGATGTCCATGCCTTCGGGGCCGGCGATCACGTCTGGCTCGGCGGTATCAAGATCGCGCACGAGCGCGGCCTCCAGGGCCATAGCGACGCCGACGTCGCGCTCCACGCGCTGACCGACGCCTTGCTCGGCGCGATCGCACAGGGCGATATCGGCGACCATTTCCCGCCGTCGGACCCACAGTGGAAAGGTGCTCCCTCCTCCGTCTTCCTCGAACATGCGCGAGACCTGGTCGCGGCGGCCGGCGGCCGGATCGTCCACGCCGACCTGACGATCATCTGCGAGGCGCCGCGGATCGGCCCGCATCGGGACGCCATGCGTCAGCATATCGCTGGTCTGTTGCGGCTCCCGGTGACGAGGATTAGCGTAAAGGCGACGACGACCGAGCGGCTTGGCTTCACCGGGCGCGGCGAAGGCATCGCCGCCCAGGCGGTCACCACGGTGATGATGGGGGACGAATGATGCTGAAAATGGTGATGGCTACTTTGCTGGCGACGCAGGCGACGGTTGCGCCACCGCCGCCGCGCGGCCCGCAATGCATCACGCGCGCGGAGGCCAGCAGCCTGGGTGTCGTCGGGCCGGCAATGTTCATCGGCGTCGTCCAGAATATTTGCCGCTCGCATCTCGGCCCGAACGCATTCCTGACCTCCGGTGCCGGGGACGCCTATGTTGCGAGCCTGCGGGCGGAGGGCCTGCGACAGCTGCCTACGGTCATGGCAGGCATGGCGCGGGTCATGCCCGCTCCGGCGGGATCCCCGACCATCGTGCGCGGGGTTTTCCAGTCGATGCTCGGCGACGATGCGGGCAAGGAATGGGCGCCTCTGGCCGATGCGGACATTTGCCGTGATGCGGACGCCGTGATCGAGGCGATGTCGGTCATGACCCCTGACCGGCTGGCCCGCTTCACCGGCGCGCTGATCGGGCTCGCGGACCGTTTCTCCCAGATGATCCCGCCACGGCCCGTGGGTATCGTGCCGCCGCCGCCCCCGGCTCCCCCGCCTGCTTCGGGCGCGCGGCCGAGACCCTTGTCCTACACGCCGTCGCAAGTGCGGGATGAGCCGCCGCCCGTGCCCATCTACGTCCCGTCGGCGCCACGCCCGGGCGAAGCGCCGCGCCGCCGTCCCCCGCCCGTCCTTTGTCCGGAAGGCCGATGAGCGCGCACCGCGATTTCCTGCTGCCGCCGGAGCTGGTCGACCTCGCCCGCCGCGTCGTCCAGGAGAATCGCGCGGCTGGGCGGCGGGTGGCGACGGCGGAGAGCTGCACCGGCGGCCTCGTCGCCGCGGCCTTGACCGAGATCCCCGGCAGCTCGGAGGTGATCGACACCGGCCTCGTCACCTATTCGAACGAAGCGAAGTGCAAGCTGCTCGGCGTCTCGATGGACGTGATCGAGACGTTCGGCTCGGTCTCGGTCGCGGTGGCCTGGGCGATGGCGCAGGGCGCGCTTCGGGCGAGCGACGCGGACGTGGCGGTGGCGCTGACCGGCATCGCCGGGCCAGCCGGCGGCTCGGATCGCAAGCCGGTCGGCACGGTGGTGTTCGCGGTGGCGGTGCGGGACGGCGACCCCAACGAGATTCAGGCGGACACGAAATATTTCGACGATCTCGGCCGCGGCGGGGTCCGGCTTCAGGCGGCGCTCTGGGCGCTGGAGCTCTTGCTCCCCTCCCCGTAAAGGACCGCCGCGCGCGCCTCGAAGGCGCCGATCATCCGCCGGAGCGCCCGGTCGAAAACCTGCCCCGCCAGCGCCTCGAAGATGCGGTTGCGGAAGGCGAAATCGACGCAGAAATCCACCTCGGTCCCGCCCTTCACGGCGCGGAACTTCCAGTGATTGTGCAGAAATTTGAGCGGCCCCTCGATATAATCGATGTCGATCTGCGCCGGCCGGTTCTTCTTCACCCGCGAGGTGAAGGTCTCCTTGATCGGGCCGAAGCCGACGATCAGGTCCGCAACCATCTCGGTGTCGCTATCCTCGCGGATCCGGGTCGCCGCGACCCAGGGCAGGAAATCCTGATAATGGCCGACATCGCCGACGAGGTCGAAGAGCTGCTCCGGCGTGTAGGGAAGGATGCGCTTTTCGGTGTGGCGGGGCATGGCGACCCTAACGCGCCGCCTGCAGCTTCGCTTCGCGCGCGGCGCGCATCTTCTCGAAATCGTCGCCGGCATGATAGCTGGAGCGGGTCAGCGGGCTGGCCGCGACCAGCAGGAAGCCCTTGGCCCGGGCGATCGCACCATAAGCGCTGAACGCCTGCGGGGTGACGAACTCCTCGACCGTCGCATGGCGCGGGGTCGGCTGCAGATATTGGCCCATGGTCAGGAAATCGATGTCGGCCGAGCGCATGTCGTCCATCACCTGATGAACCTCGAGCCTTTGCTCGCCGAGCCCGACCATCAGTCCCGACTTGGTGAAGATCGAGGGATCGTGCCGCTTCACGCTCTCCAGCAGGCGGAGCGAGGCATAATAACGGGCGCCGGGCCGGATCGTCGGATAGAGGCGCGGCACCGTCTCCAGATTGTGATTGTAGACGTCCGGGCGGGCCTGGATGATCTTCTCGACCGCGGCTTCGGACTTGTTGCGGAAGTCGGGGGTCAGGATCTCGATCGTCGTGGACGGCGTGGCCCGCCGCAGCGCTTCGATCACCTTCACGAACTGGCTGGCGCCCCCGTCGGGCAGGTCGTCCCGGTCCACGGAGGTCACCACGATATGGGTGAGCCCAAGCTCCGCCGCGGCGGTCGCGACATGCTCCGGCTCCAGCGGGTCGACCATCCGCGGCATGCCGGTCTTCACGTTGCAGAAGGCGCAGGCCCGCGTGCAGGTGTCGCCAAGGATCATCACGGTCGCGTGCTTCTTGGTCCAGCATTCGCCGATATTGGGGCAAGCCGCCTCCTCGCAGACGGTGGCGAGGTTCAGGCTGCGCATCAGCTTGCGCGTTTCCAAATAGCCTTGGCTGACGGGCGCCTTCACCCGGATCCAGTCCGGCTTGCGCGGACGCGGCTGGTTCTGCGGAACAAGGGCGGGGTCGGCTTCGCTCATGGGGCGCAGATAGCGATCCCCGGCGCCACTTGCCACCCCCTGCTCTCACCCCTTAACGGAGGCCCCATGACCAGATTCACCGACCTCGTCGACGGCTATCATCGCTTCCAGAACCGCGAATGGCGGGCCGAGCGGGATCGCTGGGCCGAACTCGCCGAAGGACAGAGCCCCAAGGTGATGGTGATCGCCTGCTCCGACAGCCGGGTCGATCCCGCCACGATCTTTGACGCGCGGCCCGGCGAGATGTTCGTGGTCAGGAATATCGCCAACCTCGTGCCCCCGTTCGAGCCCGACCAGAATTACCATGGCGTCTCCGCCGCGCTGGAATTTGCGGTCACCCAGCTGGAGGTCGAGGAACTGGTCGTTATGGGCCACGGCTTCTGCGGCGGCTGTGCGGCAGCCCTCACCGGCCAGTTCGACGACGCAGGGCATGGGCAGGGTCATTTCATCGCGCACTGGATCGAGATGCTGGCCGACGCGCGGGGCAAGATCAGGGCTGCGCACGCCACGCTCGACCGCCAGGCCTTCCTGGAGATGGAGCTGGAAGGGGTGCGCCTTTCCCTCCGCAATTTGATGGACTTCCCCTGGATCCGCGAGCGGGTGGCAAGCGGGCGCCTCAAATTGCATGGCACCTATTTCGCCATCTCCGACGGCGTCCTCCACGTGCTCGATGAAGCGAGTGGAGAGTTTGCGCCCGCCTAGCGCGGCGCGGCCACCCGCCTTGCGCTGATGATCCGCACCCGCGGCATCAGCATCTGGCCGCGCATCACGCCTTGCCCTTCGGTCGCCGAGGTCGGCGCGTTCAGGATTGCGCGGACGATGTCCATCCCCTCGACCACCCGGCCGAACACCGCGAAGCCGAGGCCGTCGCCGCTGCCCGATTCGGGTCCGGCATCCAAATAGTGGAGGTCGCTCGCCATGATCGTGAAGTCGCCGCGCGCCGTGCCGGGCGCGCCACGCGGGGCCGACAGCGCCCCGGCGACATGGGTCAGCCCGGTCTGGGTCGTCGATTCATGCGCGATCGGCGGGTAGAGCAGCCGCCCGTCGGTGACGATGCCGCCCTGGATCAGGCCGATATTGTCGCCGGTCTTCATCGACCGGTAGATTTGCTGGCCGTCATAGCGGCGGGTGTCGACATAATGGAGGAAGTTGCGGGCGGTGATGGGCGCGTGGACGGTGTCGAGCTCGACCACGATCCGGCCCATGCTGGTCACCAACGCGACCCGCGGCAGCGCCGGCGCCGGGGCAGCCGACGGAGTCTGGGCCAGCGCCGGACCGGCCAGCAGGAGCGCGAAAGCAAGCAGCGCACGCTTCAACATCATCAGGCCTCCTTGCCCGCCACGCTCTTGCGCGCGCCGTAGAGCAGATAGATCACGATCCCGACGAGCTGGGCGCCGATGAACCAGAGCTGGGTCTTGGGCGGCAGGCTGTAGAGCAGATAGGCGCAGCCGAGGATCCCGACGATCCCGACTGGCCAGGCCCAGGGCGTCCGGAACAGTCGCTCCGCCTCAGGCGCGCGCTTGCGCATCACCAGCATGCAGACGCAGACCGCGATGAACGCGGTGAGCGTACCTGCATTGGCCAAGGCGGCGAGATCGGCGAGCGGGATCAGTCCGGCCAGCACGGCGACGACGATTGCGGTGAAGATCGTGATGCGGACCGGCGAGCCACGCCCCGTCACCCGGGCCAGCCCGGGCGGGATCATCCCGTCCCGCGCCATCACGAAGAAGATCCGGCTCTGGCCGTAGAAAAAGGCCAGGATCACGGTCGGCAGCGCGATCACCGCTGAGACGGCGAGGAACTTGGCCGCGCCCACCTGCCCGATCTCGCGCAGGATCAAGGCCAGCGGCTCGGGGCTGTCGGAGAAGCGGGCATAGGCCAGGGCGCCGATCGCCGCCGCCGCCACCGCCATATAGATGACGACGCAGGCGAGCATCGAGCCGACGATGCCGATCTTGAGATCGCGGCCCGGATTCTTCGTCTCCTCCGCCGCCGTCGCGATCGCGTCGAAGCCGTAGAAGGCGAAGAAGATGATCGCCGCTGCCGCCATGACGCCAACCTGCGTCGGATGGCCGTCCGGTCCCGGCACGCTGTGCGACGGGAAACCGTTCGGCATGAAGGGGTGGAAATGGCTGCTGTCGAAATAGGGCAAGGTGACCGCGACGAAGACGATCAGCGCGATCACCTTCACGGCGACCAGGAGCGCGTTCACCGTGGCGCTCTCCCTGATCCCGTAGATGAGCAGGCCGGCGACCACGAAAATGATGAAGACCGCCGGCAGGTTGACGATCCCGCCAAGTTCCGGCCCGGCCGAAAGCGCATGCGGTATCGCAAAGCCGGTCGAGGCAAGGAAGCCTGTCGCATAGCCGGACCAACCGACCGCGACCGCGCTGACCACCAGGCTATATTCGAGAATCAACGCCCAGCCGACGATCCAGGCGAGCAGTTCGCCCAAAACGACATAGGTGTAGGTATAGGCGCTGCCCGAGGCGGGGATCATCGTTGCCATTTCGGCATAAGCAAGCGCCGCGCAGATGCAGATCAGGCCGGCGATCGCGAAGGACAGCATCACCGCGGGCCCCGCTTTGGCGGCGCCGACCCCGGTCAGGGTGAGGATGCCGGTACCGACGATCGCGCCGACCCCGAGCGCGACGAGGTGCGGCCAGGACAGGCTCGGCTTCAGCCGGTGATGCTCCGGCATCTCCTCGCGCGGGATGATCGTCTTTTTCGCGTTCCAGGCTGCCATGCCGCTCTCCCCTTTTCACCTTACAGAGCCGCTTCGGGCGGCGGCTTCAAGCCGGAAAGTTGAAGGCGCGGGAACCAGAAGCCGCGATCAGGGTTGATGCCTTCGCCTTGGGGGCATTTCACCACCGATAGTCATGACCACGCCGATGAGCCCTGACCCTTCTTCTCGCTCCGCGCCTGAGGCCTTCGATCCGCGCGAGCAGGCCGAGCGTTGCCGCCGCCTCGCCCGCACCGCCACCGACCAGCGCGCGCTGGAAGCGCTGAATCAGATGGCCAGCGAATATGAAGAGTGCGCCCGGGGCAGTGACGCGGCCTGAATGGGCGCCCTCAGCTGATCTTCTTGAAACGCGGCAGCGCGCCGATCTGACGGGTCGAGTGCGCCTCCTCTAGCAGGCCAGGCGCCAGCGATCCATGTGCGCGGATTGACGGGGGCGCCGGCGTGCGGAACATAGCTTTCGATCAGGGGGAGGATAGCGATGCGGCTCAAGATCATGCTGGTATTGTCGACGCTGGCGCTCACCGGCTCCTTGCCGACAGCGGGGCAACCACGCGGGCCGAGCTGCCATATTTCCGCTTTCTATCTCAACGGAACGCGCCTCAATGTTCACGCCGCTCCTTCGGCAAGTAGCCGGAGGCTCCGGACGGCGGGTCAGCAGGGCTCGCCGGTGGCGGAGATCACCGGCCAGCGCGGCAGCTGGTTCCGGGTCTCGAAGATCACCGATTATGAGGACGGCACGGTGCTGTTCCAGGGCGACGGCTGGGTGCCCGCCGCTTCGCTCGGCACCAGCATCGCCAATGCGGACCCGCGGCTCTACGCCAGCCCCTCACGGCAAAGCCGGCCCCTCGCCCGGCTGGTGCCGGACGAGAGCCGGGTCACCTTGCTCGGCTGCTCCGGGAGCTGGGCCCAGGTCCGTTTCAGGCACCAGACCGGCTGGCTGTCGCGCGGCGGGCAGTGCAGCAATCCGCTGACCACCTGCCCCTGACGCTCAGGCTGCCGGCGCCGGCTCGGGGACCTTCACCGGCTGTCGTCTCCCGGAAGTGACCAGCAGGTAGAGGCCAAGGGCGAGCAGCGGCAGGCTCAAGGTCTGGCCCATGGTCAGCCCCCAGGGCAGATGCTCGAGCCCGGCATCTGGCTGGCGGACGAATTCGACCAGGAAACGGGCGGTGCCGTAGATGACGAGCCCTGCGCCCATCAGGCGGCCGGGCCGGTAGCGGGCGTCCGTGCGGAAAAACATGAACCACAGGACCAGCACCATCAGGACCCCCTCCAGCCCAGCCTCGTACAATTGGCTCGGGTGGCGCGGAATATTGTCATGCGTTCCTGGGAAGATGATCCCCCAGGGCAAGTCGGTCGGCCGCCCCCACAATTCCCCATTCACGAAATTGGCGAGGCGCACGAGGACGAGCCCAAATGGCGACGCACAGCCTACATAATCGCAGACACGCAGCAGGCTGAGCTTGTGGCGGCGCGAGAACAGCCAGAGCCCGGCGATCAGGCCGATGAACCCGCCATGGAACGACATCCCGCCATTCCAGGCCTTCAGCACCTCCAGCGGCGTTGCCCAGATTTGCGGTTGGTAGAAGATGCAATAGCCAAGCCGGCCGCCGACGACGACACCGATGGTGCCGTAGATCACCATGGAATCGACCTGCGCGCCGGTCATCGGCGCGCCGGGTTTCTTCACCAGGTGGAGCAGAAACCACCAGCCGGCGAGGATCATCACCATGTAGCTCAGGGCATACCAACGGATCGGGAGGGACCCGATGTGGAACGCCACGGGCGAAAAACCCAGCTGATCGAAACGGATCGCCGAGCCGGCATCGGCGATCAGGCCGGGCAGGCTCATCAGCGGGTCAGCTTGCGATAGGTCACGCGGTGCGGGCGATCTGCCTCAGGGCCTAAACGACGGAGCTTATCCTCCTCATAAGCCTCGAAATTCCCCTCGAACCATTCGACATGACTGTCGCCCTCAAAGGCGAGGATGTGCGTGGCGAGGCGGTCGAGGAAGAAGCGATCGTGGCTGATGACCACGGCGCAGCCCGCGAAATTCTCGATCGCCTCTTCCAGGGCGCCCAGGGTCTCGACATCGAGATCGTTCGTCGGCTCGTCGAGCAGCAGCACGTTGCCGCCGCGCTTCAGCATCTTGGCGATGTTGACCCTGTTGCGCTCACCGCCCGAGAGCTTGCCGACATTCTTCTGCTGGTCGGGGCCCTTGAAGTTGAACGCGCCGACATAAGCGCGCGTCGATTGATCGTGGCCGTTGACCTTCATGTAATCGAGCCCGTCCGAAATCTCCTCCCAGACATTGTTCTTGTCGTTGAGGTGATCGCGGCTCTGGTCGACATAGCCGAGGTGCACGGTGTGGCCGATCTCGACGGTGCCGCTGTCCGGCTGCTCCGCGCCGGTGATGATCTTGAACAGGGTCGACTTGCCGGCGCCGTTCGGCCCGATCACGCCGACAATGCCGCCCGGCGGCAAAGTGAAGGACAGGTCGTCGAACAGCAATTTGTCGCCATAGGCCTTCGAGATGTTGTTGACCTCGATGACCTTGCCGCCGAGGCGCTCGGGCACCTGGATGACGATCTGCGCCTTGCCCGGGGTACGGCTCTCCTGCGCTTCGACGAGGTCCTCGAACCTGGCGATACGCGCCTTTGACTTGGTCTGGCGGCCCTTGGCGCCCTGCCGGATCCACTCCAGCTCGTCCTTGATCGCCTTCTGGCGACCGGATTCCTCGCGATCCTCCTGCTCGAGGCGCTTCGCCTTCTTCTCCAAATAGGTCGAGTAATTGCCCTCGTAGGGGAAGTACTTCCCGCGATCGAGCTCGAGGATCCAGTCGACGACATTGTCGAGGAAATAGCGGTCGTGGGTGATCATCAGCACCGCGCCGGCATATTCCTTGAGATGCGTCTCCAGCCACTGGACGCTCTCCGCATCGAGATGGTTGGTCGGCTCGTCGAGCAGCAGGATGCTTGGCTTCTGGATCAGCAGGCGGGTGAGCGCGATCCGGCGCTTCTCGCCGCCCGAGAGCTTCTCGACGCTCATGTCGGACGGCGGACAGCGCAACGCTTCCATCGCGAGTTCGAGCTGGCTGTCGAGCGACCAGCCGTCGACCGCGTCGATCTTGCCCTGGAGATCGCCCATCTCCTCCATCAGCGCGTCGAAATCAGTGTCGTCCTTGGGATCGCCCATTTCGGCCGAGATGGCGTTGAAGCGCTCGACCATGTTGGCGACATCGCGGGCGCCGTCCTTGACGTTCTCGAGGACAGTCTTGGTCGGATCGAGCTGCGGCTCCTGCGGAAGATAGCCGACCGTAATGTTCTCGCCCGGCCAGGCTTCGCCGGTGAATTCCTTGTCGAGCCCCGCCATGATCTTCATCAGCGTGGACTTGCCGGCGCCGTTGGGGCCGACGATGCCGATCTTGGCGCCCTGATAGAATTGCAGGCTGATATTGTTCAGCACCGGCTTCTGCGCGCCGGGGAACGTCTTGGTCATATCCTTCATGACGAAGGCGTACTGGGCGGCCATCGGGCGCTCGCTTTCTGCTTTTTGCTCGAATGAGGTGACTGGGCGTCGCCGCGCTCCCTAATTCGTCGAACCGAGATTGGCAAACGCCTGTGGCAGAGATAAGCCACCCGCCATGCTGATGACCCTCATGTCCGCGTTGCTGCTTCAGTCCGCCACGCCCCCCGCCGCCTGCCCCGCCATCGACCAGAATCTGCCGGCCCCCCTGCGCGCCTGGGCTTCACCCACGGCGGCAGGCACGACGGTGGCGCCCGGCCAGGCGGTCACCTTCACGCCGACCGGGCCGTTGATCCTGGTTGTCACCGAGGCCGGCGCCTATAGCGTTGTGATCGACCAGCCCGCCTGGGTCGATGTCGCCCGCGATGGCGCGACCCTCCATTCCAACGGCAACGGCCATGGCCCGGCCTGTTCGTCGATCCGCAAGACCGTCGATTTCCAGCTTCAGCCCGGCCGCTACACGATCAGCCTGAGCCGGACACAGGCGCCGACCGTCCGCCTGCTCGTCATCCGCCGCTAATTTCCCCAGGGACCATACCCATGAAGAAGACGCTGCTCCTCGCCGCCGCCCTCGCCTTTCCTGCGCTCGCCATGGCCCAAAGCGTGCCGCCGTCGGGCTCGGACCGGGCCGCGGCGCTGCGCGACGAGGCGCTGAACAACGACACGCTCGCCTGGGACATTCTCGAAGGCCTGACCACCGAGATCGGCCCGCGTCAGGCCGGCACCCCGGCCGAGGCGCGCGCCCGCGAATGGGCGGTGCGCCGGCTGACCCAGCTTGGTTTCTCCAACGTCCATGTCGAGCCGTTCGACATGCCGGTCTGGATGCGCGGCGTGGAGCGGGCGGAAATCATCTCTCCCTTCCCCCAGCCTTTGGTGCTGACCGCGCTCGGCAACAGCGCCGCGACGCCGGAGAGCGGGCTTGAGGGCGAAGTCGTCGGCTTCCAGAGCGTTGCCGAATTGCAGGCGGCGCCGGACGCGGCGGTGCGGGGCAAGATCGTCTTCATCAATCATGCCATGGCGCCCACCCAGGACGGCTCCGGCTATGGCCAATTCGGCGCACCGCGCCGGCAGGGCCCGACCATTGCCAGTCGCAAAGGTGCCGTGGCGATCGTCGTTCGGTCAATCGGCACCGATCATCACCGCAATGGTCACACCGGCGTGCAGAGCTTCGGCGAGGGCGCCCAGCCGATCCCGGCCGCGGCGCTCACCGTGCCTGACGCCGAGCAGTTGCAGCGCATCCTGAACCGTGCCGGCAACCGCCCGGTGCGGATGCGGATCACCCTCACCCCGCGCAATATCGGCACGCATCAGTCCGGCAATGTCGTCGCCGAGGTGCCGGGCACCGATCCCAGCGCCGGCGTGATCATCATCGGCGGCCATCTCGACAGCTGGGATCTTGGCACCGGCGCAATCGATGACGGCGCCGGCGTCGCCATCACCACGGCGGCGGCGCACCGGATCATGCGGGCCGGACGCCCGCGCCGGACGATCCGCGTCGTCCTGTTCGGCGCCGAGGAAGTCGGCGGCGGCGGCGGCCCGACCCATTTCCGCGTCAACAGCCCCACCGGCAATGCCGTGATGGTCGGCGAATCCGATTTCGGCGCCGACCGCGTCTGGCGCGTTGAGTTCAGCTTCGCCCCGGCCAATGCCGCCTTGGCGGACCGGATCGCCGCGGTGCTCGCCCCGCTCGGCATCGTGCGCGGCAACGATCCAGCGACCGCCGGCGCCGATCTCGGCCAGTGGGTGCGCGCCGGCACCGCAGGCATCGACCTCAACCAGGACGGCACCCGCTATTTCGACTATCACCACACGCCGGACGACACGCTGGACAAGGTCGATCCGGTCCAGCTTCGGCAGAATGTCGCGGCCTGGACCGCGGTGCTCTCGGTGCTTGCCAACGCGCCGGAGCGGATCGAGGGCATCACCCCTGCCCCGCCGCGGCAGCGGCCGTGATTCCAACTATTCAGGAAAATGGTCGGGGAGACAGGATTCGAACCTGCGACCCTCTGCTCCCAAAGCAGATGCGCTACCAGGCTGCGCTACTCCCCGCCTTCGCTTCCTTCGGAAGCTTCGGCGGGCAAGCCCGCCTAAGCGTGGCTGCCCTCTAACCGAAGCTTCACTGGCTTGCCAGCCATAGCTCCGTCAGGAGCGGCGGCTGGTGGGCCCGGCAGGAAGGCCAAAGACCAAATAAAAGGCCATAATTTCAATACAATTATCGGTCGATTTTTCGGCCTTCAGTACCCAAGCCAGTACCAAACTCGGTGCTCTCTAGCCGATGATAAATGGCTCGGCTACGCCTGAGTTCTAGAAAGGTGGTCGACCGTTGAGCCGCAGAAGCGGCACAATATGGCTTCTTCTCGGATTAGCTCGGCGCACCACGGGCACGCACGAAGGCCGGTCTCGCCCACACCGACACCACGGTCTTCCGCTGGCCCCTCCAACGCAGTGTATGCCCAAACAATCGCGCCAACCCAGCCGACCACGGTCCATCCGCCGAACAGGTTCAGTATGCCTATCGCTAAAGCATTCTTATGCCTGCGCTCCTGTGCCACTATGGCCGGAGCAAAATAAAGCGTCGCGGCGGCGGGGAAAAAGACCGCCATTGCTACCACCGCAGGGGTGCCGGTTCCTTGGCCAACTGCGAAGGTAACGACGGTGACTAGCGCCAAGAGTGCAATCCAAAGCAGCGACATGAATTACCTCGGACATGGAGCCGTTCTGGCAACACGATGCACCACACCGCCGCGCTGCGCGAGCAAAATGTCTCTCATATCGGGTTCATCTCCTGAACGTTTTGACATTCATGATCGCCGATGGGCGACCTCTGTCGAAAGTTTGGCCTGAACGTAAAGCGGCTCCGCAAGGAGGCGGGACTTACGCAGGATGCGCTTGCCGATACGGCTGTCGTCGCTCGATCCTACATGGCCGACGTCGAGGCTGGCCGACGCAACCCCACGTTGAAGGTCGTCGAGCGGATTGCCGCCGCGCTCAATATCAGTCCAAGCACCCTTCTGGATTGAGCCGGGCAGCCTCTTCTGATCATTTGTAGAGGTCAATTTCCGAGTTTTCAGAGATCAAATCTTCGTTTGTAGGGGCTAAGCTGCCCGGCGAGTGCAGCTAGGCCAAAGCGCTTATGACGCCTCATTCGGTCGCTGAGCGTGCAAGCAGCCCTTCCCACGACTTTTTTATCGCTTCTCGAAGGCCCCGACCATAATGTGGATGCGTGAGCATCCGGGCAACGAAGATTGCGCCTATCAACGGCGCTCAACCTCACGACTTTCGCGCGCAGTTTCCAGATTATGCGAAGGGCATCCAATCACTCCGGCGAATTCGCGACCGCGAGTTCGCCAAGATTAACACATTGCCCGGCCGGGACCGTCATGGTCGGGTGCGAAAGCTGCTCGGCTCTCGCGATCTGCACCTACTTTATGCGTATGAGGCATTGCGTAAAGCTCGCCTGCTGCACGAGGCCACGCCGGAGCGCGTTCAGGCCCTAGCGGCCCAATTCAATCCGTTCACGCCCTCTGATGAGCCCGCAACCCGAATTAGGGTGGCCGCAGGACAACGACACCGGTTTGTCACCTGTTTCGGACCTCAAAAACGGATGCACCAGTTAATGGTGGCCGATCTGGTCCGTTACCTACATCCTCCTACCGAGCATCAGTTCATGTTCCGTGGGGGGATGCCAGCAGCGTTTGACGCTGTTGCGAATGGCTATGCCGATGGCTTTACGTTTGGCGTTCAAGTCGATTTTACCGACTTCTACGGCAGCGTCGGGCTGGAAGGCTTGGCTGACCTCCTTCGCCCTCTGCCGCCGAGCGTGGTTGAACACGTGGTGTGGCACCGGGCGAATGGCACGACCCCCGTCGCGGGCGAGGCTTTGTCGTCGTCCATGCACTGGGCTTATCCTCCCCTCAATTTCCAGTCCGGATTGGCACTTGGATCGCATTGCTCACCTATCGTGGGCGAGCGAATAATCGCCACTCTGCTTGTTCCCGACGACCCATGTCGGGTCGTGACGTATGCGGACAATCTATTTGTTCTCGGACGTTCGCCAGACATGGTCGCCGCGTATTTTTCACGTTTGCAAGAGCGAGCTTCCCTGTTCGCTGATTGGACTTTGAGGCCGAGGATGGATGATGAGATCAGGGAGCTAGGAGAGGGCTTCGAGTTCCTTCACCACGAGGCGTCGATACGCAACGGCATTTTTGTCTGGGCACCCGACCAGCGTAAATTGAACGATTTTCTCGCGGCAGAAAGCGAGTTCCCGTTGAGAACCAGCGAGATCACTGCGGCCGAGCACATGGTGAGCCATTGGCGACGTGCCTATCCAAGCTGGCAGGACGGCGATGTTTGGGAGACGCAGCAACTGGCTGGGCTTGCCGCGTGGCGCTTCTATAAATCCGCCTCTCCCCTTCATAAGTCACAGGCGGCCACCGCTCTCATCGCGAGCTTCTTCGCCTCTGGTCGACTGCGGACCCTCAGCGAGCTTCTACCGAGCGGTATATCGCCTCGCGACGAGAAGAGGCGCGCCGAGCTTCTGGATGCCACGGAACAGCGCCTCGTGGACCTAGCTCAAATGGCGCGATGGTCGCCGGAAATGGTCCGTCCGCTTTGCTAGAATAGTCGCGGCTGGGCCACGCTCGGCGGAGGCAGCCCTCGCGCGTATGTGGTCCAGAATGGATGCCACTGTGAAGCCGGGTCCAGCGACAGCAGCGTGAACCATTCTCCAGGTCGCCCACACCGGTCCAACACCCTCTGCCACCTCTCGGGCTCCCTGAAGCGCGCATGGAGGGCAGCGTGGCACCGTTTGCAAGCCGGATAGAGTGCTTCGGGACGATCATACATTTCTAGGTGGCTGTAGATATACGCGGAGGTGTCGATCCGAGCCGGATCGCTGAACCCGCAGATCGAGCACATGGTGGGGCGGATCAGGCGACCGCTGCGGAAGAGCGCGTTCTGGATTGGCGTAACCGCTCGACGCTCGCTGAACGTCCACCCGTTATAGCTCGTCTCCCACGGTCGGCTTGGCGGCGGGCTCATACTTGCCGCGCCTCCAGCGCTCCTGAGATGCGCTCGGCGATGTTCCCGAGGCGTCGGATGCCGGTGACTATGTCGCTCAGCAAGGCTCGCCGCATGTCGGCCGATAGATCGGCAGCCTGACCTTCGACCGCGATGCCGTGGAGGTCTTCCAGCGCCGCCGTCATATCCGCGAACAGATGCGGGATGCTCTTCCGGCCCCGCGATGATCCGTTCTTATCGCGCATCACACCGTGCTTTCGCCGAGCACGCGATAGACGGAGGCGCGCGAGATGCGCAGTTCGGCAGCGATGGCAGCGGGGCGGACGCCAGCCATCTTCATTGCCCGGATGTCCGCAGCCTTGGCGCGCGCGGTCGGAGCACGGCCTCGATACTTTCCTTCCGCCCTCGCCTTGGCGATCCCTTCGCGCTGGCGTTGCAGCAGTAGCTCTCGCTCGAATTGTGCCACAGCGCCGAACATGGTGACGATCAGGCGGCCGGAGGGGCTCTTGGTGTCCACTGCCGCGCCGCCGAAGTCCATGATCCGCAGCGCGACGCCTTTGCGTTCCAGCGTGGCGATGATTGCTAACAAGTCGGCCGTCGAGCGCGCCATACGATCTAGTCGCGTGACGACAAGGGTGTCGCCGTCCCGGACGAAATCGAGGGCGGCGACAAGTTGCTCGCGTTGAGCGACTGACGAAACCTGCTCCGTGAACAACTTCGTGCACCCCGTTGCACGCAGGTCCCGATCCTGTGCCTCAAGACCCGCAACCTGATCGACGGTGGAGACCCTAGCGTATCCGACCAGCATCATATTTTCCCCTTATTATTCAGTATGATAATGGCATCAGATCAGAAAGAAGTCACGCGGCTTCCAACGGCATGTGGGCGCAAAGAGCGTCGTCTTGCGGGCTCGGCTTCCGCTTATTGGCCTTATCTGTCGACGCAGTGCGGGCGTCCGGATGCGCCCGGACATGTCCCGCGATTTTGAGGGACTAACGGATAAGCCGCTCATTTGGCCGTGGGTGGTTAGGGCCGGGCGGGGCAACCCAGCCCGGTCCGTCACGGCCACCGAGCCTTACATGGCTTCACTCAAGCTGACCGGCCGCTATCCACGCATTGCACACATGCAGATGCGGTCTAGGATGACACCCCCGCCACGGCAGGTTCCAACTTTTATGGAGGGCAGGATGCCGCAGTACTGGGCACAAATGATCGAGATGGATGAAGAACAAAGGCCAACCTGCATGATGTGCGGGTCCGCTGAAGAGGCTGCCTACAGCCAGATCAATCAGTACTTAGAAATGACCGAAGGCGAAATGACGGTCGGAGTGGTTCGTGTGTGGTCAATCGACGACGATGTAAGCCAAGCACGCGTGTTCGGATGGGAGGCAGAGATTTCCATGCCGGAGGAACAATCCGATGACCTAGAGGACGGCGAGGTCGAAATGGAAGCGGCCATTGCGCTTGATGAGCGAACCTAACGTAAATGGCTTGAACGCCGTGTTCCTGCCCGCAGCCAACGCCTACGTTAGTCCGCTTTAGGCCCTTGCAGACATACGCGGCGTCCTTTTGGTGCAACCGAGTTGCACCGTCTCACTAGCATCTGGGAGCATGTGAGCGGCCGTCTCACTGGGGCTGCGGCAACATCAGTGAGACGGATTGAATGAGGCTTGGCGGGTCTCGCTAGGGCAAGCCCTATAGAGGCAAGATGTCCGCTATGGGTGGAATGCCGCTATATCCAAACCCTAGGTTTTGGCGACTACGTAGTTTACGAACCCCTGCGTCGCTTGGGGGCGAATTTGCGAGCTTCTCGCGCGGCCTTCTTGGCCAAGATTGCGTCGACGGCCCCCGGCTCCGCAAGCTTTCGATCATGCTCTAACGAGCGATCTCGAAGACCCTGCTGCCTTTCGGCGCTCCTCTCTTTTTGGCGCTTGCGCTCCGCCTGAGTGGGCAAAGGGCGGACAGTATCAGGCACGCTAACGACTGCGCCGGGGTCAGGCTCATAAAGCCCCGAGTTATTCCAGCGGAGCTTAGTCACTCCGGTTTCTCCACCTGCTTCTGCATCACCAGCTTCCCCATGGTTCCTTGATACTGCTGTGCGACCAGTGACGGCAATGGGTCGTTAGCGGACCTAGCGCGCGCTCGCCCTAACGTCGCCCGAGTTGTCTCTCACGGTTAGGGTCTATTGGGACCTTTATTGTGAACAGCGGAACGCAATTTTCATCACACCCGCGTGCAACAATCGGTGGTAGGGTGCGCGACGAACATGACCACCGTCCCGCCATCCGAACTCGCGAATGCGAACCTCCTCGTCGATGCCATCTATCAAGGCTTCAGACATGGAAACGCGGGCGATGATCCGCTCGGCCCGCTCCTCCAGGTGAGCAACAGCGGCGGATTTCGCTACCGTGGCTCGATTGACCGCTTGAGTATGGTCGTTCTCACAACGAGCATGAGCGATCCAGACTGGCCTGATGCACTCGATCCTGAGACGGGTACCTTCACCTACTTTGGCGACAACAAGGAACCAGGGCGGGGCCTTCACGAGACGCCTCGGCGAGGCAACGACCTACTTAGACGGGTTTTCGACCTCACGCATGGTTCCGCGGAGGATCGCTCTCGCACACCGCCCATCTTTGCATTCGCAACGACCGGGAACTGGCGCGACGTGAGGTTTCTTGGACTGGCGGTTCCGGGTGCTCCGAATGTCCGGCCAGCCGAGGACTTGGTGGCGGTCTGGAAATTCAAGCGCGGCCTCCGTTTTCAGAATTATCGCGCCATCTTCACCATCCTAGACGCAGGCAGCATTTCCCGGGATTGGCTCAACGACCTCATCGCCGGAAATGCGGAGAGCCCGCACGCGCCTTCAGTGTGGAGGCAATGGATCAAGTCTGGAACCTACCGTGTGCTCATTAGCGAGCGCTCAATCGAGCATCGCACCCGCCAGGAACAGACGCCTATCGACGAAGGCGGGAAAAGGATCATCTCAGCTATTCACGGATACTTCTCGGACGATCCGCACGCCTTTGAGCGCTGCGCTGCTTCGCTCGCAAAGCTAATCCTCCCAAATGTTGCTCAACTCGATGTGACCAGACCATCGCGTGATGGAGGTCGGGACGCCGTCGGCAAGGTTCGCCTCGGGAGTGTTTGCTCTGGAGGCTAAATGCTATGGACCAGCAAATTCCGTAGGCGTCCGGGAGCTTTCTCGCCTGATTTCGCGCCTCCGCCATCGTCAGTTCGGTATCTTGGTGACGACAAGCTACGTCGATTTGCAGGCCTACCGTGAGATTAAAGAAGACCAGCATCCCATTATGATTATCGCCGCGGTGGACATCGTAGACGTCCTACGAGCGCACGGGTTAGGGGAGGTAACAAATGTCATGAATTGGTTGCAGACTGAATTTCCTCTCACGCAGGGTGTATGACCGCGCCTCACTCGGCGGCGATAGCGACTTCCTGCTCCCGGCAAAGCTGCGAGACTACTGCTCTCATGACCGGGGGAGCGACGCCGTTGCCCAGAAGTCGAACGTTATCCCTGCGCCTACCTCCCAATTTGAAGGGCTTAGTAAACCCCATCGCACGGCGAAGTTCTGATACCTGGAGCATGCGCAACATTGGCTCGCCCGCATCCCACGTCACCAACCCAAATCTATCGAGCGTTGTCATCGTTCGCAGCGGCTGGTCCAATCCTTGCCAACCACCCGATCCATCCGACCCGTAATAGACGATAAGAAAGGCATGGCCTTTCCCGAGTGCTGCCATTGCTCGCTCGGCACGTTCAATGGTCGCCACGGCCCTGCCCGGGCGATAGAGCGGCCTGGACCGCCACGTCCCAATCGGGTCAAGAATACTGCGCGCCGTCCTGAGGGTTCGAGATGTTCCCATTATCTCTGGCGGGATCGCGAGCGCATCTGCGAGAAGAAACAACCGCCGTCGATTTTGCGGAACGCCGAAGTCCGCCGCGTTCAATATCTGCGCCGACACATTATATCCGAGCCCCGAAAGACCTGAGACAATGGGCTCATAGCCCTGCCAGCTTCTCATGTGCACGACGTTTTCAATGACTATCCATCGTGGATTGAGATCAGCGGCAAACTGAAGAACATAGTTCGCCGTTCTCCTGCTGCCATCGTCGCGAGGTTTGCTGCCCCTGGCGCAGGTATGGTTGGTGCACTCAGGCGAGGCCAGAAGCAGGTTGATCTCGCCAATTTCGCCCAAATCCGCAGCATTGGAATGCTCACCCAGCGCCAAGCATTTCGCGGCATTCAATCCGAAATTCTCGCCATAAACCCGCGCCGCGGTCT
>JBGAHY010000043.1:0-23400 GCA_044225925.1 Allosphingosinicella sp.
ACGTCACCCTGCTCGCGATCCTCGCCTTCGTCGTGGTGGCGATCGGCGGGATCGTGGAGATCGCGCCCCTGTTCTGGATCGACTCCACCATTGAGCGGGTCGAGGGCGTGCGCCCCTATACGCCGCTCGAGCTTGCCGGGCGCAACATCTACGTCCGCGAGGGCTGCTATTCCTGCCACAGCCAGATGATCCGCCCGTTCCGCGACGAGACTGAGCGCTATGGCCACTACAGCCTCGCCGCCGAGTCCATGTACGATCATCCGTTCCAGTGGGGCTCGAAGCGGACGGGGCCGGACCTGGCCCGCGTGGGCGGCCGTTATTCGGATGAGTGGCACGTGCAGCACCTGCGCGATCCGCGGTCGGTCGTGCCGGAATCGATCATGCCGCCTTACGCCTTTCTCTCCGAGCATGTTCTCGATCAGGGCGACATGCGTGCGCACCTTCGGGCGCAGCAACGGGTGGGCGTGCCCTATAATGATGCCTCGGTCGATGCGGCCAATGAAGACCTCCGCAACCAGGCGAACCCCAATGCCGACCATGCGGCCCTCCAGCGCCGTTATCCCGGCGCACAGGCACGCGACTTCGACGGCAATCCGGACCGGCTGACCGAGATGGACGCGCTGGTCGCCTATCTCCAGATGGTCGGCACGATGGTCGATTTCCGCCGGGCTGCGCCCCAGGAGCGGCCCCGGTGAGCTACGACGCGATCCGCCATTTCGCCGACAGCTACGGCCTGATCGTCATGGCCGTCGTCTGGCTCGGCTTCATCGGCTGGGCGTTCCGGCCGGGCGCAAGACGGCGCAGCCGCGACGCCGCCAACTCCATCTTCGAGGACCGCGACCATGGCTGAGAACAAGCGCATCGACGCGCCCACCGGGACCGAGACCGTCGGTCATGAATGGGACGGGATTGAGGAACTCGACACCCCGCTGCCCCGCTGGTGGCTGTGGACCTTTTACGCCTGCATCGTCTTCGCGATCGGTTATATGATCGTCTATCCGGCCTGGCCGCTGCTCCACGGCGCGACGCCCGGCACGGCGGGCTGGACCAGCCGAGGCCAGCTGCAGCGCGAGGAAGCGGTCAGGACTGCCGAGCTGGCTCCAATCGGGGCAGCTATTGCGCGAACACCAATCGATCAGCTGCCGGCCAATCCGGCCCTGTTCCAGCAGGCGCTGGAAGGCGGGCGCGCCGCCTTCCGCATGCACTGCACCCAATGCCATGGCGCGGGCGCGGCCGGGTCGCCCGGCTATCCCAATCTCAATGACGATGATTGGCTCTGGGGCGGTGATCTGCGGGCCATCGAGTTCACGATCACGAACGGCGCCCGCAATCCCGACCACGCGCAGACCCGGATGTCGCAAATGCCCGCCTTCGGTCGTGACGGCATCATGACTGCCGCCGAGATCGAGGATGTCGTCGCCTATGTGCGGACGATCAGCCGCCAGCAGGCAGCGAACGCCTCTGCGCGCCGCGGCGCCGCCCTTTTCGCCCAGAATTGCGCCGCCTGCCACGGTGCCGATGGCCATGGCAACCGCCAGGTCGGTGCGCCCAATTTGACCGATCCGATCTGGCTCTACGGTGGCGATGCGGACACGCTCCGGACGACGATCACCAACGCCCGCGCGGGCGTGATGCCCGCCTGGGATGTCCGGCTGGACCCCGTGACAATCCGAATGCTCGCGGTTTACGTCCATTCGCTTGGCGGCGGTGAGAGCAGCGCGACTGTGCAAACGGCCGGACGCTAGGGCGGATTCGCCGTCATGGCCGACCTCAACGATCTTGCCGGCTCCTCGCTCTACGAAAAGCGTAAGGGTGTCTATCCCAAGGCGGTCGACGGCAAGTTCCGCCGGCTGAAATGGGCGATCATGATCGTTACCCTGACGATCTATTATGTGACGCCTTGGCTCAGGTGGGACCGGGGGCCATGGGCGCCGAACCAGGCGGTGCTCGTCGATCTCGCCCATCGGCGCTTCTACATGTTCGGGATCGAGATCTGGCCGCACGAATTCTACTTCGTGGCCGGGCTGCTCGTGATGGCGGGGATCGGGTTGTTCCTCGTCACCTCCGCGGTCGGGCGCGCCTGGTGCGGCTATGCCTGTCCACAGACCGTCTGGACGGACCTGTTCCAGCATGTCGAACGGCTGATCGACGGCGACCGCAACGCCCAGATCCGTCTCGCCAGGGCGCCATGGGGGCCAGCCAAGGTCGCGCGGCGGCTGCTCAAATATGCGGTCTGGCTGCTGATCGCGGTCGCTACGGGCGGCGCCTGGATCTTCTACTTCGCCGACGCGCCGACGCTGGCGCGCGAGTTCCTGACGGGAAACGCCGCCTTCGTCGCTTACGGCACCGTGGGAGTGCTTACTGCAACGACCTTCATCTTCGGCGGCTTCATGCGCGAGCAGGTGTGCATCTACATGTGCCCGTGGCCGCGCATCCAGTCGGCGATGCTCGACGAGAAATCGCTGATCGTCACATACAAAGACTGGCGCGGCGAGCCGCGGCACCGCGGCACGAAGAAGGCCACTCTCGAGGACCTCAAGCTCGGCGATTGCATCGATTGCGACCAGTGCGTCGCGGTCTGCCCGACCGGGATCGACATTCGCGAGGGGCCGCAGATCGGCTGCATCACCTGCGCCCTCTGCATCGACGCCTGCGACAAGGTCATGGCGCAGATCGGCCGGCCGCGCGGCCTGATCGACTATACGACATTCGAAAACGCCCAGCTCGAGCGGGAGGGCGAACCGGCCAAGCCGATCCGCAAGGAGCTCTTCCGGCCGCGGACCCTGATCTATTTCTCGATCTGGGGCGCGATCGGCCTCGCCTTGCTGTTCGGGCTGAGCGCCCGGACGCGGCTCGATGTCAGCGCGCAGGAGGACCGCAATCCGCTCTATGTGCGCCTGTCGGATGGCGCAGTGCGCAACGGCTATACGGTCAAGATCCGCAACATGGAGCTGCGCCCCCGCAACGTGCGGATCACTCTGGAAGGCTTGCCCGGCGCAGTGATGTGGACGGAGACAGGCAGCCGCGAGGCCGGCGGGCGCAGCCTTGATGCCACCGTGCCGCCCGACGCGTTGCAGAAACTACGTATATTCGTCGCCGCCCCGGCGGGCGAGGAACGGCGCGAGGTGGCCTTCACCGTTCGTGCGCTCGACGCGGAAGGTGGCGGTGACCGCGTTGCAGTGACGTTCGAGGGGCCGCGGCCATGATGGCGAGGAAGGATTTCACCGGCCGGCACATGCTGGCCGTCATGATCGGCTTCTTCGGCGTGGTCATCGCCGTGAACGTCATCATGGCCACGCTGGCTGCGAAGACCTTCAGCGGCACGGTCGTCGACAATAGTTACGTCGCCAGCCAGGAGTTCAATCGCTGGCTGGCGGAGGGCAGGGCGCAGGAACGGCTGGGCTGGAACGCGCGGCTCGTCGTGGATAGTCGCCGGCATGTGCGGGTCGAGCTGAGCGACCGGACCGGCCCGTTGACCGGCGCCGAGGTCGAGGCGGTCGCACGCCATCCGCTCGGCCGTGAAAGTGATGTGCCGCTGCGTTTCCAGTCATCGGGTGCCGGTGCCTATCTGTCCGACGGCGCGCTGCCGCCCGGGCGCTGGCAAGTCCATTTCGAGGTGCGCCGTGGCCCGGACGACCTGCGGCTGATCGAGATTATGTCGTGACGGCACAGGTAGAGGTCGAAGCGCGCCAACCGGTCGCCCGTACGATCTTTGCGGTGCCGGGCATGCATTGCGCCTCCTGCATCGCGAAAGTCGAGAATGGCCTCGCCGGCGTGCCAGGCATCGTCGCGGCACGCGCCAATTTCACGGCGCGGCAGGTGACGATCGACCATCTGCCGGAGTTGAACGTGCCCGACCTCAAAACGGCGATTGCAGCCGCGGGGTTTGAGGCCGAACCGTTGGCAGATGCGCAGGCCGAGACGGGCACCGCCGAGAGCAAGGCGCTTGCCCGGGCGACGGCCGTGGCCGGCTTTGCGGCGATGAACATCATGCTGCTCTCCGTCTCGGTCTGGTCGGGAGCAGACGGCGCGACCCGCAATCTTTTTCACCTGCTGTCGGGGATCATCGCGATCCCCACCGTGGCCTATTCCGGCCGTCCGTTCTTCCGTTCCGCCTGGAGCGCGCTACGGCGCGGCCGGACCAATATGGACGTGCCGATCTCGATCGGCGTGATCCTGGTGACCTCGCTCAGCCTGTTCGAGACGCTGACCGGCGGCGCGCACGCTTATTTCGACGGGGCGGTTATGCTCCTCTTCTTCCTGCTTGTGGGGCGGCTGCTCGACAGCGTCATGCGGGATCGCGCCCGGAGCGGCGTTGCGTCGTTGCTGAAACAGACGGCTGCGGGGGCATGGGTCGGCGAGGAAGACGGCAAGAGCCGATGGATCGCCGCGAGCGAACTTCAGGCCGGTCAGCAGATGATCGTGTCGGCGGGCGAGCGCCTTGCCGCCGACGGAGTGGTGGAGCGCGGCGACAGCAGCCTCGACCTCTCCTTGCTGACGGGAGAATCGGCCCCCGCTCGCGCCGGCAAGGGGGATGTCGTTCATGCGGGCACCCTGAACCTCGACGCTCCCCTGATCGTCCGCATTACCGCCTCCGGGCCGGACACGGCGATTGCCGACCTCACCCGGCTGATGGAGCAGGCGGCGCAGGGTCGCTCGCGTTACGTGCGCATCGCCGATCGCGCGGCGCGCTGGTACGCTCCCGCTGTTCACACCCTCGCACTGACCGCCTTCATCGGCTGGATGATCGCCGGCGCCGGCTGGCACCAGGCGTTGCTGATAGCGGCAGCGGTGCTGATCATCACCTGCCCCTGCGCACTCGGGCTCGCCGTGCCGGCCGCCCAGATCGTCGCAGCGGGCACGCTGATGCGCCGCGGTGTGCTGGTGAAGGATGGCTCGGCGCTGGAGCGGCTGGCCGAGGCGGATCGTGCCCTGTTCGACAAGACCGGGACGCTGACGCTGGGGCGGCCCGAGCCGGTCAACCTCCATGCGCTGCCCGCCAGCCTCAAGCCCGTCGTGCTGGCCATGGCGCGGGCGAGCCGGCATCCCTTGAGCCAGGCCCTTCGCGCCAGTCTGGAGGCGGAAGGGATCAAACCTGCGCATGTCGAGGACATGCGCGAGGAATCGGGCTTCGGCATGCGCGGCAATTGGGTCGGCCGGCCCGTATCCCTCGGGCGCCCCGAAAGTGCGGTGGGCGATCTGATGGCCGTTGCGTTCGCGCTCGATGACGAAGCGCCGAACCTCGTCCAGTTCCGCGACGCGCTGCGTCCGGAAGCCGCCGCCACCGTGCGCCGCCTGGAAGAGCTGGGACTGGAAAGTTCGATCGTTTCCGGGGACCGGCGCGATGCCGTCGCGCCCGTCGCCCGCACGTTGAGGCTTACTGCGCAGACCGGGATGCGGCCGCAGGACAAGATCGACGCGGTGCGCCGGCTGACGGGCGGCGGGCACAAGGTGCTGATGGTCGGCGACGGCCTCAATGACGGTCCCGCCTTGGCGGCCGGCCATGTCTCAATGGCGCCCGCTTCCGCGAGCGATGTCGGGCAGAATGCCGCGGATGCCGTGTTCTTGGGCGACAGTCTCGCGCCGGTGGCGACGGCGATCGTCGTCGCGCGTCGGACGATGCGGATCGTACGGCAGAATTTCGCGATCGCCATCGCCTACAACGCGCTGGCCGTGCCGCTGGCGCTGATGGGCCTCGTGACCCCATTGGTGGCCGCCATCGCCATGTCGGGCTCCTCGCTGATCGTTGTCGGCAACGCCCTGCGACTGCGGGGCGCGGCCCGATGACCGGCCTCGCCTACCTGATCCCGATCGCGCTTGGCCTCGGCCTTTGCGCACTCGGCGCCTTCTTCTGGGCGATGCGCAGCGGGCAGTTCGAGGACATGGACGGCGCGGCGCTTCGTATCCTGATCGACGACGAGGACCGCCCGGCATGAGCTGGCAATTCTTTCCCGAGCTGCTCGCGACACCCGTGCCGCGCTACACTTCCTATCCCACCGCCGCAGAGTTCCATGAGGGCATCGGTCAGGACGAAATGGCGATCGCGCTCGCCGGCCTGCCCGTGGGTACGCAGGTTTCGCTCTACGTCCATTTCCCCTTTTGCCGGGAGATCTGCTGGTATTGCGGCTGCAACACCGGCGCGGCCAACCGGCCGCGACGGCTCGACGCCTATTTGGAGGCGCTGGGGCGGGAGATCGACATCGTGGCGTCCCGCCTGGGCGGCAGGGCGAACGTGCGCCGCATCGCCTTCGGCGGTGGCAGTCCGAATGCCATGCCAGCCGAGGCGTTCGTCGCGCTCGCTGGGCATCTGCGCCGCGCCTTCGACGTGCAGGATCCGTTGATCTCGGTCGAAATCGATCCGCGCGGTTTCGATCATCAATGGGCGGGCGCCCTTGCCGCCGCCGGCGTCGAGCAGGCGAGCCTTGGGGTGCAGACCTTCGACCCGGCCATCCAGCAACGGATCGGCCGAGTGCAGGATGAAGGGTTGGTCGCCATCGCCGTGGACCTGCTTCGCGCCGCCGGAATCAAGTCGCTGAACTTCGACCTGATGTACGGCCTTCCTGGGCAGGATGTCGCGGTGCTGGAAGACACCTTGCGTAGGACCGCCGCGCTCGGCGCCGACCGGATCGCATTGTTCGGCTATGCGCATGTGCCGCATCTCATACTGCGGCAGCGGCGGATCGATGCGAGCCTGCTGCCCTCGACCGAAGCGCGCTTCCGGCAGGCCGAGTTCGGTCATGAATGGTTGACCGGGCGGGGCTACGAGCCGGTCGGGTTCGACCACTTCGCCACCCCCGCCGATCGGCTCGCCCGCGCGGCCCGCGCCGGCGGGTTGCGGCGCAACTTCCAGGGCTTCACCGACGATCGCGCGGAGATCCTCATCGGGTTCGGGGCCAGCGCCATCAGCGTCTTCCCGCATCTGCTCATCCAGAACGCCAAGAATGCCGGCCGCTACCGGATGCTCGCCTTGGGCGGACGCCTCCCCGCGGAACGTGGTGTCGCGCGCAGCCGCGAGGACCGGGCCCGCGGAGTGATCATTGAGGGACTGCTCTGCTCCGGTGAGGCGGACGCCGGCGCCTTCGCAGAAGCAGCGCGTGCGCAGCTCGAGCCGTTCAGCGCGAAAGGGCTGGTGTCCTGGTCGGGGAACCGGCTCTCCATCGCGCCAGAGGCCTCGCCCTATGCGCGCACCATCGCGGCGGCCTTCGACAGCTGGCGCCAGCCTGACGCGCGGCGGTTCAGCAATGCCGTTTGAGCGCGCCGGCGGGCTGCTTTTCGCGGCGGCGGCGCTGGCTGCGGGCATGCCGGTTTCGGCCCAACCAGCCGGCCGGATTGTCTGGATCGAACTTTGCGACGCCCTTCATTCGGGCCGCAGAATTCCCTTGCCGCTCGATCGCGATGATCAACGGCCCGGCCAAGCCTGTCATGCTGCATGCGGCGCCATTCCGGAGCGGCGGACAGCCAGCCGGGCAGGGAACTGACCATGGAGATCAAAGTCATGAAGCCATTGCTCCGATTGATTCTTGGCCTTGCGGTCGCGTCTGCGCCTGCATCGTACGTGCCCGCACAGGCTCAAAGGAGCATGGCATCAACCCCCGTTGGGCCGGGCTCGCCAGCGCGGCGCGCAATCCTCGACGCGATCCGCCCGGGCGTCGAGAGGCAGCTCGGGCCGGACGTCGAGTTCGTCGTGAACGAGATCAGGGTAGTGCGCGGATGGGCGTTCGTGGCCGTCACGCCGCAGCGGCGCGGCGGCCGGCCGATCAACGGCTACGACTATTTCCCCGATTTTGAGAATATGGGCGGGCTTGAGGTGCAGGCGGTGCTGCGCTTGCGCAACGGCCATTGGGCGGTGGTCCAGCAGGCCATGGGTGCCACGGATGTCTGGTATTGCGACATGGGCCCGCCCGGCTTGACGCCCAGCTGCACGATGAACTGATGCCTGGCGATCCGGTTGGAAGGGTCTCCGGTCCGCCGATGTGATGAGAAGGCTTGGTTCCTCAGTGGGCGAGCAATAGCGGGATCGGGCTCTCCTTGAGCAGCCGGCGCGTCACGCCGCCGCACAAGGCCTCGTGCAGGCGCGAATGGCCGAAGGCCCCCATGACGAGCCAGTCGCTGGCATGGGCGAGGGCGATCAGGCCCTCGGCCACGCGACCGTCTGGCCAGCGCATGATCTGCGCGTGGATGCCATGGCGCGACAGATAGGCCGCGGCCTCCTCGGCAGGGACGACGATGTCGGTCTCGTCGATCTCGACGATGGTGACTGAACTGGCCAGCGCCAGGAGCGGCACCGCGGCGGCGAGGGCGCTCGCGGCCTCGTGCGAGCCGTTCCAGGCGACCACAGCCGCGCCGGCCGCATTGAATCCGCGCGTCTCCTCGGGGACGGCGAGGATCGGCCTCCCCGACTGCATCACCAGCGACGCCGCGAGGCCGCGGAGGTCGGGCAAGGGAAGGACATCGCAGGCACGGTTGACGACGATCAGGTCGGCCAGCGTCGCCTCCAGCTCCAGCGCCTGTTCGAAATAGCCGGTGACCAGTTTCAGCGACCATTGCACATCTTCGCCGGCAAGCCGCTGGCGCATCCGCGCGGCATTGGCGGTCTCGGTCTCCCGCTCGAGCTCGATCAGCACGGCGCCCCCTGACACGCCCGTCATATCGCCAATGAAAGGCACGATCGGGGAGACATCGAGGCAGTTGAGATGCCCCTTCAGCGCCCGCGTCGCATCGAGCGCCGCCTGCAGGCGTGCCTCCTGGCCCTTATCGTCATGGATGAGGACGAGGACGTTCTTCATGACAGCTCTCCGGATCGGGTTGAGACCCTTCGAGACTAGGACTCGGGCAAGCAGGCGCCATAAGGAAGAATACGGAAAGGGGCCTTACGTATCCGTACGCTAACGGCAATTGGCCGCGGGATAGTCGTCGCTGGCCGGCCGCGGCGGCGCACATAGCGGCGGGAAGCACTCAATTGAGCCGGGCTGCTCCGTTCGCACCGAAACGCCGGTTGGCAGCCGTTTTTGGAAGACCAGTTCGTTAAGCCTGAAAGCCGCGCGGCAGCCGTGACTTGCGGCGAAGATCGAAATCAACCGACTCGCTGAGTCATTCGCACCGAAAAGACCTGCCGCTTCGTCCCAAGCGAGGATGAACTCGCAGCCCAGAGGCAGGTTGTCCAATTCGATCCGGATGAGAGGTAGGGTCCAAGCGGATGCCATCTTAGCCTCCCTGGCAAGCCTATGCCCGAAAAGTGGGTCGACGTCTGCGCACAGGGGGACTGCTGCAGACCGCCGACCCAAGGCTAGTTTGGGCAGAAAGTGTGCCGGTCGCGCCGCCATCCGTAGGGTTTAGGGCCCTGGCAAGCGGACCGGCACCCGTGCTTTCTGCCCAGGAGCTCGCCATCCTCAAATACGTAGATCACCGGATCTCCGTCATTTGCGGAGGAGCTTGTTCATGTCCGTGACGAAGACTGCAGTCGACCAGCCGATCAGCAGGAAACCCGCCAGCCCTTCGATCGCGCCGAGCAGGCGCCAATGGTCGGGGAAGGGAATGTCCGGATGCCCGAGCGTCGCATAGCTGGACGCCGAGAAATAGAGCGCCTCCTCCAGCGTATCGATCGCGCCCGACGCCAGATAGAAGAAGGCGAACAGGGCGATTTCCAGCGCATGCAGCACGAACAGACTGAGCGCCATCGAAGTCAGGATACCAAAGGCCCTGAAATCCAGCCGGTGCGCGCGCAGATGGGCATCTTCCAGCCGCAGCAGCTTGGTCAGGAGCACGACGCCAAATGCGTGGATGATCGTCACGAGAAGGATCATCAGGGAGGCGACGAAGAGCTGGGCGCCAAGATGCATGCATATCTCCGGTCAGTGTCCCTGCCGGTGTAGGTGGAGTGGGGAAGGCGGCTCTATCCGCAACATCCCTTATCTCGCGGCTGGTGTTCGCACTGGGCTGGTACCTGGCGTTCCGGCAATCGCAGGCTTGGTGCTGGGTGTCCAATTGAGCCTAGGGAGGATTGCGTAACGCGACCGTGGTCGCTCGGGTGATACTCCGGGTGCATCACTCTGGAATGGGAGGATCACAAATGCGCAATTCCCTGATCGCACTTCTGGCCCTGTCCGCAGCGGCCTGCAGTGGCGGGCAGGCGCCGAGCGCTAACGCCGCCAATGCCGTCGAACCGGTCGGCAATCAGGTCGCGGCGCTGTCCGAGGGCCAGCGGGACGCGGTTTTCATTCGCGCCATCCGCGACGCAGGGCTGGAGTGCCAGCGCGTGCAGGGCTCGGTCAGGATGGGCGAGTATCGGGGCATGCCGGTATGGCACGCCAGATGCCAGGGCGGTGGCGAGTGGCTCATTGTGGTCGCTAACGACGGGACCGCCCAGATCCTCAATCCCGCCGAAGCACAATCGGTCAGGCCGCCGATCTCCAATTCGCATTAGCAAGCGAAACGGGTTCAGGGCCGTTCGCAGACAGCCAGGAGCGCCTCCTGCGCATTGCCGATGCCGGGCCAGACGTAACGTGGAATGCCGTCCCGATCGATCACAAAGGTCGCGCCATCCTCTGGAACGCCATTGCCGAATTCGGGGAAATAACCGGCCAGCGCGTAGAATGCTTCCCGATCCGCAGGGTCGGCGGTCACGAGCCAGGCACCTGCGTGGACGAAGGCATCCCGCAGCGCATCGAATGCGGCGAGTTCGGCTGTCGCGCCCGCGGGACAGAAGTGCACGACAACCTTCTGGCCACGGAAATAGGAAAGATGCGCTGTGCCGCCAGCCGCCAGCGTGACTTCAACATCGGCCGGGATGGCGACCAGCTCCCCGGTCATCGGTCGCCCAGCCGCTTGCTCACCAGGTCGAGGCGAGGGTCGTCAGGGTAGAAATTGACCTCGAAGCCGAGATCCTTCTCCACCTCGAGTGCGCCGCGATTGTCCGGGCATTCGATAGACTGCAGCACCGTCATGCCGCGCTGCTCGGCGTCGCGCGCGGCGAAGTCGAGCAGCGACCAGCCGATGCCCTTGTTGCGATAGGCGGGATGGACCGAGATCGCGACCTCGGCCTTCTTCGTCTCCGGATCGCAGCACAGCATGGCGCTCGCGACCATGCGATCCTTGCCCTCCTCGTCGACGAAGACGAGGAAGTCTTCGGTGCGGACATGGTCGACGCGCAGCAGAGTGTCGTAGAGGCTTTCGCTGAGCCGGGGCATCGGCGAGAGGAAACGGAAGCGCAGGTCGTCCGGACCGAGCTCGGCGAAGAAGGAGCGCACCGTCGTCTCGTCCTCAGGCGCCGCCGGCCGGACGTGGAGGTTGAGACCCTCCCGCGTAGCAAGCGTCGCGCTCCATTCGGAAATGAGCAGCACCGGGCCGTCGGCAAGGGCGGGCATCAGACTTCTCCTTTCCGGCGGACCATCCATTCGGCGACGGTCCGCCGCCATACGCAATTGCCCCTAACGAGGCTTGCGACGGCCTTCGGGCACGATGGCTTTCGCGAGCACCTGGTCAAGCGGAATGGGTCGACCTGCTCAGCCAGCGACCACGCCGAGTTCGCGGACGCGCTGCAGCCATCTGCGCCGGTAGGCATCGCCCTTGTCGACACTGCCGATGATGGAATGCCGGATCGGCGCGATCCCGGCGAAGCCGAGGATGTTGCGCTCAAGGCTCTTCAGGCTGTGTGCGCGGAAATAGAGTTGGTAGAAGGCGGCCGGCATGCCCATGGTGACGATCACGCGGGCGGAGCGGCCGCTCAGCAGCTTCTCCGGAAAGCCCTTGTCCATCTTGCCTATGGCGAAACCTGGCCGAGCGACTTGCTCCAGAAAGCCCTTGAACTGCGCCGGAACATCTCCGAGCCAGAGCGGATAGACGAAGACGAGATGACTGGCCCAGCCGATCGCCTGCTGGGCTGCGGCGATGGCGGGCGGCGGCTTGTCCTCCAGCCATGCCTTCGGGCTGCGCAGCAGCGGAAAGTCCAGCGCGCCGACTTCGATGCGGATCACCTCATGCCGCGTCTCCGCGCCCTCGGCATAGGCGTCAGCAATGGCATGGACGAAATGCTGCCGGTCGGGATCCGGATGACCATCGATGATCGTGATGCGGGCCATGCACCTCCCGTCGCACCAACGCAGGCATGCCGGGATACGTAGTCATCCGGATCCGGCGCGGCCTCCCGGGAAGCTAAATGCTCAGCCGGGTGGCGGCGGTCGCGCCGCTCCTCAAGCTCGAGGTCCGCCACTTTCCAACGGACAAGGAAGGGGAGGCCTGGCGCTGGCTCGGCGCCGCGCCGCTGCGTCGCGGCCTGGATGCCGCCTGATTCAGGTTGCTTTCCACCTTCGACACGCGGAGAGTCGCCGCAATGCCGGTGGGACGGATCCTTGCGAGAGACGACGAGCGGCTGCTCGCCCGTGAGGCCCATCTGCGCTCCATCCTTGATACCATCCCCGACGCGATGATCGTGATCGACGAGCGGGGTCACATCCTCTCGTTCAGCGCGGCTGCGGAGGCGATGTTCGGTTTCGCGGAGGACGAAGTGCGCGGCGAGAACGTGAGCACGCTCATGCCGTCGCCGGATCGAGAACGGCACGATTTCTATCTCAGCCGCTATCTGGCGACCGGCAACCGCAAGATCATCGGGCGGGATCGGACGGGTCACCACCGCTCGACATCGCGATGGCACTACCTTCCCGATCCACCTTCACGTCGGCGAAGCAAAGATCGGCGAGCAGAGGGTGTTTACCGGGTTCATCAGGGATTTGACAGAGCGTCAGCAGACCGAACTTCGGCTGCACGACCTGCAAGGAGAACTGGCCCATGTCTCCCGCGTAACCGCGATGGGCACGCTCGCCACCGCGATCGCCCACGAGTTGAATCAGCCGCTTACCGCCATCGCCAATTATGTCGAGACAGCGGAGGAGCTGCTCGAGAATCCGGACGAGGAGACCCTGGCGATCGTCCGTGAGGCCATGAAGGACTGCGCGAAGCAGTCGGTGCGCGCGGGCCAGATCGTCCGGCGGCTGCGCGACTTCATCTCGCGTGGCGAGAGCGAGCGGCGGATCGAGAGCCTCGAGCGCGTCGTGAACGAGGCGAGCGCGCTGGCTATGGTTGGCGTGGGCGAGCGCGGGGTCGCGCGGGAGGTCAAGCTCGATCCCGCGGTCGACCGTGTCCTGATCGATCGCATTCCGGTCCAGCAGGTAATTCTCAACCTCATTCGCAACGCGATCGAGGCCATGGAGAACAGTCCGGTGCGGCGATTGCGGATTGCGTCCCGACCGACGGGCGATGGCTTCGTTCAGGTCTCGATCGAGGACAGTGGCCCCGGCCTTGCGCCGGAGGTGGCGGAGCGGCTGTTCCAGGCTTTCGTCAGCACCAAATCGGACGGCATGGGGCTTGGCCTGTCCATCTGCCATACGATCATCCAAGGGCAGGGCGGACGGATCTGGGCGGAAGCCAGCGGCTTCGGCGGCACCGCGTTTCACTTCACATTGATCGATGCATCGGGGGACACTGATGGCTGATTCGGATCGCCACGTTCATCTTGTCGACGACGACGAAGCCATTCGACGCTCGGCGAGCTTCATGCTGCGCACGTCGGGTTATCTGGTGAAGACCTACGCGTCGGGCGACGAGTTCCTGGAGAGCGCCAAAGAGGCAGTGCCCGGTTGTGTCCTCCTGGATGTGCGCATGCCCGAAATGGACGGGTTGGAGGTCCAGGCGGCGTTGAAGGAACGCGGCATCCTTCTGCCGGTCGTCGTGATGACGGGCCATGGCGACATCAATACCGCGGTGGAGGCGATGAAGCTCGGCGCCGTCGACTTCGTCGAAAAACCGTTCGAAAAAGCGGTGATGCTGAGGGCGATCGAGGCCGCGTTGGAGCGCCTCGACAAGTCCGCGAAGCGCCATGTTCGCGCGGATGAGGCGCGGGCCACGCTGGCTGCGCTCACCTCGCGCGAGCTGGATGTGATGAAAGGCCTGGTGCGCGGCCATCCCAACAAGACCATTGCCTATGATCTCGAGATCAGCCCACGCACCGTCGAGATCCACCGCGCCAATCTGATGACCAAGCTGGAAGTGCACAGCCTGTCGGATGCGCTGCGCATCGCCTTCGCCGCCGGCTTGGGCGACGAAGGCGAGGCGGGCGACGGGGACTAGCAGCGTGGCGCCAGCAGTTCCTTCATGCTGGTAACGCGAAAGGGCAGGCGACTGCCGTCCGGCTCGGTCAGCGTCAGATACTCGCCAAGCCGGATCGGGTGGTTCTCGAGATGGAAAATCACCTCGTCGTCTGCCTCGCCGGGGACATAAGAAAAGGCCCAACCACCCTTCCGCCTGATCACGTAGCCGGAGAGGTCAGGCTGGTTGGGCCAGTAACGCCGGACGGTCGCCCGACCCGGAAACGCCTTGCGCTGCGGTTCGTCGATCAGTCCCCGGTCGTCGAGCGGCAGGTGCAGAAGATAAGCGCGGCTCGCCGAGCCTTCGGGAAAATCCGGTGTGCGTGCCAGCTCAAGACGGATGGATTGCCAGTTCATGCGACTCTTCTGACTGCCCGCAACCGCAGCTTGAATAAGGGAAGGTACTGAGTGGGGCGTTCCGGGAATCTGCGTAGTGACCGGCCCGGGCCGGCCTCCTAGCCCGATCTCCATCAAACCTGCTGCCCGATGGAGACATGAGATGAAGACCATTCTGCTCTATGCCACCGAGGACAACGGGATGGAGAGCCGGCTGCAGGTCGCGCTTGACGTGGCTCGCGCCTTTGAAGGGCATCTGGATTGCGTCCAGGTGACGCCATACGATTCTGTCATCATGGGAGACGCGTTCGGCGGCGTCTACGCGCTGCCCAACGTGGTCGCGGCGGTCGAGGAAGCCGAAGACGCGCACAAGGCCCGGATCGAGCAACGTCTGACGGTGGAGGGGGCGAGCTGGAACTGGTTCCGCTACATCGGCCAGCCTTGGCAGATCATGGAGGAGCGCTCCCGCCTTGCGGATCTCATAGTGGTCAGCTTGCCGGGCGAAGAGGGCAGCAATGCCGGTCCCCGGTCGCTCGCGGCCGACGTTGCGCTGCATGCGCGGGCGCCGGTGCTCGCCGTTGCGCGTGAGACGCGCAGCTTCAATTGCTTCGGTCCGGCGATGATCGCCTGGAACGGCAGCCCCGAGGCGGCCCATGCGCTCCAGCTGACCCTGCCGATGCTCCAGAAGGCTTCGGCCATTCACATCGTGACCATCGCAGAGGGAAAGGAGGCCTTCCCGCCGACTGACGCGAGCGTCTATCTGTCGCGCCATGGTCTCGCCTCCGAGCTGCACGAATGGCCGGCGGGCGAGGGCAGCGTTGCCGACGCGTTGCAGAATGCCGCGGCGACGCTCGGCGCCGCCTATGTCGTGATGGGCGCCTATGGCCATTCGCGCTTCAGCGAAGCCGTGCTGGGGGGTGTCACCCGTGACTTCCTGCGACATAGCGCGGTGCCGCTCTTGCTGGCGCATTGAGATGCCGGGCCTGGCGCGCGCTGCCCTTGCCGGGTTGGCCTATGCCTTGGCCCTCTTTCTGGTGGGAAGCGCTGTACCTCGCTGGTCCTCCGATGCGCTGTTGCCGGACGGCCAGGCGACCGCTTGTTGATGGGCGGCGTCGGCTTCCTGGTTCTGGTGGCGGCCGAGGTCGGCCTCGCTTCACTGCTTGGCAGGAGCGCCAATTTTGGACAGCCGGCTGCGCTGTTAGGCCTCGCCGGACAAGTTGCCGCCGCGCTGCTACCCTTGGTTCACGCCTGCCTCTTCCCGCGGGATCTGCGGACGCTGCCGTAGCGATCGAGCACGTCCTTGATCCGGGCGATCGCCTCGCGGCGGTTTCGCTCACCCTCAATCCGTTGCAGGCGTTGCTTCAGCTGGGTCGCAAGATCGGCATAGTCATTCTGCCAATCGCGCTGCAGCACGGGGCGAAGCTCCGTTCGACCGGCCTTGAGGAGCCTGGGCGGCGCGCCGGCAGGCAACGACCAGGTCTCGCCAATCTCAGGAATCATCACATTCGGCGCGAGCCAGGTGGTCCCTTGCCTGAGCGCCGCGAGCGCACTGGGTTCGCCGTGCGTGAGGAACAGCCCGCCGGCGATGGGCTGGCGCGCCTTGATCCAGGCGATCAGCTCGTCGCGATCTGCATGCGCCGAATAGGAATCGATCCGGCGGATGCGGGCCCGGACGGCCACGTCGCGTCCCGAGATGCGCACCCTGTTCGCTCCATCCAGAAGCGTTCGCCCCAGCGTACCCTGCGCCTGAAAGCCGACGAACAGGATCGTTGAATCGTGGCGGGGCAGATTGTGCTTGAGATGGTGGCGAACGCGCCCGGCCTCGCACATGCCGGACGCCGACAGGATCACCGCACCGGAAAGCCGATTAAGACCGATCGACTGGTCAACGCTCTCGACGAAATGGAAGCCGGCATGGCGGAAGACATCCTTGCCGGTCACGTCCTGCAGGTCGCGACGATGCTTGCGGAATATCTCGGTGGCGCGGCTGGCGAGCGGGGAATCGATGAAGACCTGCTGGTGGGGAATGCTCCCACTGTCGATCAGCATGGCCAGATCAAGGAGCAGTTCCTGCGTGCGTTCAAGCGCGAAGACCGGGATGACGAGATTGCCCCCGTGGCGTCGAGCCTCGATGACCTCCGTCTCCAGCAGCGTGCGGCGTTGCTCGGGCGTGATTGGATCGCGGCTGCGGTCGCCATAGGTGCTCTCGCAGAGCAGATGATCGATGCCGTGCGGCCCCGCCGGATCGAGATGGAAGCTCTTATTGTCGGGGCCCAGGTCGCCAGAGAAAAGCAGATGCGCGCCGCCGACGAAGAGCTCGATCGAGCACGAGCCGAGGATGTGGCCCGCATTCCACAGCCGCGCGCGGAAGCCCGGCGCCACCTCGAACTGCTCATCCATCTGCATCGGCCGGACGAGCTCGAGCGCCGCTTCCGCGTCGGCGAGTGTGTAGAGCGGCGTTAGCGGCGGCTCGTCCGCGCGGTCGGCGCGTCGATTGCGCCGTTCTGTCTCCTGCTCCTGGATCCGGGCGGCGTCGGGCAGCATGATGCCGAGCAGGTCCCGCGTTGCCTCGGTGCACCAGATCGGCCCCTTGAAACCCTCGGCGGCGAGCCGGGGCAACAGGCCGCAATGATCGAGATGGGCATGGGTCAGCAGCACGGCGTCGATGCCGGTGGGGTCAAAGGTGAATGGCTGGAAGTTCAGCGCCTCCAGGCTCCGTGGGCCTTGGAACAACCCGCAATCGACCAGCACCCGGCGCCTGGCGAAGCCGATCTCGAAGCATGAGCCGGTGACGGTGCCGGCGGCACCGTGGAAGGTCAGGGTCGGTGCGATCATGCGTCGACCGGCACGCGTGCGAATTCCGGTTCGGGCACGACAAGCAGATCGGTCGGACACCAGAAGCAAGCGTCGACCGCCCGGCTGCCAAGGAAGCTGTCGCGGTGCCGAGTTCCCATCACCACTAGATCCGGCACCAGCTGCTCGGTTTCATCCATCAGCACCGTTATCGCGTCGCCGGGCTCGGCGACGATGTGGTGATGCGCGCCCAGCAACGCGCTCGGATGGGTCTTGGCGACGTGGGCGAGCGCCGACTGAAGCGCTGCGACCTCACGCGCGGCCAGATCATCCATGACTTCTGCATCGTCCAGGCGGTCGAGAAAGCCGGCCCGGAATGCGTGGACTGTGAAGACCTCGGCCGCCGGCGCGATCGAGAGCGCATTTTCAACCAAATATGGGGCACCTTCGGGCCTGTCGGCGGCCACCATCAGCTTTGCATAGGGCACGGCAGGATCGGTCTGGACGACCAGGACCGGGATCGGGCTGTGCTTCACGATATGCGTGGCCGTGGTGCCAAAGATTGCATCCCGAAAGCGCGGCTCCCCGTGCCCGCCAAGCACGACAAGGTCGGTGGGAATCCGTTCGATGCGGTGCAGGATCGCTTCCCGTGGGTCGCGCACGGAGACTACGGATCGGATCTCCACCCTGTCGGCGCCGGCACCTTTCGCCGCGCGGTGCGCATCGGCGATGAGCCTGGCGTGTAGCGCGGAAACATCGGCCTTGTCGTCCGGGTGGGCATGCAGCACGTCCAGCGTCGCGCCAGTCTGCGAGGAAAGCCTGACGGCGCGGTCAAGCGCATGGTCGGCTTGGCTCGTGAAGTCGGTGGCGAGCAAGATGCGCCTCATGCGGCACCTGCAATCCGACTGAGGACGCCCAACAGTGCGACCACGCTGACCAGCATAATCGATCCGATGCGCAGGCGAGACGCTCCAGAGATGGGGCGGTCGCCAACGCGAAGCCGAGCATGAGACTGCAGGATCACGGCCTTTCCCCTCTTCCTTTGATTTCAGGATAGGGGGCGTCGCGGGCAGCCTGCATACGCAATGCTCCTTAGGTTAGCCGCAATGCGACGAGGATCGGGATCAATAGCGCGATCGATGTGGCGCCGAGCGCAGCGGCTCCAGGCAGAGCGCGGCGAGAGCGGGCGATGAGAAGGAGCGCCACGCCTTTGGTGAACGTGTTGTAGAGAATGGGTGCGGCGATTGCGAGGGCGGCGAGAGGGGCCGGCAGGCTTCTGGGCGACAGGCTGCCTACGGCGGCGATGGCGGCATCGATGTCCGCGGTGCCGCCGAGCGCGATCACGATCGCACCGCCCTCACTTCCGAAACGCCCCTCCGCCCACGCGCTGGCGATTGCGATGATCGCCACAGTGGCAGCGAAGATCAGGGCCAGGCCGAGACCCGGCGGCTTTGAATCACGCATGCCGACGCCATCCGGGTGCGTGCCGCTCCGCCAGACCAGCAGACCCGCGACGGCCAAGGCCACCAGGGCAGCGGGCCCGATCAGGACGAGCAACCGTGAGAAGGTCAGCGGGGCGAGCAAGGCGATGAGCACGAAGGCGCGCACGAACATGATCGCCGAGGCGACCGCCACTGCGGCGCAATCCGCGGGCCCCTCCGCTCCCGCCCGGATCCGGCGACCGCTGTCCACGGTGACCGCGGTCGACGACACCAATGCGCCAACGGCTGCGGTCAGAAGGGTGCCGCGGCGCTCGCCGAGGATGCGGGACAAGGCATAGCCGATGAAGGAGATGCCAGCAGTCACCACGACAACGAGCCAGAGGCGCCGCGGGTTGAGCGCGTCGAACGGCCCCATGCCACGATCCGGCAGTAGCGGGAGGATGACGAGGACGACGAGGACGAGCCGCAGCAGCGCCGTAATGTCGGCCTCGCTGGTGGCGCCAATCGCCCGGTGCAGCGGCTCGCGCGCGGCGAGCAGGAGGACTGTGGCCCCCGCGCCAACGGAGGCGAGCGCCATCTGTCCGGTTGCCGCGAGCGCGCCGAGGCCCAGCGTGATCACGCCCGCAAGCGTCGAGGTTGCGCTGACCTCGCGGCTCCGGCGCATTTCCGCAGCATAACCCAGCAGCAGCGCTCCGATCGCGCCAAGTCCGAGCGCGACCGCATAGGGCATCGCCGCTCCGTCCAGTTGGGTGCCGAGCAGACCGCCCAGCAATCCGAGCAGAGCGAACGTCCGGATGCCAGCGACGCGGTCGCCGGCCTTCTCGGCGCGCATGTGCCAGCCGCGCTCGACGCCGATCAGGAGGCCGATCGCGAGCGCCAGCGCCAGACCGGGCAGCAGCGCGTCAATTGTGGAGCCTGATTGCGATGGCATCCTGTCCGCCTAGTCCGGCCAGCGCGCTGCCACATTAGGGGACAATGCGTAGGGCAAACTGGCCGGCGCGGCGCTAGCCATGGCCCCGAAGGAGGCCGTCATGGACGCGCTCAAGCTGTTCGGCCTTGCCGCCCTGGCCGGCACCGGCATCGCTGCTTATGCCATCCGCAAGATGTTCCGTCACGATATGGCCGACATCAACGCCGCGCTGGACAAGGGCGGCAGCCTGGTCGAGCTCTATCACGGCCTGATCGAATATGGCCGCGAAGGTTCCGGGCCGCCGGTCCTGCTGATCCACGGCGCCGGCGGCGGCTACGACCAAGGCCTGATGGTGGGCCGCGAGCTGTTCGGCGAGGGCCATGACATGATCGCGCCGTCCCGTTTCGGCTATTTGCGCAGCTGCCGGCCGGCCGATTCGCAGCCGCACATCCAGGCCGATGCCTTCGCCGCCCTGCTCGACCATCTGCAGACCCCCGCCGCCGTCGTGCTCGGCATTTCCGCCGGGGCGCCCAGCGCGATCGAGCTCGCTCTGCGGCATCCGGAGCATGTGCGCGCCCTGATCCTCGTCGTGCCGCGGGCCTATGCGCCGGACGTCGAGGTCACTGCGGAGCGGGTCGCGGCGAACAGGCCGATCTTCGAAATGATCATGAAGGGCCAGGACTTCGCCTGGTGGGCGGCGGCGAAGGTCGCCCGCCGGCGGCTCCTTCGCTTCCTCGGCGTTCCCACAGCGGTCTACGATGCCGCCGATCCTCTGGAACGGGACCGCCTCGACTGGATCGTCCGCAACGTCCTGCCATTGTCCCGGCGCGTGCATGGCATTGTCGCCGACGGGGAGGCGCGGATCGAACCCCGGCCGCTCGAAATGATCAAGGCGCCGACGCTGGTGATCAGCGCGAGGGACGACCTGTTCAACACCCTGCCGGCGGCGCGCTGGACCGCCGAGCATGTGCCCGACGCCGAGCTGATGGTGCTGGAGAGCGGCGGTCATCTCCTCTGCGGCCAGGGCGAGGAGGTGAGGGCGCGGATCGCCGAGTTCCTGCGCCGCCGCCTGGCCCCGGTGACGCAGAGGGCGGCCTGAGATGCGCCTCCTCATGCTGCTGGGACTCGCCGTCACGGCGCTGCTTGGCCAAACCATGTTGCTGGCCCAGCCCTCTCTGCAGTCGGGCTCGGTTTTCGAAGCCGCCCGGCGGCTCAGGGCGGGCGAGTTCCTGTGGGCGCCGGAGGTGGCGCCGGAAGGCCCCATGCTGTTCGTCATCAGCCTGGCGACGCAGCGGGGGGTCTTCTACCGGAACGGCATTCCGATCGCGATCACGACTGTCTCGACCGGACGCCCCGGCCATCGCACACCCACCAGCATCTTCACCGTGCTCGAGCGTCAGGCCGTGCACTATTCCAGCATCTACAACAGCGCACCGATGCCCAACATGCAGCGGCTGACCTGGTATGGCGTCGCTCTCCATGGCGGCGACCTCCCCGGCTACCCGGCTTCCCACGGGTGCATCCGCCTGCCGCGCGAATTCGCCCGCCTGCTCTACGGTGTGACCCGTCTCGGCATGACGGTGGTGATTACCAACGAGGCCGCGGTGCCCCGCGTGGCGCCGGCCGAGATCCTGCTGCGCGGCCGGAGCGAGCCAACACCGGGCGACGCGCCGACGTGGCACCCGGAAGCGGCACGGACCGGCCCGGTTTCCATCGTGGTCAGCGCAGCTGATAGACGGGTCGTGGTCTTGCGCAATGGCGTCACCATCGGGAGCGCGCCCGTGGTGATCGACCGCCCGATTGCCCGAACCTCGGCGTACCTCCTGCAGGCTGGCGGCAACTGGCTACGCATCGCTTTGCCCGGGCAGACCGGCGAAACCGAGAGCCTGGGCGGCCGGATCCATGTCGCCGACGACTTCAGGCGCGCGGTGGAACCTGTCCTGCAGCCCGGCACGACTGTCGTCATCACCGCGGATTCGCTGAGACGCGGGGGCACCGGGGCAGCCGTGTCGGTCTTGCAGAATGAATGAATCTGCCGGCCAGCGTCGATCGCCCGCCGGGTGCGGATATTCGGGAGATTTTTGCGGAAATTTGCGAGATACGCGCACCGAAACCGGCTAACTCGCCGGAATCGCTGGTGACCCCTACGGGACTCGAACCCGTGTTTTCGCCGTGAGAGGGCGACGTCCTAGACCGCTAGACGAAGGGGCCGCGCACTGCGCTGCGGCGACGGCGCATATGGGGGAGAAGCCCTCGCTGTCAAGCAAGAGCGATGGCGCGGCGGGTCCGAATGATCGCCCGCCCGGACGTGGGGGAAATACCCGGATGGGGGCGGCCGCATGCGGCCGCCCCGAATCTCGGCAGAGCGTCAGCGTGGCTTATTTGCCGCCGCTGCCCTCGGCATTTTCGGCACCGCCACCTTCGCCTTCGGCGGGGGCAGCGCCCTCGGCCGGCGCGGCAGGCGCGGCGGCATCGGCGGCGGGCTTCGCCGCCGCGGCCGCGTCGACGGCCGAGTTTGCGGCATTGGTCGCAGCCGCGGCGGCGGCGTTGATCGCGTTGGAGGCGTTGGACATCGCCGCAGCGGCGTTGTTCGCATTATTGCCTTTGTTGCAGGCGGCGAGGCCGAGCAGGGCAAGGGCGGCAACGGAAGTGGTGAGCAGCTTCATTTCAGGGATTCCCCCACGGTTCAGAGGGGCGGGAACCTAACCGAGCAATGCGACAGTGGAAAGAGGAATAACGCGGGGTCATTGGCTGCTTTATCGGGCGCGGAAGCTGTGCTTAGATAGGGGTTCCGCGCCGGTACGAGGGGAGGCCCGTCCGAATGCTCAGATGGTTGCTCGGCCTCCGTCCGAAACCACCCCGCGTGGGCGCTGCGCCGAAGCCGGTATCGAAGGCCGCAAAGCCTGCCGCAAAGCCAGCGGCCGTGGCGCCTGCGAAACCAAGCACGAAGCCGGCCGTTCCGGCTCGATCAGGCTATCGAATCGAAAGCCATGCGCGAACCCATCAAGGCTGCGTCCGCGGCCATAATGAGGACAGCCATATCGAGCGCGACGATGGCGGGCTCTGGGCGGTGGCGGACGGGATGGGCGGCCACGAGGGCGGCGAATGGGCCTCCGGCCAGATCGTCAGCGAGCTTGGCAAGATCGATCTCGCGCGCGGGTTCTCGGACACTTGCGAAGAAGCGCTCGAGTCGGCGATCAATGCGAACCGTCAGATCATGCTCGAAGGCAAGAAACGCGGCAAGTCGATGGGCTCGACTTTGGTCATGCTTGTGATCGAAGGCACCCATTACGGCCTGCTCTGGGCGGGCGACAGCCGCGCCTATCTGATGCGCGGCGGCAAGCTGGAGCGGCTGAGCCGCGATCATACCCAGGTCCAGGAGATGGTGGCGCGCGGGCTGATGACACCCGAGCAGGCGCAGGGCCATCCCATGGGCCATGTCCTTTCCCGCGCGGTCGGCGTGCAGAAGGAGGTCGAGTTCGATCGGGTCGAGGGCGAGATCCAGCCGGGCGATATCTTCCTGCTCTGCAGCGACGGCCTCCACGGCGTGGTCGGCGACGAGGCGATCGAGGATCATTTCTCCCGCGAGGCGCCTGACAGCGCAATGGAAAAACTGATCGATCTGACCCTTGAGAAGGGTGCACCCGACAATGTCACCGGTATCGCGATATGGATCAGCGAGCCGACTCTCCTCTCCCTTCCGGAAACCAGGCCATGAGCAAGAAGAAAGACAAGGACGCGCAGGGCACTCCGCCGGCGCCGGAGAACCAGGCCGGCGAGG
>JBGAHY010000044.1:0-22228 GCA_044225925.1 Allosphingosinicella sp.
CTCGAAGACCGCCAATGTCCTGTTCGCCGTGGAGTTCGACCGGCGGCTTAAGGGCCGCGGCGTGCGCGGCGTCGCCGTCCATCCCGGCGGCATCCAGACGGAGCTCAGCCGCCACATGACCCCGGAGATGATCCAGGGGCTGATGGACACGCTCGCCACCCGGCGCAATGCCGACGGTTCGGCCTTCGAGTTCAAGTCGATCCCCCAGGGCGCCGCGACGTCGGTCTGGGCGGCGGTCGTCGCGCCGGCCGAAGAAGTGGGCGGCCTGTTTTGCGAGGATTGCCATGTTGCCGCGCTGACCGAGGCCGCGGGCATGGACCTGGCGGGCGGCGTCCGGGCCTATGCGCTCGATCCGGAGCGGGCGAAGGCGCTCTGGGCGAAGAGCGAGGATATGGTCGGCGAAAGCTTTCCGGCCTGACCCAAGGGACGGGCGGCTTCCGGGCCGCCCGCCGCCGCGCTAGGGTCGCGCGATGAGCGACCTGCAACGCTGCTCCTGGGCCGGCAACGACCCGCTCTATCAGGCCTATCACGACCAGGAATGGGGCGTGCCCGTCCGCGACTCCAGGCTCCTTTGGGAGAACCTCATGCTGGAGGGCTTCCAGGCCGGACTCGCCTGGATCGTGATCCTGCGCAAGCGCGAGGGCTTCCGCGCCGCCTTTGCCGGTTTCGATCCGGACAAGGTGGCGGCGTTCGGGGAGGCGGGTGTGGAGCGGCTGATGGCCGATCCCGGCATCGTCCGCGCCCGCGCCAAGATCGTGGCGACGATCGCCGGGGCACGGATCTTCTGCGACATGCGCGAGCGCGGCGAGGACTTCGCGGACCATTGCTGGTCCTTCACGGACGGCCGGGTGATCCGCGGCGACGGCGTCAGCATGCCGGCGAGGACCGAGCTTTCCGAGACGATCTCCAGGGACCTCAAGCAGCGCGGCTTCAAATTCGTCGGCCCGACAATCGTCTATGCCTGGCTGCAGGCCGTGGGGATCGTCGACGATCATATGGCCGGCTGCTTCCGGCGGAGCACATCGTGATCGCGCCGCTTGGCCTTGGCGACGTGTCCGCATTGGCCGCGCTCTGGGAGGCGTGCGGGCTTACCCGACCGTGGAACGATCCCACCAGCGATGCCAGGCTCGCGATCGAGGGTGCCACCTCCGCCATCCTCGGCCTGCGCGACGGCGACGCCTTGATCGCCTCGGTGATGGTGGGCTTCGACGGCCATCGTGGCTGGGTCTATTATCTCGCGGTCGCGCCGGACCGGCGACGCGAGGGCCTCGGGCGGCAATTGATGGACGCCGCCGAGGCCTGGCTCCGGGCGCGCGGCGTACCCAAGCTCCAGCTGATGGTCCGCGCGAGCAACGAAGAGGCGCTCGGCTTCTACGAGGCGCTTGGGCTGGAGCGGCAGGAGGTGGTGACCTTGGGGCGGTTCCTGCGCTGAGGCCTATTCCTCCGCCCAGCTGAACACCTGCTCCAGCGGCACGCCGAAGACGTCGGCGATGCGGAAGGCGGTCTCCAGCGTCGGCGAGTATTTCCCCTGCTCGATCGCCGCGACCGTCTGGCGGGTGACGCCGATCCTTTCGCCAAGCTCCCCTTGCGTCATCTCGTCGGCGTGGAAACGCAAGGTACGGATCGCGTTGGTGAGGCGCTTCCCGGTCATCAGGCATAACCCCGGCGGAAGGCGGTGATCTCGACGCCGTAGCGCACGCACTCGGCGAGGATGAAGGCGAGCATCACCGCATTCACCGCGACGAAGGCCGTCCAGTAATAAAGGGTCGCGCCCATCGCGATGACGATGCCGACGCAGAGGATATTGTAGCCGATCGCAGCGGCGCGGCGGGCGATGGCCATCTCGCGCTCGTCAAGCGTCGTCTTGGCCTCGCTCGGCTTCAGCACCGCGACGACGACATGGCCGACAATGTGGAGCAGGGTCACCACGACGAAGACCGGCACCATCAAGGCGAGCATGGCGCGCTCGTCCGGCACGCCGCTGGCGAGCAGGCGGGCGACGGTGACGAAATACCAGCCCCAGGCGAGAAAGTTGGCGGTGAGCGCGATCCAGCGGCTCTTTTCCTGGAAGGTCATGTGCGAATCCCTTGTTCGGTTATCTGGACATAATGTTAGATATTTTTAACATTGTGTCAAGAAGAGCGAACAAGGACGCTAAGTCATTGAATCAGCGAGCGGCGATCGCGTCGACCTCCACCAGATAGCCGAAATGCAGCTCGGGCACCGGCACCACCGCGCGGGCGGGGCGGGCGTCGCCGAACAGCTCCGCATAGACGCGGTTGAAGGCGGGCCAATGCTCGATCCCGACGATATAGACGTTGACCTTCAGCACCCGCTCCGGCGCCGAGCCGCCGGCGCGGACGATGGCGAGGAGGTTGGCGAGCGCCTGCCGGGCCTGGTCCTCGAACGGCAGATCGGCGGTGTGCGTGCCATCGGGGCGGACGGGCAGCTGGCCGGCGACGAAGAGCAGATCGCCGGACGCGGTCGCCTGCGCATAATGGCCGCCGGGCGGCGGCGCCGCGCCCGTGACGATGGTTTCGATGGCCATGTGCAAAGCTCCCCTTGACCGCGTGCGACGTTGCCGCCTTCTAGCCTGATGCGAATGTACGGCATCAAGAATTGCGACACGATCAAGAAGGCGCGGGCCTGGCTCGAGGCGCGGGGCACTGCCTACGACTTCCACGACTACAAGCTCGCCGGGATCGACGAGGCGCGGCTGCGCGGCTGGGTGGCGGAGCTTGGCTGGGAGAAGCTGCTGAACCGCGCCGGCACGACCTTCCGCAAACTGCCCGATGCGGAGAAGGAAGGGCTGGACGCCGACAAGGCGGTCGCGCTGATGCTGGCCCAGCCCTCGATGATCAAACGGCCGGTGCTCGATCTCGGCGGCCGGCGCCTGGTCGGCTTCGACGCCAAGGCGTGGGAAGCGGCCGTCCCGTAACGAAGCGCTTGCGCGGCGCGGACAAATCGCGGAGCCTCCCGCCATGCACATTCCGGGGAGTCCAACCATGCGCCTTGCGCTCGTTTCGCTGACCAGCCTTGCCCTGGCCGCCTGTGGCCAGAATGCCGGCAACAACGCCACTGTCGCCAATGCCGCCAACAGCGCCGCGCCGGCGCCCGCCGCCAATGCGGCCGCGCCAGCGGCGAACAACAGCACCGCTGCCGCCGAGCCGGTATCGCGCCGCGAAACCGTGACCGGCACGTTCACCGGCTGGGAGATGGGCGATTATCTGTGGGCGCATATCCAGGTGCCGGGCCGCGAGACGATCAGCGCCCAACCGGGGCCGACGCCGATCGACCTGTTCCTCGACGCCAATCGTGGGCGGCAGGTGACGGTGGAAGTCTCCACGGTCACGGCCAACATCCCTGAAAATGGCGGTGCGACCGAGATCCAGCGGATCACCGCAGCGCGCAACGTCGCCGGCACGGCCGAAGCCTGGTATCAGGGTCTGTCCGCCGCCGACCGCACCGCCGCGCAGCATCGCTTCGAGCAGGGGGCGCTCAGCGGACGATGAGGCGGTTTCTCGCTGCGCTCGTCCTGCTCGCTGCGGCCCCGGCCGCGGCGCAGCAGGTGGACTGGGCGTCGCGCCTGACCGAGGGCGACGTCACGCTTGCTGACTTCCGCTTCCGCTCGGGCGAGACCTTGCCGGCGCTGCGGCTCCACTATGCGACGCTTGGAACCCCGCACCGCAATGCCGCGGGCGAGATCGACAATGCGGTGATGGTGCTGCACGGCACCGGCGGCTCCGGCCGCCAGTTCCTCGCGCCGCAATTCGCCAACGAATTGTATGGCCCCGGGCAGCCGCTCGACCTCAGCCGCTATTATGTGATCCTGCCGGACGGCATCGGCCATGGCCGCTCCTCCAAGCCGAGCGACGGCCTTCGGATGCGTTTCCCGCATTACGATTATGACGACATGGTCGCGGCGCAGCATGCGATGCTGGAGCGGCTCGGGGTGAGGCGGCTGCGCCTGCTGATGGGCACGTCCATGGGCTGCATGCACATCTTCGTCTGGGCGGAGACTTATCCGGACGGCGCGCGGGCGATGATGCCCATGGCCTGCCTGCCGACCCAGATTGCCGGTCATAACCGCATGTGGCGCCAGCTCGCCGTGCAGGGCATCAAGAGCGATCCCGCCTGGGCTGACGGCAATTACACGTCCGAGCCGGTCATGGGCCTCCGCGTCGCGACCAGCGTGCTGCAGATCGCCGGCATGGCGCCGCTCTGGCTGCAGCACGACTATCCGACCCGCGATGCGGCGGATGCGTATCTCGCCGGCCGCGTCGATCGCGATATCGCCACCCGCGACGCCAACGACCTGATCTATCAACTGGAGGCGAGCCGGACCTACAATCCGCTGCCGAACCTGGAGCGGATCCGCGCGCCCATGACCTGGGTGAACAGCGCCGACGATTTCATCAATCCGCCCGAATATGGGATCGCGGAGCCCGCCGCCCGCCGGATGCGGAGCGTCCGCTACGTGTTGATCCCGCGGAGCGCCGAGACCCGCGGGCACGGGACGCATACCTGGGCGCGCTTCTGGAAGGACCAGCTCATCGATTTGCTGCGGCGGACGGAATGAAAGCTCCTCTCCCCTTCAGGGGAGAGGTAGGGAGAGGGGGAGTCGGGTGAGAGACCGCAGGCTTCTCGAATATGCCAAGGCCATGCGGCGCGAGATGACCGAGCCGGAGCGCTGCGTCTGGGCCGAAATCCGTGCCCACCGCCTCAACGGTGTTAAATTCCGCAGGCAGACCGTCATCGGCGCCCGTTACATCGCGGACTTCACCTGCCGATCGCCGATTATGTTGGTGGTGGAAATTGATGGGGAGACCCATGTCGGCCGGGAGGCTTACGACCTCGTGCGCACCGGCTTCTTCGAGGCGCGCGGCTATCGGGTGCTGAGATTCTGTAACTCCGACGTGATGTCGAACCTGGACGGGGTGCTCACGACGATCGTCAGCGCGCTGGCTGACTCCCCCTCTCCCCAACCAGTGGCGGGTGAACAGCGCCCCGCGCTGTTCAGGCCATGCCGGGGGGCATGGCCGACCCGTCACTCCCCTGAAGGGGAGAGGGGGCTGACTTCGCGCGAGCTCACGTGGTTGAGCGCGATTACCCAGTGGCCGTCCACCTTGCGCATCAGCCGGGTGTTGATTCCGTCCTGCGGCTGGCCGCCTCCGGTTAGCGTGTAGCGGCTGATCAGTTGCGCGGCGTCAGGGCTCAGCATTTCGACGCGGATGTCGAAGAAATGCAGGCGACCGCGCCGCGCCGGGTCGCCGCCATAATCGCGGATGTAATGATCCAGCGTGCCCTGCCAGTCGCGCTGGAACTGGCCGCGGGAGACGAAGATGACGTCCGGGTTCTTGAAGCCGGCCATGTAGCCGCGGAAATCGCCGCGGTTCCATGCGCCTTCCATGTCCGCGATCACCTGGCGGATCGCGCGCTCCTCGGCCGCCGCGTCATAGGCCGGGGCCCGCGCGCAGGCGGCGAGGAGGAGCAGGAGGGCGAAGGCGGCGCTCCGCATCGCCCGCTCAGACCCTGGAGAGCTTCTCGCCCTTCTCGGCCTTCTCGCGGAGCAATTTCGAGACCGCGAAACCATGCTTCTCCAGTCCGGCGACGATCTTCGCCAGCCCCTCCGTGTCGGCCCAGAACATCGGCCCGCCGCGATAGACCGGCCAGCCATAGCCATAGACCCAGACCACATCGATGTCCGAGGCGCGCTGGGCCATGCCTTCCTCGAGGATCAAGGCGCCCTCATTGACCATCGTGTAGAGGGTGCGCTCGACGATCTCCTCGTCGGTGATCTCATGCTGCGGCGTGCCGGTCTTCTGCCGGAATTCCTCGATGATCTCGGCGACGCGCGGGGACGGGGAGGGGTTTCGCTTCTCGTCATAATCGTAGAAGCCTGCGCCCTTCTTCTGGCCCCAGCGGCCCTCGGCGGCGAGGGCGTCGCGGATATTCTCGATGCGGGTCGGGTCGCGGTGCCAGCCGATGTCGACGCCGGCCAGGTCCGACATCTGGAAGGGGCCCATCGGCATACCGAATGCGACATGGACGCGGTCGATCTGCTGCGGGGTCGCGCCCTCGTGCAGCATCTTCATCGCCTCGATCTGGCGCGGCATCAGCATGCGGTTGCCGATGAAGCCGTGGCAGACGCCGGCGACGACCGCGACCTTCTTGATCCGCTTGGCGATCTGCATCGCCGTGACGAGCACGTCCGGCGCCGTCTTGGCGCCGCGCACCACCTCCAGCAGCTTCATGACATTGGCCGGCGAGAAGAAGTGCAGGCCCACCACGTCCTGCGGCCGCGAGGTCGACGCGGCGATCTCGTCGACGTTGAGATAGGAGGTGTTGGAGGCGAGGATCGCGCCCGGCTTGCAGATGGTGTCGAGCTTGCCGAAAATCTCCTTCTTCACGTCCATATTCTCGAACACGGCCTCGATGACCAGGTCGCAATCGGCGAGGTCCTCGAGCGCGAGGGTCGGCTTCAGCAGCCCCATCGCGCCCTCGACCTGGTCGGCGGTCATCCGGCCCTTGGCGGCGGTCGCCTCGTAATTCTTGCGGATCACGCCGGTGCCGCGCTCGAGCGCCTCCTGCGCCATCTCGACGATGGTTACTGGCACACCCGCGCTGAGGAAGTTCATCGAGATGCCGCCGCCCATCGTGCCGGCGCCGATCACGCCGACGCGCCTGATGTCGCGCGGCTGGGTGTCCTCTGGGACATTGTCGACCTTCGCGGCCTTGCGCTCGGCGAAGAAGAAATATTGCTGCGCCTTGGCCTGCGTCCCGCTCATCAGCGCCATGAACAGCTGCCGCTCCTCAAGCACGCCCTCGGCATAGGGCTTGGCCACCGCCGCCTCGATCGCGCGGATATTATATTCCGGCGCATCGAAGCCCCGGAACTTGCGGGCATTGGCCTTGCGGAAGGCGTCGAACAGGCCGGGATTGGCGCGCGCCTCGGCGAGTTTCTCGTCGCGCTCGGAGGACTTCGGCAGCGGCCGGACCTCGCGCACCTCCTCGGCGAAGGCGACCGCATGGGGCAGCAATTCGCCCTCGATCAGCCGGTCGACCAGGCCGATCGCCTGCGCTTCCTTGGCGCCGATCGGATTGCCGGTCGCCGCCATTTCCAGCGCCTTCTCGACGCCCGCCACGCGCGGCAGCCTTTGCGTGCCGCCGGCGCCGGGGAGCAGGCCCAATTTCACCTCGGGCACACCCAGTTTCGCGGACGGGACCGCCACCCGATAGTGGCAGGAGAGCGCAACCTCGAGGCCGCCACCGAGTGCCGTGCCGTGGATCGCGGCGACCACCGGCTTGGTGCAATTCTCGATGATATCGACGACCTGCGGCAAAGCCGGATATTCGAAGCTCTTGGGGGTGCCGAATTCGCTGATGTCCGCGCCGGCGAAGAAGGTCTGGCCCTCGCAGACGATCACCACCGCCTTCACGGCCGCGTCGCCGTCCGCCTCCTCGATCGCCTTCACCAGCCCGTCGCGGACGGCATGGCCGAGCGCGTTCACCGGGGGATTGTTGGACATGACGATCAGCACGTCGCCATGCTTGCGGGTGGAAATGGGGCTGGTCATGAAACTACTCCGTGAAGGTCAGAAGGACGTGCGGCCATATTCCTGGCGGTAATGCGGGTGCGAGCAGGACAGGCCGCCATCGACGACCAAAGCGTGCCCGTTGACGTAGCTCGCCGCGTCGGAGGCGAGGAAGAGCGCCGCCTCGGCGATCTCGCTCGGCTCGCCGCCGCGCTTCAGCGGATTCAGATGGCCGATCATGTCCTGGCGGCCCGAAGCCTCCGCCATGTCGTAGAGGGGCTGGGTCATGCCGGTCTGGATCAGGCCCGGGCAGATGGCGTTGACCCGGATGTTGGCGCCGCAGAGCTGGGTCGCCGCAACTTCGACCAGGCTGATCACGCCGGACTTGGACGCCGAATAAGCCGGGCCGCCGGCGCCGGCGCGCAGGCCCGCGACCGAAGCGGTGGCGATGATCGACCCGCCGCCGCGCTCTTTCATCACCGGAGCGGCGTGTTTGATCGCAAGGAACGGGCCGATCAGGTTGACCCGCAGGATCTCCTGCCAGTCTTCCGGCGTCTGCTCGAAGATCGAGGCGAGCCCGCCCGAAATGCCGGCATTGGCGAAGAAGATGTCGAGACCGCCATGCTCGCTGACCGCGCGCTCGATGAGCCCGGCGACATCGGCTTCGCTGCCCGCATCCGCCGCAAGCACGCCTTCGGCTGCAGCCACGTCGGCGGCAATGACTTTGGCGCCCTCCTGCCGAAACAGGGCGACGGTCGCCTTGCCGATCCCCGACGCCGCCCCGGTGACGATCGCGACCTTGCCGTCCAGACGTCCGCTCATAATCCCACTCCCACGGTGCTGCCGCCGTCGACGATGATCGTCTGCCCGGTCATGAAGGTCGAGGCGGGCGCGGCGAGGAAGACCGCGGCGCCGGCGATTTCGTGCGGCTCGCCGATCCGGCGGAGCGGCGTGCTCCGCGTCACCGCCTTCAGCGTGTCCGGATTTTCCCAGAGCGCGCGGGCGAAATCGGTCTTCACCAGGCCCGGCGCGATGCAGTTCACGCGCACGCCGCGCGGGCCGAACTCGGCGGCGAGGTTGCGGGCCAGCTGGAAGTCCGCGGCCTTGGAGATGTTGTAGGCACCGATCATCGTCGAGCTGGTCAGCCCGCCGATCGAGCTGACGATGATGATCGAGCCCTCGCCCCGCTCCAGCATTTCCGGCGCGGCCATCGAGATCAGCCAGTGATTGGCGATCACATTGTTGTCGAGAATCTTGCGGAACTGGTCGTCGGTGATCCCCGCCATCGGCCCGTAATACGGATTGGAGGCGGCGTTGCAGACGAGGATATCGATCCGCCCGAGCTGCCGCTTCGTCTCGTCGACCAAAGCCTGCAGCTCCTCCTTGGAGGAGATGGAGGCGGGCACGACGATCGCGGTGCCCTCGCCATGCTTGGCGTTGATCGCGTCGGCCACCTCCTGGCAGGCGGGCGCCTTGCGGCTGGAGATCACCACCTTGGCGCCATGGTCGGCCATGGCCTCCGCAATGGCGCGGCCAATGCCCCGGGACGAGCCGGTGACGATGGCGACCTTGCCGGTGAGGTCGAACAACTGCATCCGTTTCCCCTCTCGTCATTCCAGCGGAAGCTGGAATCTCACTTCTTCTTCCCGGCCGCCGCAAAGGCAAAGAGATTCCAGCTTTCGCTGGAATGACGGCCCCAGGCCCTTCAGCCTTCGCGGTGCTTGGCGAATTCGAGCCGGGCGATGGCGCGGTTGTGGACCTCGTCCGGCCCGTCCGCGAGGCGGAGCGTCCGGATCCCCGCCCAGCTCGAGGCCAGCCCGAAATCCTGGCTCACCCCGGCGCCGCCATGGGCCTGCACCGCGTCGTCGATGATCCGCAGCGCCATGTTCGGCGCATAGACCTTGATCATCGCGATCTCGGCGGCGGCGGCCTTGTTGCCGGCCTTGTCCATCAGGTCCGCGGCCTTGAGGCAGAGCAGCCGCGACATATCGATGTCGATCCGGGCCCGCGCCACGCGCTGCTCCCAGATGCTGTGCTCCATCAGCCTCTTGCCGAAGGCGACGCGCGACTGGAGCCGCAACACCATCGCCTTCAGCGCCTCTTCGGCCGCGCCGATCGTGCGCATACAGTGATGAATACGGCCCGGCCCGAGCCGCCCCTGCGCGATCTCGAAGCCGCGGCCCTCGCCGAGCAGCATCGCGCTCGCCGGGATCCGCACATTGTCCAGCACGATTTCCATATGGCCGTGCGGCGCGTCGTCATAGCCGTAGACGGTCAGCGCGCGCAGCACCTTCACGCCCGGCGCGTCCAGCGGCATCAGCACCATCGACTGCTGGCGATGCTTGTCCGCGCCCTTGTCGGTCTTGCCCATCAGGATCGCGACCTTGCAGCGCGGATCGCCGGCGCCCGACGACCACCATTTGCGGCCGTTGATCACATAGCCGTCCCCATCGCGGGCGATGTCGCACTCGATATTGGTGGCGTCGGACGAGGCCACCGCCGGCTCGGTCATCAGGAAGGCCGAACGGATCTCGCCGTTCATCAGCGGCTTGAGCCACTCCTCCTTCTGCTCGCGCGTGCCGTAGCGGTGCAGCACCTCCATATTGCCGGTGTCCGGCGCCGAGCAGTTGAAGACCTCGGACGACCACATGATCCGCCCCATCTCCTCCGCGCAGAGCGCATATTCGAGATTGGTGAGCTGCGTGCCCTCGAATTCGAAGCTCTCGTCGACATGCTTCAGCGCATGGCCCGGCGGCATGAACAGGTTCCAGAGGCCCGCAGCCTTCGCGACCGGCTTCAACTCCTCGATCACCGGCAAAGGCTGCCAGCGGTCGCCCTCGTTCAGCTGATTCTTATAGTCCGCGACTCGTGGCCGGATATGCTCCTCAATGAAGGCCCGCACCCGATCCCGGTAAAAAGCCTGCCGTTCCGTAAGGTCAAAATCCATGCCGGCCGAACCTCCCTTTTGCCCGCGCTACGGGGCTCCTCATCGGGGTGCCAGAAAGAGGGGGAGCGGGGCAAGTGGGGGAGGGCTTCGAGCCTATTTCCGGTCTTTGCGCGCCGCATAACGCGCGTCCCGCACCGCCTTGCGTTCCTCGGCCGTGGGGGGCGGGGGGTTGGCGGCGGCCTCTGCCTCCGCCGCCTGCCTTCCGGCCAGCTTCCTGGCTGCCTTTGCCGCGGCACGTTCCTCCGCCTTGACCGCCTCGCGCGCCTCAGCCGCCGCACGCTTTTCGGCCTGCTCGGCCGGATCGGGCGCGGCGCGGGCGCGCAACTGCGCGAGTGCCGCCGCCTTCGCCGCCGCGGCGCTGGCGACGCGATCCTCGAAAGTGGGGTTCTTAAAGCCTTTCATGCGGTCTCCTTCACCGGGTCAGGCCCGCTTCGGCTTCAGCTTCCAGGGCAATCCCGGCAGCTTCACCATCGTCTTGCCGCACACCGAGCACAGCGTCACGAAATGCCCGCATTCCCAGTGGCTGCCCTTGAGGTCGGGGGCGTGCGTGCCGAGCCAGTCGTGGAGGCTCATGTCGCGCCCTCAGCGCGGGCGCGCTCGGCGTGGATCGCGGCTTCCACCCTTGCCAGCCCGTCGTCGCTCGCCACGGCGAGGTCGATGGGACGGCCGTCCAGCGCCGGATGATGGCCGTTGAGGAAGGCGCGGACCGCCTGCACATCGCCCAGCGCGGCCTGCGCGGCGCGGACCGCGCGGCCCTGGCGCGCGCCCTCGTCGCGGCTCAACACCGGGCCGCTGCGGTTCTTGCGATACATGTTCATCGGCGGCCCCCGCACGCGTCCGCGCCCGCCTGCTGGCGGCGGAACCAATCACTCTTTTCCATGCCGTATCACCTTGTGGTGCAAGCGAGAGCAGAAGAATCTCTCAGTCACGGGCGCTTGCGGAACGAAGGGCAGGTGATGGATGGACCCTGGCAGAAAGGCGCGGCAATAGCGACCTTATTCCCGATCGATGCGCGGATGGAGCGCCCGGTCGTCAGGCAGCGTCGCGTCTCTCCTCCGCCCGCCATTGCGCCGGCGACATGCCGAACTCGCCGGTGAACCAGCGCGAGAAGCTGCTGGGCGTCGCATAGCCGGTCATCCGGGCGACATCGCCGATCGCGTTGGCGGGGCTGGCGAGATGGCGGAGCGCAAGCTCGCGGCGGACCTCGTTGAGCAGGGTGCCGAAGCTGCGGCCCTCGCTCTCCAATTGCCGCTGCAGCGCGCGCGGGTGGATGCCCAATGTGGTGCCGAGCTGCTCCAGCACCGCCCGTCCCGCCGGCACCAGCAGATAGAGCACGCGCCGCGCCCGCTCGGTGACCGAGCCGTCCGCCTGTTCCGGCACCAGCATGTCGAGATAGCGTTTCGCATGCCGCGCCATCACCGATTCCGCCGCCGGATTGGGCACGTCGAGCGCGCTTTCCGCGCTCACCAGCCCGTTGAAATCGGCGTCGAACACCAACGGGCACTGGAACAGGCGCATATGATGGCTGAGGTCGGTCGGCGCGCTGTGGCGGAAATAAGCGAGGTCGGGGTTCCAGCGCCCGCTTACCAGCTCGCTGACCATCCGGCAGATCACCGCCATCAGCAATTCGATCGCCTGCCGCCCGTCATAGCCATTGGCGTAGCCGACGCGCAGGATCGCCAGCCCCTTCGTGTCGCCCTGGCGCGAATCCTCCAGGTCGAGCGAGACCACCTCGTTCATCACCCCCTGATATTCGACCAGGGCATCCAGCACTTCGCGGGCGGTTGGTTGATGAGCGAGAAGCAGGCTGATCGGGCCGAGGCTCGCCAGCGTCCGGCTCTCCGCCATCAACAGGCCAAAGCTATCGCAGCCGGATTCCTTCGCGCTCGCTTCGAGCAGGTCGGCGACCGCGCCGGAATTGAGCATCGCGTCCGGATCGCCAAGCGCGGCCGGGCTGATCCGGAACTCGCGCAACATCCTGTACGGATCGAGGCCGACGAAACGGGCGACCTCGACATAATGGGTCAGCGTGGCGCTATGGATCTGGCCGTCCACGTCCGCTTTCCTCCGTCGAAGGCAGCGAACGTCGCCGGGACAAACGGGCCAGATGGCGCGAACTGGAAAGCTGTTGTCGCGATCTGACAAGCCGCGGGGCCGGTCGATGCCGTAAAGCCAAGCATTCGTGCCCGCGCGCACAAAGTCAATGCTGCGCGCGCGGCTTCGGTCCCGTAATGACTACGGTAGCAGCGGCCCCTTGGGGCCGTGTGCGGGCCGTTCAGGAATGTGAACATGGTTTCTTCCCGGCTCAAGCCCAGCGCGCCCGCGCCCGCGGAGCCCAATGCGACCCAGCCCCGCTGGCTGCTCGCCGGCGGCGAGTGCATGCCCGACACGCCCGAGGCGCACCTCCGGCTCGCCGCCGCCACCTCGATGGCCTCGACCCTGGCGCATGAAGTGAGCCAGCCGCTGACCGCCGCCGCCAGCGCGCTCGCCGCCTGCGCCCGGCGTCTGCGCGGCCTCGGCGACGATTATGCCGATGTCCAGGCGATGCTCGATCATGCTAGCCGCGAGACGGTCAAGGCGGGCGACCTCATCCGCCGCACCCGCAATTTCGTGGTCAGCGGCCGGGTCAGCGCGGATCGCGAGAATCTGCGCTCCATGGTCGAGCGCGCTTTGCTGAGGCTCGGCGAGCACCGTGACCATGTCGGCCTCACCACCGAAGTGGCCCCCGATCTGTTCGTGATCGCGGACCGGATCCCGCTCGAACAGGCGCTCGCCAATCTGCTGCTCAGGGCCTGCGCTGCGCTTGAGGGCCGCGACGACGGCTGGATCGAGCTGGAGGCGAAAAGCGACGGCGAGATGATTTTGCTCAGCGTCGTCGACAACGGCCCCGGCCTCGCCGCGCCGGACGGGCAGGGGGCGGGTTTTGCCCTAGCAGTCGCGTCCTTGATTGCGGAAGCGCATGGCGGGCGGCTCGACGGCGCCGATTTGCCGGAAGGCGGGGCACGGTTCGAATTGAGGTTGCCGGCGGCGGAGTGAACCACGGCTCCCGCTTGAAAGCCGCCCCCGCAAAGGTGCAAAGGCGGCGGCGGTTTCAGGAGCCCTTTATGTCCGAACGCCAGGCCCACCACCCGGTCGATCCCGTCTTCACCACGCGCTGGTCGCCTCGCGCCTTCGATCGCTCGGTAATGCCGGACGCGGATCTCCACACCATTTTCGAAGCGGCGCGCTGGGCGCCGTCGGCGTTCAACGCGCAGCCCTGGCGCTTCCTCTATGCGAAGCGCGAAAGCGCGGACTGGGCGCGGTTCGTATCCCTGCTCATGCCCTTCAACCAGGTCTGGGCGCAGAATGCCGCGGTGCTGATCTACCTCTGCTCCGACACCTTGATGGAGATGAAGCCCGGCCAGATCTCGCCTTCGCACACGCACAGCTTCGACACCGGCGCCGCATGGGCGTCGCTGGCGCTGCAGGCCACGATGCTCGGCTATCACGCGCACGGCATGGCCGGCGTGGAGTGGGACCGGGTGCGCGAGGAATTGAAGGTGCCGGACCGCTTCAGGATCGACGCGGCCTGCGTGCTCGGCCGGACCGGCGCGCTCGACCTGCTGGACGAGAAGAACCGCGCCCGCGAGACACCGTCAGACCGCCGCCCGATCGCCGAGCGCTTCTTCGCCGGGGACTTCCCGGCCTAGCGGGCTGACCCCGGCCCCTTGTCTCGCGCCGGCTTTCGGACCAACATCCGCGGATGAGCATCGCCGTCGAAACGGGATCGGGGCGCGGGCGCGTGGTGACGCTGCCGGCCCGGCCGGAGCCCTTGCGGGTCTCGGTCGAGGAGACCGCGATCGTCGTCATCGACATGCAGAACGCCTATGCGTCGAAGGGCGGCTATGTGGACCTGGCCGGCTTCGACATCAGCGGTGCCGCGGGGACGATCGGGCAGATCGCCAAGGTGCTTGAGACGGGGCGGCAGGCTGGCGTCACCATCGTCTACCTGCAGAATGGCTGGGATGCCGATTATGTCGAGGCGGGCGGGCCGGGCTCGCCCAACTGGCACAAGTCCAACGCGCTGAAGACCATGCGGGCGCGGCCCGAACTGAGCGGGCAATTGCTCGCCAAGGGCGGCTGGGATTTCGACCTGGTCGATGCATTGAAGCCGCAGCCGGGCGACATCGTCCTGCACAAGACCCGCTACAGCGCCTTTTTCAACTCGCAGCTCGATTCGACTTTGCGCGCGCGGGGCATCCGCAACATCGTCTTTGTCGGCATCGCCACCAATGTTTGCGTCGAGAGCACGCTGCGCGACGGCTTCCACCTCGAATATTTCGGGGTGATGCTGGAAGACGCGACCCACCATCTCGGCCCGCCGGCGATGCAGGAGGCGAGCATCTACAATGTCGAGAAGTTCTTCGGCTGGGTGACGACCGTCGCCGATTTCTGCGGCACGTTCGGGCAGATCCCCGGCGATCAGGAGTGAATGAAATGCCCTTCGAACCGATCAATCCGCCGCAATTCCCGAAGCCCATCGCGCCTTATTCGGCCGGCGCCAAGGCGGGGAACACCGTCTATGTCTCCGGCGTGCTGGCACTCGGGGAAGGCGGCGTCGTCCTCCATGTCGGCGATGCGGCGGCGCAGACAAGGGCGGTGCTCGAGACGATCAGGATCACGCTGGAGGCCGCCGGCGCCAGCCTCGCCGACGTCGCGATGAACCACATCTTCCTGAAGGACTTCGCCGACTATCAGGCGTTCAACGCGGTCTATGCGGAGTATTTTCCGGGCAACAAGCCGGCCCGCTATTGCGTGAAGGCGGAGCTGGTGAAGCCGGACTGCCTGGTCGAGATCGCCAGCCTCGCGCATCTCTGCTGACGGGCAAGACGCAGATGCCGGACATTGGCGGGCTTTACTGGGAGGAACGCGGCCCGGCGGACGGTCCGCCGGTGATCCTCTCGCCCGGCCTCGGCGGCTCGGCGGCCTATTGGGCGCCGAACCTGGCGGCGCTCGCCGAGCGGCACCGGGTCATTCTCTACGATCATAGGGGGACAGGCCGGTCGGACCGCGCCCTGCCGGCGGAGCTCGACGTCGACGACATGGTGGACGATGTGCTGGCCCTGATGGACGGGATCGGACTCGATCGCGCCAGCCTGGTCGGCCATGCCGCCGGCGGCGTGATCGGGCTGGCGCTCGCGCTCAGGGAGCCGGCGCGGCTCGCCTCTTTGGTCGTCGTCAACGGCTTTGCCGCGCCCGACATGCACTTCCTGCGCTGCATGGCGACGCGGCTCGACCTGCTGGAACATAGCGGAGTGCTCGCCTTCGTCCGCGCGCAGCCGCTCTTCCTCTATCCTGCGCGCTGGATTTCCGAGAATATCGCGCGGGTGGAAGCCGACGAGGCGGGCCATGTCGCCCACTTCCAGGGGACGGCCAATGTCGCCGCCCGAATCGGCGCGCTGGCAACCTTCGACATCACCGATCGCCTGGGCGAGATTTCCACGCCGACGTTGCTCATCGCCGCGGAGGACGACATGCTCGTCCCCGATCTCTGCTCCGAGCAGCTCGAACGTGGCCTGCCGCACGCCCGGCTGGAGAGGATGCGCGGCGGCCATGCCTGCAACGTCACCGAGCCCGACGCCTTCAACCGCCACCTGCTCGAATTTCTGGGGGACTAGATCATGGAAGTCGGAATCTTCACGCCGATCGGCAACAATGGCTGGCTGATCTCGGAGAACAGCCCGCAATACATGCCGAGCTTCGATCTCAACAAGGAGATCGCGGTACGGGCGGAGAGCTATGGCGTCGATTTCCTGCTCTCGATGATCAAGCTGAGGGGCTTCGGCGGCAAGACCGAGTTCTGGGAATATAATCTGGAGAGCTTCACCCTGATGGCCGGGCTCGCCGCGGTCACCGAGAAGATCAAAATCTATGCGACCTGCCCGACCCTGGTCGTCCCGCCGGCCTTCTGCGCGCGCATGTGCAACACGATCGATTCGATCAGCCATGGCCGCTTCGGGCTCAACCTGATCACCGGCTGGCAGCGGCCCGAATATAGCCAGATGGGCCTCTGGCCGGGCGACGAGCATTTCCGCAACCGCTACCAGATGCTCGGCGAATATGCCCACATCCTGCGCGAGCTCTGGGCGACCGGCGTCTCCGATTTCAAAGGGGAATATTACCAGATGGACGATTGCCGGGTGCGGCCTTTGCCGACCGGCGACATGAAGATCATCTGCGCCGGCTCCTCGGACGAAGGCCTCGCTTTCTCGGCGCAGTGGGCGGACTACGCTTTCTGCCTCGGCAAGGGCGTGAACACGCCCACCGCCTTCGCCCCGAACAATGAGCGGCTGCTCGCCGCCACCGCCAAGACCGGGCGGGACGTGAAGATCTACGCGCTCTTCATGGTGATCGCCGGCGAGACCGACGAGGAAGCGATGGAGAAGTGGATCCACTATCGCGAGGGCACGGACGAGGAAGCAGTCGCCTGGCTCGGGGTGCAGGGCGCGGCGGACAAGACCTCGACCACCACCAATGTGCGACAGCTCGCGGACAAAGAGAGCGCGGTGAATCTCAACATGGGCACTCTGGTCGGCTCCTATGCGAGCATCGCGCGGATGCTGGACGAGGTCGCGACCGTGCCGAACACCGGCGGCGTGCTGCTGGTCTTCGACGATTTCATCAAGGGCACGGACGATTACGGCACCCGTATCCAGCCGCTGATGAAGTGCCGGCAGCCGGCATGACCGGCACCTTCCTGAAGACGGCAATCGCCTACCTGATCTGCCTCGCTTTGGGCGACGTGGTCGGCGTGGTCGCCTGCACGATCTTCGACATCGCGCCGATCCGCGGCAGCAGCGCGGCTCTGCCTTATGCGATCTGGTTCGTCCTCGGTGTCTTCGTCGGCCTGATCGCCGCCTTCGCCGCCGGCACCTGGATCGCCGGCAGAGACGACAAATGGGACGAGGGGCCGCGCGCGGGCCCGATCGCGACCGGCATCTTCCTTTCGGCTTTGGCGGTGTCGATCGCGCTCTGCGTCCTGTTCTGGACGCTCTATTGGGCGAAAGGCGTCGAGGGCGAATATTATGTGCCGGACAGCATGCCGCACAGCCTCATTTATCTGATCGCCGCATTGATCGGCCTGTGGCTGGTACGGCTGGTCTCGAAGCCCCAGCCCAAGGCATAATGGCGCTGTGACTCGCCGGCCTCTCTTCCTGTTGCTCTTGCCGCTCGCCCTGCTCGGTGGCTGCCGCGGGCAGTTGCGCGACTATGTCGGCCCCCGTGCCTCCATCATTCGGCCGCAGCTGATCCGCTACGGCTTCAACTTGCCCGAGATTGCCTGCGTCGGCGATCGGCTAGGCGAGACATTGCGCCCCCGACAGCTGCGCTTTCTGGTGCGCGCCGCAGCGCATATCGAGCGGCCCTATTACGATCCCGAGCGGTTCACCCCGCGCGATTTCGCCTGGGCGGCTGGCGGGCTCAGGGACGCGATCGTGGATTCCGCGATCCGCGCCGCCTTCGCCGCCTGCCAGATCGCCGCTACCGGCGCTCCGCGGGTCGCCGCAGTCGGACTGCCGCCGCCCGATGACGTGCCGGCCGCGCCCGCGCCCGCGCCGCGCGCCTCCGTCTGGCTCAATCTCGGCGCCGCGGCTTCGGGCCAGTCGATCGCCGTGGACGGTGCCACGCTGCAGCAGGAGGAGAATGCGCGCGTCGCCTGGTTCCGGATGATCGATCCGCCGCCGGGGCGCAGCAGTCTCCACGCCTATCGCTTGCGGATCGATTGCAGCACGCGCATGATTCGCCCGCTGGCCCACCGGCTTTACGATGCCTCTGGGGCGGTGGTGGACGAGCGCGAATATGCCGAAGCGGAGCAGCTGCCCTCAGCAGTCGAGGGCGGTACCGTGACAGAAATCGCCTATCTCTCGCTCTGCACTTGAGCGTTGCGTAGCGGCGCATCCGAGCGTATTTTCAGGAGGATAGGGCTGCGCCCGCCGGGAGAGAGCTGATGTCCATCCGTGCTTTGCTTGCCGCCATAGTCGTCGTGTCCGTGCCGATCGCCGTGAATGGCGAGCCGCAGACGACGCAGCAGAAACCGAATCCCCCGGAGAAGCGCGTCTGTCAGGTGCGGCCGGAGATCGGCAGCCGCATCAACACCGTCCGTTCCTGCCGCAGCGCTTCGGAGCGCGAGTCGGCGCGGCAGGAGCAGCGTCAGGTGATCGATCGGGTGCAGTCGCTCAAGGTGAGCTTCGGCCGCTAGTCGCTAGGCGAGCCGCTCCGGCACCGCCAGCGCCTCGACCTTCAGCGTGGTTTTGGGCGCGACCGCTTCCCACGGGAAGACATACCATCTCTTGTCCTTATCGCGGTCGATCTCCGAGCCGTGATATTCGGCCTGGGCCCGCGAGCGGACATTGTGCACCAGCACGGCGACGCGCAGGCCTTCCGGCCTGGCGGTCTTCGCCGCGATGGCGGCGCGCAGATATTGGATGGTCCCGCCCGAATCGTTGATGTCGTCGACGATCAGGATGTTCAGCCCGTCACTGATCTTGTGGGCGAGCTTTTCGAGCAATTCATCACCGAAGCCGGCCTCGCCCGAACTGTGATCGACGGAGAGCATCTGGATGCCGGTGCGGTGCGAGAGATAGGCGGCCGGCACCAGCCCGCCCCTCCCGATCCCGACCAGGAAATCTGGCCGCCAGCTGTCCGCCTCCAGCAACCGCGCCAGCGTCTCGACCTCGTCGAGGAAGCGCTCATAGGGGAGATAGTGGAGGACGGGCTCGGCGGCGGTGTCTGACATGGTCGCTTCTTAGGCTGGCCTTCGCGCGCCGACAATGTGAAGAAGTGGCGTCCCGGGGAGGTTGGAACGCATGGCTGAGCCCGATGCAGCGGGGGAATTCGACGTCCTCATCGTCGGTGCCGGCATTTCCGGGATCGACGGGGCGTATCAACTGCAGAAACGCTGCCCGGGCAAAAGCTACGCAGTTCTGGAGGCGCGCGAGCGGGTCGGGGGGACGTGGGATTTGTTCCGCTATCCCGGCATCCGCTCGGACAGCGACATGTACACTTTGGGCTTCCCGTTCCGGCCCTGGACGGGGGCGAAGTCGATCGCCGACGGGGCGGACATCCGCGCCTATGTCGAGGACACGGCGCGGGAGTTCGGGATCGATGCGCATATCCGCTTCCGACAACGGGTGACGAAGGCGGAGTGGTCGACGGCGGAGGCTTGCTGGACGGTCGCGGCGGAGACGCCGGAGGGCGTGAGACGCTACCGGGCGCGCTTCCTTTATCTCGGCAGCGGCTATTACGATTATGAGCGAGGTTATCGCCCCGAATGGCCCGGCGAGAAGAGCTACAAGGGTCGCTTCGTCCATCCGCAATTCTGGCCCGAAGACCTGGACTATGCCGGCAAGAAGATTGTCGTGATCGGCAGCGGAGCGACGGCGGTGACCTTGATCCCGTCGCTCGCCGAGACGGCCGCGCATGTGACCATGTTGCAGCGCTCGCCCTCCTACATCGTGGCGCGTCTGTCGGAGGACGGGATCGCGCGGCGGCTGCAGCGCATCTTGCCGACGGGGGCGGCGGCGCGGGCCATCCGCTTCAAGAACGTCTTTCTCGGCATGCTCTTCTTCCAGCGTTCGCGGAAGCGGCCGGAGGCGGTCAAGGCGCTGCTGCTCAAATGGGTGGCGGAGCAACTCCCCGGCCGCGACATCGAGACGGATTTCTCGCCGCGCTACAATCCATGGGACCAGCGGGTCTGCCTGGTGCCGGACGGCGATTTGTTCAGGGCGATGCGGGAAGGCCGGGCCTCGGTCGTCACCGGCACAATCGACCGCTTCACCAAGACCGGAATCCGGCTGGAGTCCGGCGAGGAGCTCGAAGCCGATATCGTGGTGACCGCGACCGGGCTGGTGATGCGCATCCTGGGCGGGATCGCGATCTCGGTGGACGGCGCGCCGGTCGAGGTGGCCGAACGGATCAGCTATAAGGGGATGATGCTGAACGACGTGCCGAACATGGTGCTGTCCTTCGGTTACACCAATGCCTCCTGGACGCTGAAGAGCGATCTCACCGCCCGCTATTTCTGCCGGTTGCTCACCTATCTGGACCGCCACGGCCTCGCATTCTGCGTCCCGCGCCTGCCGCCCGAAGGGGTCGAGCGGATGCCGATGCTCGACTTCAGCTCCGGCTATGTCGCGCGGGCCGAGGGGATGCTGCCGGGGCAGGGCACGGCCGCGCCGTGGCGGCTCTACCAGAATTACTACAAGGACCTGGCCGCGCTCGGCATGGGGACGGTGACCGACGGGGTGATGGAGTTCGGCCGGGCCGGTTGACTCCGAACACGGAGCGCGGCAGTTGACGTTAACGTAAAGGAGAGGAGGCCGCCATGTCGGACCTTGAGTCGTTCCGCGCCGAGACGCGTGCCTGGCTGGAGGCGAATTGCCCGCCGGAGATGCGCGAGCCGATGCGCGACGAAAGCGACGCCTGCTGGGGCGGCCGCAACCCGACGTTCAAGAATCCAGCCCAGAAGCAGTGGATGGAGGTCATGGCCGCGCGCGGCTGGACCGTCCCCGACTGGCCCAGGGAATATGGCGGCGGCGGCCTGTCGCCGGAGGAGACCAAGATCCTTCGCCAGGAAATGGCCCGGATCGGCGCCCGCAATCCCTTGATGAGCTTCGGCATCTCGATGCTCGGTCCGGCTTTGCTAAAATATGGCAATGAGGCGCAGAAGCTCCGCTTCCTCAACGAGATCGCCCGCGGCGAGATCCGCTGGTGCCAGGGCTATTCCGAGCCCGGCGCCGGCTCCGATCTCGCGAGCCTCCAGACCAAATGCGAGGACAAGGGCGACCATTGGCTGGTCAACGGCCAGAAGGTCTGGACCAGCTATGCCGACAAGGCCGACTGGATCTTCTGCCTGGTCCGCACCGACTTCCAGGCGCCCAAGCATCAGGGGATCAGCTTCCTTTTGTTCGACATGGCGAGCCCCGGCGTCTCGACCAAGCCGATCCTGCTCATCTCCGGCTACTCGCCCTTCTGCGAGACCTTCATGGACGACGTGAAGGTGCCGAAGGACCAGTTGGTCGGCACGCTCAACAAGGGTTGGGACGTCGCCAAATATCTGCTCGGCCATGAGCGCGAGATGATCTCCGGCATGGGCCTTGGCGGGCAAAGCGGCTCGCTCGGCGAGGCGCTGACCGAGGTGCTGGCGGACGATCCGATCCTGCGCGCCGACGTCGCCCGTTTCGACGTCGACCAGCTCGCCTTCCGGGCGATGTCCGAGAAGTTCATCGACGAATTGAAGGTCGGCCGGGCGCATCCCGCCCAACCCTCGATGATGAAATATGCGGGCACCGAGCTGAACAAGCTGCGCCACGAACTGGTCATGGCCGCCGGCGGCTCCAACGCGCTGGAATGGGAGAGCGACCGCTCGAAGAAGGGCAAGAACGCCCGCGAGTGGCTGCGCACCAAGGCCAATTCGATCGAGGGCGGCACCAGCGAAGTCCAGCTCGGCATCGTCGCCAAGCGCATCCTCGACCTTCCGGGAGCCTGATCCATGCCCCTCTATCTCACCGACGACCAGGCAATGCTGCGCGACACGGCGAAGAGTTTCATGGCCGAGGAAGGCGCGATCGCGAAGCAGCTGCGCCACTGGCGCGACATCAATTGCAAGGACGGCTTCGGCCACGGCCTGTGGAAGCAGTTCGCCGAGCTCGGCTTCAACGGCATATTGATCGACGAGGCGGATGGCGGGCTCGGGCTCGGCCATGTCGAG
>JBGAHY010000045.1:0-22142 GCA_044225925.1 Allosphingosinicella sp.
CGCGCGCGGTCCGGTTGGACCGCCCCCCCTCCCAGCCCTCCCCCACAAGGGGGGAGGAAAAGTCAGGAGCCCGTTCGAATGACCGCCACTACAGACCCCGTCGTCATCCTCTCCTACGCCCGCACCCCGATGGGCTCGTTCCAGGGCAGCCTCGCCAGCGCCAGCGCGACCGAGCTCGGCGCCGCCGCGGTCCGCGCCGCCGTCGAGCGAGCGGGCGTGAACCCCGACGATGTCGAGCGCTGCTATATGGGCTGCGTCCTTCCCGCCGGCCTCGGCCAGGCCCCGGCCCGCCAGGCGGCGCTGGGCGCCGGCCTGCCCAAATCCACCGAAGCGGTGACGGTCAACAAGATGTGCGGCTCCGGCATGCAGGCGGCGATGATGGCCGCGGACGCGATCGCCGCCGGCTCCTCCGACATGATCGTCGCCGGCGGCATGGAGTCGATGTCCAACGCCCCCTACCTGATGAAGAAGCACCGTGCCGGCGCCCGCATCGGCCACGATGTGGTCTACGATCACATGATGCTGGACGGGCTCGAGGACGCCTATGAGCCGGGCCGCGCCATGGGCACCTTCGCCGAGGCCACGGCGAACGACTATCAGCTCACCCGCCAGCAGCAGGACGATTACGCCATCGCCTCGCTCACCCGCGCCCAGACCGCCCAGCAGTCCGGCTGGTTCGACCGCGAGATCACCGCCGTCGAGGTGAAGACCCGCAAGGGCACCGAGACCGTCGACAAGGACGAGCAGCCGCTGAAGGGCGATCCCTCCAAGATCCCAAGCCTCAAGCCCGCCTTCAGCAAGGACGGCACGATCACCGCCGCCAATGCCAGCTCGATCAGCGACGGCGCCGCCGCCCTCATCCTCACCCGCGAGAGCGTCGCCGCCGCCAAGGGCCTGAAGCCCGTCGCCCGCATCGCCGGCCACACCGCCCACGCCCGCGCGCCGGCCCTCTTCACCACCGCCCCGGTCGGCGCGATCGAGAAGCTCCTGGCGCAGACCGGCTGGAAGGTAAGCGAGGTCGACCTGTTCGAGATCAACGAGGCCTTCGCCTGCGTCACCATGTTCGCCATGCAGGACCTCGGCATCCCCCACGACAAGGTCAACATCCACGGCGGCGCGACCGCCATGGGGCACCCGATCGGGGCGAGCGGGGCGCGCATTCTGGCGACCTTGATCTCCGCGCTGGAACGGACCGGAGGGAAGCGGGGGATCGCGGCGCTGTGCATCGGCGGCGGCGAGGCGACGGCGATGGCGGTGGAATTGGTGGACTAGAAAGCTCGACGATGCGGTGGAGTTAGTCGATTGAGCCTGGCGCTGCAGGACATCCTGAGCATCTCTACCGCGACTGGCACCGTCCTAGCTGCGGGCTTCGCGGCGTGGAGCGCATATTCATCTCGATCTGCGGCCAAAGCTGCTGAAGCCGGGGTCGACGAGGCAAGGAAAACCCGAAAAGCCCAGCAGGCTCCAAGCCTGATCCTCGAGCGGGACTTCCTCGACTTTCACCTGGCTTGGCCTCATCCGGACAGTTTGAACGGGGAGCCGGTGTTTCTGGCGCGGCGGGACTGGCAGGACAAAAATCCGATCCCTCCGACCTTTTCCCTCACCAACTATGGCGCAAGCCCAGCTCTTGAGCTGACCGTGGACTTCTTTTTGGAAGACCCGAATGGAGAGTTTTCTGTTCCGGCCGCCTTCGAACCAGCTGGCGTCTCTATGATGGACGCCCCCATGGGCCCGGGCCTGGCCTCTGTTAGGACGTTGAATTTTCGCAATCCCGACGGGCGCGGCTGTGGGCTGTCCTTGCCCGATACATGGAAAACAGAAATCCCGCACTGCGCGCCCGATCAGACGAGGAGCGTCGAGTTCCCTCGAAACATCTTGAGCCGGTTCTTTCTACGGGCCCTTCAGGACTGGGAAAAGCGCGAAACCGGACCCGGGATCGAGGCCCTCGTCCTTACCGTGAAGATCAAGTGCAGAACGGTAGAGGACGATCCCTACGAGACCCAGTTTAGATACAAGGCGCACCCCTTCCTTGGAGTCTCCCAGAACCAGTTGGTAGTCGCCGGGTCTTTTTTCGAACTACCAATGTATCCGGCAACTGAATGACGAGGCCAGCGCACTGCTGCAAGATTTCAGGGGCACTGATTTCGGGGACAAAAATACTAATTAGAGCGGGGCCTCGGCAGGCGGCTCGCCCTGCCCCATGACGAAAGCCAGCGCCGCACGGCCTCATGAGAGATCAGCCGTCCCGCCTGCACATCCGCTTCCGCACGCGCTTCGGATCGGGCCTCTGCCTCCGGGGAATCGAACAGGTTCTTCTCCACGGTCATGCCCGCAATATAGCGCCCGGGAAGAAGAAGGCCAAGCATTTAGAACGTAAAGGGAACAATTCCTTGCAATGTAGGATTTCCTATGTCCTACGCTGATCGATGGAGCACTCCCCCGATCCGCCCGCCCCGGCCTCGATGGTCTACGATCCCGAGACCGATCTCCACTTTCCCTCGGAAGAAGCCCGCCTCTTCTACCTGCAGGGCGCGAAGGACGCGCTGAGCGGCGCCGCCCCAGCGAGTACCGCGCACCCGCATCTGCCAGCCGACCACCCCTACAATCTCACCCGCGAGGGCGAGGCCACCTCCCTCGTCTCCACCAGACTCTTCGCCGCCTGGGACACCGCCCCTCCCCCTCCCGACGCGCCCGCCCAACGCCACGACGGCTGGACCCCCGAGCGCGAGCGCATCTTCCTCACCAATCTCGCCGAAACCGGCGTCGTCGCCGATGCCGCCCGCGCCGCCGGGATGAGCCGGGAATCCGCCTACGCCCGCCGCAACAGCGCCGCCGGCCACGCCTTCGCGCTCGGTTGGGACGCGGCGATCCTGCTCTCCCGCCACGCCACCGCCGACGACATCGCCTCGCGCTCGCGCCACGGCGTGATCGACCGCGTCTACCGCAATGGCGAGCTGGTCGCGGAGCGGCACCGCCATGACAATCGCCTGACCATGGCCCATCTCACCCGCCTCGACCGGCTCGCCGCCGAGAGCGAGCGCCGCCCCGAAGTCCACGCCGTCGCCGCCGAATATGATCTCTATCTGGATCAGCTGCCGGCCGGAAATGCGGGCGCCGAGCGCTTCCTCGCCGCGCGCTTCCCGCTGCGGGATGACGAGGACGAGATCGTTCCGCGCGAGGTGGGCGAGGCCTGGTCGCACCGCGACCGGACCCTGCTCCAGCCCGGCAGCGAGCGCGCCATGCTCGCCCGCCACATTGCCTATGCGGAAGCGGGCGGCGGCTTGGCGCGGGAAATCCCCCTCGACGATCTCGACCCCGCCGACATGCTCGACTGGACCGACGAACAGATCGCCCGCGCCGAACATGGCGGCCTCCTCGCCATGCTCGGCCGCGAAGACTGGCCGGCCGCGCTTTCCGGCCCGGATGACGGCACGGATGGGAACTGTCAGGTTCGTGAACTTCGCCGGCTGTTCCAGCTCTACTGGCCGGCCGAGGACGAGCCGTGACGGATCGCGTCGTTCCCTTCCGCCGCGCGGATGATCGCCCAGAACAGGTCACACCAGGCGGCGAGCAGTTCGCGCGGCGGGATCGGGCCGAGCAGGTCGCGGAGCGCCGGGATCAGGGCGTCTCCGAAGCGGGAATAATGGCGGCCGGCGATGCCGAGCAGAGAATGCTCACCGGGCAGCCGGCCGAGCGGGCCGAACGTGCCGGATTCGACCAGGTGCCTGGCTTCGTCGAGCAGCAGCTCGACCAGCACGGCGGCGGTCACCTCGGCCTGGCCGATCTCGGTCCAGGTCGTGTCCAGTTCGGCGAGCGCCGTCTCCATGCGCTCGACCAGCGCGTCACGGCGCTGCTGCACGAGCGGCAGGGAACGGGCGATCAGGCTGCGGGTGCGGGTGCCGACATTGATGGTCATGACAAGACTCCTCACGCGCCGGCGCGACAAGGCCGACGGCGTTCTTTCGATGGATTGGAAGTGGCGTTGGACCCGGGCGAAGCGACGCTTATGGCCGCCGGTCTTCGATCAGGTCCGGATCAGGACCCCTCGCGGACGGCCGCCGCTACGCGGCGCGTCCCGAGGGCCGGACTCGCGACATCAGGCTGCCTCCGTGCAGCCGGAAACGGTCGAAGGGAGAGAAGCCGCGCATGACCTCAATCTAGGAACCCCATCCGGAAATGCAAATCCCGGGGCTCAGCGGCGCGGCCGGCACGCATCCACCGCACGCACCAACCCCCGCGCCCACGCCAGCAACGGGTCCGCCGGCTGCCCGGGCGCATCCCAGGCGTAGAAGGTCACCTGGCCCTCGCCGCCATTGGGGAAATGAACGAAGCCGGCGAAATGATAGACGGCCGGATAGGGCGCGCGGATATCGTAGGGTCGGGCGTTCTCGAGCCGCGGCGCGGGGAACGGCAGGCCGGCGAGCCGCATCACCAGCGCCGCGGCGGCGGGGCAGCTGGCCGGCGTGACGTCGGTGTGCGCCGCATCGCCGAGCCAGCCGTCGGCCCGCTCGATGATCAGGCCGGCGGGATGGTCAGGATCGGCGAGAAAGGCCCGGTAGACGAAGGCGGTGTTCATCTCCGGCTCGAAGCGGAGTTCGAAGAGCGCGCCCGGATGGCGGTGGGCATCGGGGTCCGGCGCGGCAGCGCCGGCCGCGCTGGCGGCGGCCACGAGGGCGAGAAGCGGCAGAAGGCGCGGCGTCATCCGAACCGCCCCGGCGCATAGCCGGCGCCGCCATGGCCCTGGTCGCGACAGGTCTTGAAGCGCTGCTCGCCGTCGCGGATCCAGGCGCTGAGCGGGTTGGGCGGCGCGTCGGGAGGCTCAAGGATATGCAGCTCGAGATTGCCGACCGAGCCGGTGCCGGCGAGGTGCCGGGCGTCCAGCACGAACCAGGTGCCGCGCACCGGCCCGCTGCTGTCCCGGTGCGGGATGAGCATCGGCGCGGGCAGGCGGAGCCGGGTCGCCTCGGCGATCCAGCCGCCGATCGCCGGGCATGCAGCGGCGGGCACCCATTCGATGTCGCCCACATCCTGCTCGCCGCGGGTGATCTGCCGCTCCACCCGGTAGCCGCTGCCGGGGCAGCGGTGCACGGAGAGATGGATGCGGGTCCCGGGCCCGGGTTCGATCCGTTGCACCTGGAACACCGGCGGCGGCGGCCCGGCGGCAGTCAGATTCCGCCGCGGCGCGCAGGCCATGAGCGGGTCCGGCGCCGGGAGAGCGGGCTGCGCGGCGGCAAGCAGCAAGGTCGCCAGAACCATGGCCGATCCTCTCGTGACAGGACCGGCGGCGTAACGAAGCGGGCGTTTATCGGCGATGAACCGCTAAGGCGGGCCTACAGGACGAAGTCGCTGACCAGGATCTGCGTGCCGCTGGCGATGATGTGCAGGTCGGCGCGGCCGTCGCCATTTACGTCGCCGAGGATATGGAGCTGGCCGCCCAGGACTTCGGCGCGGAGCTGGCCGGCGACGCCGCTGAACGCATTGGCGCCGATGAAGCTGAAGGCGTCGTCGCCCGCGGTCGTCTGGTTGGCGTCGATCGCGCTGAGGTCGATCTTGTCGGTGCCCGAGGTGAAATCGAGCAGCATGTCCGGGGTCGCTTTCTTGCCGTCGGAGCGCGCCTCGTATTGCAGGCTCTCGCCGACCGCGCCGAAGACGAAGATATCGCCGCCCGCATTGCCTTCCAGCCGGTCGCTGCCGGCGCCGCCGCGCATCGTGTCGTCGCCGCCGCCGCCTTTCAGGATGTTGCCCACGCCATTGCCGGTGATGCTGTCATTGCCGGTGCCGCCGGTCGCATTCTCGATGATCGTGCCGAAGGCGATCTGGACGTTGCTGGTCTGGCCGCCGCCGTCGCTGAAGGCGCCGGGCGCGAGATCGATGCGGGCATTCTGGCTCCAGCCGGAGAAATCGATCGTGTCCCGGCCGCCGGCATCCCAGATCCCGATCACCGGATTGGCGTTGAGCGTGAAGTTGAAGGCCGGCCGGTCGGCATTGCTGTTGAAGCCGTAGACCGTGTCGCCGGTCCGGGTCGTCATGTTGGCGCCGTACAGGCTCTGGATCGCGGCAATGTCGTCGGTCAGCAAGGTCTGCGCGAAGCCGCTCCGGGTCGCGCCCGTGTTGGACGAGCCGAAATAGGACATGATCGTATATTCGTAGCTGTCCTGATAATATTCGGCATTGGCGTCATAGGTGAGCGTCTGCCCCGCCGTCGCATTATAGGCGCCGGGGTGCGACAGGCCGAGCGCATGCCCCATTTCGTGCAGGATCGTCCGGAAGCCGGCGCCGCCCAGACCGATATCGTTCTGGTTGGCCGCCACGCTCTGGGCGAACCACATATCGCCGGCCACGGCGGACGTGCCGGGGTAGCTCGCATAGGCCGAATAGTAATTCTGAACCTCGGTGGTGTTGCCGATGTTGATGTCGGACGTGAAGACATTGCCTTCGACGAAATGGATCGGGATCAGGTCGCTGTAGAGGGCGAAGGCGGCGCGCACCGCATCCCGCTGGGCCTCGGTCAGCGGCGCGAAATTGTCGCGTTCCTTGGAATAGACCTGGGAGGCCGAGTCGAAGAAGGCGAAGGTGATCGTGCCGATCCCCGCCTGCGGCGTCGGATTGCCGTTCACGCCGGTCCAGGCGGTGCCGGCGCGGGTCAGTTGCTGGATGATCTGCGCGAGCGTGTAGATCGGCTTGCCGTTGGGCGCGTTGACCGCGTCGCGCACCGCGTCGCCGCCAAAATCGTGGAGCACCGCCGGCGTATCCCGAGGCCCCCAGGTCTCATTTTGCGAAAAAGCCCTGCGCATCACATACCTTGCCAACGCCTCACTGCCCGATCTTGCGCCCGTCCATACTGGCCGTCAAATGCTCATCCGCGGCAGGTCGCGCCCGCCCACAAGGCCGCGACCCGCGCCTGCCGGCCGCGCCCGGCGAGCAGGCCGTGCATGTCGTTGACGACGAACTCCGTCCCCCGCGCCGTCTGCCGGAAGACCGGCTGGTCGCTGTCGGCATCGCTGATCTCGCCGCGCGGCGTGCCGATGCCCAAATCCATTTCCGTGCGGATCGGTCGCCGGCCCGCCGGCCCGGTCAGCGACCAGCCGACCCAGCGATTGTTTCGGAACCACAGGGTCAGCGTGCCGAAGCGGGCGAAGTTGAGCGGATGCGCACCGCAAGAACTGTTGCCGGACGCGCTGGCCCGGCCGCGCAAGGCGGAGACCCGCTGGATCGCCTCGGTGCGGCTGATCCCGAACGCGAAGACCGGATAGGAGTGCAGATGCGGCTGCCCCGCGGCGAGCCCGCCGGGCAGCAGCCGAAGCTCATAGCCCTGCCGGGCGGTGACCACCGGGTCGGGTTGCGCGACAGCGCTGCCCGGGACCATCACCAAGGCCGCCAGCATCATCCAGGTCTTGCGCATCGTCTTCCCCTCAGGCGGCCCAGCGCCCCGGCTCCGGTTCCTGCGCCTCCCTCGACAGCTTCGTCAACGCCGCGGCCAGGAAATCCATCACCGCCCGCACCCGCGGCGTGTGGCGCAGCCGCTCATGGGTCATCAGCCAGAGCCCATATTCATCGCCCGCAATCGGCTCCAGGCAGCGGACCAGTTCGGGATCGCGGTCGGCGACGAAGCTCGGCAGCACCGCCAGCCCCGCCCCGGCGCGGACCGCCGCGAGCAGGCCGGTGCCGGAGCTCGCCTGCATGGTCACCGCGCCCTCCAGCTTCAGCCGCTGCAGCCAGGCCCGGTAGCGTGGCCAGATCTTCTCGCCGCCGCCGCCGATGATCGGATGCTCCCTGAGGTCCGCTGCACTGTGCGGCCGGGCATGAGCGGCGGCATAGTTACGGCTGCAATAGAGCGTCCAGCTGTCAGTGCCGACGCGCCGCCCGACCAACCCGACATCGCTCGAAATCCGCTCCGCCCGCAGCGCCACATCGGCCTCGCCGGCGCCGAGATCGCGGCGGTGGTCGGTCAGGTCCAGCTCGATCATCAGGCCCGGATGGGCGTCGTGCAGATCCTTCAGCATCGGCGGCATGATGGTGACGCCGTAAAGCTCCAGCGTGGTGAGGCAGACGGTGCCGCGCGCGTCGCGGGACTGGGCGCCGGCCGCCTCGGCGAAGGCCGCCGCCGCCTGCTCCATCGCCTCGGCCTCGGGCACCAGCGCCTCGCCCGGGGGGGTCAGCGCATAGCCGGCCTGCCGTCGCTCGAAGAGGACGAGGCCGAGCCGTTCCTCGAAGGCGGCGATGCGCCGCGCGGCGGTCGTCTGGCTGACGTTCAGCGCACGGCTCGCGCCAAGCGTGCTGCCGCTGCGCGCGACCGCGAGGAAGTAGCGGAGATCATCCCAGTCTAGCGATGTGGACATGGCCCCTCCCCTGCCCGCGTGCGGGTCCGCGGTCATTCTGCACTTTTGCAGATTGGTCGTGCAATAACGTTGTTTGCGTTGCGAAATGAAACTGATCTAGACAGGCATCGACCCGGCAAGTGGCCGGATCGCCCAAATCCTGGAGACAAGCCATGAAGACCATCATCCTCGCCGCGGTCGCCGCGGCCAGCCTCTCTGCGACCCCCGCCTTTGCGCAGGACAATGCCCCCGCCCGGATCGAGATCAGCTCTGCCGGCCTCGATCTCGCCACCGCCCAGGGCCGCGCCACGCTCGATCTGCGCGTCCTCCACGCCGCCCGCACCGCCTGCGGCACGCCGTCATCGGCCGACGCTCGGGGCCGCACCAAGGCCGACGCCTGTGTCGCCGAACTGCGTCTCGCCGCCGCCGCGCAGCGCGACGTCCTCATCGCCCAGGCCCAGCGCCCGGGCCGCTCGGTCCTCGCCGGGCGCTGATCCTCTCTTCCTCTCCCAGCGGCGCTCACCCCGAAAGGCGCCGCCGGATTCAGGGCGCGTTCACTCGCGCCCTGCTTTTTTTTGGGGCGATGAAGATCGCGCTCGCGCCCCTTTTGCTCGCCGCTCACTCTGCGCCCGCCGCCATGGCCGCGGCGGCCAAGGGCCCGGCGCAAATCTGCCCGCACCTCGTCCGCGATTTCGCCCGCAAGGCCGACCTTCCCGCCGGCGCCCGCGCGATCCTCTTTCCGATGGCGGAGCGGGGCGGCCGATTCGCCGTCACCGACGTCATCGGCCCCGCCGACCGCAATCTGCCCTCGACTCGCTTCATCTCGGCCCGCCAGAGCGGGTGCACGCTCCGCATCCGCTACGAATATGGCGGCATCGCCCATGGCTTCGCGACCGCCTTGCTCGAACAGCGCGGCGCGAGGTGGACGCTGCTTCGCGCGCGGTGAGCCCCGGTAAATCTACGTATAAAACTTGGCACCAATGTGCGACTAATCCGTTCCAGAGCCGGAAGGAGAACCGAAATGAAGACCAGATTGCTCGCGCTCGCGCTCGTCACTGCCGTGACCCCCTTGGCCATGGCCACTCCCGCCGCGGCGCAAAGCCGCGCCGATCAATATCAATGGGAGCAGGCGCAACGCCGCTTCGCCAATGAGCAGGCCATCTTCGACCAGGCCCGGGCCCGCTATGAAGCGAGCCGGCGCCGCGGTTATGGCGGCTATGGCGGCAGCGGCCGCTATGGCTGGAAAGAAGGTCCGGACTGGGAGCCCTCGCGTTACTATCGCGACGATCCCAGGTACGAGGAGCGCCCGCTCTCCTCGCAGGACGAAGTCTATCGCGGCAATGACGGCCGTTATTATTGCCGCCGGAGCGACGGCACCACCGGTCTCGTCGTCGGCGCCGGCGTCGGCGCCCTTACCGGCCGCGCCATCGACGGCGGCCGCAACCGGGCGACCGGCACCATCGTCGGCGGCGTGCTCGGCGCGTTGATCGGTCGCGAGGTCGAGCGCAGCAGCGATATGCGCTGCCGCTAGGATCGATAAACTATGAAGAAAGGGGAGGCCGCCGCGCCTCCCCTTTCGATTCAGCAGCGCGCGATCCTGACCTCCCGGATCGGCGCTTCGTCGCGGTCCACCCAACGATAGATTTGCACGCCGCCAAGCGCGATGATCTGCTGCACATCCTCGCCAGCGCAGGCGCTCCGGCGGGTCATCGCGTCCAGCCGGTCGGGCGTGCCGGCGGGCAGCTCCGCGACGCTTTTGTCGATCTTGTAGCGATAGACGAGCGCCGCCCCCTCCACCGTCACCCGGTCGAGCAAGGTGCTGGAATCGATCCGGATCGGCAGCCGCGCGCCGAGCTGCCGCGCAGTCTCGTTGTTGAGGCAGAGGTTGAGCGCCGCCCGCCGCGCAGCGCCAAGCTGGGCGATCGGCCGCGCCCGGTCCACGCGCGGGATGCAGGTGTCGACGAGCCTTTGCTGGTCGAGCGCGAGCAGTGGCGGCGCTTCCCGCGCCGGCGCTGCGCCGTTGGCTGTCACGCTCGCATTGGCGGCGGCGGTGTTCTGCGCGGCGGCCTGGTTGTTGGCTCCGCCGCCCGCGCAGGCCGCCAGCCCCAGCGCCGCCGCGCCGAGCCCGATCGTCGCTCTCAACATGTCTTCCTCTCGGCTGGCCGGCTTCAGCAGGCGTCTATCCTCATCTCGTGGATCACCGCACCTTGGCTGTCGACCCAGCGGAAGGCATAGGAGCCGCCGAATTCCAGGGTCTGGCGCGCCTGCGGGTTGGCGCAGGTCAGCCGGCGGGTCGCGGCTGCGAGCTGCTCGGCGCTGTTCGGCGGCAGCGAGGCCGCAGGACGCAGGACCGTATAATGATAGGTCAGGGTGGCGTCCTGGGTGCTCAGGCTGTCGAGCCGGGTGATCTCGTCGATCTGCCTGGGCAACTGCGCGTTGACCTGCCGTGCCGTGGCCGCGTTGAGACAGCCGACCAACTGCCGGCGCTGTTCCGGGCCGATCTGCGACATCGGACGGTTCATGTCCGAGGGCGAAATGCAGTTGGTGACCGCGCTCATCGCGTTCACCTGCAGGCCCCCTTTGGTGATGATGCCATTCGCGTCGGGCGTCGCTTCGTCGCGTTTCGAACAGGCTGCGAGCGCGAGCAGCGCCGCTCCTGCCATCAAGATCGTCCCTCTCTTCATCCCGTCCTCCTCTGGTCCTCTTTCTTCTACCGCCGTCCCCGCCGGGCGCCGGCCCAGGCTTGGCACTCCACTTCCACCAGGGCGCCAAGCGCCAGCCCGTCGGCGCCGAGCGCGCTCCGCGCCGGCAGCCGCCCGGGTGTGAAATAGGTGACATAGACCCGGTTGAAGGCGGGCCAGTCGCTCATATTGTCCAGCATGGCGGTGCAATGGATGACATCGTCCCAGCCACGACCGGCGCTCCGCAGCACCGCGCCGATATTCTCCATCGCCTGGCGGGTCTGCGCTTCGACCCCCTGCGGCAGGCGCCCGTCCGCGCCGACGCCGATCTGCCCGGAAAGATAGAGCATGTCGCCGGCCCTGACTGCGCGGGAGAAAGGCAAAGGCGGCTGCCCCGGCACCTGGGGCGGCCCGTAATATTGGACGGGCGGTCGCGGCTGCGCCACCGCCGGTCCGGCGGCAAGCAGCGCCGCGATCGTGATGAGCCTCCGCATCATGATTGCTTCCCCTTTTCCTCACCCTAGCAGCATCCCCCGCCGGGTCGATAGGCCAGAACGTTCGTCCAAAATGGCTGTTTCTCAATCCCAACCATATTGTATAGTCGGCGAAAGGCGTTTCACCACGGCCAGTGCCGCGGCGCCCGCAGGTGGAGATTCGGACGATGGCCAAGACGACCGAAACCAGACTGAGCCGGCGCAAGATGATGTTGGTCACGGGCGGCGCGGTCGCAGGCGCCAGCGCGATGATGGCCGCGCCCTTTCGCGGGCCGATCAAGAATGTGGCGCGCAACGCGGCAGCCAATATCCGCGCGATCACCCTCCCCGTGAACCTCGCCAGCGGCGGCTATAATGACTGGCTTGCGGTGGTCGGCTCGAGCTTCGCGATTGGGGGCGGCACCTTGATCCAGCTGGCCGGCGTCCGCGCGCTGCCAACCTCGGGCGCCAAGCCGGCTGGGGTGCGCACCCTTGGCTTCGCCGCCTTTTTCGATCAGCTGAGTGGCCCCTCGCTCGCGCCGGACAGGATCTATTCGGCCATGCACAGCCGCTATGGTGCGACCCAGATTTTCCTTGCCGGGACCAGCGACCCGCGGACGCCGGGCCGGATGGTCGCGGTCTTCAACTAGGCCTCGCGGGGAGGGCCCGATGCCGCCACCCGTCGCGGCGGCGGCCAGCTTCGGTATCAGCTATCGGCCGATGGCGGATGCGGACCTCCTGTTCGCCGCCGCGCTTTACGCCACCACGCGCGCCGACGAACTCGCCGCGACCGGCTGGCCGGAGGCGATCAAGGCCGCCTTCCTCGATCAGCAACACCGCGCCCAGCACGCTCATTACCGCGCCGCTTATCCGGACGGCGAATGGTTGCTGATCGAACGCGCCGGCGCACCGGTGGGCCGCCTCTACCTCGCCGAAGAGGATGATATGCTGCTGATCGTCGACATCGCTTTGCTGCCGGAGATGCGCGGCACCGGCCTCGGCACGGCGATCCTCACCGATCTGCTGGCCGCGGAGACCAGGCCGGTCCAGCTCCAGGTCGAGCGGACGAACCCGGCCCGCCGCCTCTACGAGCGGCTCGGCTTCGTACCGGTGGAGGAGATGCCCATCCGCGTCAAAATGGTCCGGCAACCGAGGGGCTAGAAGTAGATCGCCTCATAGCGCATCCAGCGATTGCCCTCGCCCAGCGGCACGATGAAGATGCCGAACTGATCGTGATCGATCTGGAAGGAGAAAGTGCCCTGGCCGAGCCGCGGGTTGAGCGGCCCGGTGAACTCCAGCCGGAAGGCGCCGCCGTCGCGCTTCGAGCCGGGCAACGTCTGGCAGGCGCGCAGCGTCATCGGGACATTTTGCCCGGCGGCGTGCACCGTGAAGGTCTTCCCCACCCTGTTCTCGAAATCGCCAAGCCGAACCTGGCGCGTCAGATCGATCATCTGACGGTCTCGTTGGGCGCGACGCCCCACAACCTGTCGGTGCTGATATAGCCGCCGCGGCCGTGCACGTCGAAATAGCACCAGTTGCTGGCGCAGCGCGAAATCCGGCCGACGACATTCACCTCGGCGCGAAAGCGCACGGCGCTCGCCGCGTCGGGCGATTCCCGCAATTCCGCCAGCCCCTCGCCGGTGACGATAGCGGTGCGCTGATCGGAGAGCAGGCTGACGAGCATCCAGCCCCTCGTGCCGCCCGGATCCTCGATCTGCCGCCAGTCGTGATAGATGCGTATCACCCGGATCGGCAGGTCGCGGCGTACGTAGAGCCAGGTTCCTGGATAGGTTTGCCCCGGCCCGGTGCGCATCATCGCCCGGCCCGAGGCGATCGACGCCATATAGGGCGTCTCGCGCTGCGGCTCGGCCTGCGTGACCGTCGCCGACAAAGCGGCGGCGGCGAGCAGCAAAGCGACGCGCTTCCTCACAGGCTCAGTCGCCGGTCCGGATGCGCTCGACGAGCTGCTCGACGGTCGGCACGAAACCGTTGGAGTAGAAGGGGTCCTTCTTGAAGCGGAAGGCAGAGTGGCCGGCGAACATCAGGTTCTGCTCGGTCGAGCCGCCATGGGCGATCTCCTGCAGCGTCTTCTGGATGCAGAAGCTGCGCGGATCCGCGAGCCGCCCGGTCGTGTTCTTCTCATTGTCCGCCCAGGAGGAGAAGCCACACTGGCTGAGGCAGCCCATGCAGTCCGCCTGGTCCTTGCGGATGATGTGCTTTTCCTCGGGCGTGACGAAGACCAGGGTCTCGTCCGGGGTCTTCAGCGCGTCGGTGAAGCCTTGCGCATACCATTGGCGGGCGTGATTCAGATCGCCCTTGGTCACCCAGTAATTCTTCTTGCCCATCACCCCAACGTCGAGCTGGAAGGCATGGTCGCCCAGCGGCTCCTTGGTAAAGGCGATCTGCCGGTGCGAGCGAGCTTCGAGATTGCGCAGGAAGGGATTGCGCACCGCCGAGGAATAGAAGCCGGTCGGCGAGAAGCGGTGCAGAAGGACATCGCCCTCCTCCAGCGTCATCAACCGCGCCTTCCAGTCGTCCGGGATCGGGCTTTCGCGGGTCAGCAGCGGCCTTGTGCCGAACTGGAAGGCGATCTGCCCCAGCTCGTCATTGTCGATCCAGTTGTTCCATTCCTTCAAGTTCCAGACGCCGCCGGCCATGACGATCGGCAGCGAGTCCGAAATGCCGTTCTCCCGCATCGTCTGGCGAAGCGCCGCGACCCGCGGATACGGGTCCTGCGGCACGAGCGGGTCCTCGGCATTGGACAGGCCGTTATGCCCCCCCGCGAGCCACGGATCCTCATAGACCACCGCCGCCAGCCACTCCGCCGCCTTGTGATAGGCGCGCTTCCACAGCGCGGAGAAGGCCCGCGCCGAGCTGATGATCGGCAAATAGCTGACCTTGTAGGAGGCGGCGATCTCGGACAGCTTGTAGGGCATGCCCGCGCCGCAGGTGACGCCGGAGACCAGCCCCTTGGTCTTCTCCAGCACGCCGTGCAGCACGCGCTGCGCGCCGCCCATCTCCCAGAGCACGTTGATGTTGATCGCGCCCCGGCCATTGGCGATGTCATAGGCGCGCTGGACCTGCTGGACGGCGCCGTCGATCGCATATTGGATCAGCTCTTCGTGCCGCTCGCGGCGGGTCAGCGCATGATAGATTTGCGGGATGATCCGACCTTCGGGATCGTAGCTGTCGGCGTTGACCGCGGATACGGTGCCGATGCCTCCCGCCGCCGCCCAGGCGCCCGAACTCAGATGGTTGGTCGCCGCCACACCCTTGCCGCCCTCGATAAGCGGAAGCACCTCGCGCCCCGCATAGAGGATCGGCTTGATACCCTTGAACAATCAAACCTCCAGATCAGTTCGCCAGCCTATAGGCCCAATGCGCGGGATGCGCAAAAGATCAAACGGTTGAAACAAACGCGTCGGGACGCCCGATCGCCTCACCATATAGCCGCGCATAAGCGGCGATCATCGCCCCCTCGTCATAACGCTCCCGCGCCAGCTCGCGATTCGCCTCGCCGATCGCCCGCCTGAGGCCTGGCTGGTCCGCCAGGCTATCCAACGCCGCGGCGAACCCGGCCTCGTCGTCGGGCTCGACGATCAGCGGCTTGTTGTCCTCGGAAACGATCCCCGGCACGTCGCCCACGGCGGTCGCCACCGCAGGCAGTCCCGCCGCCATCGCCTCGACCAGCGAGATCGGGAATTGCTCGCTCTCAGACGACAACGCGAAAATGTCGAAATGCCCGATCCAGCGCGCCGGCTCGCTGAGGAACCCCGGCATCAGCACCCGCGCCGCCACCCCCTTGGCCCGAGCCTCGGCGGCGATCCGCTCGCTCTCCGGCCCCTCGCCGACGATCACCAGCCGCGCCGGCTTGTGCGTCATCACCGCAAAGGCGCGGACGAGACGTGGCAGATTCTTCACCGCGCGGAGACCCGCAACGGTGCCGACCACCACCTCATTCCCCCGCCGCTCGAACCCGGGGATCGCGCCCGGCTCGGGCGGCTTCGCGAAGGCCGCGACCGGCACGCCATTCGGAATACGGAGCGGCGCGCGACCCCAATAGCGCCGCGCGATCCGCTCCAGCCGCTCCGACGGCACGACCAACGCAAATGCGGCCTTCAGCCCCAGCTTGCGATAGCGGTTGCGCTTCCGGTTCAGCCTTTCTGCTTCGTCCTCGTTGAACCCGTCCTCATGATGGACGATCGGCGGCAGCTTCATCATCCGGCCGAAGAGCCGCCGCGCCATCACCATGTCGAAGGCGCCCCAATTATAGCTGAGCACTAGGTCGAAGCGCTTCATATAGAGCGCCAGCTTCCACAGCCGCATCGGCGTCGACGGCCCGGCCAAAGGCGGCGCGTCGGTCGGAAAACTGACCTTGATCCCCTTGGCGATCGCGTCGCGCGCCGCCAGTTTGTCCGGCATCGCGCTCAGGACGACATGCTCCGCTGCATCGCCGAACGCATTCATCAGCCGCACCGCCCGCGCTTCCTTGCCGCCCAGCGCGAAGGTCGAATGGCAGTGGAGGATGCGGACCGCAGTCATGCGCTCTTCTTACGTGAGCTCCCGCTTTTCTGCGGCGCTTTCGCCCCCGTCACCCGCTTCAGCAGGGCGTCGATCGCCTTCTGCGCTTCCGGCTCGTCCAGCGTCGGTGCGTGGCCGACGCGAGGTACGGTGACGCTGGTCATCTCCGGCAGTTCGGCTGTCATCCTGGCGACGCTTTCCGCGCTCAGCACGTCAGACAATTCACCATGGACGACCAGCGACGGCATGCCCGCCAGCGCCCGGAAAGCCGGCCACAGGTCAAACCCGGCCTCGCCCTGCGGCTGCTTGAACGGCTCCGCGATCCGCATGTCATAGTCGAAGACGATGCGCCCGCTCGAGTTCAGCCGGCACAGGCGCTTCGCATAGACCAGCCAGTCGTCCAGCCCCCAGTCGGGATAGCGGTCGCTCTGCCCCTCCTGCAGGAAGCGCGCGGCGTGCAGCCAGGTCGGCCAGTTCTGCGAGCGCCCGACATAGGAGCGGATCCGCTCCAGCCCCCGCGCCTCCAGCACCGGCCCGATATCGTTGAGCAGGGCGCCGGCGATCCGCTCGCTCCCGCTCGCCGCCAGCAACATCGTGATCAGCCCGCCGAGCGAGGTGCCGAACAAGACGAAGCGCTCCAGCTTCAGCTCGGCGATCAATGCCTCCACATCCTGGAGGTAATTGACCGGCATATAGGTCATCGGATCCTTGGCCGCCTCGCTGCCGCCGCGCCCGCGCAATTCCACGCAGATCACCCGCCACTGGCCGGCGAGCCGCGCCGCCACGCCCTCGAAATCGCGCGCGTTGCGGGTCAGGCCCGGAATGCAGATGATCGGCGGGCGGCTCGCATCCCCCGCATAGTCGCGATAGTGAAGCCTCAGGCCATCGCTCGACACCCAATAGCCATCGGACCACTCGACCATGCAACGCCCCTTCGAACCTGAACTCCCTATCAACTGATGGACGCCGCCGTGCAACCCGCCCCGTACCGGCCCGAGCAAGCGATCCTGGAGCTCGGGCCCGATTTCTACGACCCCGTCCGCCCAGCCGATTTCCCGCAGGCGATCCTGCGCTTCCGCAACGACCGGCAGGCGGCAGGCGTCGGCCTGGAAGGGCTCAGCGACGAGGACTGGGTCCGCCACTTCGCCCGCTTCGCGCCGCTGCCGGGAAACCTCCCCGAGCCGCTGGCGCTGCGCTATCACGGCCACCAGTTCCGCGTGTACAATCCGGACATTGGTGACGGCCGCGGCTTCCTCTTCGCGCAACTCCGCGACGCCGATGGCCGCCTGCTCGATCTCGGCACCAAGGGCTCGGGCCAGACGCCCTGGTCCCGCTTCGGCGACGGCCGCCTCACCCTGAAAGGCGGCGTCCGCGAATTGCTCGCCACCGAAATGCTGGAGGCGCTCGGCGTCGAGACCTCGAAGACCTTCTCCCTGATCGAGACCGGCGAACCGCTGGAGCGCAATGACGAGCCCTCCCCCACCCGCTCCGCGGTGCTCGTCCGCCTGCAGCACAGCCATATCCGGATCGGCACCTTCCAGCGCCTGGCGACGCTTGGACAGGACGACAATCTGCGCAAGCTCACGGCCTATTGCCTGCACCATTATTATGCCGACGAGAGCGGCGATCCCGCCATGCTGCTCGGCCACGTCACCGCCCGCGCCGCGCGCCTCGCCGCCGCCTATATCGCCGCCGGCTTCGTCCACGGCGTGCTCAACAGCGACAATATCGCGATCACCGCGCAGAGTTTCGACTACGGCCCCTGGCGCTTCACGCCCTTCTGGGACGGCGCCTTCACTGCTGCCTATTTCGACCATCGGGGTCTCTACGCCTTCGCCCGCCAGCCCGAAGCGATCCACTGGGACGTCGTCCAGCTCGCCATCGCGCTCCGCAGGTTCGAGGAGGCCGAGCCGTTGACCAAAAGGCTGGAGACCTTTCCCCATCTATTCCAGCAGGAGCTCCGCGACGCGATCTTCGCTCGCCTAGGCCTCCGGACCGGCGATCTCGCCACCGACATGACACTCGTCGGCGCGATCGAGGAGACCCTCGCCGCCAGCCGCGCTCCGCTCGATGCCTTCTGGTTCGACTGGCCCGGCGTCCGCCGCCCCGAAGGCTATGCCGGTTTCGACGACCTCGCTGCCCTCATCGCCCGCCACGAACCCGTCCCCGGCGCGCGCGATCATCCTTATTGGTCGGACCCCGCCCCCTGCTCGATGCACATCGACGAAGTCGAGGCGATCTGGGCCGCGATCGACGAGCGCGACGACTGGTCCCCGCTTCACGCGAAGCTCACCGCAATCCGCCGCATGGGCGACGCTTATCGCGCCATGGGTTGAAAAATCCGCCCGCCAAGGCAAGTAGGTTCGGCATGGCCAGCCTCACATCGACAGAACCCGCGACCGGCGAGACTCTCTGGACCGGGGAGACCGGCGACGTCGAGGCGGAGGTCGCCGCCGCCCGCGCCGCCTGGGCGGGCTGGGCCTCGCGCTCCTTCGCCTATCGGGTCGAAACGATGCGCCGCTTCGCCAATGTGGTGCGCGGCAAGCTGGAGCCATTCGCCGACCTGATCGCGCGTGAGACCGGCAAGCCGCTCTGGGAGACGCGGACCGAGGTCGAGGCGGTCGTCAACAAGGTCGACATTTCGGTCGCCGCCCATGCGGAGCGCACCGCGCAGAAGCGCCTCGAAGGCGCGCTCGGCGCCCGCGTCGCTGTCCGCCACAAGCCGCACGGCACGCTGGGCGTGCTCGGCCCCTATAATTTCCCGGCGCACCTGCCGAACGGCCACATCGTCCCGGCCTTGCTCGCCGGCAACGCCATCGTCTTCAAGCCGAGCGAGAAGACCCCTGCGGTCGGCGAGTTCCTCGTCTCGCTCTACCACGAGGCGGGCGTGCCCGAGGGCGTGGTGCGCTGCGTCCAGGGCGGCCTCGAAGTCGGCAAGGCGTTGGCCGGCCATCCCGGCACGGACGGCCTGCTCTTTACCGGCTCGGCCCGCGCCGGCCTGGCGCTCAACCGCCAGTTCGCCGAGACGCCGCACAAGATCCTCGCGCTGGAAATGGGCGGCAACAACCCGCTCGTCGTCTGGCAGGCGCGCGACGTCCATGCGACCGCCGCCATCGCCGTCCAGTCCGCCTTCATGTCCTCCGGCCAGCGCTGCACCGCCGCCCGCCGCCTGATCGTCGAGGACGGTCAGCATGAGGAACTGATCGAGGCGATCGCCAAATTGATCGACCGGATCATCGTCGATCATCCGCATGCCAGCCCGGCGCCCTTCATGGGCCCGGTGATCGACAATGGCGCCGCCGATCATCTGCAGGACGCCTATCTGGCATTGCTCGGCAAAGGCGGCCGCGCGATCCGCCGGCTCGACCGCAAATCGGATTCCCTGCCCTTCCTCACCCCGGCCCTGATCGACGTCACCGATGTCGAGAACCGGCCGGACGAAGAGATGTTCGGCCCGGTCCTCCAGATCATCCGCGTGCCCGATTTCGACGCCGCCATCGTCGAGGCGAACCGCACCCGCTACGGTCTCGCCGCCAGCCTCGTCGGCGGCAGCCCGGAAATGTACGACCGCTTCTGGGCCAATGTCCGCGCCGGCGTGGTCAACTGGAACAAGCCGACCAACGGCGCCCCCTCCAACGCCCCTTTCGGCGGCATCGGCCTCAGCGGCAACCACCGCCCCAGCGCCTATTACGCCGCGGATTATTGCGCCTATCCGGTCACCAGCTCCGAAGCCGAGGCGCCGCGCGCCACGATCGGCGTCGGCCTCGCCGACCCCTACGCGAATAACGGCGACTAACCTCCCCTCCCGCTTGCGGGAGGGGATTGAGGGGTGGGCACGTGATCTGGCCGGGGACTTCTCACCCCCGGCCCCTCCCGCGAGCGGGAGAGGAGATCAGTCCACCAGCCGCTTCGTCATATAGACGTATTCCATCGCGATCCGGCGGGCGCTCTCCTGCAGGTTCGCCGCGGCGGCATGGCCGCCCTCCATATTCTCATAATAGAAAAAGGGCTGGCCGAGCTGCTGCAGCCGCGCCGCGGCCTTGCGCCCGTGCGCCGGATGGACCCGGTCGTCCGCGGTCGAGGTCTCGATATAGGGGGTCGGATAGGTCCGCCCCGGCGTCAGATGCTGGTAGGGCGAGTAACGCTCGATCCAGGCCCGCTGCTCGGGGATGCGCGGGTCGCCATATTCACCGATCCACGACGCGCCGGCGCCGATCAGGTGATAGCGCAGCATGTCGAACAGGGGCACCTGGATGATCGCTGCGTTGAACAGCTCCGGCCGCTGGGTGATCGCGGTGCCGACCAGGAGGCCGCCCTGCGAGCCTCCCATCGCGCCGAGCCGGCGTGGGGACGTGATCCGCCGCCGGATCAGATCCTCGGCCACCGCCTGGTAATCGTCCCAGGTCCGCTGCTTGTTCGCGAGCTGGGCGGTCTGGTGCCAGTCCGGCCCGAACTCGCCGCCGCCGCGCAGATTGGCGAAGACATAGGCATTGCCCTGCTCAAGCCAGAGCCGCCCCATCGCGCCCGAATAATTGGGCACCTGGCTGATCTGGAAGCCGCCATAGCCGTAGAGGATGGTCGGCGTGGAGCCGTTATAGCGCATCGTCCGCGGCCGGATCAGGAAATAGGGAATGCGGGTCCCGTCGCGCGACACCGCCTCCAGCTGCTCGACCATATGATGCGACGCGTCGAACCGCGCCGGCGTAGTCTTCAGCACCTGGAGCGCCCCTGTCGCCGCGTCATAATGATAGAGCGTCTGCGGGGTCAGATAGTCGGTGACCGTGAACATCGCCTGCTCGTCCTGGTCGGACGTGGAGGCGATGCCGATGGTCGCGTTGCGCGGCAGCGCGATCTCGGTCGTCCGCCAGCGCCCGCTACCATAATCCATCGCGAAGGCGCGGCCGCGGACGTTGTCGAGGATGTTGACGATCAGCTTGCCGCGCGTCGTCGAAATGCTGTTCAGCGTCTGCCGCGGCGCCGGCGCCCAGACGAGGGTCGGGCGCGCCGTCATCGGGTCCCGCTCCCATTCGGCGAGATCGTAGGAGACGACGGAGTCGGTCGCGAAATGCGTCCCCTGCCCGGCGTCCCAGGCCTCGTCCGTGGTGACCAGCAACCGCCCGTCGACGATCCCGGCGAGGCTGGCGCGCTGCGGGATCGGCAGGATGACATTGCCGCCGGGCCGGAACAGCACCGTCTGGCTGTGGAAGAAGTCGACGCCCCGATAGGCGCCGATGCCGTGCACCCGGCCTTCCGGATCGCGCAGCACCATCGGCGCGGCGCGCACGTCGCTGGCCTGGCCGCGGAACACCTCTTCCGCCTGGTCCAGGCTCTGCCCGCGCCGCAGCCGCTTGATCACGAACGGATAGCCGGACTGGGTCATCGTGCCCGGCCCCCACTCGCGCGCGACCAGGATCGTGTCCGCATCCACCCAGGTCACGTTCTGCTTGCCCTCGGGCAGTGAGAAACCGCCCTCGACGAACTGCCGGGTCCTGAGATCGAACTCGCGCACATAATTGGCGTCGCGGCCGCCGTCGGAGAGGGTGACGAGGCAGCGTTGCTCGTCCGGCGGCAGGCACTGCATGCCCTGGTAGACCCAATGCTTGCCCTCGGCCTGCGACAGCGCGTCCACGTCGAGCACCGTCTCCCAGACCGGGTTCGGGGTGCGGTAGCTGGCCAGGGTCGTGCGCCGCAGGATCCCCTGCACATGATCGGCGTCCTGCCAGAAATTGTAGAGGCCGTCGGGGCGGAAGCCGACCAGCGGAATGCGGTCGCGCGCCTGCAATATGGTCAGCGCCCGGTCGAACATCTGCCGGTAGCGCGCGTCGCCCTGCAGCACGCCGAAGGTCCGCGTGTTCTCGGTCCGCGCCCAGGCCAAAGCCCGCTCGCCCCTGATCTCTTCCATGAAGGTGAAGGGATCACTCGCCTCGCTGGTCGCGAAGCCGTCCTTCGTCAGCGGACTGCCGCCGCTTTGCGCGCTCACCGCTGCGCCCGTCACTGCCAACACACCTGCAAGAAGAAAGCCACGCCCGCGCATAATCCCCTCCGTCTCATTGTGGCGCGGACGCTAGGTGGCGTGGTTGATTCGGGCAACACAGTTAAATCCTCCCCTCGATTTCGAGGGGAGGGGGACCAGCCATAGGCTGGTGGAG
>JBGAHY010000046.1:0-19370 GCA_044225925.1 Allosphingosinicella sp.
GCGCTCGTCGCCTCGCCCTACAAGAGCGCTTACGTGGCCGCGAAGCACGGCGTGCTCGGCCTCACCAAGGTGCTGGCGCTGGAAGGCGCGGAACATGGCATCACCGCCAATGCGATCTGCCCCGGCTATGTCTGGACGCCCTTGGTCGAGAACCAGATCGGCGCCACCGCCGAAGCGCGCGGAATCAGCCGCGAGGCGGTGATCCGCGACGTCCTGCTCGCGGCGCAGCCGACCAAGCGCTTCGCCGAGACCGATGAAATTGGCGCGCTCGCCGTGTTCCTCGCCGGCGAGGCTGCGAAGTCGATCACCGGCACGGCGCTGCCGGTCGACGGCGGCTGGACGGCGCACTGAGATGGAAAAGCTGGCCCTCCTCCGCCCCGAACTCGTCTCGGTCTGTCTTCTGCTGGCGCCAAAGGGCGCGGGTCAGGTCGCACGCCAGCTACCGCGCGCCGGCGTGCTCGCCCAACTCGGCACCGGGCAGCGACTGCAATGAGCGCGCCTCGCCCTCGCGTGATAATCGTCGGGGCCGGCTTTGGCGGGCTCGCCGCGGCGCAAGCGCTTCGCAACGCGGATGTCGACATCACCCTGATCGACAAGCGCAACCACCACCTGTTCCAGCCCTTGCTCTATCAAGTGGCGACCGCGGCGCTGTCACCCGCGGACATCGCCGCGCCGATCCGGGCGATCCTGGCGAAGAATTTGAACACGCGTGTCCTCCTTGACCGGGTCGACGGCGTGGACGCCGAGGCGAAGGAGGTCCGACTCGGCTCGGGCGCATCGGTCGCCTATGACTGGCTGATCCTCGCCACCGGCGCGCGCCACAGCTATTTCGGCCGCGACGACTGGGCCGAGCATGCGCCTGGCATCAAGACGATCGACGACGCCACGGCCGTGCGCCGCAAGGTCCTGCTCGCGCTGGAGCGGGCGGAGACCGAGACGGATCATGAGCGTCGCAAGGCGCTGCTGACCTTCGTGGTGATCGGCGGCGGCCCGACCGGCGTGGAAATGGCCGGCGCCATTGCCGAGCTCGCCCGCAAGTCCGTGTCGCGCGACTTCCGCTCGATCACGCCGCATTGCTCGCGGGTCATCCTCGTCGAGGGCGGGCCGCGCCTGCTCGCCAGCTTCCCCGAAACGCTATCCGCCAAGGCGAAGCGCGCGATCCAGAAATTGGGCGTCGAGGTCCTTCTGGGCGGCCGGGTCACCTCGGTCGGCGCGGATCATGTCCAGGTCGGCGAGGAGCTGATCCCCGCTTACACCGCGATCTGGGCAGCCGGCGTCCAGGCGTCGCCCGCCGCTTCATGGCTCGATGCCGAAGCCGACCGCGTCGGCAAGGTCCATGTCGAGCCGGATCTGCGCGTGGCAGGCACAGAGAATGTGTTCGCGATCGGCGACACTGCCTGCTGCCCCGGACCGAACGGCCGCCCGCTGCCCGGCGTCGCGCCCGTCGCCAAGCAGCAGGGCAAGCACGTCGCCGCCACCATCAAGGCCGCGCTCAGAGGGCACCGCGCGCCGGGTCCGTTCCGCTACAAGGACTACGGCAACCTCGCCACGATCGGCCGCCGTGCCGCGGTGATCGATTTCGGCCGGTTCCGCCTGTCCGGCTTCCCGGCCTGGGTGCTGTGGAGCGTCGCCCATATCTGGTTCCTGGTCGGCTTCCGCAGCCGGATCACGGTCGGGTTCAGCTGGGTCTGGAACTACCTCACCTTCGCGCGCAGCGCGCGCCTTATCACCGGAGAGATCAGATGAACGGGCTCCAGAAGGAGATCAAAGCGCATGGCCAGACCGTGCTCGTCCTGCAGGGCGGCGGCGCGCTCGGCGCTTATCAGGCCGGCGTCTACCAGGCGCTGACCGAAGCGGGGATCGAGCCCGATTGGGTGATCGGCACCTCGATCGGCGCGATCAACGCCTCGCTGATCGCGGGCAGCCCGAAGGGCGAGCGGCTCGCGCGGCTTAAGGAATTCTGGCGCCGGGTGGAGCATGGCCACATGATCGGCGGCCCGCTGCTCCCTGCCTGGGCCGCGGCGGCGATGCGCAACGCGCTGGCGGTTTCGGCCGGCATTCCCGCTTTTTTCCGCCCTAATCCCGCTGCCTTCGTCAGCCAGCATGCCCCGCTGGGTCCGGAGGATGCCGGCTATTATTCCGTGGCGCCGCTCCGCCACACGCTCGGCGACCTGGTCGACCTGGACCACATCAACGCGGGAGAAATCCGCCTTACCGTCGGCGCCTCCAACGTCCGCACCAGCGAGATGCGCTATTTCGACAGCCGCGACATGGCCTTGTCGCTCGACCATGTGATGGCCTCCGGCGCCCTGCCGCCGGCCTTCCCAGCGATCCGCATCGACGGCGAGCTCTACTGGGACGGCGGCATCCTCTCGAACACGCCGGTGGAAGTGGTGTTCGACGACAACCCGCGAAAGGATTCGATGGTCTTCGCGGTCCATATCTGGAACCCGGATGGCGAGGAGCCGGAAACGATCTGGGAGGTGATGAACCGCCAGAAGGACGTGCAATATTCCAGCCGCGCCCATTCCCATATCAAGCGCCAGCGCCAGCTCCATCGGCTTCGGCATATCGTCGCGGAATTATCGAAGCTGGTGCCGGAGGCCGAGCGCAGCAACCTCGTCTCCGACATGGCGGCCTATGGCTGCCTGACCCGGATGCACGTCGTCCGCCTGCTCGCGCCGGCGCTGAGCTATGAGGACCATGCCAAGGACATCGACTTCAGCCCGGACTCGATCCGCGCGCGCTGGGAGGCGGGCTACGCCCACACCGTGAAGACGCTCGACAAGGCGCCCTGGCGCGCGCCGGTTGAGCCGACGGAGGGCTTCGTCCTGCACGAGGCCTGTGGCGGCGAGTTAGTCGAAACTGCGGCGGCGGCATGACCCAACAGAGCAGGAAAATCCGTGTCCTGATCGTCCTCGCTCATCCCGAACCGACGAGCTTCAACGCTGCCTTGGCGGCCGAAGCCACCTCGGCGCTGCAATCGGCCGGGCATGAGGTTCGGGTCAGCGACCTGCATGCCATGGCCTTCGACCCGGTCTCCGACCGGCGCAACTTCCTGACCGCTGCCGATCCGGTTCGCTTCGACCAACAGGCGGAGGAGAGCTTCGCGTCGCGCAATGACGGCTTCGCGCCAGGCCTGCAGGCCGAGATGGACAAGCTCGCCTGGTGCGACCTCGTCATCTTCCAGTTTCCGCTCTGGTGGCTCGGCATGCCTGCAATCCTGAAGGGCTGGATCGACCGCGTCTTCGCTTTGGGCCGCGCTTATGGCGGTGGCCGCTGGTTCGCGAATGGCTATTTCGCCGGCAAGACGGCAATGCTGAGCGTCACGATCGGCGGTGCCGAAGCCGGCTATTCGAGCAAAGGCCTGTACGGCCGGTCGGTTCAGGACATTCTCTACCCGATCAGCCACGGCGTCCTCGCCTTTACCGGCTTTGCCGTGGCCGAGCCCTTCATCGTGCATGCGCCTGGCCGGATGACCGAAGCCGCCCGGCGCGAGGTCCTGCAGAATTATCGGGAGCGGCTGCTCCTGTTGCGGCCCGGTGACGAGACCATCGGGAAGGCGGCATGAGCGCCCCACCATTCCCTTCTTGTCTGGCTCGGTCCGCCGCGGCCGGGACGCCATGGTGACCCCTACGGGAATCGAACCCGTGTTTCAGCCGTGAAAGGGCCGCGTCCTAACCGCTAGACGAAGGGGCCGTGAGGCGAGGTGGCGCCTTAGAGGGCCGGATCGGACGGGTCAAGCATCGGCCCAGGCCGCATCCTCAAGATGCAGTTCGGCCGCGTTGCCGCCATTATAATCGTCCTTCTTGATCCGCCCGGCGAGCCAGAGCCGGCGGTGCGGCGGGGCGGCGAGCAGGGCCTCGCCGAGCGGGCCTTCGGCCATGCGGAAGGCGATCGCCTTGACGCGGCGGCCGTCCTCGCCGGCGGCGATGACGCGCAGATGGCCGTTGCCGACCACGTCCGCCTTCACGATCCCGACCGGGCCGGCAACAACATGCGGACCCGGCCAGCCGGCGCCATAGGGGCCGCCCGCCTCGATCGCGTCGCAATAGGCGGCCGAGACGCCGCCCGGCGCCAGCAAGGCGTCGACCAGCAACGCCCGGTCGTCGCGGCTGCGGGCGACATCCTCGGCGAGGCGCTCATCGAGAAACTCGGCCAGCGCATCGATCCGGTCGCTGGCCACGGTGAGGCCCGCCGCCATGGCATGGCCGCCGCCCGCGATGAGGAGGCCGCTGTCCTTCGCCGCCAGCACCGCAGCGCCGAGGTCGACGCCCGAGATCGAGCGGCCCGAGCCCTTGCCAAGGCCATCCTCGCCGAGCGCAATGACGATGGCGGGGCGGTGAAGCTTCTCCTTGAGGCGGCCGGCGACGATGCCGATCACGCCGGGATGCCAGCCGGGTGCGGCGACGATCGCGACGGCGCGATTGCCTTGCGCGCCGCTCAGCGCCTCGGCGGCCTCGGTGACCGCTGCCTCGATCGCGCGCCGTTCCTCGTTCAGCCGGTCGAGCTCGGCGGCAATCGCGTCGGCTTCCGCCGGGTCTTCGGTGGTCAGCAGGCGGACGCCCAGATCGGATTTCCCGACCCGGCCGCCGGCATTGATCCGCGGGCCGAGCGCGAAGCCGAGATCGCGGCACTCCGGCACCCTGTTGAGGCGCGCGGCGCGGCCGAGCGCGACAAGGCCGATGTTGCGCCCGCCGGCCATCACCTTCAGCCCCTGCGTCACGAACGCGCGGTTCAAGCCGCGCAACTGGGCAACATCCGCCACCGTGCCGAGCGCCACCAGATCGAGCAATGCGATCAGCTTCGGCTCCTCCCGGTCCGCAAAAAACCCGCGGCCCCTCAGGGTCCGGAGCAAGGCCGCTCCCAGCAGGAACGCCATGCCGACGGCGGCGAGGTGCCCTTGCGCGGCGCCTTCGGCACTTTCGTCCAGCCGGTTCGGGTTCACGATCGCAAACCCGTCCGGCAGCCGGCTCGCACATTTGTGATGATCGACGACGATCACGTCGACGCCCGCCGCCTTCGCCATATCCAGCGCTTCGAAGGCCTGCGCGCCGCAATCGACGGTGACGATCAGCGAGGCGCCGGCTTCGGCGAGCCGGACCAGAGCCTCGCCCGACGGGCCGTAACCCTCCATCAGCCGATCCGGGATATAGGGCGAAGCTTCGAGACCCAGCTGCCGCAGCAGCAGGATGAGCATGGCCGCGGAGGTGGCGCCGTCCACGTCATAATCGCCGAAGATCGTGACGGACTCGCCGCTCAGGACCGCGTCGGCCAGCCGCTCCGCCGCCTTGTCCATGTCGCGGAAGACGGACGGGTCCGGCATGAAATCGCGGAGCGTCGGCCGGCGATGGCGGGCCAGCTCCTCCCGGGTCACCCCCCGAGCGAGGAGTAGTTGATCGACCAGATCGTCAGGCTGGAAGCCTGGATCGCCTGCGTCGGCCGCCATCCCCCGCCAGCGCCAGGGCTGGCCAAGGATCGATCGAGTCACGCCGCAGACATGGGCTTCTGGATTGAGCATGGCCGGACCCTAGGACCGGGCGGCGTAAAAGGGAATCCTGGAGCGAGGGGCTAGCTTCGTTCCCACAAAGTCATGTCATGTGGACCGGTGGCCTCCTCGAGTGCCGTCATCCAATCGTCCGGGATGCCGGGAAACTGTCTCAAGACCTGCTGTTCAACATCGGAAAATTCTTTGTCGAGCTCCCCTGTAGAGACGACCTCCTCACCCAGTTCGATCACCAGAAAATTCTCTTCGTAGGTGATCTTGTCGAGTTTCACGGCGCGAATGCGTGTGGCGCGGTTCCAGTCGATGGGGAGAGGTTCCAAACTCAGTGCGCCCCCGGCTCGTGATCAGGCCGGTGGCGCCCCTTCACCCAGCGGACCGTCCCGGTAGAGGCGCGCATCACCACGCTTTCGGTGGTGATGCAGTCCTTGCGGCGCTTGACGCCCTCGAGCAGCGAGCCGTCGGTGACACCCGTCGCGGCGAAGATCACGTCGCCCTTGGCGAGCTCCTCCAGCTGATAGATGCGGTCGAGATCCTCGACGCCCCAGCGTGCGGCGCGGGCGCGCTCGTCGTCGTTGCGGAACAGGAGCCGGCCCTGGAATTGGCCGCCGACGCAGCGCAGGGCCGCCGCCGCAAGCACGCCCTCGGGCGCGCCGCCCGAGCCCATGTAAAGGTCGATGACGGTGTCGGGATCGGTGACCGCGATCACGCCGGCGACGTCGCCGTCGGGGATGAGCGCGATGCCGCAACCGAGTCCGCGCAGCTCGGCGATCAGTTTCTCGTGGCGCGGCCGGTCGAGCACGCAGATGATGATCTCGTCAGGGCGCACGCCCTTGGCCGCAGCGACGGCGCGGACATTCTCGGTCGGCGACTTGTTGAGATCGATGATTCCGTCCGGATAGCCGGGGCCGACCGCGAGCTTCTCCATATAGACGTCCGGGGCGTTGAGCAGGTTGCCCTGCTCGGCGATGGCAAGCACCGCCATGGCGTTGGCGCCGGCCTTGGCGGTGATCGTCGTGCCCTCGAGCGGATCGAGCGCGATGTCGATGCGGGGGCCGGAGCCCTGCGCCGCGCCAACCTTCTCCCCGATGTAGAGCATCGGCGCCTCGTCGCGCTCGCCCTCACCGATCACCACGGTGCCATCCATTTCGAGCGTGTTCAGCGCCGCGCGCATCGCCTCGACCGCGGCATGGTCGGCCGCTTTCTCGTCGCCGCGGCCGATCAGCTTCGACGCCGCCACCGCAGCAGCCTCGGTCACCCGGACCATCTCCATCACCAGCACGCGATCGAGATCGTGGCTTGCCTTCACCATCTTTTCGCCATCCTTCCACAGCAACCTTCGGGTTGCGGGGGGCGGAGTAGGCGAGGCCCATGACAAAGTCGAGAAGGCTCCCGGCCCTCATATTGCTGATTCTGGTCGTGCCGGCGCCCGCCGCGGCGCAAACCGGCCTGCCTGAAGAGACGGCGCCCTTGCCGGAGGCGGGCACCGCCGAGTCGCCGACCATCGTCACCGCCGACGAGGCGATCGCGATGGGCCGGGCGCAGATCAGGGACATGATCTCGATCGACTGCCCGCCCGGCCGGGCCGGCGAAGAGGTAGTCGTCTGCGGCCGGCGCCAGAACCCGTCGCGTTACCGCCTGCCGCTGGCACAGGCGGAGCTTGGCCGGGGGACGGGCGTGCGGGCTGGCGATGCGCAGCTCCACGCGATGGAGGCGAACGACCAGAGGTGCACGCCGATCGGCCGCGACAATGGGTGCGGCGGTGGAATCGACGTGATCGGCATCGGCTTCGCCATCGTGCGCGGAATCGCGCAGGCGCTGGCGAACCGGGATTGAGCCGCGCCTAGCGGACGAGCACCCGCACCCGCGCGGTCCCTCCGGCCGGTTGCATGCCAGCCGGATCCGCGGTGAAGGTCACCGAGGCAAGTTCCGCGGTCCGGTTCCTGAGGCCGATCACCCGCGAGCAATCGCCGGCACGGATCCTGGTCCGAACGGAGAGCGCCTGGGTGTCGCCATTGCGATAGTGGAACTCGGCGGTGAGCAGGTTCACACCGCTGTCGTCGGTGCAGAACATCGTCTCTCGCGGGACGTTCAGGTCGCTCACTTCGATCGTACCGCTGGTCGTCGTCGCGTTGATGGGCCTGACCCCGATACCCATCCAGGCGCTTTCCCGCGCCAGCGCAGGCATTGCCAGCAGAGACGTTATGGTTGCGCCCACGATCAGCTTGTTCCGCACAATTTTTCTCCCGCTCTTCCGAGTTTCCGACCCCCCGGTCCGAAAGGCGGAGGATAGCATAAGGGGGTGACGGCGCAATGCGCCGGAAAGAGCGGCCCTTTCCCGCTCTGATGCGCTCCTCTAGAGAGGCCGCGAGGACGAGGAGCCCTTATGGCCGACAGCAAGGACACGACCGACACTCCGCAGGCGCCGCCGGCATTCCAGATGCCGAGCCTGGAAGAGCTCCAGCATTGGACCTTCGTGATGGGCCGCGCCCAGCAGATGATGATGGAGCATATGGCGCAGCAGGTCGGCGAGGCGACGGAGAAGGCGGCAGAGGCGGCCGAGCCCGGCCATGTCGAGCGGATTGCGCAGAACTGGCCGGGTATGAATATGTTCGGCGATCCGGCCAAATTGATGGAGCAACAGGCGCAGCTCTGGACCGAAGGCTTCGGCATCTGGCAGCGGGCCTTCGCCAAGGCGGCGGCGGGGCAGGGCGCCGGGAACGAGGCGCCGTCGGCGCTGGCGGAGAAAGCGGACCGAGACCGGCGTTTCGCCGCGCCCGAATGGCGCGACAATCCGCTCTTCGACACGCTCCGCCAGACCTATTTGCTGATTTCGGAGCGAATGCTCGGCTCGATCGACGCGATCGAGGGGGTGGATGCGCCGACCCGTGAGAAGATGCGCTTCGCGACCCGCGCCTTCGTCGATGCGATGAGCCCCTCCAACTTCGCCCTGACCAACCCGCTCGTGCTCGAAAAGGCGATGGCGACGAAGGGGGAGAGCCTGCTGAACGGCCTGCAGCACATGCTGAAGGACCTGGAGAAGGGCCAGCTTACTCATGTCGAGCCGGGCGCGTTCGAGGTCGGCCGCAACATCGCGGTCACGCCCGGCAAGGTGGTGAAACAGACGAGGCTCTACCAGCTGATCCAGTACAGCCCGGTGACCGACAAGGTGCTGGAGACGCCGCTGATCATCTTCCCGCCCTGGATCAACCGCTATTACATCCTCGATCTCAACCCGAAGAAGAGCTTCATCAAATGGGCGGTGGAGCAGGGGCTCACCGTCTTCATCGTCTCCTGGAAGTCGGCGGACGAGAGCCTCGCCGATGTCACGCTCGACGATTATGTGCTGGCCGAGGTGGAGGCGATCGAGGCGGTGCGGGATGCGCTGGGCGTCGAGAGCGTGCACACCATCGGCTATTGCGTCGCCGGCACGATGCTGTCGGCGGCGCTGGCGCTGATGACGGCGCGCGGCGAGGCGGACAAGGTGGCGAGCGCGACCTTTTTTACCGCCCAGGTCGATTTCTCCGAGGCCGGGGATCTCAAGCTGTTCATCGGCGACGAGCAACTGGAGCTGATCCGCCAGCTTTCCGCCGACAAGGGCTATCTGGACGGGCGCTACATGGCGGCGACCTTCAACCTGCTCAGGGGACGCGACCTGATCTGGTCCTACGTCACCAGCAATTACCTGCTCGGCGAGGATTATCCGCAGTTCGACCTGCTGCACTGGAATGGCGACACCACCAACCTGCCGGCCGACTGGCATCGCGCCTATCTGCAGCAGCTCTATCGGGAGAACCGGCTGGTCCAGCCGGGCGGCCTGACCATCGACGGCACGCCAATCGACCTGCGCCTGGTGAAGACGCCCGCTTATGTGCAAGCCGGCCGTGAGGATCATATCGCCCCGGCGCAGAGCGTCTGGAAGATCACTCACCATTTCACCGGACCGATGCGCTTCGTGCTGGCGGGTTCGGGCCATATCGCCGGGGTGGTGAACCCGCCCGAGGCCGGCAAATATCAATATTGGACCAACGAGGCGAAGGTGGACACGCTCGAGCAGTTCATCGCCGGGGCGACCGAGACCAAGGGCAGCTGGTGGCCGGACTGGATCCGGTGGATCAAAGGCATTTCCGACGAGGAGGTCTTCGCCGCCGGCGTGCGCACGCCGGGCAAGGGGCGGCTCAAGGCGATCGAGGACGCACCCGGCAGCTATGTGAAGGCGCGTTGAGGCAATTTGTATTGCATCTGCGATAAAGATCCTCGCGATGAGCGCGCCCATGACCACCGCGTGACACTTTAAGGCGCTGTAATATTTCATCTTTGATGTTTTTGTTGCAGTGCACAAAAAAGTCCTTGAAATCGTGATTCCACGCTCCTATTTGTGCATCGCAGCATAGGAGCTAGAACATGGCTGATCAGGCCGTCGAGACCAAGTTGAACGAAGCCAAGGCGGACACGCTGCGGATCGCGGACGCCGTGAGCGCGCCTGCCGTCCAGACCGCCAAGACCGAGGCCGTGAAGACAGCCGAGTCCAAGCCGGAGACGCCGGTTGCGGTGGCTCCCAAGGTCGTCGCCAAGGTCGCCACGCCGGCCAAGAAGCCGGTCGCGGCGCGCAAGCCCAAAGCCAAGACCAAGGCGCAGCCGGCCAAGTCGGCAGCCAAGGTCGTCAAAATCACCAAGCCGGCAGCGAAGAGCGCCAAGCCGGCCGTCAAAGCCATCAAGACAGGAGTGAAAATCATGACCACCCAGACCAACAAGACCGCCGCCGCCGGCTTCGCCGCCGCCGAGCAGATCAAGACCGTCGTGACCGAGGCCAATGACCGGGCCAAGACCGCGATGGAGAAGAACGCGAAGATCATTGAGGAGCTCGCCGAGCTCGGCCGTGGCAATGTCGAGGCGCTTGTCGCTTCGTCCAAGGTCGCTGCCAAGGGCGCCGAGACCCTGAGCCAGGACGCCGCCAACTACAGCCGTGCGCGCTTCGAGGAGGCCACTGCGGCTTTCAAGAGCTTCACGGACGTCAAGTCGGCGACTGACTTCTTCAAGCTTCAGGGCGATTTCGCCCGCACCGCCTTCGACAGCGCCGTCGCCGAGAGCGCCCGCGTGTCGGAAGCGATGCTGAAGCTGGCCGGCGACGTCGCCGAGCCGCTGACCAGCCGCTACGCCGTGGCGGCCGATCGTGTGAAGACCCTCGCTGCGTAACACGCGAAGGTTGGATCCAGTAGAAAGGGCGGCGCTCCCGGTTGGAGCGGCCGCCCTTTTTGCATCTGCGCCGTCCCGCGCCCGGCGAGTCCCCCTCTTGCGGCGCAAGGGCAGCATGCCATATTTATGTGCTATGCGAACAATGCGTGATTCAGATGTGATGGCGATGGCGGGCGATGCCGGCCGCGACGAAGACGAAGGCACCGGGCTTGGCGTCGCCACCCGGACGCGCACCCGGACGAAAACCCCGTCCCCCTACAAGGTGCTGATGCTGAACGACGATTACACGCCGATGGAGTTCGTCGTCCACGTCCTGCAGAGCTTCTTCAAGATGGGCATCGAGGATGCCACCCGCGTAATGCTCCACGTCCATCAGCGCGGCGTCGGCGTCTGCGGCATCTTCCCCTATGAGGTGGCCGAGACCAAGGTCGCCCAGGTGATCGACTTCGCCCGGCAGAATCAGCACCCGCTGCAGTGCACGCTCGAAAAGGCCTGACGGCCTGGCCGTCAGCGCGCGGCGGGTAGCCAGCCGGTCTCGATCCCGGTGCGGTCGATGTAGTTCGAATCCGCGATCAGGCGCTTGTCGTCCAGCAGGCGGATCTGGCTGCCGCCGTTCCGCTCGATGATACCGTCTTCGGCCAGTGCGCGCATCATCCGGTTGACGTGGACCGAGGTCAGGCCGGTGGCGTCGCCAATATCCTCCTGCGTGAGCGGGAGCTGGATATAGCCATTGTCGCTCACCGCCCCGAGCCGGCGCATGCGCGAGACGATCTCGCAGATCAGCGAACCGACGCGGGCGCGGGCGGAGGTGCGGCCGATCGAGGCGAGCCGGTCCGCGAGCGCCACCCGCTCGGCGACGGAGATGCTCAGGATCAGTGCCCCGAGCCGCGGATGCTCCCCGATGAGCTGCCCCAATTTCTCGCGGCTGAAGGGGGAGAGCACGACATCGGTGACCGCGGTCACGGTTTCCGGCGGCTCGGAAAAGGCGAGCAGCGGCATGCCCAATATGTCGCCCTGGAAGTGGAAGCGCAGGATCTGGCGGCTGCCATTGCCGAGCACGCCGCTGGAATGCAGCCAGCCGGAGCGGACGATGAACAGCTCCCGCGGCCCCTCATTCTCTCGAATGACGACCGCCCCACGCCGATAGACCCGCTCCTGCTCTTCGAGCTGGGCGAGCGAAAGGCTCTCGGCCTCCGACAGCCGGACATAATGGCTGAGCCGTTCAGCGAGGCAGCTTACCAAGTCCCTTTACCCCCAACACTTTGATTTCGGGGGCGTTTGTAAGCACGAATTGCCGGGCGTTTCCCTGATCCAAATCAAGAAGTCCTTCAATCTGCGTGCTTTTTTCCGGCCCGCGCCGTGCCGCTTGCGAAGGCGAGCGGAAGGGATAAACGGGAAAACATGGACAGGATCATCATTCGCGGCGGCAAGACGCTCTCCGGCACCATTCCCATTTCGGGGGCGAAGAACGCGGCGCTGACGCTGATGCCTTGCGCCTTGCTCACCGACGAGCCGCTGACGCTCAGGAACCTGCCGCGGCTCGCCGACGTGGACAGCTTTGGCCATCTGCTGAACGAGCTCGGCGTCTCCACGGCAATCGAGGGCACCCGCAAGGGCGAGTTCGGCCGGGTGATGACCTTCCGTGCGGCCAACATCGCCTCGACCGTCGCGCCCTATGACATCGTCCGGAAGATGCGCGCCTCCATCCTTGTGCTCGGGCCCTTGGTGGCTCGGGCCGGGGAGGCCACCGTATCGTTGCCCGGCGGCTGCGCGATCGGCAATCGGCCGATCGATCTGCATCTGAAGGCGCTGCAGTCGCTCGGCGCCGAGATCGAGCTGGCCGCGGGCTATGTGCGGGCGATCGCGCCCAACGGCCGGCTGCCGGGCGGCACGGTCAGCTTTCCCTTCGTCTCGGTCGGCGCGACCGAGAATGCGCTGATGGCGGCCGTGCTCGCCAAGGGCACGAGCGTGATCGAGAATGCGGCCCGCGAGCCCGAGATCGTCGATCTCTGCCACTGCCTGATTGCGATGGGCGCGGAGATCGAGGGCGTGAAGAGCGACACGCTCACCGTCCATGGCAAGGACCGGCTGCACGGCGCCACCCATGCGGTGATGCCGGACCGGATCGAGGCGGGCTCCTATGCCTGCGCGGCGATGATCACCGGCGGCACGCTTGAGCTGGCCGGCGCGCGCGAGGATCAGATGCACGCCATCCTCTCCGGCCTCGCCGATGCCGGCGCGAAGCTGACGCTTGGCAAGAACAGCATCACGGTGGCCGCCAATGGCGCGACCAAGCCGCTGTCGCTCTCCACGGCGCCCTATCCGGCCTTTCCGACGGACATGCAGGCGCAATTCATGTCCATGCTGGCGCTGGCCGACGGGACCAGCCTCCTCACGGAGACGATCTTCGAAAATCGCTACATGCACGTGCCGGAGCTCAGCCGCATGGGCGCGGACATCGAGGTCAGGGGACGCTCCGCGGTCGTGCGGGGCGTTCAGGGGCTGGTTGGGGCTCCGGTCATGGCCACGGATCTTCGCGCCTCCATGAGCCTCGTCCTGGCCGGGCTCGCCGCCGAGGGCGAGACCCAGGTGAATCGAGTCTATCATCTTGATCGAGGTTACGAACGGCTGGAGGAAAAGCTCCAGGCGGTGGGCGCCGACATCGAACGGGTCAGCGCGGGCTGATCACGTCCCGCCGCGCCGCTCTCTGGGGGCGGCCGTGACTTCGCTTCGATTCAATCCTGCAGCTGCTTTGCGAGGCGGATGCTGGTCCGCTCATAGCCGAGCCGCTCGTAAAAGGCGTGGGCGCGGACCCGTTTCGCATTGCTGGTGACTTCGACGAGGCCGTAGCCCGCTGCCTTCAGCCGCGCCTCGGCCTCGGCAACGAGAGCCGCGCCGACCCCGCCGCTCCGTGCCGCCTCGGCCACCACCATCATCGAGATCCGTCCCACGGGGCGCGGACGGTGGAGCACTTGCATCATCGACGTGGTGAGCAGGCCGATGGCGCCATCGCGATCCGCGACCAGGGCATGGTGGCCGGCCGCCGTCAGGAGAACGAGGCGCTCGCGCAGCTCGGCCGCGGTGACCGCATAGCCGAGCGCGTCGATCAATCCGGCCAGAGCGTCGATATCCTCCGGCTCAGCGTCCCTTATGACAAGGTTCGGTGCGCTCACGTCAGAACCTCGATCGTGTGGAGAAACAGGCCGACCAGACCGCCGACCAGGGTACCGTTGATCCGGATATATTGAAGGTCCCGACCGACCGCGCCCTCCAGCCGGTCGGAAACCGTCGTGGCGTCCCAAGAGCGCACCGTCTCCGAGACCAGTTTCACGATGCCGTCGCCATAAGAGGCGACGATGCCGACCGTGGCGCGGCGCGCGAACTGGTTGATCGCCGCCTTGAGCCGCGGCTCGGCCTGCAACGTCTCGCCAAGCTGGCGCAGCGCCTCGCCGAACTTGCCGGCAAGCGCCGCATCGGGATCGCGCGCGCTCTTCAGCAGCCCGGCGCGGGCTTTTTCCCAGACGCCGTCGAGCCAGGCCGAGACCGCCTCATTCTCGACCATGTCGCTCTTCCACGCCTCGACCTTCGCGCGGGTCTCCGGATCCTGCTGGAGGTTGCGGGCGAGATTGGCGAGACCCTCCTCGGCCTTGCGGCGGATCGGATGGTCGGGGTCCACCGCCATGTCGATGGTGAGCTTCCGCAGCCCGTCGACGATCGCGTCGGCCAGCTTCTCGTCCAGGCCGACCATGCGCAGGAAGCGGCCGGCGCGCTGGTGGACCATGTCGCGGATCAGGTCTTCGTTGGCGTCGAGCGTGCGTCCGGCCCAGGTGACGATCGAATCGACCATCGGCACGTGCCGCTCGCTGGTGATCGCCGCCTCCAGCGTCTGGCCGAGCAAGGGCGCGATCTCGACGCTGCGGATGCGCTGCGCGAGCGCGGATTTGACCATGCCGCCGAGCCGCTCTTGATCCAGCGCCTCGAGAATGTCCGCGAGCAGGCGTGAGCCGCCACGGCGCAGGCGCCCGTCGCCTGTCGCCGGCGGTTGCGCGAGGAAGCGGCCGACGGCGCCGGCCACGTCGAGATTGCGCATCCGCCGCGCCACCACTTTTGGGGTGAGGAAATTGTCGCGAAGGAAGGAGGCGAGCGCGTCGCCGATCCGGTCCTTGTTGCGGGGGACGATTGCGGTGTGCGGGATCGGGATGCCGAGCGGATGGCGGAACAGGGCCGTCACCGCGAACCAGTCGGCGATGCCGCCAACCAGCCCCGCCTCGGCAAAAGCGCGAACGAACCCCCAGGCCGGGTGCTGCGCCTCGAGCCCGGACATGGCGACGAACAGCACCGCCATGCCGGCCAGCATCGCCGTCGCCAGCGTCCGCATCGGACGGGCCGGGTCAAGGCGGACGGGCGCTCTCATGCCGGTTGAATACCCGGCCAGGAGGTTGGTTCAAACCTCGAAGCGATTATTCCGCCGGCTGCGGGGCGGGGGGTTTTGCGTGCCTCCCGCCGGTGGTGAACCAGCGCTTGAACTTCGGCGCCAGCCACCGCTCGAAACCGTCCGCCAGGCTGAACGTCGCCGGGACGAGAACGAGGGTCAGGACGGTGGACAGCAGCAGGCCGCCAATCACGACGACCGCCATCGGCGCACGCCAGCTCGAATCGCCCTCCAGCGAGAGCGCCGTCGGCACCATGCCTGCAACCATCGCCATGGTGGTCATCACGATCGGCTGGGCACGCTTGTGACCGGCGTCGAGGATCGCCTCGTCCTTCGGCACGCCTTTCGCCATTTCCTCGATGGTGAAATCGAGCAGCAGGATCGAGTTTTTGGCGACGATCCCGAACAGCATCAGAATACCGATCAGCACCGGCATGGACACGGCATGGCCAGCGATCCACAGCGCGATCAGGCCGCCAAGCGGCGCCAAGAGCAGCGAACCCATATTCACGAAGGGCGCCATCAGGCGCTTGTAGAGAAGCACCAGCACCGCGAAGACCAGGAAGATGCCGGCGATGAGCGCCTTCATGAACTCCGACAAAAGCTGTGCCTCTTCCCGCTGCTGTCCGGAACGGGCGCGCTCCACGCCCTCCGGCAGATTGCGGAGCGTCGGCAGGCGGGCAAGAATCGCGTCCTTATCGACCACGCCAGGCGCGAGATCGGCGCCGATCAGGATGCGCCGCTCCTGATTGATGCGCTGGATGATGGACGGGCCAGCGCCGAAATTGATGTCCGCGACGACGCGTAGCGGGACCGAACCGCCGTTCGACGTCGGCACCGGCATGTTCTCGATCGTCGACAGATTGCGGCGCGAATTCTCGGTCAGCATCACGCGGATCGGCACCTGGCGGTCCGACAGAGAGAAGCGGGCGCTGCCCTGGTCGATTTCGCCCTGGGTCGCAACCCGGATCGCCTGGCTCAGCGCCGAAGTGGTCACACCCATGTCGGCCATGAGGGCAAGGCGCGGGGTTATGGTGATTTCCGGTCGCCGGAGATCGCCGGCGACGCGCGGCGCGCGAAGCTCGGGCTGCTGGCGCATCTCCTCGACGATTTGCAATGCGGCGCGTTGCAGCTTTGCCGGGTCGGAGCTGGTCAGCAGCACCGAGACGGGACGGCCGCCGACCTGGTTCTGGCTGCGGAAGAACACGCGCGCGTCGGCGATATTCTGCAATTGCGGCCCGACCTGGCGCTGGAAGTCGGTGCTGGTCCGCTCGCGGCCATGACCCTTCGCCTTCAGAGAGACGAAAATGGTGGCGTTGCCGGCCCGGACGGATTCGAAGACCGAGCTGACATCGGACTGGCTGCGAATCAGAGTGGCGGTCTGATCGGCGATGGCGCGGGTCTGCTCGAGCGTTACCCCAGGCGGCATCTCAACCGAGATCTGGACAGTGTCCTGGTCGGTATCCGGCTGGAACGCGCCGGGCAATTGCATGAACACGAAGACCTGCGCGACAAAGCAGAGGACGCCGACCAGGACCGACTTCCAGCGGTTACGCAGCGTCCAGCGCAACAGGCCCAGATAGCGGTCCATCAGCCAGCCCTCGCCATGCTTGGCGTGACCCTGCGCCTTCAGGAAATAGGCGGCCACCATCGGCGTGATCAGGCGGGCGACGAGCAGGCTGATCAGCACCGTGACCACGATGGTCAGGCCGAAGCTGATGAAGAACTGCCCGATGATGCCGCTCATGAACGACACCGGCAGGAAGACGGCGACGATCGAGAAGGTGGTCGCGACCACCGGCAGGCCGATCTCGTCGGCCGCGTCGATCGAGGCCTGATAGGCCGATTTGCCCATCCGCATGTGCCTGACGATATTCTCGATCTCCACGATCGCGTCGTCGACCAGCACGCCCGCCACCAGGCTCAGGGAGAGAAGAGTGACCATGTTGAGCGAGAAGCCCAGCAGGCCCATGAACCAGAAAGCCGGAATCGCCGAGAGCGGGATGGCGATTGCCGAGATGAGCGTGGCGCGCCAGTCGCGCAGGAACAGGAAGACGACGATGACGGCCAGCAGCGCGCCCTCGACCAGGGCCCGCATCGAGCTCTGATATTGCGACTCGATATATTTCACGGGCGTGAAAAGCAGATTGTAGCGGACGCGCGGGTCTTCCCGGCTGAGGGCGTCCAGTTCGCGCTGGACATCGTGGTAGACCGAGACGTCCGAATAGCCTTTGGCCTTCTGGATCATGAAACTGACCACCTGGCGCCCGTTCTGGATGCCGAAGGAGGTCTGCTCGGCCCATTGGTCGCGTACGTTCGCAACAGCGTCGAGCCGGATCGTGCGGCCGCCTCCGAGCGCGATCTGGGTCTGGGCGAGATCGTGGGCGGTCAAGGCGCTGCCGAGCACGCGCACGGACTGTTCCGAGCCGGCGATCTCGGCGCGGCCGCCGGCCGCGTTGAGGTTCGTCGCGCGCAACTGCTGATTGATCTGGCTGGCGGTGACGCCCTGCGCCTGCATGCGCACGGGATCCAGTTCCACCTTGATCTCGCGGCTGACCCCGCCGGTGCGGCTGACGATGGAGACGCCTTCGACACCCATCAGGCGGCGGTTCAGCGTGTCGTCGATGAACCAGCTGAGCTGCTCGACCGTCATCGACGTGCTTTCCGCCGAGAAATAGCCGATGGGTTCGTCGGCGAAATCGATGCGCTCGACCTGCGGCTCCAGGATGCCGTCGGGCAGGTCGCTCCGGATGCGGGCGATGGCGTCGCGCACGTCTGAAACGGCGCGATCAACCGGCGTCCCGATCTCGAACTGGATATTGGTATTGCTGCTGCCTTCGCGGATCGACGAGTTGATCTCGGTGACGCCATTGATACCGCGCACCGCCGCCTCGACGCGGCGGGTGATCTGGATCTCGAGCTCCGGCGGCGCCGCGCCCGGCTGACTGATGAAGACCGAGGCCGCCGGCGACGTGATGTCCGGGTTGAGGTTCACGTCCATCCGCGCGAACGCCATGAGGCCCATGGCGAGCAGGAAGGTGAACAGGACGAGCGGGATGACCGGGTTGCGGATCGACCAGGCGGAGATGTTACGCATGCTCTTTCACCCTGCTTTCGGCCGGATTACCTGCGCGCGCCGGCGGCGCGGCGCTCCGGCCGGATACGCTCGCCGGCATTCAGGAACGCGCCCGCCGACTCCACGACCTGCTCGTTGCCGCTGAGGCCATCGACGACCACCACGCCATGATCGGTGACCGAGCCGATGCGGACGCTGCGGCGCTGGACGGTGTTGTTCGGCCCGACGATCATCACATAGGACCCTTGGTCGTCGGTCAGCACCGCCGATTCCGGCAACAGCGGCGCGCTGACGGAGCCGGCGCGGATCTGCGCCGTGGCGAACCCGCCCGGCCGAAGCTCGGGGGTGAAGGGAACGCGGATGCGCGCGATGCCCTGGCGGGTCTGCGGATCGATCACCGGCGAGATTTGCCAGACCACGCCGGCGACGGGCGCGCCGCTCGCGCCGGCGGGCATCACCTCGACGGGCACCCCGACGCTGAGCCTCGCCAGGTCCGTCTGGGGCAGGCGAGCCAACAGCTCCATCTCCCCATTGGCGGCGATCCTGAACAGTGCGCCCGAGCCCGCGCCAACCACCTGGCCGGCCTCGACGCTGCGGGTGAGGACGAGCCCGGCCGTGGGCGCGCGGATGTCGAGCCGCCCGATCTGCGCGCGGGTTGCGCCCAGCTGGGCGATTGCGACGCGCACGCGGGCGGCGGCGGCGTCGCGGGTCGCGCGCTTCTGGTCGAGATCGGCGCGGCTGATGAAGCCGCGGCCGACCAAGGATTCAGCCCGCTGGAGATTGTTCTGCGCCAGCTGCAGGTCGGCCCGCGCCACCTCGATCTGGGCGGCGAGCTGCGCGGCCGTCTGAGACTGGACCGAGCGGTTGATGGTTGCGAGCACCTGGCCGGCGCTCACGCGCTGGCCGGGCTGCACCAGGACGCGATCGATCTGACCGCCCTCGCCGGCGACGCCGACCGGCATGTCGCGCACCGCGGCGAGTGAGCCGGTCGCGGAAATGACGGACGGGACATCCTGACGACCGGGCACAATCACGGTCACGGCCGGCAATTGCTGCCCCGCCTTGCCCGGAGCGCCCTTGTCGGCGCCGCCGCCACCGCCGCCGCGGCCCATCACCATCCAGGCCGCCACGGCGACGAGCAGGATGAGCACGACAGCGACAAT
>JBGAHY010000047.1:0-18207 GCA_044225925.1 Allosphingosinicella sp.
GCACCTGGCCGGCGCTCACGCGCTGGCCGGGCTGGACCAGGACGCGCTCGATCTGACCGCCCTCGCCAGCGACGCCGACCGGCATGTCGCGCACCGCGGCGAGCGAGCCGGTCGCGGAAATGACGGACGGGACATCCTGACGACCGGGCACGATCACGGTCACGGCCGGCAATTGCTGCCCCGCCTTGCCCGGAGCGCCCTTGTCGGCGCCGCCGCCGCCGCCGCGGCCCATCACCATCCAGGCCGCCACGGCGACGAGCAGGATGATCACGACAGCGACAATGATCCGCCGCCGCTTGCGCTTGCGGGCGAGTTCTTCCTCGTCGACCGGGACGTCGTCGATCGCCTCGCGACTCCACTTGCTCGACTCGTAGTTCATGGTCTTCATCGTCCCCACTCGCACAACATGGCACATGGCCGCCCGAGAGCGGCTGTGTTAGCCGAATAAATCACCTCGAACAAGCCAAAAACGGCCCGCTCGCCTCCCCTATCTCTGGTGGAACCGTGCCCTACAACCTTGGTTTCGCCTTTGCCACCTTCGCGTGACGGGCATATGCGAAGCGAGGGGAAACGAGGAGGATACGCATGTCACAATTTCTGGCCGATCATGGATGGCTCTGGTGGATCGTCATTGGCCTGGTCGCCGGCGCGATCGCGCGGGCCATCGTTCCGGGCAGCGACGCGAAGGGCTGCCTGATCACCATCCTGCTGGGCATTGGCGGCGCCGTGCTCGCCGGCTTCCTGGGCCAGCAGTTCGGCTGGTATCGGCAGGGCGAGGGGGCGGGCTTCCTCGCGGCGATCGTCGGCGCGGTGCTGATCCTGTTCATCTATCGCATGGTCGCAAGCCGACGCTGACGCAGCGGCGGCTGACCGGTTCGGGCGGCATTCATCCTCCCTGCCCTTGATTGAGGGCAGGGAGGGACTGCTCATGATCCGTAAGCCTGCACTCACGGCGCTCGTTGCGCTTGCCTTGCTGCCCGCCACGCCGGTGACGGCGCAGGTCGTAGTAACCGCGCCACCCGTCCTCAACGGCACGCGCCTCGATATCAGCGCGACCGGCGAGGTGTCCCGCGTACCGGATATCGTGCGGGTCTCGGCAGGCGTCGCCACCCAGGCCCCGACCGCGGCCGAGGCGCTCCGCCAGAATGCGGCGCTCATGGCGAGGGTCCGCGCGGCTCTGGCCCGCGCCGGCATCGCCGATCGCGACGTGCAGACGCAGAGCCTTGCGTTGACAGCACTGTACCGGACCAACACCTATCCCCGCGACCAGATCACGGGTTACAGCGCCAGCAACGATCTGATCATCCGCTTTCGGGAGGTGAGTGGGGCTGGACCGGTGCTCGATGCCTTGGTCGCGGCCGGCGTGAACGAGATCCGCGGCCCGATGCTCGGCTTCGACAATCCCGAGGTTGCCCGTGACGAGGCGCGCGGGATCGCGATCGCGACGGCGCGCGCTCGCGCCCAGCTCTACGCGCAGGCGCTCGGCATGCGGGTCAAGCGGGTCGTCGCGGTGTCGGAGATGGCCCAGGCCTATTATGGCTCGGACGCAATCGCCGGCCTGGTAAATATGCAGGGCTCCAATGCGAGCACGGCGATCGATCCAGGCGGCCGGCGGCTCAGCGCCACCGTCAACGTCACCTTCGAGCTGGAATGAAAGAAGGGGCCGCGTCCCGGCCAGGACGCGACCCCTTCATCTTGGTCGGGCGGGGCGGGGGGCGCCCCGGCCCAACTCAGTAATTCTGCTGCCGCTCGTAGAGCGTCTTGTAATGCTGGATGCGGGTGACTCGCAGCCCGGGCATGCCCGAACGGTCGACCGCGCGCTGCCAGCCGGCGAATTCCTCGAGGCTGAGGCCATAGCGCTCGCACGCCTCGTCGACGCTCAGCAGGCCGCCATTGACCGCAGACACCACCTCCGCCTTGCGCCGGACGACCCAACGTGTGGTCGACGGGTGCGGCAGCGAGTCGATGGTGAGCGGCTCGCCGAGCGGACCGATAACCTGAGCTGGACGAATTTTTTGGTTCTCGATCATTCGTACCTCAAACAAAACACGCTTTCGGCTCCCCGGCCCTCCGGCGTCTCCACCCTCTAACGGCAGACGGTTGAAGGAAGGCTAAAATGCCAAGGTAAATAACCCGGTGATCTTGGTTTACGGCGAATTCCTCCGACGCTTCACTTCGGCACGGTTGAAACAGCCATGCTGGGCGGTGGCGGCATCCTGCCATTCCGGGCCGCCAAGCAGGGTTTCGGCGAGCATCTCGGGCGCGGCATCGGCCGCCGCCGCACGATCATAAAGGTTCTGGGCGCGCGCTGTCGGCGACTTCGCCTGCTGGGAAATCAGGGTTGCGGTGAGCACGTCATAGTCGAGACCGGCCGGCTGGCGGGACCCGAGCATGCGCTTGGCGCGAAGCTGAAAGCTCTCATCCATCGGACGACCCCTACAGAAAGAGGGTGAAAAGCGGGTAAAGCACTCTTCCTGTGGTTTCCGCAGGGACGGAACCGAAACGAAATCGGCTTGTGACGGGTTTGCCGCCAGGGGTGGGCGCGCGGAGGAAGAGCGCCTATCTAGCGCGCCGATGGATGCTGATTTCCAACTCAACAAGCCTTTGAAGAGCGCCAGGATCGTCGTCGCCATGTCGGGCGGCGTCGACAGCTCGGTCGTGGCCGCGCTCGCCGCGCGCAGCGGCGCCGAGACGATCGGGGTGACGCTGCAGCTCTACGATCACGGCGCGGCGGTGGGCGCGCGCTCCAGGACCTGCTGCGCCGGTCAGGACATTTTCGACGCCAAGGCCGTGGCGGCGCGCCTGGGCATCGCTCATCATGTCTTCGACTATGAGAGCCGCTTCCGGGAAAGCGTGATCGAGCGCTTCGCCGACGAATATGCGCGCGGGCGGACGCCGATTCCCTGCATTTCCTGCAACCAGGGCGTGAAGTTCACCGACCTCTTGAGCTTCGCCCGCGAGCTGGGCGCGGACTGCCTCGCCACCGGCCATTATGTGCGCCGGGCGCTGGGCCCGCATGGGCCGGAGCTGCGCCGCGCCGCCGACCCGGCCCGCGACCAGAGCTATTTCCTGTTCGCGACGACCCGCGACCAGCTCGATTTTCTGCGCTTCCCCCTGGGCGACCTTCCCAAGCCCGCGGTGCGGGAGATTGCGCGGGACCTCGCGCTGGCGGTGGCGGGGAAGCCCGACAGCCAGGACATCTGCTTCGTGCCCGACGGCGATTATGCCCGGCTGGTGAAGAAGGTGCGGCCCGAGGCGGCGGTGGCCGGCGAGATCGTCGATCAGGGGGGCGTGGTGCTTGGCACGCATGACGGCCTGATCCATTTCACCGTCGGCCAGCGGCGCGGACTCGAGATTGGCGGGCAGCCGGAGCCGCTTTACGTACTGCGGCTGGAGCCGGAGAGTCAGCGGGTCGTGGTCGGGCCGAAGCGGGCGCTCGCAGTCCGCGCGGCACGGCTGTCGGGCGTGAACTGGCTCGGCGAAGGCCAGCGCGAGGGGGTGACGGTCAAGGTCCGCTCGCTCGCCCGGCCCGCCCCCGCGCGGTTCGACGGCGAGAGCGTCCATTTCGACACGCCGGAATATGGCGTCTCGCCCGGCCAGGCAGCGGTGCTCTACGAGGGCGACCGTGTGCTCGGGGGCGGCTGGATCGAGGAAACCGTTTCGGCGGAGCTGGCGCCGGCCTGACGGCGCGCCAGCGCGTAAAGGACGAAGCCGGCGGCGACGAAGCCCCCCAGCATCGCCCAGCTTTCCCATTTGGACTGCGCCGCCGCCCAGACGCAGACGGCCAGCCCGGCCAGCATCAGCGCCCAGCTTGCGGCGCCGGGCCGGGCGCGGGGCAAGGTGGCGATGCAGGTGCCGTAGACGATCAGCCGGGCCAGCGTGCTGACGATGGCGAGCCAGACGAAGCTGCCGGTCAGGGCGAGGACCAGCGCCAGCGCCCCGATGAACAGGATCGAATTGGCGGGGGTCGCGAAACGCGGATTGATCCGCCCGAACCACCGCGGCAGCAGGGTCTGTTCGGCGAGCGCGAACGGCACGCGCGGCCCAGAGATGATCGCGCCGCCCAGATTGCCGGCGACGGACATCATCGCGGTGAGGGCGAGGAGGGTGCCGCCGACGGGTCCGATCAGCGTTTCGGCCAGCGCGGCGAGCGGCGTCGTCGGCGCCGGCCCCGCCGGCATGACCGCTGCATAGCCGAGCTGGACAAGGAAATAGAGACCCGCCGTGGCGATCACGGTGCCGATCATCGCCCGCGGAATCGTTCGCCGGGGATCGGCCGTCTCGCCCGCCGGGACGGTCGCATTCTCGAACCCGACAAAGGCGTAGAGGAGGACAAGCGCCGAGGCTTCGAGCGCCGAGAGCGGCGGGACCGGGCCTGGCGCCGGCAGCCCTTGCGCGGCATGGCCGATCGCCCAGAGCGCCAGGCCGATCAGCGGGAGTGCCTTCAGCAGGGTGAGCAGATCGAGCGCCCGGATCGCACGTTTGACGCCGACGATGTTGATGAGAGTCAGCGCGCCGATCAGCGCCACCATCAGGCTCGCCCGCCCGACCCAGGTGCCGAATGGCGGGGACAGCCTGGCGACGTTATCGACGAAGAGATTGGCGTTGGCGGCCATCGAGCTGACCCTGGCCAGCGTGTAGAGCCACCCGGTCTGGAAGGTGACCGCTGGCCCCAGGCTCGCTGCGTATGTGACCGGCCCGCCGGTGCGCTCATGGCAGGCGGCCAGCCGCGCGAAGGGCAGGACGATGGCCAGAATCAGCAGGCCGAAGATGAGGAACAGCCAGGGCGCGAAGGCGCCGAAATCCCTGTGCAGCGTCCCCGGCAGGCCGAAAATGCCCGCGCCGACGATGCCATTGAACGCGAGAAAGGCCGATCCGGTCAGCCCGATGTCGCGGCGAAGTCCCCCCTCGGCCACCCGCTACGGCGTCGGGCTCGTGGACTGCTGCGCGGCCTCGCGGCGCCGGGCCTCCGCCTCGGCCGCGTCCGACTGTTCCTGGATGCGCGCGTCGCGGCGGGCCCGCGCTTCCTCGATCATGCGGGTGAAGTTGATGTCGTTGCCGGCCGCGCGGCGCTCGGCGCGCGCCTGGTTGACCAATTGGTTGAAGCAGCCGGTAAAGCCGCCGCCGCCGACCGTGGAGCAGCTGTCCGTGCCGGTGCGACCGACATAGGACAATTCGGTGGCCCGGTTCGCCCAGCTGTTGCTGGCCGGCTCGTTGGGATTGTCGCGCAGGCTTGGCGGCACCCGATAGCGGTCGGCATCGGGCAAACGCGCGCAGACTGTGATCTCGTTGGGGTCGGTGCTCTCGGGGCAGGCGTCATCCCCATAGATGATCAGCTGATTCACGCGGACATCGGCCGGGCCCTGCGCCGCCCCGGGCACCGGCACGCCCGGCTGCTGCGCAAGAGCCGGTCCGGCAAAACCTGCAACGGCGAGAAAGGCGAGAAGGGTGCGCATGATTCAGATCCTCTTCGAAAGCTCGATCGCTATACGACAGCCCGTCCTGATCGCGGAATACAATAAGGGATAGACCGGAGTGCCCTCCGCGCCAGCGGCGAGGGCTATGTCGCGATGCTCGCGCTCGTCTGCCTGGAAACGCTTTATGCTGGCCGAAAGCTCCGGCTCGCTGTCGCCGAGCGCGGCGAGTTGCTCCGAATAATGGGCGTCGATCTCGTCCTCGATCGCCGCGGTGCAGGCCATGGCGGCCTTCGGCCCCATGAGCGCGGTCGCGGCGCCGAGCGCATGGCCGGCGACCGCCCAGACCGGCTGGAGTACGGTCGGTCGGACGCCGCGTTCGGCGAGCAATTCGTCGAAATGCCTGAGGTGCACCTTCTCCTGCGCGGCCATGCGGCCGATCTCGCCGGACATCGGATGATGCTCGCCAAGCACGGCAAGCTGTCCGGCATAGATGCGGGTCGCGCCATATTCGCCGGCCTGGTCGACGCGCAGCATCGAGGCAAGGTCGGCCCGCGCGTCGCCCGGGCGCCAGGCGGGCGTGTCGCTCACGCCGCCTTCCGCTTCCCGAGGCTGAGCCAGAGGATGGCCAGCGAAGAGAGGATCGAGACGATCGCGTTCCAGCCCGCCATGGAAATGCCGAGCCACGACCATTGGACGTCGTCGCAGCGGACCATCGGCCGGTCGAACACCGCCTTCAGCATGTCCTCGGGTGAACCGGTCAGCGCCGCGGTGCACTGGGTGAAGCCGGGGAAGAGCTTCAGCTCGACGCCGGCATGGTAGAAGCCGATTGCGCCGCTGACGAAGATGGCGAGCGCCGCCAGCCAGACGAGGATGCGGCCGCCGTCCTTCAGCCGTGGCCCCGCCAGCACTGCCGCGAGGCCGAAGGGCAAGGCCGCGAAATGGGCATAACGCTGCCACCAGCACATCTCGCAGGGCCACAGATGCGCCCAGACATATTGGAAGCCATAGGCACCGCCGAGCAGGGCCAGCGGCACGATCAGGGACAGCGCCCTTGCCTTGGCGAGCGGCGTCATTTCCCTCTCACCCGCAGCCTAGCGGGCGCGCGGGCGCGGGGTGGCTCCGGCGACGCGCGCGGGCGCCGCCGCCGGACTCAGTCGCGCCAGCGTGCGCACCGCATAATCAAGCTGGAAGTCGGTGATGTGCCGCTCCTGCAGCTGCGCGGCGGTGAGCTGGAAGCGCGGATCCGGCCGGCCGTCATCCTGGATCAGATCGTCGCGGACCCCGGCCTCGTTGACCAGGTGGCGGCGCAGATCGGATTCGCGGATGCGGTTGCGCGAGCGATAATCGGGATCGGTCAGCTGCGGGACGACGACGTCCGGCGCAATGCCGCCTTCCTGCACCGAGCGGCCGGACGGCGTGTAGTAGCGGGCGGTGGTGAGCCGCAGCGCCGTGCTGCCGTCGCCGAGCGGGAGCAGGGTCTGTACCGAGCCCTTGCCGAAGCTGCGCTCGCCCATGACGATCGCGCGGCGGTGATCCTGCAGCGCGCCCGCGACGATCTCCGAGGCCGAGGCGGTGCCGGCATCGACCAGCACGATGATCGGCGCGCCATGCGTGGCGTCGCCGGGCCGGGCATAATAACGTTCGATGTCGGTGCGGCGGCGGCCGCGCTGCGAGACGATCTCGCCCCGCTCGAGGAACAGGTCGCTGAGCCCGACCGCCTGGTCGAGCAGGCCGCCCGGATTGGAGCGCAGATCGAGCACATAGCCGGCCGGGGCATGGCCGAGCTGGCGCTCGATGTCGGTGATCGCCCGGGCGACGCCGTCAGTGGTGACCCGGCTGAACGTGTTCACCGAGATGATGCCGACATTGTCGCGCACCTCGGAGCGGACCGCCGGGATATCGATGATCGCGCGGGTCACGGTCACGTCGAACGGCCGCTCGCGGCCCGGGCGGACGATGGTCAGGCGCACGCTGGTGCCGGGATTGCCGCGCATCCGGTCCACCGCCTCGTCCAGCGTCCCGCCGTAGAAGAGGTGCCCGTCAATATGGGTGATGAAGTCGCCCGCCTTGATGCCGGCCTGGTCGGCGGGGGTGCCGCGGGTCGCCGCGATCACCTTGACCGCGCTGTCCTCCATCGTGACGGTGAGGCCGAGGCCGCCATAATTGCCGTCCGTGGTCGTCATCATCGCGCGGAAGCCGCGTGCATCGAGATAGGAGCTGTGCGGATCGAGGCTGTTGAGCATGCCGTCGATCGCGCCGCGGATCAGCTGCTCGTCGGTGACCTGATCGACATATTCCGCCTTCACCCGCTCGAAGACGCTCATGAACTGGCTGATCTCGCGAACCGAGTCCGAACTATTCTCCTGCTGCGCGAAGGAGGCCGCGGCGGGAGCGAGGGCGAGGACCGCGAGGACGCTGAGCGCGGGAACGAAATTCTTGGCCATGGACAATCCTGTACAGCTTTCGGCGGGCTTCTACCCGCTTCCTAGGTCTTGGAAAAGCAACCTTCGATGAACGTCTCGCTAACGCGGGAGTCTTTGTTTCGTCGCTGCACCGGCCCGCTCCCCCACCCAGCCTCCCGACATGGTGTCATGCTATCGGGAGGCTGGGTGGGGGAGTGGGCCCGTGCCGAACTCAAACAAAAGCCTTTATCCCAGGAATTGCGCGAAGGGGACTGGGCGGCCGTCGCGGCGCAGCTCCACCGTGACGCGCGGGCTGCCGTCGCCGGTGCGGCCGAGGCGCTGGCCGCGCTGCACCCTGGCGCCCTGCCCGACTTCCAGCGCAGCGAGGTTGGTGATCACGCTGGTCCAGCCATTGCCATGGTCGATGATCACCACATTTTCGTAGCGGCGGAATGGGCCGGCGAAGATGATACGGCCCGCGGCTGGGGCGATCACCTCCGCCTGGGCACTGGTCTCTATGGTGAGGCCGCGCGAATGCACGCCGCCATCCGAAATCTCGCCGACACCGGTGAGCAGCCGCCCCTGCACGGCGAGCGAATAGGGGATGGCGTCCTGCCCCGGCCCTTGCGGCGCGCCAGGCCGCGGGGCGGGGCCGGGCAGCCGGGAGAGGGCTGCAGCCAGCGCGTCCGCGCTCTCCCGCGTATCGACGCGCCCCGCAAGCGCCTGGGCCTGTTCGCCAAGCGCCAAAGCGCGATCGGATTCAGACAAAGCGAGACCGGCCAGCTGGCGCGAGCGGCCGCGCTGCTGCGTTTCGAAATTGGCAAGCGCGGTGCGCCGCTCGCCGAGAGCGGTGCGGCTCGCGGCGAGCGCGGAACGGGCCTGTTCGGACTGGCTGCGCAGATCGGCGCTGCGGGCGACCTCGGCGCGCAAGGCGGCCGTTCTGCGGCGGATCTCCGGCATGGTCGCCGCGAGCAGGGAGCGGACATGGACGGCGTCCCGAACGGAACCCGGCTGGACGAGCGCGAGCGCGGCGGGGCGGCGGGTCATGGTCTGCAGCGCCGCGGTCAGGCGGATCACCGGCTGCTGCTGCTCCTGAAGCCGCGCATGCTGTTCGGCCTGGTAGGCGGCGATCACCGCGATGCGGCGCTCGGACGCGGTCAGATCGGCTTCCGCCGCCTCGATCCGCGCAGCCAAAGCTTCGGAGGCGATGCGGGCGCGGTCGGCTTCGGTCGTGGCTTGCTGCGATGCGGTCTCCAGCTGGTCGACGCGCCTATTCGCCTGCTGCGCCTCGTTGCGCGCCTGTTGCAGCGCCGCCGCGTCGGTGCGCGCGTCCTGCGCGCTGGCGGCCGCGAACGCGCCGGCGCCGGCAATCGTGATCAGGCTGACGGTCAGGAACAGGCGCATGCCCTATCCTTCCCGATGATAGGGGTGGTTCGCAAGCAGGCTTGTCGCGCGGAACAATTGCTCGGCGAGCATGGCGCGGGCCATGAGGTGGGGCCAGGTGGCCTTGCCGAAGGCGAGCAGCAGGTCCGCGCCGGCCCGTTCGGCATCCCCGAACCCGTCCGCGCCACCGATCAGGAAACGCGCCTCACGCTTGCCGCCGTCGCGCCACGCCTCCAGTTTCTTCGCGAAGGCGACGGAGCCGAGCTGCTCGCCTTTCTCGTCCAGCAGGACGGTGACGCTGTTGTCAGCGGGCGTGGGGAATCTTCCGCCGCTTTCCGGCAATTCGGTGAGCTTGGTGGCCCAGGCAACGCGCTTCAGATAGCGCTCGACCAGCTCGCCCTCGGGCGAGCGCCCGATCTTTCCCCGCGCGATGATGTGCAGGAGCAACTAGTTTGCGGCCGTCGCGGCCGGCGCTTTGTCCTCGAACGCCCACATCCTCTCCAGATTGTAGAAGCTGCGCACTTCCGGTCGGAACAGGTGGACGATGACGTCGTCGGCGTCGATCAGCACCCAGTCGGCCACTGGCAGCCCCTCCACGCGGACGCTGCGCCCGAGATCGCGCTTGATCCGTTCGGAGAGCTTCTGCGCCATCGAGGCGACCTGCCGGGTCGAGGTGCCCGAGGCGATCACCATATGATCGGCGATGTTCGATTTTCCCTGGAGCGGGATGGTGACGACGTCGACGGCCTTGTCGTCGTCGAGCGAGCGAAGCACGAGGTCATGCAGCGCCTCGGCTTTCTCGATGGCTCCGTCTTCGGCCGGAGCGGATGTGGTTCTTGGCAATTGACCTCCTTATGTCACCGGCCTGCGCGTCACGCCATCGCGCAGGGCCTTGGTATCGAACGAATTTGTTGCGGTTTCGTGCCAATCGGGATTGGCGGCGCGGATGGCGGTTGCGGAAGTCGGATCGGGCGGCGAATGAAGCAGCACGAGCGCCGGCGGTCTCCACAACGTCCAGTCCTTCGCCATGGCGGCGGGCCGGACGAAGCGCCGCAACCAGCTCCAGGCGGGTGCCTTGAGAGCGCCCGCATCATAGCCCGGCCGGGTCGCCACCGCAATCGTCATGGTGCGGGCGATCCTCCGCCAGTCGCGCCAGCGGTGGAACTGGGCGAGATTGTCGGCGCCCATCAGCCAGACGAAGTCATGCTGCGGGAAGCGCTGGACGAGCTTCGCCAGCGTCTCGGCGGTGTAGACGGTGCCAAGCTCGCGCTCGATCGCGGTGACCCGGATCGGGGCGTGGCGCGCCATCTTCAGCGCCGAGGCGAAGCGGTCGGGCAGGGAGGCCATGCCGGCGGCGGGCTTCAGGGGATTGCCCGGCGAGACCAGCCACCAGATTTCGTCCAGCCCGAGCGCCTCCAGCGCGACAAGGCTGATCCGCCGGTGCGCGCGGTGCGCCGGGTTGAAGGAGCCGCCGAGGAGACCGATCCGTGCCACCCGGGCGCGATAGCATGGGCATCGGCATTGCGCGAACCGGTACGCCTGCGGCATGATGGGCATGCGAAGGGGGCGGCCTTGTCGGAGATCGAGGGCATTGGCGACGCGGTGACCGGCGGCCTTGTCGCCCGCGCGGTCGAGCCCGGAGCGGGCGAGGCGCAGGGGCATGAGCCCGGCAACTGCCTGAATTGCGGCGCGGACCTGACCGGGCCTTACTGCCATGCCTGCGGGCAGCAGGCCCACGTTCACCGCACCCTCGGCGCCTTCTGGCACGATCTCGCGCATGGCGTCCTCCATTTCGAGGGCAAGATCTGGCGCACCCTGCCCATGCTCGCCTGGCGCCCCGGCGAGCTGACCCGACGCTATATCGACGGCGAGCGGGCGAAATTCGTCTCCCCGATGGCGCTGTTCCTCTTCTCGGTCTTCCTGATGTTTGCGATCTTCAGCTGGGTCGGCGGGCCGCTCGGCCCGATTTCTTCCGAAGGGCAAAGCGCGGCCAGAGCGGTTGAGGGGCGGCAGGCGGCGGAGGCGCGCCTGCACAGGATGGAGGCGGACCGGGACGCCCGCGCCGCGCGTGGCGAAGATCACCGGGTGCTTGACCAGCAAATCGCCGCGGCGCGGACGGTGCTGGAGCAGGTGGCCAGCGGCCGCACCGCCAACGGCGTCCAACTGGGCATCAGCACCCGCGAAACCGGGATCGCCTGGGTCGACCATGCTATTCAGAAGGCGCGGGAGAATCCGTCGCTGCTGCTCTACAAGCTGGAATCCAACGCCTACAAATTCTCCTGGGTGCTGATCCCGCTCTCGGTGCCGTTCCTCTGGCTGATGCTGTTCTGGAAGAAGCGCTTCGGTCTCTACGACCATGTCGTCTTCGTGACCTATTCGATCGCCTTCCTGACCCTGATGCTGGTGGCGCTCGCGATCAGCCAGCCGCTGTTTCACCCCGGCGAAGAGGCGATCCTGGCGGTGCTGGTGCTGCAGCCGGCGCATATGTATCGGCAGCTGCGCGGCGCCTATGCGCTGTCGCGCTTCGGCGCGGCCTGGCGCACGCTCTTCCTGCTGGCCTCGGCGCTGATCGCGACCGTGATCTTCTTCATGCTGCTGCTCGCCCTCGGCCTGCTGGGCTGAGGGCGGAAGCAGGCGGCAGGGTCAGGCGCCCTGGGGCGCCGGGCCGCCAATGCCGCCGCGCGGGCGGCGCGTCGACGGGATGGAGGCGCCGGTCGTCGGCACGATGCTCGGGCGCGAGGCCGGATCGCCGCGGCCGATATCCTCGCCCTTGATCGCCTTCTTGATCTCCTCGCCGGTCAGCGTCTCATATTCGAGCAGGGCGGTGGCCAGCTTGTGCAGCTCGTCGAGATGGTCCGACAGGAGCTGCTTGGCGCGGTCATAGGCGCCCTCGACGATCCGCTTGATCTCGGTGTCGATCAGCTGCGCCGTCTGGTTCGACATCCGGATCGGCCGGTTCGACGAATAGCCGAGGAAGGTCTCGCCATCGGCTTCCGCATATTCGAGCGGGCCGAGCAGGTCCGACATGCCCCAGCGCGTGACCATGTCGCGGGCCAGGCTCGACGCATAGGAGATGTCCGAGGAGGCGCCGGATGACACCTTGTCATAGCCGAAGATGATCTCTTCGGCGACGCGGCCGCCCATGGCGACGGACAGGTTCGCGTACATCTTGTCGCGGTGATAGGAATAATTGTCCCGCTCCGGCAGGCGCATGACCATGCCGAGCGCGCGGCCGCGCGGGATGATCGTCGCCTTGTGGATCGGGTCCGATGCCGGCTCGTGGACGGCGATGATCGCGTGGCCCGCCTCGTGATAGGCGGTCATCTTCTTCTCGTCCTCGGTCATCACCATGGACTTGCGCTCGGCGCCCATCATGACCTTGTCCTTGGCATGCTCGAACTCGCTCATCGCGACGAGCCGCTTGCCGAGCCGCGCCGCGAACAGGGCGGCCTCGTTGACCAGGTTGGCGAGATCGGCGCCGGAGAAGCCCGGCGTGCCGCGGGCGATGATGCGCGGATCGACGTCCGGCGCGAGCGGCACTTTCTTCATATGGACCTGAAGGATCTTCTCGCGGCCCTCGATGTCCGGGCGCGGCACCACGACCTGGCGGTCGAAGCGGCCGGGGCGGAGCAAAGCCGGATCGAGCACGTCGGGCCGGTTCGTGGCGGCGATGATGATGATGCCCTCATTCGCCTCGAAGCCGTCCATCTCCACGAGCAGCTGGTTCAGCGTCTGCTCGCGCTCGTCATTGCCGTTGCCGAGGCCGGCGCCGCGATGGCGGCCGACCGCGTCGATCTCGTCGATGAAGACGATGCAGGGCGCGTTCTTCTTGGCCTGCTCGAACATGTCCCTGACCCGGGACGCACCGACGCCGACGAACATCTCGACGAAGTCGGAGCCCGAAATGGTGAAGAAGGGGACGTTCGCCTCGCCGGCAATGGCGCGGGCGAGGAGGGTCTTGCCGGTGCCGGGCGAGCCGACCAGCAGCGCGCCCTTCGGGATCTTGCCGCCCAGGCGGGCGAATTTGGTTGGGTCCTTCAGGAACTCGACGATCTCCTGCAATTCCTCGCGCGCCTCGTCGATGCCGGCGACGTCGTCGAAGGTGACGCGGCCATGCTTCTCGGTCAGCAATTTCGCCTTGGAGCGGCCGAAGCCCATCGCGCCCGACCCCGCATTCTTCTGCATCTGGCGCATCACGAAGAAGGCGATGCCAAGGATGAGCAGGAAGGGCAGCGACTGGTAAAGCAGCAGCATCCAGAGCGAGGTGGTCGCCTCCGGCTGGCCGTCGAAGCGGACGCCCTTTTCGCGCAGGCGCGTGGTCAGCGACGGATCGGGAACGAGATTGGCGCGGAAGGTCTGGCCCTCGTTGGTCTGCCCGACGATCGAATCCTTGCCGATCGACACCTGCTTCACCTGGCCATTGTCGACCTTGGTGAGGAAATCCGAATAGGCGATGGCGTCGCGCGACTGCGACGCGCCGCCGCTCATCGTCTGCACCACCAGCACCAGTGCAAGCAGGATGCCGGCCCAGATCAGCAGGCTCTTCATCCAGTTGCCGCCGCCCGAAGGCTCGCGGTCATTGCCCGGGGGGGTGCGGTTGTCGTCGGCCATGGTCGATAAATTCCCTTCGCCCCCTAAAATAGGCTTTCAGGCGCGAAGCGCAATGTAGGCGCCCCGGGTGAACGGCGCGTTAGCAGGCGGCGCGCGCATTATGGCGCGCCGCCCGAACGGCAATTTCCCGGTTGCGGGGCCTGGTTGTTACTTCTTCGCCTTGGTCCCGGCGGCCTTCTTCCGCTTCTTGGCGACCACCGCGACGGCGACGCCGGCGGCGGCAACGGCGGCGCCGATGGCGATCGCCTTCTTGGGGTTGCGCTTCGCGGCGCCCGCAACCGAGCTCGCGGCCTTGCCCGCCGCCTTGCCTGCAGCGCCTACGCCCTTGGCGGCCGCGCCGCCCGCAGTCTTCGCGGCGCTGCCCGCGGCCTTGGCGACGCGCTTGACGCGGCCCTCGGAGGCGCCGGCTTTGGTGGCATCGGTGGAAGTGGTGGACATGTCTCTTGCTCCGTCATTCATGAGGAAACCCGGACGGCTAACTCCGGCTTTCGATGCCGGTTCCGCAATCGCCATCATGCGCCCTTCGCGCGGCTTTGGGCAAGCGCAGCGACAAATCTCGCTGCGGGTGCGACGAAGAGATGAACCCGAACCGATTTTGCGACTATTGGTGCGGCCATGACCCCGATCATCTTCGTCGATGCCGACGCCTGTCCGGTGAAGGACGAAATCTACAAGGTCGCCTGGCGGCATGAGGTGCCGGTGCGCGTCGTCAGCAACGCCCGGCTGCGGGTGCCGGAGCACGCGCTGATCGAGCGGGTGACGGTGTCCGATGCCTTCGACGCGGCGGACGACTGGATCGCCGACCGCGCGGGGCCTGGCGCAATCGTGGTGACGGGCGACATCCTGCTCGCCGATCGCTGCCTGAAGGCTGGCGCGTCCGCGGTGATCGCACCCAATGGCAAGCCGTTCACTTCTGCCTCGATCGGGGCGGCGATCGCGACGCGGGCGATCATGGCCGATCTGCGCGCCGGGGCGGACGGTATAAGCGGCGGGCCGGCGCCTTTCGCCAGGGCGGATCGCTCGCGGTTCTTGCAGGTGCTCGACGAGGCCTTGGTGAGGGCGAAGCGTGACTAGCTGCCGCGCCGCGGCGGCTCGGGAGAGAGCCGCCAGACGGCGCCGCCTTCGCATTTCACGCCGGCCAAGGTAGCGGTCTCGCCGGCCTCCAGCACCGCGAGCAGGCGCTGGACCGCCTCGCCCCGCGGAGGATCGGCAGGCACGAGCAAGGCGAGCAGCCGAAGCAAGGCGCGACGGCGCAGTTCCGCCGGAAGGTCGCGCGCGTCGAAGGTGAGCCCGTTCGCCGTCGCTTCGGTCCGCTCGGCGATCAGCTGCTCGACCGTCCAGTCGAGCGCCGCTTCCACTTCAGTGAGCGCCGCCGCGCTGCGGGCCAGCGACGGCGTATCGAGCCAGCCGGCGTCCGCGATGTGTTTGCGCATCCGCGCACGGTCGAAGCGGTCGTCGCGATTGCTCGGGTCCTCGACGGGGGTGAACCCGGCTTCGGCGACGATCTCCGCCAGCTCCGCGCGCCGCCAGCCGAGCAGCGGCCGGAGCACCGCCAGTCCCTCGATCTCGGCGTGCGGTCGAATCCCGGCCAGTCCGGCGAGGCCGGCGCCGCGCTGCAGGCGCATCAGCAGGGTCTCGGCCTGGTCGTCCTGGTGATGGGCGGTGAGCAGGAAGGCGAGACCGCGCTGCCGGGCCCAGTCGCCGAGCAGCCGGTAGCGCAAGGCGCGGGCGCCGGCCTGGAGATTGCCCTGAATCGCCGGACCGGTCAGCGTCGCATGGGCGATACCGCGCTCCGCGCAGAGGCCGCGGACGAAGGCGGCCTCGGCGGCGCTTTCGGGGCGCAGGCCATGATCGACCGTGGCCGCCTCGATTTGGCCGGGAAAGGCGGCTTCGGCGAGCAGGAGCAGGGCGAGGCTGTCCGGCCCACCGGAGACCGCGATGCCGAACGCCGCCGGCGCCGGACCCACCAGGGCGCGCAGATTGGCGCGAAAACGATCGGTTTGTTCCGGCAAGGCAACGTTCATCGGACCGATCCTAGCTTGGCCGGGCTGCTTTGGGAGAGGAAAGATGAAAGCGAGGCAAGGACTCGGTCGCAGATCCTTCCTGGCGCGCGTGCTCGGCGGTGCCGCTGCGGCCGGTGCGCTGACCCTGGTCACCGGGGAAGCACAGGCCTTTCAGGTCACCGATTCGGACAGCGGCGCGAAGGCGGATGCGCCGGGCCGCGGCCGCGGCCGGACCGGCGAAAGCGACGGCGATCCCACCGATCCGGCCGGCTATGGCCGTCCGCGCACCGGCTGCACCGACGGCGACAGCGGCACCAATGGCGATCCCGGCGGGCGGGGCCGCTGCCGCACCGGTGAAAGCGATAGCGATTCCACCGACGCGGCGGGCCACGGTCGCCCGCGCACCGGCATCAGCGATAGCGACAGCGGTCCAGGCGCGGACGCCGCCGGGCGCGGCAGGGGGCGCGGCGAGTGCAATGACCGCGACCGCGGATCGAGCGGCGACCCTGCGGGGCGTGGCCGCCGCTGCATTCGGCGGGGAGGCTGAATGCCTGCTCTGTCTCGGAAAAGCGCGGAAAAGCGCGGCAAACCGGATTTTTCCGGAACCGGGCGGTTTCCGCGGGCCCTATTATCTGTTACGCCCTCTGGGTCGCGGGCAACGAACCGCCTTAGGCGAAAGGGAAGAGGTCGCCGATGAAAACGACACGCACACTGAACCGCCGTTCATTCTTTTTCACTGTTGCGGGCACGGTTGCTGCCGCCACCACGGTCGGGCTGATTGCTCCGACCGAGGCGGAGGCCTTCCAGTGCACCGATTCCGACAGTGGCTCCTACAGCGATCCAGCGGGTCGCGGACGCCGTTGTGGCGGTGGTCGCCGCCGCAGTGGCTGCACCGACAGCGATACGGGCCGCTATTCCGATCCGGCTGGCAATGGACGCCGCTGTGGCGGCGGCCGCCGCCGCAGCGGTTGCACCGACAGCGATACTGGCCGCGGCTCGGATCCGGCCGGTAATGGCCGCTGCCGGACGCGCCGTCGCTCCGGCTGCACGGATTCCGACACCGGGCGCTATTCCGATCCGGCGGGCAACGGGCGTTGCCGTCGCCGGCGCAGCTGCACCGATTCCGACAGCGGCAGCTATTCGGATCCGGCCGGCCGCGGTCGGCGCTGCTAGCCGCTCATTCCGGACGCAGTGACGGGCTCCCCGGCGACTGCCGGGGAGCCCGTTTGCTTTGGGTCAGTCGCCGAAGGGGATAACGGGCTGAACGGCGTCAGTTCGCGGAGCAGCGCGCGGCCCGGCGGGCCTGCGGCAGGCCCGTCCGCAGCTGGTCGCGCATGGTCGGATAGACCCGCGCCAGCTCGTCATAGACGCGGCACGCCTCTGTCCGCCGGTTCAGCCGGGTCAGCGCGTCTCCGAGATAGAAGAGACTGTCCGCGGCGCGGTCGCCGGTGGGATTCTCGTTGTAATTGGCGAGCAGGACGCGGGCGGCGGTCGCCGGCTTGTTGTCGTCCAGATAGGCGCGGCCGAGCAGGTTGCGGGTCCAGCTGCTCCAGCGGCCGGTGGGATAACGAGCATTCGCCGCCTCGAGCGCCGCCTGCGCCTCGGTATAGCGATGCTGGTCCCACAATCGGTAGCCGGCATTATAGGCTTCCTCCGCACTGGCGGGGACGGCGGGCGGCTCGGCCTGGCGTGGCGGGCGTGCTGGCGCTTCCGCCGGCTCCTCGGCGGGCGGCTGGGTCCGCTGGGGTGGCGCGGCGCCCTGCGGCGGATCGACCCGGTCGAGCCGGGCGGTGACCTCCGCCCTCAGGCGCGTGAGCTCGTCCTGCAGTTCCTGGGTGCGGTGACCGCTCTCCTCGACCTGGCCGGTCAGCACCCGGAGCTGGGTCTCCATCGCATCGACGCGCTGGGTCAGGCTGGTGACGGCGTCGCCGCCGGGGCCGGCGTCAGGCTGCGCCGGCCCCTGGGGCGCGACCTCCGGCTCGACATTGCCGTTCGGGAAGACCCGGCGCTGCACGGCGCGGAGCTGTCCCTCCAGCCGGTCGACCCGCCGCTCCACCGTCTCGCGCGGCTGGGCCTGAAGGGGGGCCGGCATCGCCGCGGAGGCGAGCAGGATCATGCCAATCAGATGTACGCGCATTACAGTCCCCGCCTGATCGTTCTGGTCGTTCGGAATGATATTTGAGGAACCATGCTGTCGCCAGCCTTAAGCGCGCAGCCGGCTATTGCTGGGGTGCGGGCGGCGGCACCGAGAGCGGCGCGGCCGGCTGGGGCGCGGACGGTTGCGCCTGGGCCGGCGCGGGCGCTGGCGCGCGGTTTCTCGCCGGCGCCGGGCGAACCCGGCTCGGCGCGGGCGTTGCGGCGGGCGTTGCGGCCGGCGGCGTCGCGGCCGGC
>JBGAHY010000048.1:0-17121 GCA_044225925.1 Allosphingosinicella sp.
CGCCGCTTCGATCCCGAACAGCGCGAGCTGCCTCTGGCCTGACAGGAGCGCTGGCGCTAGTGCATCAGCGCCCGGCTGGTCTCGACGGCGGGCCGGCCCACGGGCTGGCTCGCCGCAGCCGGCAGGCGGCGGTCGAGCGCCGCAAGCCAGCGCTCCGCGCCGGCGCCGATGCTGACCTGCGGCAGCGAGGGCCGGACCGGGAATTGCGCCTCCCAGCTCGCAATCAGCCCGTTCGCCTCGTTGAACGCGGCGGCCAGCGGCTGCGGCTTGCGCAACGCATGGTTGATCATTGCGTCGCCGAAGAAGGTCCAGTCATTCTCCGCCACGCAGCCGAAGGACGAGCGGTCCGCCGAGGCGGCGGTGACGATCGCGCTATTGTCGTCCTGCATCCGGGGCACGAACACGCCGGAGAAGCAGGCGCTGAGGATCAGCAAACGGTTGCGGATGCCCAGCCCGGCCAGCAGATCGTGCAGGCGGTTCGGCGAGATCCCGCCATAGCCATTGTCCGCGTCGTTATAATAGAGGCCGAAGGGGGTGCCGTGGCCGCTCGTATAGACGACCAGCACGTCCTCTTGTCTGTTCATCAGCTCGGCGATCCGGGCCAGCGCGATGCCGAACGTCTCCGGCGAGCCGCGCGGCAGCGTCGAGGGCGCGCGGCCGTCCGAGCCCGCCAGCACGATCGTGCGCCCCTGCGCGCCGTAGCGCGCGGCAAGCACCGTCCCCGCCACCCGCGCCTCGCGGCCGAAGACGGGATCGCTGTCGAGCGCGATCGAGACCACATAGGCATCGACCGTCCCGGCCCGCTGCGGCAGCAAGGCCGCCAGCGCGCGGGTCAGCTTGCGATGCTCGCCCAGCTCCACGGCGGGATCGCGGGACTGCTCGATCTGCATCCCGGCATCCACCCGCATCCGCAGCGTCGCCTCGTCGGGGACGAGGAAGAGCGGCGAATTGCGGCTGGTATGGACCGGCGCCTGATAGGGGGTCGAGCCTTGCGTCGAAGCAACCGCCGGCAAGGTCAGCAGCAACGCCGCCAAGGCTCGCAAGCCCGTCCGCACAGGTCCGCCCCTCCCGCCGTCGAAGACCTCAGTCTTGCGAGCTTTCGACGGGAGTCAAGGCGTCGTCAGTACACCCGCGCCTTCGGCTTGATGTAGCTGATCTCGTCGGTGAGCGTATATTCGTGGACCGGCCGGTAATCGAGCTTCACCTTGCCGCCCTGGCCGCCCCAGCCTTCGAACCAGGAAGCGGTGTGCTTCATCCAGTTCTTGTCGTCGCGCTTGGGATAATCCTCGTGCGCATGGGCGCCGCGGCTTTCCTTGCGGTTGACCGCGCCGGCGATTGTGACGCTGGCCTGGGCGATCAGATTGTCGAGCTCCAGCGTCTCGATCAGGTCGCTGTTCCAGATCAGGCTGCGGTCGGTGACGCCGATGTCGCCCATCCGCTTGTAGGTCTCGGCGAGCCGGGCGACGCCCTCCTTCATCAATTCCTCTGTGCGGAACACGGCGCAATGGGTCTGCATGTTGCGCTGCATCTCGGTGCGGATCTGCGCGGTCGGCGAGCCGCCCTTGGCGAAGCGGAAGCGGTCGAGCCGGGTCAGCGCCAGGTCGGCGCTGTCCGCGGGCAGGGCCTTGTGCGGGGTCATCGGCTTGATCGTCTCGTTGAGCCTCAGGCCCGTGGCGCGGCCGAAGACGACCAGATCGATCAGGCTGTTCGAGCCAAGCCGGTTGGCGCCATGGACGGAGACGCAGGCCGCCTCGCCCACCGCGAACAGGCCCGGCACCACCGTGTCCGGATTGCCGTCCTTCAGCGTCACCGCCTCGCCATGAAAATTGGTCGGGATGCCGCCCATATTGTAATGGACGGTCGGCGTGACCGGCAGCGGCTGGCGGGTCAGGTCCACGCCCGCGAACACCTTGCCCGATTCCGTGATGCCCGGGAGGCGCTCGGCCAGAATCTCCGGGGCGATATGGTCCAGGTGCAGGAAAATATAGTCCTTGTGCGGGCCGACCCCGCGGCCTTCGCGCATCTCCATCGCCATCGAGCGCGAGACGACGTCGCGGCTGGCAAGGTCCTTCGCGCTCGGCGCGTAGCGCTCCATGAAGCGCTCGCCCTCCGAGTTGGTGAGGTAACCGCCCTCGCCCCGCGCGCCCTCGGTGATCAGCACGCCGGCGCCGTAAATGCCGGTCGGGTGGAACTGGACGAACTCCATGTCCTGCAGCGGCAGGCCCGCGCGCAGCACCATCCCGCCGCCATCGCCGGTGCAGGTATGCGCCGACGTCGCGGTGAAATAGCAGCGGCCATAACCGCCGGTCGCGAGCACCACGGCATGGCTGCGGAAGCGGTGAATGCTCCCGTCCTCCAGGCAGAGCGCGACGACGCCACGGCAGGCGCCGTCCTCCATGATCAGGTCCAGCGCGAAATATTCGATGAAGAAGTCCGCGTCATATTTCAGGCTCTGCTGGTAGAGCGCGTGCAGCATGGCATGGCCCGTGCGGTCCGCGGCGGCGCAGGTGCGCTGCGCCGGCGGCCCCTCGCCCATATTCTGCATCATCCCGCCAAAGGCGCGCTGGTAGATCTTGCCCTCGCTCGTGCGGCTGAACGGCACGCCGGCATGCTCCAGCTCGTAGACCGCCGCCGGGGCCTCGCGGACCATATATTCGATCGCGTCCTGGTCGCCGAGCCAGTCGGAGCCCTTGACGGTGTCGTACATGTGCCAGGTCCAGTGGTCCGGCCCCATATTGCCGAGGCTGGCCGCCACCCCGCCCTGCGCCGCCACCGTGTGCGAGCGGGTCGGGAAGACCTTGGTGATGTTCGCGGTCTTCAGCCCGCCCTGCGCCGCGCCCATCGTCGCGCGCAGCCCGGAGCCGCCGGCGCCGACGACGACCACGTCATAATCATGGTCGATGATCTTGTAGGCGGAGGTGTCGCTCATGCGCCGCCTCCGAAGGCGATGCGGAGCACCGCGAAGATGCTCAGCGCCGCGGCGAACAGGCAGGCGAAATTGATCGCGACCAACCAGAAGAGCTTGCCGCCTTCCTCATGCACATAATCCTCGACGACCACCCGCAGCCCCGAGGCGAGGTGCCAGAAGACGGAGAGGATCAGCAGCAGCATCGGCACCGCCGCGAGCGGCTTGGCCAGCCACTGCGTCACCGTCGCGTAGCTGAGATCGGGCAGCCGGACCAAGGAGACGAAGAACCAGACGAGCAGGATCAGGGTCGAGACCGAGGTCAGCCGCTCATGCCACCAATGGGTCGCGCCGGACCGCGCCGAGCCGAGCCCGCGCACCCGGCCCAGAGAGGTTCTCATGCCTGGGGTTTCCATCGTCATGCGAAATTCCTGAGGTAGATCCAGATCCAGACCGCCACAGTGAGCAGGATCGCCCCGGCGATCACCATCACCGACCAGAATTTGTTGGTCTTCAGCTCGTAGCCGGCGCCGATATCGAGCACGAAATGCCTGAGCCCCGACAGCGTGTGCTGGAAGGCCGCCCAGGTCAGGCCGATCCAGATGACCAGCATCGGCGTCCAGGTCGCCCAGCCGACGAACGTCGCATAGGCCTCGGGCCCGCTCGCCAGCGCCACCAGCCACCACGTGAACATCGCCCCGCCGAGCAGGCCGACGCCGACGCCGGTGATCCGGTGCAGGATCGAGACCGCCATATGCGGCCCCCATTTCCAGATGGTGAGATGGGGCGACATGGGCCGCGCCGGATTTCGATGCATCGGAACCAACCTTCCCCTGCTGGTGCGTCCCGCTTTTAGGCTTGGCGACGGAGGTTGCAAGGGCCACTCAACAGTGTCCGCCGCACCTTTTGGCTAACGCCATCTTAACCACTCTCGCCCTACCTCCGCTCTGAACGATTTTGGTGCGAAAGGGCGTGTTCGGATGACGGGTGCAGCGGGGAGCGGAAACGAGGTCCGGCTCGAGGGGCGGATCAGCCTGTTCGGCCAGGACGAGGATCTGGTCGGCGCGACGCGCGAGATCTGGGCGGTGATCGGTCACGACGCCAGCGTCATCGCACGCCAGTTCTGGGTGCAATATGCGCAGGCCGGCGAGGGTGGGCGCGAGATCGGCCCGGAAAAGCTGGACGAACTCACCCGCCGCATCACCCCCTATATCGAGGCGAAATATGCCCGGCTGGACGATCCGGCCTGGGTCGGGACGGCAGGCGACTATGTCGCCAGCGCCGCCGAGGCAAATGTCTCTCTCACCACCCTGTTCGCCGGCATCGCCGCGGGGGCGCAGCAGGCGCATGACCTGCTCGTCCGCGCGCTTGTCGACGATCCCGAGAAACTTGCCCGGCTCGGCCGCGCACTGACCCGCTGCACCGTACTCGAGGTCGACGTCTTCGCCGCCCATTACGACCTGCTGCGCCGCAAGGCCGAGCAGGAGCGGCGCGGGGCCCAGGGCGCCGACTTCAACAAGGAGATCATGAGCGTCGTCGAACATGCCTCGAGCGGCAGCCGCAAGGTCCGCGCCCAGGCGGCGGACGCCAGCGCCGCCGCCCGCGGCATGCTGGGCAAGACCGGCGAGGTCGCCGCCGCCGCCGAGCAATCCGCCGTGGCAATGCGCGAGGCCGCGCAGACCGCCGCCGGCCTGATCATGGCGATCGAGGAGGCCCGTTCCGAGGTCGAGGTCGCCGCCGACGTCGCCACCCGCGCCGGCACGCAGAGCTCCAAGGCGGTCGAGGTCTCCAAGGCCCTCTCCGCGCAGGTCGAGGCGATCGAGTCGATCCTCGGCCTGATCCGCGACATTGCCGGCCAGACCAATCTGCTCGCGCTCAACGCGACGATCGAGGCCGCCCGCGCCGGCGATGCCGGCCGCGGCTTCGCGGTGGTCGCGCAGGAGGTGAAGAGCCTCGCCAGCCAGACCGCCCGCGCGACCGACGACATCACCGCCAAAATCTCCGCCATCCAGTCCGCCACGAAACAGACGGTGGAAGCCAATGACTCGATCCAGTCGACGGTCGAGGAGGTGCAGGTCAGCGCCGACCGCATCCGCAAGGCGATGGAGATGCAGGCCCAGACGGTGACGATGATCACCGCCGCGGTGGACGAGACGGCGCTCGCCGCCGATTCCATGTCCTCGACCATCGCCGCGATCCGGCACGACACCGAGAATGTCGCCAGCGAGATCGACGAGGTGGAGCAGAGCTTCGCCGAGGTCGACGCGGAGATGGCCAAGTTCAAGGTCAGCGCCGGCCGCTTCGTCCAGAGCTTCGCCGCCTAGCATCGTCATTCCAGCGAAAGCTGGAATCTCCCTGCCTTCAATGAGCCAAAGAGAAGAACTGGGATTCCAGCTTTCGCTGGAATGACGGGAAGCTGCGCTCTATCCGCAGCGCATGACCCAGCCTCTCCACATCCTCGTCACCGGCGCCAGCCGCGGCATCGGCGGCGCCATTCTCGCAGCACTCGACGGCCACAAAGCCGTGGGCCACTCCACTCAAGGCGGCAACGGGCGGATCGCGGCGGACCTCGCCGTGCCGGGCGTCACCGAGGGGCTGTGGAACGAGGCGCTGGAGCGGCTCGACGGGCGGATCGACGTGCTGGTCAACAATGCCGGCATTTTCGAGGAGGCGCCGCTGGACGCGCCGGACTGGACCGACCGCTGGCAGCGTACGCAGCAGGTCAATCTCGTCGCCGCGGCGGAACTGTGCCGCCTCGCCGTGCTCCACTTCAAGGCCAAGGGCGGCGGGCGCATCGTCAACGTCGCCAGCCGCGCCGCCTATCGCGGCGACAGCCCCGATCACTGGCATTATGCCGCGTCCAAGGGCGGCATGGTGGCGATGACCAAGAGCATCGCCCGCGCTTATGCCGGCCAGGGCATCTACGCTTACACCGTGACGCCGGGCTTCACCGTCACCGGCATGGTCGAGGAGTATCTGGAAAGCCGCGGCGGCATCGCCTCGCTTGGCGACCTGCCGATCGGCCGGCCGGCGAGCGTCGACGAAGTCGCGGAAACCGTGCGCTGGCTTGCCACCGAGGCGCCACCCTCGGCGACCGGCTCGGTGATCGACGTGAACGGGGCGAGCTTTGTCCGCTAAGCGACCGCCAGGAAAAGTGGGGACCGGTTTTCCGTCCGGCGGCGCGACAACAAACGACTCATGGAAGGTGACCCTGCCCTGCACCAAGGCGGAGGCGGAGACGCTGGCGGGCGATATTGCGCAGCTGGCTTTGCTGGACTCGCCGCCGGTGCTGATGACCAGCGAGCCCGACCCTGACCGGCCGAACGACTGGCGAATGGACGCTTATTTCGACGCGGAGCCGGGCCCCGACGACATCGCCATGCTGCTGAGCCTCGTGCCCAGCGCAAAGGGGGCGGCGCCGATCGTCGAGGCGCTGGGCGACCAGGACTGGGTGACGCTCTCCCAAGCCGGGCTGGAGCCGATCCGCGCCGGCCGCTTCTTCGTGCACACCCCCGCCCATCGCGACGAGACCCCCGCCAATGCGGTGGCCTTCGAGATCGACGCCGGCCGCGCCTTCGGGACCGGCCAGCACGAGACGACTAGCGGCTGTCTGCTCGCGCTGGACCGGCTCAAGGCGACCGGCGCCCGTTTCTCGGACATAGCCGATGTCGGGACCGGCACCGGCCTGCTCGCCTTCGCCGCCATGCACCTCTGGCCCACCGCGCGCGCCATCGCCTCGGACATCGATCCCGTCTCGATCGAGGTTGCCGAAGAGAATGCGCGGATCAACGGGGTGAAGCTCGGCCGCGGGCCTGCGCAGCTGGAACTGGCCGTTGCGCCGGGCCTGGACCATCCCCGCCTGGAAGCCCGTGCGCCCTACGACCTGATCATCGCCAACATTCTCGCCGGTCCCCTGATCGAGCTGGCACCGGCTCTGGCGGGCGCGCTGATGCCGGGCGGACGGCTGATCCTCGCCGGCCTGCTCGATACGCAGGCGGAGGCGGTCACCGCCGCCTATCGCCGCCAGGGGATGATGGCCGGCACGCAGATCGTGCGCGGCGACTGGCCGACGCTTACCTTGCGCAAGCGCAAGGCGACCGGCTGGCGCTGAGCCTTATTTGGTCGGGAAGAGCGGGCGGGCCGAGCGCTGCTGCCCGTTGGCGAAGGTCACCTCACGGCAGCCATTGACCTGCCGGTCGACGGCGAGGATCAGCCGGCCCGGCGGCTGCCGGTCCAGCCGCGTCCCGTCATAGCGCCGGTCCTCGCCGGCCACCTGCCGCGGGATGGAGACGCAGTCGGGCCGCGCCGGCATGGCGTTCATCCGGTCGAACGAATGTGGATTGAGCTCGGGTGCGCTCTGGGCGGGCGCGGGCCGCTCGGGCTGCGGTGCCGCGCCGATGCAGAGCAGAGCCAAAGGAACGAAGGCCAGTTTACGCATGGCAACTCTCCCTTTTGTCGGGAGGGGCATAGCATGACTGGCCGGGAAACGCATGCACTCCGGGACGTCAGCCGCCCGCCTCCGCCACGATCCGCAGCCATTCGGCTTCGTCGATCACCTGGATGCCGAGCTCCGCGGCTTTCTTCAGCTTCGAGCCCGCCCCCGGCCCCGCCACGACGAGGTCGGTCTTGGCGGAGACCGAGCCGGCCGCCTTGGCGCCGAGCTTCTCCGCCTGCGCCTTGGCCTCGTCGCGGGAGATGGCTTCGAGGCTGCCCGTGAACACCACCGTCTTGCCGGTGACGGGCGAGTCCCGCGTTTCGACGACGAAAGGCGGCGGCGCGACCTCGCCGAGCAGATCCTCCCAGGCGGTGACATTGTGCGGCTCATGGAAGAAGTCGCCAAGCGCCCGCACCACGGTCGGCCCGACGCCATCGATCAGGGTCAGTTCCTGCAGTGCGTCTTCGTCTCCACCGCGCGCCGCCTCAGCCAGCGCGCGCAGCCGCGGCAGCGAGCCGAACGCCTTCATCAGGTCGCGCGCGGTGACGCTGCCGACATGACGGATGCCGAGCCCGAACAGCAATCGTGCGGCATCCGGCTGCCGCTTGGCCTCGATCGCCGCGAACAAGGCGTCCACCGACTTGGCCTGCCAGCCCTCGCGCCCGACCAGCGCGTCGCGATGATCATGCAGGCGGAAAATGTCCGCGGGCTCCTTCAGCCAGCCAAGCTCGAGGAACTCGGCCAGGCTCTTTTCGCCGAGCCCTTCTATGTCGAGCGCGCCGCGGCTCACGAAATGGCGAAGCCGTTCGAAACGCTGGGCGGGGCAGATCAGGCCGCCGGTGCAGCGCACGTCGATCTCACCTTCCTCCGCGACCGCCTCGCTCTGGCACTCGGGGCAATGGTCCGGGAAGATGAAGGCCGGGCGCTCCTCGCCGAGGGTCAGCACCTCGACGATCTGCGGGATGACATCGCCGGCGCGCTGGACGACGACACGGTCGCCGGGCCGGGCGCCCAGGCGCGCGATCTCGTCGCGATTGTGCAGAGTCGCATTGGTCACGACGACGCCGCCGACCGTCACCGGCTCCAGCCGCGCAACCGGGGTCAGCTTGCCGGTGCGCCCAACCTGGATGTCGATCGCGTTGAGCCGCGTCTCGGCGCGCTCGGCCGGGAATTTGTGCGCCAGCGCCCAGCGCGGCGCGCGCCCGACCTGGCCGAGCCGGCGCTGCCAGTCGAGCCGATCGATCTTATAGACCACGCCGTCGATATCGTAGGGCAGGTCGGCGCGCGCCCTGCCGGTCGCGCGATAGAAAGCGAGCGCCCCTTCCAGGTCCAGCCGCACGATCGTGCTGGCGAGCGGAAAGCCCCAGCCGTGGATCGCCGCCATGATCTGCACCAAAGTGTCGCCCGGCACCGCGCTCGCCTCGCCCCAGCCATGGGCGAAGAAGCGCAGCGGCCGCGACGCGGTCACCGCCGCGTCCTTCTGGCGCAGCGAGCCAGCGGCGGCATTGCGCGGATTCGCGAATTGCCGGGCCTTGCTCGCGTCGCCCGCCGCCGCGGCCTCGGCGAGCAAACGGGCGTTGAGCGCCGCGAAGGCCTGCTTCTCCATGTAGATTTCGCCACGCACCTCGAACAGGTCCGGCGCCGTGTCGGGCAATATGCGGGGGACGTCGCCGATGGTCAGCACGTTGGGCGTCACGTCCTCGCCAACCCGGCCGTCACCCCGGGTCAGTGCCCGCACCAGCTTGCGGCCCTCGTAGCGCAACGAGCAGGACAGGCCGTCGATCTTCTGCTCCGCCGTAAGCGCCACCGGCTCCTCGTCGTCGAGCTTCAGGAAGCGCCGCACCCGCCCCACGAAATCCGCCACTTCCTCGTCCGAAAAGGCGTTGTCGAGGCTGAGCATCGGCTGGGCATGGGCGACCTTGGCGAGCGCTCCGGTCGGGGTCGCGCCGACCACCTTGGAGGGGCTGTCCTCCCGCACCAGATGCGGGAATTCGGCCTCCAGCGCGTTGTTCTCGCGCACTAGCTTGTCATAGTCCGCGTCGGAAATCTCCGGCGCATCATTATCGTGGTAGAGCCGGTTATGATGCGCGATCTCGCGCGCCAGTTCCGCCAGTCTGGCAGCGGCTTCTGCTTCGGTCACGCAAAACACTCCGCCAGGAAATCCGCCGCGGACTTCCACGACCTCTTGTCCGCCAACGCATTGACCGGAATCCCTTCCTCCGGCTCCCGCGCATGGGTGAAGCCGTGGACGGCGCCGCCATAGCAATGGATCTGCCAGTCGCAGCCGGCCCCGGTCAGCTCCGTCCCCAGCATCGTCACATGGTCGGGCGGGACGATCGCGTCCTCCCAGCCATGATAGACCGCCACGCGGGCGCTGATCCGCGGCTCCGGGATATTGGGCGGCGGGGTGAACAGGCCGTGGAAACTCGCCACGCCCTTCAGGTCCGCGCCGGTGCGGGCGAGGTCGAGCACGCAGAGGCCGCCGAAGCAGAAGCCGATCGCCGCCATTTGCGTCCCGTCCACCTCCGGCTGCCGCCGCGCCACCTCCAGGAGATGCGCCATCCGCGCCTGCAACAAAGGCCGGTCGTCACGGAGCGGGCTCATCAGCGCGAAGCCCTCCTCCCGGGTCGTCGCGCGATTGCCTCTGCCATAGAGATCGCAGCCAAAGGCGGTGTAGCCGAGCGCCACCAGCCGCTCCGCATTCTCGTCGTCGACAGGATCGAGGCCGAGGAAATTGGGGAAGAGCAACACGCCGGGTCGCGGCTCGCCGCCGGGCATGGAGGCGACGAAGCTCTCCAGATCGAGGCCGTCATGCGAGGACAAAGCCGATCTCTTTGCCATCACGATTCCGGCAGCCAGAAGGGAGGGAAGCTGAAAAAAGCGATGATCGCGAGCACGGCGAGCGCCGCGACCGTCCTGAGCCTTGGATCGGCCATCGCCCTCAGACCGCTCACCACGGCATAAACGGAGGCGAGGAAGACGACGGGCACCCAGACATAAAGCGGCCAGATGCCCGGCCGACCGCCGCCAACCGCATTCAACACCAGGATCATGGGCAGAATCAGCACGACCGCCAGCCCGGCGAGCAGGACGAACAGCCAGAGCAGCACCCGGAGCGTCGTCGCCCCGGCGCCGGTGCGCGGCCCGGTCGGATGCGGTGTCTCGTCGCTCATGCCGCCTCCAGCAGGCGCCCGGCCTGGGCCCGCGCCTCGTCGGTGATCTCTGCGCCGGAGAGCATGCGGGCGATTTCCTCGCGCCGGCGCCCGGCGTCGAGTTGCATCACGCCGGTCCGCGTCACCAATCCGTCATGGCTCTTCTCGATCAGGAGGTGCGTCGCCCCGCGCGCCGCGACCTGCGGGCTGTGCGTCACGACCAATACCTGTCCCGTCGCCGCCAGCCGGTGCAGGCGTTCCCCTATGGCGCTGGCGACGGCGCCGCCGACGCCCCGGTCGATCTCGTCGAAGATCATCGTCGTCGCCCCGCCTTCCTCGGCCAAAGCGACCTTGAGCGCGAGGATGAAGCGCGAGAGTTCGCCGCCCGAGGCGATCTTCACCAACGGCCCGAACGGCGCGCCGGGATTGGTCGAGACTTCGAACTCGACCCGGTCCTTGCCGGAGACGCCAGGTTCGGCGGTCCCTAGGACAGTGCGGAACCGGGCCTCGCCGAGCTTCAGCGGCGCCAGCTCCTGCGCCACCGCGGCGTCGAGCCGCGCGGCGGCTGCGGTGCGGGCTTCGGTCAGCGCTGCCGCCGCCTCATCATAAGCAGCGTGCGCCGTCGCCAGCGCCGCGTCCAGCGCGGCGAGCTGCTCGCCGCCGGCCTCGATCGCATCGAGCTTCCCGCGCAGCTCCACACGCAAGGCGGGCAGCGCGTCCGCCTCCACCCGGTGCTTGCGGGCCAGAGCGCGGAGGTCGAACAACCGCGCCTCCGCCTCCTCCAGCCGCTGCGGATCGTAAGTGAGCGCCACCCGCGCTTTCTCCAGCGCATCCTCCCCCTCGGCCGCCTCGATCACCGCCCGGTCCAGCGCGGAGAGCGCCTCGGCGAGCGCTGCATGCTCCGGCGCGATTCGATCGAGCCGCCGCGCCGCCTGGCGGAGCTGGGCAAGCCCGCCCTCCGAGCCCTGGATCAAAGCCATGATCACCACCAGCTCGTCGCCGAGCCGCGCGCCGGCCTGCATCGCCGCCCGCGCCCCGGCCAGCACCTCCTCCTCGCCTGCCTCGGGCGCCGCCTGATCCAGCTCGGCGACCGCATGGGCCAGCCACTCCCTGTCGCGCTCGGCCGCCTCATGCGTGGCGCGGGCCTCGGCGAGCCGCGCGCCGGCGGCCTGCACTCCCGCCCAGGCCGCTCCGGCGGCCGCCGTATCGATCCGCCCGAAGCCGTCGAGCAAGGCCCGGTGCCCGCGCGGGTTGAGCAGGCCGCGATCGTCATGCTGGCCGTGAATCTCGACGAGGCTCGCGCCAAGCTCACGGAGCAGGCCGGCCGAGACCGCCTGGTCGTTGACGAAGGCGCGACTGCCGCCGTCCGCCTTGACGATCCGCCGGATCACCAGTGGCTCGCCCGGCTCCCGCGCCAGGTCATTGTCGTCGAGCATCGCCAAAGCCGGGTGATCCGCCGCGACTTCGAAGGACACGCTGACCGCCGCCTGGCTCTGGCCGGCGCGGACCAAGGCGCTGTCCGCCCGCATGCCGAGCGCGAGGCCGAGCGCGTCCAGCAGGATCGATTTGCCCGCCCCGGTCTCGCCGGTCAGCACGCCGAGGCCCGGCCCGAAATCGAGCTCGAGCAGGTCGATCAACACGACATCGCGGATCGAGAGCTGGGTCAGCATATGGAGGTCGAGTCAGGCATCGACACCCCATTACGTCATTCCCGCGCAAGCGGGAATCTCACTTACTTTGGGGCAAAGAGATTCCAGCTTACGCTGGAATGACGAAAACTAGCGCGTGCCCTGCGCCGCCGCCGCGGGCGCCGCCGCCGGGACGGGATGGCGCTGCATCAGCTCATAGGCGCGGCGGTACCAATAGGTTTGCGGGTAATTGGCCCCGAGTACCGCGGCGGTGCGCTCCGCCTGATCGGGAACGCCGAGCGCAAGATAGGATTCGGTCAGCCGCATCAGCGCTTCCGGCGCATGGCTGGTCGTCTGGTAATCGTCGACCACGGTGCGGAAACGGATGACCGCGGCGAGCCACTGCCGCCGGCGCTGGTAGAAGCGGCCGATCTCCATCTCCTTGCCCGCGAGGTGATCGCGCACCAGGTCGATCTTCACCCTGGCATCGGCGGCATAGGCCGTGTCCGGATAGCGTCGCACCAGCTCGCCGAGCGATTCGAGCGCCTGGCGGGTGATCGCCTGATCCCGGGTGACGTCGCTGATCCGCTCATAATAAGAAAGCGCGATCAGGTAGAGCGCATAGGGCGCGTCGCGGTTGCCGGGGTGGATGGAGAGGAAGCGCCGGGCGGAATCGATCGCCTTGGTATAATCGTTGGACGCGTAATAGTTGAACGCGCTCATCAGCTGCGCGCGCCGGGCCCAGACCGAATAGGGATGCTGGCGTTCGACCTCATCGAAAATCAGGGCCGCCTGCGCATAGCCACGCTGCCGCATCCGGTCGTAGCCGGCATTGTAGAGCGTGTTGACGTCGCGGGCGACATAGCGGGTATCGGCGCCGTGACGGCGGCCCAGGCCAAGCATGGCGCAGCCGGAAAGCAGGACGGACGAGGCGGCGAGCGCGAGGATCAGCGGGCGGGAAAGCTTCAACATGGCGGGCTTCTTAGCGGAGGGTTTGGCATAGGCCAAGCGGCATCGCCAGAAAGCGCCGCGCGGATGAACGGCAGTTTAATGGCAGGGGCAATTAACCCTCCTCCCACCGCTTTCTGCTAGCGCCATTTTCATGCTGCGCGTGCTGACTCTCGCGACCCTTTTCCCGAACGGCCTCAGGCCGACGCTTGGCGTGTTCGTCGAGCGCCAGACGCAGGCGCTGGCGGCGCGCCCGGATGTCGAGGTCCGGGTGGTGGCGCCGGTCGGGCTGCCGGCCTGGCCGCTGTCGCTCCATCCCCATTATGTGCCGCTCCGGGGCCTTCCGCTTTGCGAGGACTGGAACGGCCTTAGGGTCCATCGGCCGCGCTACCGCGTCTGGCCGAAATTCGGCACGGCCGGCACCGCGCGGCGGATGGCGGCGGCGCTACTGCCCGTCCTGCGGGAAATCCGCGCCGATTTCCCCTTCGATGTGATCGACGCGGAGTTTTTCTGGCCGGACGGCCCCGCTGCGCTGCAGTTGTCAGAGGCGCTGGGTGTTCCGTTCTCCATTAAGGCCCGGGGCAGCGACATCCACGTCTGGGGTATTCGCCCGGACACCGGCCCGCAGATCCTGGCGGCGGGACGGAAGGCGGACGGCTTGCTGGCCGTCTCCGGCGCGATCCGCGAGGACATGATCGCGCTCGGCATGTCGGCCGAGGCGATCCGCGTCCATCATACCGGCCTCGATCTCGAGGCCTTCAGGCCCGTGGACCGCGCTGCGGCCAAGACCGCGCTCGGCGTCGCCGGGCCATTGCTGGTCACGGCCGGCGGCCTCTCGGTGCGCAAGGGGCAGGACCTCGCCATCGAAGCGCTGAAGGAGATCCCCGGCGCGACCCTGATCCTCGCCGGCGACGGACCCGACCGCGCGCGGTTCGAAGCTCTGGCCAAAGCCCTGCCGGTCCGCTTTCTCGGCGTGCGTCCGCATGCGGAGTTGCCCGGGCTGCTCGCGGCGGCTGATGTGATGGTGCTGCCGACGATTTCGGAGGGGCTCGCCAATGTGTGGGTGGAGGCTTTGGCCTGCGGCACGCCGGTGGTCACGACCGACGTGGGCGGCGCGCCCGAAGTGATCGACCGGCCGGCTTTTGGCCGCCTTGTCCCGCGCGACCCCGCCGCCATCGCCGCGGCGGTGAACGCGATTCTCGCCGACCCGCCCGCGCAGGAAGCGGTGCGCGAGGGCGCCCTTCGGTTCAACTGGGAGCGGAACGGCGCGGAGCTGGCCGCGCATTTGAGCAGGCTGGTTCGCTAGAGCGGTAGCAAGGCCGCAGCAATCCAGCGGCCCTCACCACGGAGCAGGCCCCAGGTACGGGCGGCGGCGCGGCTGTCCATCGCCTCCACGCCGATCCCCCCCGCATCGAGCGCCGCGACCAGAGCGGGAGGCGGGCGCTGCAGCGCCGGACCTGTGCCGAGCAGGATGAACTCCGGCGGCGGGCTGACGGCCAGCAGCGGCGCAAGTTCGGCTTCGGTGAGCGCGTCCAACGCTGGTGCTATCCAGCCCATCGCCGCCTCGGGCGTCAGCAGCACCGCGTCATAGGTAGCGCCGCTCACCCGGAAGGCGCGGCCGGCAAAGCCCTGGACGAGCGGCCCGTAGCCCGCCGGCGTCCGTTCAGCCTTCAAACCACGGCGCCGTCATCGGCCGGCCGCTCACGCGGGCCGCGTTCGTTGCGTGGGCCGGCGGGACCGCCGCCTTTCTCGCGCGCCGGCAGGAAGCTCGACGTCTTCACCCCTAGCCAGACCAGGATCGGCGAGGAAATGTAGATGGACGAATAGGTGCCCACGAAGATGCCGATGAAGATCGCGATGGTCAGGCCGAAAATGACCTGCGGCCCCAGCAGCAGCAAAGCGCCGAGCGCGAGCAGGATCGAGATGGAGGTCACCATCGTGCGCGACAGCGTCTCGTTCAGCGAGAGATCGAGCATCTCGAGAATTTCCATCTTGCGGTATTTCCGCAGATTCTCCCGGATGCGGTCGTAGATCACCACCGTGTCGTTCAGCGAATAGCCGACAATGGTGAGGATCGCGGCGACCACGTCCAGGTCGAACTCCAGCCGGGTCAACGAGAAGAAGCCCAGCGTCATGCAGACGTCGTGGAAGAGCGTGACCAGCGCGCCGACCCCGAACTGCCATTCGAAGCGCATCCAGATGAAAATGGCGATGCCGAGCATCGCGAGCCCGATTGCCCAGGCGCCCGAGCGGAGCAATTCGCCAGAGACCTTGCCGGACACGGTGTCGACCGAACGCACCGTCGCATTGCCGCGATAGGTGGCTTCGATCATGGTCCGGACCCGCCCCGCGGCGGCGGCGGTCGCGGCGTCGTCGCCCTGCGCGACCGGCAGCTTGATCGTATATTCGACGAGATTGGCCTGGCCGGCATTGCCGGCGGCGGCCTGTTGCACGGCACTCTGCCGGCTCTCCTGGATATCGGCATCGCCGACCCCCAGCGAATCGATCTGCTCGCGCAGCTGCGCGATCGGGGGCGCCTGCACGAAGGCGACGCGCACGCTCTGCCCGCCGACGAAGTCGACACCGAAATTGAGGCCGCGCGTCGCGACCAGGGTGATGGCGGCGACGGTCACGATGATCGAGATGATCAGCGCGATATTCCGATACCGCATGAACTGCAGGTTGGTGTTGTCGGGGACGAGCTTCAACAGGCGCATCGCGCGCTCCTCAAATATGCAGTTCTTTGGGCCGCGCCTTGCGGACCCAGAGGGCGACGAGCATGCGGGTCACATTGACCGCGGTGAACACCGAGGTGACGATGCCGATCATCAGCACGACCGCGAAGCCGCGGATCGGGCCGGAGCCGAAATAGAACATCAGCACCGCCGCGATCACGTTGGTCACGTTCGCGTCGAAAATGGCGGTCGAGGCTTCGCGATAGCCCGATTCGAGCGCATCGTAGAGCCGGCGTCCGCGCCTTTGCTCCTCCCGGATACGCTCGTTGATCAGCACGTTGGCGTCCACCGCAGCGCCGATCGTCAGCACGAAGCCGGCAATGCCCGGCAGGGTCAAGGTCGCCTTGAACAGGCCCATGATGCCGATGATCATCAGGCCGTTCAGGATCAGGCCGATCGTCGTATAGACGCCGAACCGGCCGTAAGTGATCAGCATGAACAGGATCACGATCCCGACCGAGGCGATCGAGGCGATCACGCCGCTGCGGATCGAATCGGCGCCGAGCTCGGCGCTGACGCTTCGCTCGTCGACAACGTGCAGCTCGACCGGCAGGCGGCCGGAGCGCAGCGAGATGGCGAGCGCGTTTGCGCTCTCCACCGTGAAGCTGCCGGCGATGGACGCGGTGCCGCCGAGAATGGGCTCGTTGATCACGGGCGCGGAGAGGATCCGGTTGTCGAGGATGATGGCGAAGCGCCGGTGCACATTGGCCTGCGTCACCTGGGCGAAGCGCTGGCTGCCCTGGACGTTGAAGCGGAGCTGCACCGCGACCCGGTTCTGGTCGTCATAATTCTGGTTGGCGTCGGCGATCTGCTCGCCATTGATTATCGCCCGGCTCACCACGCCCATGCACTGGCCCTGCAGATCGTCCGCCGGGAGGAACTGGATGCCGGGGCGGCGCGGCGTGTTGCAGGGGACGGGCCCGTCAACCTCGACCAGCTTGAACTCCAGCCGCGCGGTGCGGCCGATCAGCTGCTTCAGGGCCTCAGGATTCTGCATCCCGGGCACCTGCACCAGGATTCGGTTGGCGCCCTGGGTGATGATGGTCGGCTCCAGCGTACCGAGCGCGTTGATGCGGCGGTCGATGACGTCGCGCGCCACCTCCATCGCCTGGCGGATGCCGTCATTCACGCCGGCGTCGGTCTGACGCATGGTGACCTGCCGGCCGTCGGCGACCGAGACCGTCCAGTCGGCGCCGCCGAAATTGGCAGCCTGGCCGATCTGGCGCCGCGCAATCTGGGTTGCGGCGTCGAATTGCGCAGGATTGTCGACGAGGAACCGGACCTCGCCATTGCTCGTGCCGAGCTGGCTGACGTTGAT